>NZ_CBVI010000124.1 GCF_000513195.1 Bacteroides timonensis | reverse complement strand
GGAGACAAATAATATGTTTTTCGGCTACAGAGATATCTTTTATTCTTTTTTCGTATCTTTGACCCTCATTATTCAAAAACAACTCAACATGATACAGTTATTCCATCGCATGATTTCCGCCGCCCTCGGCATTTCCGAGAAGCAAATCGGCCATACACTCGATTTATTGGAAGACGGAGCTACCATTCCCTTCATCAGTCGCTACCGCAAAGAAGCTACCGGCGGACTGGATGAAGTGCAAATTGAAGCCATCAAAACACACTATGAGAAGCTGAACGAAACAGCCAAACGGAAAGAGACCATCATCAACACCATCAACGAGCAGGGAAAAATGACTCCCGAACTGCAAAAACGTATTGATGAAACATGGGACAGCACCGTTCTTGAAGACATCTACCTACCTTATAAACCCAAACGCCGCACACGTGCGGAAGTAGCCCGCCAGAAAGGACTGGAACCACTGGCGACATTGCTGATGCTGCAACGGGAACCCAACCCCGAGAAACGTGCGGAAGCATACGTCAAAGGAGAAGTGAAAGATGCCGAAGACGCACTAAAAGGGGCACGGGACATCATTGCCGAACAGGTCAGTGAAGACGAACAGGCACGCAACACCGTGCGTTTTGCCTTCTCCCGGCAAGCCGTCATCACCGCCAAAGTAGTGAAAGGAAAAGAAACCGAAGCAGATAAATACCGGGATTATTTCGAATTCAGTAAACCACTGAAGAAATGTACCTCGCACCAGTTGCTCGCCATCCGTCGTGCCGAAGCCGAAGGTCTGCTGAAAGTCAGCATAAGTCCTGATGACGAGGAATGTGTAGAGCGTCTGGAACGCCGCTTTGTCCGTAGCAACAACGCTTGCGGAGAACAAGTGGCGGAGGCCGTACAGGATGCCTACAAACGCCTGTTGAAATCGTCCATCGAAACTGAGTTTGCCGCACAAAGCAAGGAGCAGGCCGATGAAGAAGCCATCCGGGTGTTCGTCCAGAACCTGCGCCAGCTATTGCTCGCTTCCCCGCTGGGACAAAAACGGGTAATGGGCATTGATCCGGGCTTCCGTACAGGCTGTAAGGTAATATGCCTGGACGCACAAGGCAATCTGCTCCACAATGAGAACATCTATCCGCATGCTCCGGTGCACAAAACCGCAGAGGCTGTATCCAAAATACAAAAAATGGTGGAAGCTTATCAGATAGAAGCCATCGCCGTAGGCAACGGAACCGCAAGTCGTGAAACCGAGGATTTTCTGAAACATCAAACTTTCAGACAGGATATTCAGGTATTTGTGGTGAGCGAACAGGGCGCCTCTATCTATTCCGCATCCAAAATTGCCCGGGATGAGTTCCCTGAATACGATGTCACGGTACGTGGAGCCGTATCTATTGCCCGCCGCCTGATGGACCCATTGGCGGAATTAGTGAAAATAGATCCGAAGTCCATTGGCGTGGGACAATACCAGCATGATGTGGATCAGACGAAATTAAAAAAATCACTGGATCTGACCGTAGAAAGCTGCGTAAATCTGGTTGGTGTAAATCTGAATACGGCAAGTAGCCACCTGCTGACGTATATTTCCGGTTTAGGCCCTCAGCTGGCACAAAACATCGTGAACTATCGTGCGGAAAACGGTGCATTTACCTCCCGCAAGCAACTGATGAAAGTACCGCGTATGGGAGCCAAAGCATTTGAACAATGCGCCGGTTTCCTTCGTATTCCACAGGCTGAAAACCCCTTGGATAATACGGCCGTACACCCTGAGAGTTATTGCATCGTAGAGCAGATGGCAAAAGACCTGGGATGCAGCGTAGCAGAACTTATCGCCAGCAAGGAGCTCCGCCTGAAAATAAAACCGGAGAAATACCTCACTCCTACCGTGGGTATGCCGACATTAAAAGATATTCTGCAAGAATTGGAAAAACCCGGACGCGACCCGAGAGGTCCGATAAAGATTTTCGAGTTCGACAAGAATGTACGCACCATCAACGACCTGCGCGAAGGTATGGAACTCCCCGGTATCGTAGGCAATATCACCAACTTTGGCGCATTCGTCGACATAGGTATCAAAGAGAATGGTCTGATCCATCTTTCGCAGCTGGCCGACCGTTTCGTTTCAGACCCGAATGAGATTGTCTCTATTCACCAGCATGTCCGGGTCAGGGTGCTGAGTGTGGATATGGACCGCAAGCGGATTGCCTTGAAGCTGATTTCAGAATAATCGCAATAGCAATAATCATCAACGCGGTGCACAGGACAGAACCTTCGAAACCGAATGCACCGCCGTTGATGATATTCTCTTCCGGTAATTCTAAAGACAATAAAGTACCGCCTAATCGTCCTCCGCTTACTTCGAAACCAAGAATCGGACCTTGCAGCCAATTCCAGAAAAGATGAAAAGCGATAGGAAACCATAAATTACGCGTATATATGTAGGTAGAACCTATTAAAATCCCTGCCAACAATATATTCAGAAAAGCGATCAGAGAAAAGTTGGGATTAAAAATATGCATCAGGGAAAACAATGCAGACGAAAGAAACAATGCCACAAAACGATTGACACCTGCGGTCAGCAAATGCCCCAGGACAAAACCGCGAAAGGCAATCTCTTCTGCAAGAGCAACCAGCAACATTAATATCCAAGACAGCAGAAAATCGTATGCGCTAAAGTGTACGGCAGCAATTTCAACCTCTCCCAGCCCATATAATATTCCAAATCCGACAGCATAGATAGCCAAGGCAACGAATGTACCCCAGAAGATGTCTTTAGCCCGCCCTTTCAGGGATAAGCCCAAGTCTGTAATCGGAAGGTGGTCCCAATTCTTCAGCAGAACCCAGGCCGCCAGGAAAGTTCCCGCCAGAAAACTACTTTGCATGACAACTTCTTTCAAAATTCCATCTATCTTAAAAAAAGAGACCGCTTTGATACAAACAGCTCCCAATACTCCGGCAAATCCCAGCATCAAAAGTATATAAACGATAATTTTTGCTGCAACAACCAGATAAATGCCAAGTTTCGACTCTTGCGGGGTAATATTTATATTCTCGTTCATTGATTCCATATCCTTAGTTTCTATCCTGCTTAATTCCTCTAACTTCTGCGTATGAATTATGTAGGCTATATGTTAATACCCCGGCAAAAATACCTATAAAATTAAAAATAGAAAGCAAATTCCTACAAAAAGCGTATATTTGTCTAAACATATCTATTACTGTCATGAAACTAAAACGAACATTAGCCACTATAATGCTGGCTGCATGTACTTACGCAGCAGTTGCACAAAATGCAGGTACACCAGCCAATAATAAAACTTTTTTTGTAGCCAAGCCCGGCACTCTGGTATCCATGCTCACTGAGGATGAAGCCAACAGCGTCACCCATCTTACATTGACCGGAAAACTAAATGCCATTGACTTCAAACATCTGCGCGATGAATTCAAGAATCTGAAAGTGCTGGATATCTCCAACGCATCCATCAGTACATACGCAGGTAAAAGCGGCACTTACCCCGACCGTTTCTATATTTATCCGCCCAACTGTGTACCGGCTTATGCATTCTGCCAGCAGACCAGCGACAGTACTTTCACCGGAAAAGCAACTCTCCAGAAAATTATTCTTTCAGAGAAAATCAAGAACATAGAAGACGCGGCCTTCAAGGGTTGCGAAAATCTGAAAATATGCCAGTTGAGAAAGAAGACTGCTCCCAACCTATTACCGGCCGCTTTGGCAGATAGCATAACGGCCATTTTCGTTCCGTTGGGTAGCAGCGACTCCTACCGTGGCAAGAAGCATTGGGAAACCTTTGCCGTGATAGAGGGAGAACCTGTAGAGGCTTTCGTACAAGTAGGCTTAATGGGAAGTCTTGCCAGTGAATTAGTGGCTGCGGGCTTGCAACCGAAAGATGTGAATTTCCTGACCGTAGAAGGAAAACTGGACGAAGCTGACTTCACCGTAATACGTGATTATATGCCCAATCTTGTGGCTGTTGATCTGAGCAAAAGTAACACTACGGTTATTCCCGAATATACTTTTACCCAGAAAAAATATCTGTTGCGCATCCAGCTTCCCAAAGGTTTGAAAAGTATCGGACAACGTGCATTCAGTGGATGCGGTCGCTTGTGCGGTACGCTTGAATTGCCAGCCGGAGTGACTGCCATCGAATATGGTGCATTTATGGGATGTGACAACCTGCGTTATGTAGTAGCTACAGGAAACAAGATTACGACTTTGGGGGATAGCCTGTTCGGAGAAGACAGAAGGAATAAGCTGATTTATAAGTGACAAGCGATAAGCTACGAGCTACAAGCTACAAGTACCTTTCGGCATAATAGCGCAGCAACTCGTAGCTTGTAGCTCGTCACTCGTAGCTTAACTGTACATCTTAGCTCTTAATTCCTTAATATGGTCAGAAGTGATGTATTCGTCATATTCCATCATCTTATCAATAATACCGTTCGGAGTCAGCTCGATAATACGGTTGGCAACGGTCTGTATGAACTCGTGGTCATGAGAAGAGAACAGGATATTACCTCTATACGTCTTCAAGTTATTATTGAATGCCTGGATGGACTCCAAATCAAGATGATTGGTAGGAGTATCTAAAATCAGACAGTTGGCATTGCGCAACTGCATACGGGCAATCATACAACGCATCTTTTCACCTCCCGACAGCACACTTGCTTTCTTCAAAACCTCTTCACCGGAAAACAGCATACGGCCCAGGAAGCTCTTCATATAAACTTCATTTCCTTCACCAAACTGGCTCAACCAGTCCACCAGATTCAGATCCGTATTGAAATACCGGGTATTATCCAGCGGCAAATATGCCGTAGTAATAGTGACACCCCAACTGAAAGTTCCTGCATCCGGCTTCATTTCTTCATTTATAATCTCGAACAATGAAGTCATGGCACGGGGATCGCGGGAAAGGAACACCACCTTATCCCCTTTCTCTATATTGAAGTTTACATCGCGGAAAAGCACAGTACCGTCTTCCAAAGTCTTGGTCAGTCCGGAAACTTCCAGAATCTGGTTACCCGGTTCGCGCTCGGGAGTAAAGATAATGCCCGGATACTTACGCGAAGAAGGCTTGATTTCTTCCACATTCAGTTTCTCCAACATCTTCTTACGGCTGGTAGTCTGCTTGCTCTTCGCCACATTGGCACTGAAACGGCGAATAAATTCTTCCAACTCTTTCTTCTTCTCTTCTGCCTTAGCCTTCTGGTTCTGTTGCTGGCGGAGGGCTAACTGGCTTGATTCATACCAGAAACTATAGTTACCGGCAAACAGGTTAATCTTACCATAGTCGATGTCTACTGTGTGCGTGCAGACAGAGTCGAGGAAGTGACGGTCGTGACTCACAACCAACACCGTATGTTCAAAATTAGCCAGATAATCTTCCAGCCACATCACGGTTTCCATATCCAGGTCATTGGTAGGCTCATCCAGCAATAAGTTATCCGGATTACCAAACAAAGCCTGTGCCAGCATCACACGTACCTTCTCCTTACCGCTGAGGTCACCCATCAGCACATAATGCTTATCTTCTTTAATGCCCAGACCGCTCAACAAAGCCGCCGCATCGCTTTCTGCATTCCAGCCGTCCAGTTCCGCAAATCTTTCTTCCAATTCGGAAACCTTCAAACCGTCCTCATCCGTGAAATCTTCTTTGGCATAAAGCACTTCGCGCTGCTTCATGATATCCCACAAAACAGTATGCCCCATCATCACGGTATCCATTACCGTAAGTGCATCCCACTTAAAGTGGTCCTGGCTTAATACCGAGAGGCGTTCGCCCGGACCTAACATAATAGAACCGGTCGTAGGATCCAAATCACCGGATATAGCACGCAGGAAAGTAGATTTTCCGGCACCGTTGGCACCGATAATACCATAGCAGTTTCCACTTGTAAACTTCAAGTTTACATCATTAAATAACACCCTTTTTCCAAACTGTACGGAAACATTAGAGACTGTAATCATTGATTTATTTACTATTTATCGATTTACAATTTATACGAATGAGTCGCTTTTTTATTCACCACAGGGTGCAAAGATAGGCATTTTTCCATGAATACTCGTAGAAATGCGCTGTCAATCTGACATAAAAGTATTACCTTTGCGGCGTTTTAGACAAATGCTGCCTATTTGGCAAAGTTTTTGTTAGTAGAGCGATATACTAACTTAAACCCTTGACAGCAATGAAAACAAATCCTTTTTACAAGTATAATAAGAATAGAAATATGGACCCGAAAGAAAAAGAAAACATCAACGAAGAAGAGTTAATGTCCGAAGCTACGCAGGATGAAGCCACGGAAAATGAAGAAATTCAAGAGGAGGACGCACAGGACAGTGCAGCTCCGGCAGAAGAGGAAAAGCTTGCCCAGGAACTGGAAGAAGCAAACAAAGTGATAGAAGAGCAGAAAGATAAATATCTGCGCCTCTCCGCCGAGTTTGACAACTACCGCAAACGTACCATGAAGGAAAAGGCCGAGCTGATTCTGAACGGTGCCGAAAAAACCATCAGCAGCATTCTTCCTATTGTAGACGACTTCGAACGCGCTCTGAAAAACATGGAAACTGCCACAGACGTAGCAGCCGTGAAAGAAGGAGTGGAATTGATTTATAATAAGTTCATGTCTGTATTGGGACAGGACGGTGTGAAGGTGATTGAGACCAAAGACAAACCTCTTGACACCGATTTTCACGAAGCAATCGCCGTTATCCCTGCACCGGACAAATCCCTGAAAGGGAAAATCCTGGATTGCGTACAGACCGGCTACACGCTAAACGACAAAGTAATCCGCCATGCCAAAGTGGTGGTAGGAGAATAACATAATATATATGGAAAAAAGAGATTACTACGAAGTACTGGAAGTCGAAAAGACAGCATCGGTAGAAGAAATTAAGAAAGCCTACCGCAAAAAAGCCATTCAATATCATCCTGACAAGAACCCGGGTGACAAAGTGGCGGAAGAAAAATTCAAAGAAGCGGCAGAAGCCTACGATGTACTAAGCAATGCGGACAAGCGTGCCCGTTATGACCAGTTCGGTCATGCCGGAATGAGTGGTGCTGCCGGAAACGGTGGACCGTTCGGCGGTTTCAGCGAGGGCATGTCTATGGATGATATCTTCTCTATGTTCGGAGATATTTTCGGTGGACGTGGCGGTGGCTTCGGAGGCGGATTCAGTGGTTTCGGAGGCGGATTCGGAGGCGGAAGTTCACAACGCCCGCGTTTCCGTGGTTCGGATTTGCGTGTAAAAGTAAAACTGAATCTGAAAGAGATTTCTACCGGAGTAGAAAAGAAATTCAAACTGAAAAAGTACGTTGCATGTGATCACTGTCACGGTTCAGGGGCTGAGGGTAACGGTGGTTCGGAAACCTGCTCAACCTGTAAAGGTAGCGGTACGGTAATCCGTAACCAACAGACAATTCTTGGCACGATGCAGACACGTGCCACCTGTCCGACTTGTGGCGGTGAAGGTAAAATCATCAAGAATAAGTGTAAGGTATGTGCCGGAGAAGGTATCGTTTACGGCGAAGAAGTGGTAAGCGTAAATATTCCTAAAGGCGTAATGGAAGGCATGCAGCTTTCTATGAGCGGCAAAGGAAATGCCGGAAAGCACAACGGCGTTCCAGGCGACTTGCTGATTCTTGTAGAAGAGGAACAAGACAAAGAACTGATTCGCGACGAAAATGACTTGATTTACAACCTGCTCCTCAGCTTCCCGACAGCCGCTTTAGGTGGTGCGGTAGAAATACCAACCATTGACGGAAAGGTGAAAGTAAAGATCGAATCGGGTACACAGCCGGGCAAAGTGCTCCGCCTACGCGGAAAAGGTCTGCCAAGTGTAAACGGATACGGTACGGGAGATTTATTGGTAAATGTCAGCGTATATGTACCGGAAGCACTTAACAAAGACGAGAAAAAAGCACTTGAAGAAATGGAAAGCTCGGATAACTTCAAACCCAATACTTCGATTAAGGAAAAGATTTTCAAGAAGTTCAAGAGTTTGTTTGACTAAGCTGACTTTAAACTGAAAAATAGATTCATATCGGAAGGGATATGAGTTAGATGGGAATTTATCAGTGTGATAGTCGGAGTATCTCAATTCCCCTCCTCCGATGGAGGAGGGGTGCCCAAAGGGCGGGGTGGCAGGTAAAGCAAGAAATACCTATAAATCATATCAATTAGGAATTCTTTTCTCACCTACCACCTCCCCCCGTTGGGGTACTCCTCCTCCCGGGAGGAGGAGAATTTAGATAGTACAGATTATCATTTGATTCGTTTCTTTCCGCTTTAACTGATACTGTTTTTTTTATAATTGAAAGATTCTTTGCGTTATAAAAGAAAAAACGTCAAAACTAACCCTATTCATCTGGTAACATAGATAGTTTTACTATCTTTGCCGATACTTAATTCTATGAGTAGAATAGGTAACCTGATGATAATTGATATAACTGATGAGACTAAAAACAATTCTGCTAACTACAGTGGCTACAGGCGCCTTGATGTGTGAACCTGTGATGGCGTATGCTGTAGATTCTACACCCGATTCTATGGGATGGTTCCGAAAGAAAAAGAAGAGTGAACCAAACGACAGTGTTAAATCCAAAAACGAGTACGAGAAACTGACCGGAGACGGTAGCATCATTCACCGTGGTATGTTCAATGTGTACCAGAAAAAGAACGACTATTATTTTGAGGTACCGGTGAAGTTATTGGGCAGGGATATGTTGGTAGTGAACAAGCTCCAACGCGTTCCTTCCGAACTGAACGAGGCCGGAGTGAACCGTGGTACGAATTATGAAAACCAAATGGTACGCTTCGAACAGGATAAGGCGACGAATAAGTTGCTTATCCGCCAAAGCCGCCCTCTCCCCCTCGCTCCTGCCGGAGACGCAATCAGCCAGTCAGTACGTGACAACTACATCTCGCCATTGATAGCCGGCTTCAAGATTGAGGCATTCAATAATGACTCTACGACGATGCTTATCAAGGTGAATGATATTTATGATGGAACAGAGACGAGTATCAACAACGTATTTACCAATATTAATCTGGGAACGTCTTCCATCAAAAACCTTTCACGTATCCTTTCCATCAAAGCATTCGAGAATAATGTAGTGGCCACGTCCGAGCTGACAACGAAAGTGACCGAAGGAACAACTTCCGTCTACGTAACCGTTGAAGTTAGTTCTTCACTGATGCTACTGCCGGAAACACCTATGACCGGTAGACTGGATAATGCTCGTGTTGGGTACTTTACCAATCCTTTGCTCAGCTATAGCGACGGACAACAACGGGTCAGCAAGCAACAGTTCATTACCCGCTGGCGTCTGGAGCCTAAACCGGAAGACTGCGAACGTTATCTGCGTGGCGAATTGGTGGAACCGGCTAAACCGATTGTATTTTATATAGAAAACTCTACTCCGTATCGTTGGCGTAAGTATATCAAACAAGGTATTGAAGACTGGCAAGTGGCATTTGAACGTGCCGGATTCAAGAATGCCATTATCGCTAAAGAGATCACCGACAGCATGACGGTAGATATGGATGATGTGAATTACTCCGTACTGACCTATGCAGCCTCCACCAAAGCAAACGCTATGGGACCGTCTATTCTGGACCCCCGATCAGGGGAAATCCTGGAAGCGGATATCATGTGGTGGCACAATGTACTGAATATGCTTCAGGAATGGATCACCGTACAAACAGGTACTGTACGCCCGGAAGCCCGCGGCATCAAGTTATCCGATGAACTGATGGGAGACGCCATGCGTTTTGTAGCCTGCCACGAAGTAGGTCACTCTTTAGGGTTACGCCACAATATGATGGGATCATGGGCATTCCCCACCGATTCCTTACGCTCCAAGTCATTCACCGACCGGATGAATTCGACCTCTTCTTCCATCATGGATTATGCCCGTTTCAACTACGTGGCACAACCCGGTGACGGAATAACCGCTCTTTCACCGCATATCGGTCCTTACGATATCTTTGCCATCGAATACGGTTACCGTTGGTATGGAAAAGAAAATCCGGAAGAAGAAAAGGATTTACTTTATGATTTCCTGAGCCGCCATACCGACCGTCTGTATAAATACAGCGAAGCGCAGGATGTGCGTGATGCCGTAGATCCCCGTGCACAGAACGAAGATCTGGGTGATGATGCTGTACGTTCTTCCCAATATGGTATTGCAAACCTAAAGCGGATCGTTCCCGAAATTATAAAATGGACGACGACCGGAGAAAAAGGACAGACTTATGAAGAAGCTTCCCGCTTATACTATGCCGTAATCAATCAATGGAATAACTATCTGTATCATGTACTCGCCAACATCGGTGGTATCTATATAGAAAATACAATTGTGGGTGACGGACAGAAGACTTATACTTTTGTAGAAAAAGAAAAGCAACAAGCTGCCCTGAAGTTCTTGCTGGATGAAGTGCTGACTTATCCGAAGTGGTTATTCGACACAGAAGTAGGTGAATATACCTATCTGCTTCGTAACACTCCGCTGGGTATTGTAGAAAATGCACCGACGCAGATATTGAAGAATGCCCAGTCCTATATTCTGTGGGATCTTTTATCCAACAACCGCTTGGTACGTATGCTTGAAAACGAAGCGGTAAATGGTAAAAAGGCTTTTACTGCCGTAGAACTGATGGATGGTTTACATCGCAGCATTTTTGCCACAACGGAACGGGGAGCATTGCCTGACGTCATGACACGCACCTTGCAGAAAAATTTCCTGGATGCCTTGATTACGGCTGCTGCCGAAAGCGAAGGGGTAAAAATCAACAAGAAGCTTATGGACAATCATTTCCTGCTGGATAACCAGTTACCGCTTTGCAGTTGTGATGAACATGCTCATCGCTCGTTGGATGCAGACCGGATGGGTGCCCGTCGCGAATTGAACTTCTACGGCTCTCAACTGAACCGCATCTCAGATGCCATTTCCGTGAAGCGAGGTGAACTGTTGCGAATCAAGGATCTGCTTCAAAGTCGCCTGGGAACATCAGATGTGGCAACCAAATATCATTATAAAGACATGATTCTCCGTATCAACACGGCGTTAGGAATTTAGATTTAGCGCTATGCGCTAAATCTAGTTACGAGCTACAAGCTACAGGCTACAAGTACCTTTCGGCATAATAGCGCAGCAACTTGTAGCTCGTAGCTTATAACTTTTAGCTAAAAACCAGTTTTCAATTTAAGTATTAATTTTATTATTTTAACGGATGAAAAGACGCTTATCTGTCGCATTCCTATTACTAATAGGAACGTTCACGTACGCCCTTGCCGCAAACCGGCAGGTAGAGGGTGTAGTCATCTCTTCTGAGGATAATTTGCCTCTCATCGGCGCTTCTGTCTATGTGACAGCCGATGATTTGAAGAAAGTTGGGAATAATCAGTCCACCATTGGTGTCATTACTAATATTGACGGTCAATTCTCCATCTCCATTCCGGAGGGAGTTACTCGTTTTTATTGTAGTTATGTCGGCTATGATGTACTGGAAGTAAAGCTCATACCGGGCAAGAATAAATATGATATCACTCTCCAACCTTCCGCCCACATGCTCGATGCGGTAGTTGTGACGGGATATCAGACTGTGGAACGCCGTAAGTTGACGGCTGCCGTATCGAAGATCGATATCTCGGATCAGATGATGGGTGCAACCAAGAGTATAGACCAAGCATTGGCCGGACAGATTGCCGGACTTTCCGTAAGCAACATTTCCGGTACTCCGGGTGCTCCTGCCAAAATCCGTATTCGCGGTACATCCTCTCTGAATGGTACGCAAGACCCTTTGTGGGTGCTGGACGGTATTCCATTGGAAGGAACGAACATCCCCAATATGGAAGTACTGAAAGACATCGATAACATAGGTCAAACCGCTATTGCCGGTCTGAATCCTGCCGACATCGATAATATCACCGTTCTGAAAGACGCTGCTGCGACTGCCATTTACGGTGCCCGTGCTGCCAATGGTGTAATCGTGATTACTACCAAGAAAGGTAAAGTGGGCAAACCGGTTATTAACTTCTCCACTAAACTGACCTATTCTCCGAAGTTGAATATAGACCGTTTGAACCTGTTGAACTCAGAAGAGAAAGTAGGTCTGGAGCTTGACTTACTGGCATCCGGTTATCCATACAGGGAAACCAAAGGCGAGGTATACCGCATTATCTCCGGGTTGGGAGAACTCAACAATTTCAAAGACGGAGGTTGGAACGCCTTGTCATCCAATGCTCAAAGCGCAATAAATAAACTGAAGGCAACAAACACAGACTGGAGTGATATTCTCTTCCGCGACGCATTCACACAAGAGTATAACCTGTCTCTTTCCGGTGGTAGTGAAAAGGCAACTTACTATACTTCTTTCGGATATATGAAAGAGAATGGTAACGTTCCGAATGTATCTGCCGAACGTCTGAACTTAGTGATGAAGACCAGTTATAAAGTGAACAGCATTCTGAAAGTAGGTGCCTCTATGTTTGCCAACCGCCGTAAGAATTCAAGTTATCTGCCGGATTCGGATGGTTTAACCAATCCGATATTCTATTCTCGTCTGGCTAACCCTTACTTCACGCCATACAACGAAAACGGTAATTACAACTACGACATTGACGTGGAGAATGATGTGGATATGGACTTTGGATTCAACCCTTTTGAAGAACTAAAAAACACCACCAACGAAACCACTATCAATGGTCTCTCATCTATCTTTGATGCAGAGTTGCGTTTTGACGACCGATTCAAGTTTACCACCCAGCTCGGTTTACAACTTGATAAAACATCCATCGAGAAGATTGCCGACGAAGAATCTTTTGCTATGCGTAAGGAAAAAAAGAATCACCGCAGCAATGGTGTAACTTACCTACCCGCCGGAGGATTCCATAAGGCCAACGAAAATTCATTGTCCCAACTCACCTGGAAAGCGATGGGAGAATATCGAGATACCTACAACGACATCCATGAGTTCGAAGCAATGGTAGGAACGGAAATCCGGAAGACATGGGAAGAAAAGCTATACAGTGCCGGTTATGGATTTGACCGTAAAACGCTGACAACAAAGCCTATTATATTCCCGGAAGAGAGCCAGGCATTCAAGTTACATGAGAAGGGCCATGTGGAGAACGCCTATGTGTCCGCTTTCTCAACCCTGTCTTATTCTTTATTGAACCGCTATACATTGGGCGGAAGTATCCGTTTCGACGGTTCCGACCTTTTCGGTGTAGACAAGAAGTACCGCTATCTGCCATTATATTCAGTCAGTGGTTTGTGGCGCATTTCCCAAGAACCTTTTATGGCAAGTGCCAAATGGATAGATAATCTGGTAGTCCGTGCATCATACGGTTTGCAGGGAAACATTGACAAGAACACCTCTCCTTTCCTTTTGGGAAATTACAGAATTGAGAATATCCTGCCGGGAGGTTCAGAAGATATGATTGACGTTTCCGGTGCACCAAACAAAAAACTGCGCTGGGAGAAAACACATTCCGTAAATGCAGGATTTGATTTTGCTGTATTGAATCAGGCTATCAACCTGAGTGTGGACTACTACTACAGAAAAGGTGTAGATTTGATCGGAACCCAGATGTTACCTCTGGAAACAGGTTTCGAAATGCTGACCGTCAACTGGGCCAGTATGCGAAATCAAGGTGTCGAGGTCGCTCTCAGCACACGCAATGTCCACACCAAGAATTTTATGTGGACCACTAACTTCAACTTCGCATACAACAACAATAAGGTGCTGAAAGAAGCACTGCGTGAAGATGCCTTGGAACCGGGACGTGAAGGTTATCCCGTAGGAGCCTTGTTTGCCCTGAAAACAGCCGGGCTGGATGAAGAAGGTTATCCGATGTTCCAAGACAAAGACGGAAAAGCCGTATCGGCCATGGAATTCTTTAAACTTCAGGAATGGGGATTCGGAGCAACCGACCTGACAGCCCGCGAGCGTCGTGAACTTTACACGTATGTCGGTACTGCTGACTGCCCTTATACAGGCGGTTTCAATAATACTTTCACCTACAAGGCTTTTGAACTGGGTGTCAACTTCAGCTTCGACTTCGGTGGAAAGGTACGCAGTCAACCCACCTACTCTATCGTTGATTTCGACAAAGGACGTAACACGAACCGTGATATTTTGAATCGTTGGACTCCGGAAAATACGGAAACGATCTTCCCGGTTCTGCTGAGTCAGAAGGAACGTTTGGACGAATATATGTGGTATTCAAATCAGAATGAAATATACCGTAACCTGGATATTTGGATCAGAGACCTAAACTATGTGAGACTACAAAATATTCGGTTGGGCTATACATTGCCTACTAACTTCAGCCGCATGTTGGGAATGACTTCCGCCACAGTTGCCATAGAGGGACGCAACTTATTGGTATTCGGCTCAAGCTACAAAAACTATCTCGATCCGGAAACCATGTCCAATGCTTATGCAACACCGGCCCCCAAGTCCGTGACCTTAAGCTTGAACTTGATTTTTTAATTTTATAGAGAGTAACAACAATGAGAAAGATATATATCATGTTATTGATGAGCAGTGTAGTATTGCTGACTGCTTGCGATATGTTGGATATCCAGCCTACGGGAAAAGTGATACCCCAGACCTTAGCTGAGTACAGAGCGCTGATTGCCACAGCTTATAAAAACGTTCCCGATGCCAGAGGACTCGCCTGCTTCCGTTCTGATGAACTGTATGTAAAAGATGATAGTTGGGAACAGGACCGTTACGGTAAAATAGAGTGTTGGGATGACTTCAGTGCTCCGGGACAGACTACTTCCTTTGAATGGAAGAACTTTTATAGTATCATGTTCACCGCAAACTATACCATAGAAGAGCGGAACTCAATCAATGAAGGAAGCGAAGAGGACATCGACCAATTAATCGGTGAATGTTATCTGCTCCGTGCATACATGCATTTCCTGTTAGTAAATCTCTACGGACAGCCTTATACCCGTCCGGGAGCGTTAGAAACGAAAGCAGTGCCACTGAAGCTGAACAGTGATATCAACGAAATTCTGAAGAAAAATACCGTTGCACAGATTTACGAGGCTGTACTTTCGGATATCAATGAAGCAGAGAAGCTGATTAATAAGGATGCCTGGGAGCAAAAACTCTCTTATCGCTTCACAACCCTATCTGTAAAAGCTCTGCGTGCCCGCGTATTATTATATATGGGACAATGGGATGATGCATATAAAGCTGCCGAGGTTGTTCTTGCCGAGAAAAATAGTCTGGAAGATTTCAATGACGAAGCCTTTATGCTGCCAAACCACTATCAGTCTGTAGAGAATATCACAGCCTTGGAACGCGGCATGAGCTCCAACTACACTCAGGCAGCGGTTCTCTCCGAAGCTTTAGCATCTTCATACGGAGAAGGAGATTTGCGACTGGATGCCTACTTTAAACCGGCTGACAAAAATGGTTATCGTTTCAGCCAGAAGAGTGGAAGAGATGATTTCCGTTGTTCCTTCCGCGTAAGTGAAATGTATCTGAATTCGGCAGAAGCAGCAGCACAATCGGACAAACTGCCCCAGGCACGTACCCGGCTGCTGGAGTTAATGCAGAAACGCTATACTCCGGAAGCTTATGCAGCTAAAGCAACTGCGGTCAACGCAATGAATAAAGAAACCTTGATACAAGAGATTCTGAATGAGCGTACCCGTGAACTTGCTTTCGAAGGTCATCGTTGGTTCGACTTACGCCGCACTACCCGACCTCGTATTGAGAAAGTGCTCAAAGGAGGAACTTATGTTTTGGAACAAGACGATTCGCGTTATACAATTCAGATTCCGAGAGAAGCAATAGCGGCTAATCCGGAGTTGGCTAATTAATACAAAAAGAGGGGTGCACTGAAATGTGAGGG
>NZ_CBVI010000123.1 GCF_000513195.1 Bacteroides timonensis | reverse complement strand
TCGGGTTATCAGCTCAGATTGAGCGCGATTTAATATCTCAACGTACTAAAGAGGGACTGGCCAGACGTAAGGCTGCAGGACAGAAGCTCGGCAGACAAAAAGGCGAGAAGATAACACATTATAAGTTGGATAAGAAAGCGGAGCTTATTAGCCGGATGCTTGCTGAAGGAAGTTCAAAAGCTGCTGTTTGCCGGAAGCTGAAATGTCACTTAGTAACTCTTAATAATCATCTCGTAAGAATGCAAGAAAAGTCTTGTGAATTAGAGGATAATTAGTACCTTTGTCTACAGATTATGCCCATTGACAGCCCGTGTTGTCGATGGGCTTTTTTTGTGCCTAAAAAATCCCGTACAACTTTCACAAGCCGGGCGGGACAACGACAAAATTACTATGTGACCTTAACGGTCTTATGCAATACCAAAGGTAGTATTAAATAACTTAGATAATGTTTGAGAATGGATAAATTATTGACTTTAGACCAAATTCGAGTGATATGCGTGTCGCTATTTAGTTCGATATTAGCGTATCTGACACCTACCAAGGGCTTTCTCATAGCTTTGGCAGTGATGTTTGCTTTTAATATCTGGTGCGGTATGCGTGCCGATGGAGTGAGTATTGTTCGGTGCAAGAACTTTAAGTGGGGTAAGTTTAAGAATGCACTTGCAGAGTTGCTGTTGTACCTGGTCATTATTGAGGTGGTGTTTGTCTTCATGGATTCAATAGGAGATGGTGACAGTGCTCTCACTGTGATTAAGACTATCACGTATGTCTTTTCGTATGTCTATCTTCAGAATGCATTTAAGAATCTGATTATAGCCTACCCGAAGAACAAGGCTTTCCGGATAATCTACCATTTGATAAGGTTTGAGTTCAAGCGTGCGATGCCCTCACATGTCCAGGGAGTAATTGAAAGAATTGAAAGCGAAATTGATAAGGAGGAAGAGAAATGAGAGTATTGGTTGACAATGGCCACGGTGAGAATACTCCGGGCAAGCGCTCACCGGACGCAAGGTTAAGAGAGTGGTCCTATACAAGAGAGATTGCCGATATGATTATTTTCGGCTTACGTAAAAAAGGTGTTGATGCTGAACGGATCGTGAAAGAAGATACAGACGTTCCTTTGTCTGAGCGATGCAGGCGGGCGAATGATATCTATAAAGAGACAGGAAAGAAAGCTATACTTGTTTCTATCCATTGCAATGCGGCCGGTTCCGGTGCTAACTGGATGAATGCAAGAGGATGGAGCGTTTTCGTTTCTAATAATGCATCAGGTAACAGCAAGAAGTTGGCTGAATGCCTGGGACAAGTAGCAGAATGTATTCCGGTGCTGGTTCGTAAACCGATGCACAACCAATTGTATTGGCAGCAGAACCTTGCTATTTGCCGGGACACGAATTGCCCGGCTGTGCTCACTGAGAATTTCTTTCAGGATAACAAGGAAGATGTAGAATACCTTTTATCCCGGGATGGTAAGGATGCTGTTGCACGGATTCATATTGAAGGAATCATTAAATACTTGGGATTATGAAAGAGTGTAATTTGAAAGAAATGTGTCGGTTGACAGTTATAGGTTTCTTGGCATTGATAGTGATGGGAGTTCTGATGTCGCTATATTCGTGTGGAAGTTATAAGTCTACCATGAAGCAAGAGACATCTACCCAAAAAGTGGATAGTATCAGGCAGATTAGAAATTTTGGCTTTACTTCTATGCAAGATATATCCAGTTTCTTACATAG
Organism: Bacteroides timonensis; assembly: GCF_000513195.1. Taxonomy (GTDB): domain Bacteria; phylum Bacteroidota; class Bacteroidia; order Bacteroidales; family Bacteroidaceae; genus Bacteroides; species Bacteroides timonensis. Next base: position 19,019 of record NZ_CBVI010000123.1, on the reverse strand, counting down.
TACTACTAGTCGGAAAATGAATTGGCAATTGTATGATACCACTAAACCTATTAATCCGGATACAGGTAGGCATCCGTTGCTGGCTGAGGGGAGTACCGAAGAAAACAATGAGATTAAACAGGATACAAATGTATCAGCTGCAGACAGTGTAATGTTGAAGTCTGATAGTTCATCGTCTTCTCAAAGCCAGGAAAATGTAAGGCAGGAACAGGAGAAACAGAAAGATGAAACGACATTACCCAAGCAAATAAGTAATATGATTTGGGCCTTAATTACTTTAGTTGTTATAAGTGGCGTTGGATGGGCTATTTATAAATTAAAGAAGCACGGAAATAGTTGTAAAATAACAACTTGAATAATTCTCATCATCATATATTTGTGATATGAATATAGAAGTAACTTTAAATAAAGCTGAAATAATGCCGGAAGTATACAAAATAACTGGATACACTGGTGCTAAGAGTAAGGATGTTGAGCAAATATCTTCCTCAGAAGATGATGAAAATATCCTGAATAGTTACTTTGGGGAAGCTGTTAGCAGTGTTGCTGATATTGTCTCCAGATACGGGTATTTATCAGAAGAAACTAATGAGTTTTCAGCTTTTTGCTTTGTGCTTCCGTCCAGTTGGAAGCAGACTGTGAAGATGGCATTAGAGAAGTCATTGAAACAATACGTTTCAAATTACATTTGTATGCAATGGTTCAACCTGACATCGAAAGAAGAGGTAACCTATTACGGAACGATATGTGATGAACAAGCTATCGCAATCAAAAAGTATCTTTTAGAACGAGAAAGACCAAAACGCAATTAATAATTAAATATCTATTTTTATGGAAGGAAGTAAAGTTATAACTCTCGAACTGACAGCTAAAAGTCTCTTCGAACAAATGAAAGAGCATTCTTACTATTTAGGCGAAGCTCTTAAAACAGATCCTAAGTTAGCAGAACTGGCAGCAAAGCTTCAGGCTAATGACGATGACGACACTGTGTTAAAGGATCTAGCTCAAGAAGGTGGAACGAAATTAGGAAATATTCTGAGCCGTGTTCTTGGGAAAACATCATACTCATGGGATGAAAATAAAACTAAAATCATTTTCACCACCAATGCTGTATCTAACTTCATGGAAACCCAAAAAGAAACTATCAAAGATAACATGCTGAGTTATCTTTCCTATTACACTTTGGCTAAGTGGCTCAATCTTATTAAGCCTGATGAAGCACCTCGTTTTGATAATCGGCTCGGTGAAATAGAAGAAGAATTAAGGTTGCTTGGGGCACAAAGAGACAAGCCTAAACGTACTTCATCTGAACCTACCACCTAATGGATTCGCTGAATATTGAAATACAGTTAAGTGCCATCTTCTCTGAAGTAGATGTTCGTACTTACTATCAGGGAGAATCTTTGAAGAAAAAGGATGCTGATTTTTCCAGCATCCAAACTTCTTCAGATGATTATGATATGCTTCGTTCACCTGTAGAAACGGCCTTAAATAATATTAGTGGCCGTCTTATTAAGCGGGTAAAATGTTTTGAATGGCAGATTGATAGTGAGAAGATCAGCATTAGTTTGATACCTTATGAAAGGATTCCTCCACATGCTGATAAGATCATGGAGTTATTGAAGAAGGCTATTTGGGATTACATTGTTAATTACGTACATTATGAATGGCTTTTGACTGTAAAGCCGGAACTTGTTCCGGTTCCAGAACAGAGGAATGAAAAATTAATGTGGGATGTGGTGAAGTTTATCGGAATGATAAGTGGAATAGTCAGGAGACGAGCAACGGATTTGGGTGGAATCTAAAAAAGGGGATAGGAGAGGGGATACCTCTCCTTTTTTTACCTTAGTCGATTCTCGAATGCTTCGGATGCAATAAATTCCATATAGTTTAGCGATACATCCGTTCTAACACCTCCGGACAATGCCACCATGAAGTATTTGAAAGCTTTGGATTTATTCATTTTGGTAACAAGATCGCGGACATCAACAATACTTTCTTTACCAGAAATAAGGGTGAAGTGTTCAGCATCATTGGAGCCTAAAATGTACAGCCCAACATCAGAGAATATATTAAGGCTTTCATCTCTAAACATTACTGGTTCACCACGCAAATATAAGTCTGACATTGCACGCTTGACTATTCCTCTTAATGCAGTTTGTAGAATGCGTTTGTGGGCATTAGTCCCCATCTTTATAGGTCTGGATAAAAGGAGAATATTAGTTATACTTCTATGACTATTTTGCATATCGTAAACACCAGGAGTTACTGATTCACTATCTATCAAAGCATAGCATTCGGGATATTTATTGGTGAAGTTCTTAATACAACAAGATATCTTAGACCATGTTCTTGACTCCATATTAAATAAGTAGGCATAAGGATAGTTCTTATTTGCTATGATTAGCTCATTCTCCGGATAGTTGTAACCTACTTCTGCTTTTTCAAGATATTGAGTAAACTCTACTAATGATAAAGTAAATGATCCTATAGCTGCTATCTTTGAAATGATAGGGGAAGAAATAACACAAGATGGGAGATATCCAATCATATCATCAGATATTGATTTTACAGTGTTGCCTGCTATCATCATAAGTCCACGTTTGGAAGCAAAGATAACGGCTTGATCTATGCCTTTAATAGATTTGGGATTTATACAGACGTCGCGTGTTATTGGCGTTTGCGTTGAATAGACTACATTGCCTGTTCCTACTGACATTGCATATACTCCATCTGTGGCAAATACATACAATGGGTGTTGTCCAAATTGCCCTTGTGATAAAGCTGTGGTATTGGAGCATAGCCCGACAATTTCTGTATTTGTTGGTTGATAAGTCTGTGATGCTGGAAATACCATTGGACTATTTAAGGCTGATACTTTGAGTACGTTACGCGCTGTATAATGTGTGTTCTCTTCTGCGGGTATATCAGATTCGAGTTTCTGATCAATAGATATGTAATAGGAAGAAAGTATTAAACCATAACTGCTTCTATCACCAGGTATTTTCCCCCATCTTTGAGCTGGCTGGCAATAGTAGGCGATATCGAGATAGGGGTGTTTCTGGAGTGAAAATACTTTTTTGAGAGTTTCCCCGGTCGCTCCGCTGCTTGATTTAGGTGTTATAAACAGACTCATGGTATGTGCCCTTGAATCAGGATATGTAAGAAATGGAATTATTAACTGTTTTGATGATATCGTGTTTTTGACAATGGTTTCCCCTTGTTCTGTGCTAATGGCGGTACAAATCGTTAGAGTATATTCCGTATTCGATTCTTGGGTCTGGCTCTCATACCCGTACATATATCCTTTAAAATAGGAGTAGTTGATGTTAGCCAAATGCAATCTTGAATTATATACATAGTTTGTTTGGGCAGAAAAAGAGTGTTTTGTTTCGGATGTTATCAATTGCTCTTGAATAGAGATATTGTCTTTTGACCATTCATCAAGTCTCCAGGTCTGTTTACCTTTCAATGAAAATTCTGCAACTTTATAAAAACGATAGGCTTTCAGTATCTGTTCTGTTTCGTTGTTGGTTCTTTGATATTGATTGTAGGTTATGCTTCCGTATTTACTCTCTTTTTTTTCGAACCAGTCTATTGGAGAAATAAACACATCAATGGAAATTATAAGAGGGGTTAGATAAGATAAATCAAAATCATCGAAAGAGAAGTCTATTTTGGTGCCCATTGCGCCAAATTCATAAGTGTAATCCTTTAATGTGGCGTTATTAGGCTCGTTATCATAATAGAAGAAAGGATTTATTTGGCAAAATGATACTTTTTTACTATATGAGTCTCTACCCCCTCCTTTAAAGTCAAAGGTATAATCTATCTGGTTTCCGTGCTCTACCAGGAAGATGGGAGACTCCTTTATATATTCCCCTGAAGAAGTTCTAAACGCATATTTAAGAAGGCAAGGACCAACAATATATTCTTCTTTGTTTAGTGTATCAATGCAATTGTCTAAATATCCAACAGCATTATAATCAGCAGTGCGCATAAACTCTTCGCTGGTGAATCCATCAGATTTTCTACCACCAAGAAATTTAGAATCTGGGCAGATACTTGTGACCTTAGACATTTGCGAGATTTTAATTTGTGGTACTTCAGGGATGGAACTAACGTATTTGTATCCATCAACGTTGTTCTCAAATATCTCGTATAGTATCTGAGTATCCGTTATGCAGCATGCTATATTTCCCAGAAAGGCAATATCATTGACTTTACCAGTTAGATCGGATGACAACCACTCAAAGTGAGAGTAATCTTCATTGAGAGCCTGTATTCTCCCATCTGTTTCCAGAACAAGTATTTTTTTAGCTAGTGTATGGTAGAACACCTTTTCTGCATTGGTAAGTTCATGGATAAAAACAGGCTTTCCTATTGGTTCTACTGAACTGTTTTTGATTCGTGCATTGATAAGTTCCATGCATTGGCCGTCAGTTGATATACCTTCATCAATGCTGCGATTAATGCCGGTAAAAGGGATTTTTATTTTTTCCATTTTTCTGTAAAGTTATAGTGTTCGGTTTGATAAATAGTTGGTTATTTACAATTTTAGTACTAATTTATAGGCATGCCGTGGGCGTTTTTTTGTTACCCACGACTGCTTTAGATGTTTTCATTTATAAAATCATCATTTTCTGAAAAACATATCCCCGGATATTGATCGGGCAGTATCATCACCGGTCAACCGGATGTAACGGAAAAAGTTTTGTTCGGACCGATGCCCGGTAAGTTTCATAATTTCAAAGGTTTTCATTCGGCCAGTGAGGTACATATTAGTAGCTGCGGACCGTCGGGCTGTATGGCTGCTAATAAGTTCCCATTTCTCACGAGTGACAGTCTTTAGCTGTCCTCCCTGGGTATAAGAATAAGTAACCGGATCATTTAGCCCGATCTCCTTCATTATCACTTTCAGGTACTTATTGAAGTACTGGATGCAAAGTCCACCGGGAATATTACCGCCATACTTCGCAAAGATTTCTTTCACGTAATCATGCGCAGGTACTTTAACATCTACATTGGTTTTCTTGGTTCGCTTTACGATATAACCATTACACAAATTGTCTTTAGTCAACGTAGAATAGTCAGAATAGCGCAAAGCCGTAAGGCAACCAATGACAAATAAGTCCCGGATGCGCTCTTTAGCCCGGCGTTTGTCTTGTTTCTCGAACTTGTAGTAATAGATGCGTGTGATTTCGTTCATCGAAAGAAAAACGGCATTCGTATCTTCCAAACGCATGTCGATCTCGTCATAAGTCGAATCAACGGCATAATTGTATTGTCCTGCTCTTCGTACCATAGACTGAATTTTTAGAATGTATCCTACTATTGTATTATGTCTCAAGTTCTGATTCTCCAAATAGATTATGAAATCATCCAGAAATTCGGCAGTCACCGAATTGGTGAAGATATCACAATCAAACTCTTCCGAAAAAGCATCTATGTGCTTAATAATAGCATCATATACTGCGGCGTAATGTGCAGACTTTCGTCTGGATCGCTTTTCAAGTACTTCGCGTGTAAAACCTGTAAAGTATATACCTTCAAGCGGTTTCTCCTGGCGAAAGTGATTAATATAGTCCTTGCGTACTTGGACGGTCGGGACTTGGGAAAATGCATGTAATGTTGCGACTGTATCATTTTAAAGGTGAATCACAATTTTAAATAATCGGAGTTTCCGATTATCCTTTAGATTACTATCCCATACAATTTAAGCGTAGGCTGGCCAGCTCTAAGTTTACACTGTATAGTATTAGGATAACATTTTATCGCAGAACTATTAGAGAGTTTTAATTATTCAAATAATTCAGGATTAGATTCTTCATAAGATTTCCATTTCTCTTCAAATTTACGAAGGGCTTCTATTAGTTCTCTTACCAATCTACATTCTTCCGGATATGATTCTTTATCGTACACAGTAAGTAATGCTGTGAATTTATTTATATCACTTTTTATCATTCCCTCGCACAGATATTCCCGCTTCTGAAAATAGCAGCCTAATTGATAGGAAAGTCCTTTTTCTTTGCATTCAAAGAATTTATCACAAAAAACTTCTATATAAAGAAGAGCGTTATAATAAAATAGCAATGCGCTATATACTTCTTTAGACACCAAATTTTCAAGTTTATATCTGTACGATTCTGAAAGTAAAGTCCAAACTTCTTCTGCATTACGATACTCGTCTGTATGTTTTACACTGTAAAATTTTATATCCATTTCTACTCAGTTAGGGCACAAACGTAATTACAGCTATTTTATCCCAACATTTGGACTCAACTAAGGTGATATCTTCTGATAGTTCAAGAAGAAAGTCGCCAGTTTGATTATCAAAAAGTAAATCAATGGCTTTTATTTCCTTATCTCGGCTGAAAACATTTATCATTGCACCATGCAATCTTGAATAGTCACCTTCAATAATTACATACTTTAAATGTTCTTCAATACCGTTGTAAATAATTAGCGTTCTCATAATTGTTTCTTTTTATTTAATTTTAAATTTACTTGTACCAACGTCCACCGCAATATTTACATACGAAATACGTCCCCATACTCATCACTTGAACTTTTTCATCAACACATATACGACACATACAAATCTTGTGGTCGCCATCTGACACAGGTTCCAAAATCCTATCATATTCCCAAAGAGATAGCTTACCTTTAGCCGGTATTGGTTTAGGGAATAAGATAGGATTAGCCAATACCCAATTATAGACAACTTTCTTCCCTGTTATGTTTTCATAAATTTTGGGATTCATGCCAATAGTGTAGTTCTCTGTTTCCTCTGCCCAAATGGACGGGTGATTAATCACACAGTCTACTATCTCTACACTGCCGATAATAACAGAGTATAGATTTCTTTCCAACATGGGGAAATAAAAGAAGTTGTCGTAATACGCCTCTATCTGCTCCGGTGTCATAAACTCTGACGGTGGGATATTCATTAACTTTTTATCCGTAGCAGTATGAATAAGGACACGTCCACGAAAATTTGTTCGCCAACTCCGGTTCTCAATATCCTTGATACCGTGGACTATCAAAGAAGCCCACGGTTGCTTTATTGTTATTGCTTTCATTTCTATCTTGTTATTAGCATATTTCTACCGGATCGTCTGCAAATGACAACTGATCACCTATAATTTTCTCAATTGTACCTTTAGGTAGTGTGATACCATAGTCGCTATCATCTACTTCTTCACAATGATGCCCAGCTGAAAAATCATGCGGATCATCATAAACAAGTTCCTCTCTTGTACAATTAACCTTCCATGTATCTTCTACTCTGTCATAAGTAGGGAGATCATTAAATACTAATTCCTCCCCATTTCTGTTTACTGCTAAAAATGCCATAAATGTTCCTTTCTATCTTGTGTAGAAAAGGAAAGACTTGCACAAACTTTATTTCAGGATATTCTGAAGAATTAGCTTCTGAACTTGAAAGTAATGGCTATATAAGAATAGTTAGACAAATTAATTATGAAGAGGCTGAAGCTACTGAGCTTGGGATAGAGTTTTATCGAAATGGTGGATTTAAGGGGGAGGCAGAGAGAAAGAATGAGAATGAAGAATTAAAGAAAATGCAATTGGAGATTGCAAGATTAACGAAGCTTAATCTCCAATTGCAGAATAATGAGCTCAATTATAATAAAAGAACTCGTTGGATTAGCTGGATAGCTTTACTCTTTGGCATAATAGGGACTATTGTCGCTTTCTTCAAATAGAAGTTGCCCACAAGGTCCCAATACTGAGTAATTAGGGCCAGCTGTAATAATCTTAAGACTATTCAATCTCATCAATCGAGTTAGATTGTCTTCAATCTCTATTGCTAATTCTTTATCTGATATTTCGCTATTGCTGCGATACAGAGAAATAGTTGATAGAATGACTGCTAATGGAGTTGGCACGGATTTAAGCACACCTGTTTTCTCCCGAACAGGTTGAATAATGATATGTTTTTTGCTGAATCTGGTTGACATAATGGTGTTTTTAATTAAATACAATTGGTTAGATATGTGTATTCATCAATCATATCATCATCTGTTGTTTCTATGAGTTCAAAGAACCTTGTAGCAGGGCAAACATGGGCTTCAATTTCAATACATATACCATCTCCGGGCATATAAGCACAACTTACATGGTCATTCCAGCTAATGTGCTTTTGGGCTTCTCGGGCTATTTTATCACAAGCAGATAAATAATCAGCATATTTAATTCTTGCCCTTTTTATTTTTCTAAATAGTATATCGTTCATTTGGTTATTTGGTTATTTGCTGACGATAATATCATACATTTCTTTGGCAGTCCAAAATCTATAATCATCTGATATATCCATTATTCGCTTATCAGAACCTTTGCAAAGCCGAATAATCCTTCGAGCAAACTCTTTCCGTTTCCGGCTTTTTCTCGCATGCTGTAAAAGCGAACGATAAGCGAGTATAAGCCAGTAGTCGCAAACATGCTCTTTATCTTTCAATCGTATGTACTTAATTTTCATGTATCTTGTATTTTTCGTTAAACAATGAATCCGCTTGCTGAAACTGCTTTGTAAAGCGATTCGCTTTTTTACCCGGCAACGCATCAGGTTGATGCGATTCCTTTGCTGAGTGATTCTCAACCGACTTTCTCGGAGATGCACATCCCGACATCATGGCGAGAAGTGTGCAAATTATTAGTATCTTCTTCATTTCTCTATTGTTATTAGTCAAATACTTCTTCAATATCCCATTCAGGTAGTTTTTCTCTTGCTTCTTCCAAGTCAGAAGCAAGAACAATCACATCTCCGTTATCTACAAAGTCCGCAATACATTCAATATCAGTGTCTAAACATTCTGTTTTGAGATTATAGGCATACGCTCTATTCCCTGTTGATAATAAAATTCTATACATAATTAATTCCTTTCTAATTTTAATCGTTATAGTTTTGTTATTAGTCAATTACCACTCAATAATATATCCCATATCTCCATGAAACCATTCCCCAACATAAACTTTAAATCCTTTTCTTATAAGCTCAAACTTTAGTTCATCAGAGATATAGATAAAATGTGGATAAAAGACTTTGTACTCATGCCGATTATTGGCACATTCAATGTTTTTGTATATCTCGTCTAACGATGGAGATGTCTTTGCTAATGATTTTGCTTCCATATTAATTTGTTTTTCTGTGAGCCAGCTTATAGTATACGACATCCTGTTTTTTCTCTTACTAATGAGAGAAATTCTTTTGCCTCAATGCTGGAGATTGTAGCTTTTATAAAAGTTATGGCAGAACTCTTATCAGTTCTTGGGCTTTGGAAAAGCAATGAGCAAGGTTTGTCTGTTTCTAACCAGTATAACAGGAATTGAGCAAGTAAGCTATCTTGTATTTGAATAATAATATTTTCAGGTTCCATGTTTTTCTTCTTTTAGTTTTGAAATTATATACTTACCAGGTATTTTGATTCTGGATTTGTCGAATGAGGATTTACCTATACTTTCAATACATTGGCTGATGTATGTCCATACAGGGTGTCCTATTTGCCCGTAATTACTCATTGATATGATTTGGTCTTGATCTCTTGGCGATACTTTTAGGCGTTGTAATTCGGCACATAATCCTTCAATATTGCGAGGAATACCGTCTCTTTTGGAAAGATTCGAAGAAAGAAAATCTCCTCCTCTTCCCCCCTGTGGGGGTAAGGGGGAGGATAATTTATTATCCTCATAATCATTATCATAATCATTATCATGGACGAGGTTTTTTGGGTTTTCAGAAAACCCAGTGGGTTTTATTGGGTTATTTGGGTTTTCACGGCTTACACTTCTCGGCCTTCCTCCTTTGTTTCCATTAATCCTATTAGCCTCAGATTTAGATATATACTTTGCAGTATCCCTATCTATTGCTGGTTTTATAAAGTTGAACGCAATACTTGCCATAGGCTTTAGCCCCTCGATTTTTCCCGAAAAAGCATACTCCATGATGCTATCGTAAAGTTCGAGCCTAACGTCATTGGGCAAGTCCTTGATCGCGTCTCTCCATTCTTTATAGAACACAAATGTTTTTCTTTCCATCTTTATTTTAGATTAAAGTACCTGCATCGCCGTTTTGATTCTCCTACCAATTTCCTTTTTAGAAAAAGGCAATCGATTACAACTGGCCATCCTCTTGGATTATAGGATCTGCTACAATCTATACATCTTATGGCGATGTCATCAGATTGTTGCAGCAGTGCTGCTTTTACTCTTTTTGCCATATACTACAATATTGCTTAAGTACTCTTTTATTTCACGTATAAAATCATCGAGAGAACGACAGATAACATATTTGTTTCCTACCGATTCAACTTCCTTCTGCCAGAGTTTTTGAGAATCACGCTGAGTGCCGTTAGGTGTTTTCATTTCGATACAAAGTGAAGCATACCCATTCCTGGGAATAAGCAGTATCAAATCAGCAACACCTGCAAGGGCACCTTCGGCTTTCAGTTTACCACCGGTCACCTTATCACGTCTGCCACCATTAGGAACAGCAAAAAGAAGGCTTTGCAGCTTAGGGTAGGCCAAACGAAACCAGTCTATACAGGCGCATTGAATTTGATGCTCATGATCAGCTGGCTTCTTACGAGAGGGCCGGTTACGTTCCTGCTCTAAAAATTCATCATAGGTCATGGTTATTTCTCTTTAGCCTTACCTGAACCTTTAGCACTCGGCTTTTTCTTTCCTTTGGGAATCTCTTCCGAATTGTCAGGGATAACACGGGTATTACGCCCTGTTTTATCAATGATAACAGCTTTGCCTGCTACTGTGATTGAAGTCCTGCAGTTATCAGGTAAAGAGGTGATGAAATGACTTACAACTGGTGAATTTGCAGCTTCATCTATAGTGTCGAGATGATCTGCACGTTCTGAATACGGGTAAACATCCATAAGAAGTGTCTCAGATACTGACGCGATTATATATTCAGCCATCGTGGCTTTCATGCCTTCGTCCAGCTTCTTAACAGCGTCACGCAGGTCGGCAGCTTGTACCAACACCTGAGTGGATGTTTTCTTTTCGGCACCACTTTTTTCATTCAGAGTAATAAAGACCAGTTTGCACTTGAACCAGCGGTCGGCGGCCTCTTCTTCACTGGGGAATAATTCGCTATAGTTGGCACGTTTGATGTCTGATACTGTAAATTCGCCTGAAATAAACGGTGTCATTTCTTCAATGATGCGTGCTTCCGCTTCCGTAAAGCTGAGTGCGTCCACCAAATAAGGTTCTGTAACCTTCTTGTTCATTCCGTTTTCCATTACTTTCTCGTAACGGACTTTACATTCAAACCATGTGTGTATCATTATTTGTTTTTCTTTTTATCCTCCATGGCACGCTTCATTTCGCTTTGCGCTATACGGAAAGGGCGAAGGGTGAACTGTGTCATTTCGGGGTTATCAATATTCTTTTCAATAAAGTATGCAAGGGCTTCCACGATAGCCCGTTGAGAGGATGCTTTAAGCGGTATCTTTTTCATAGGACTGCATGAATGCCGTGGCCAGTTCGTTGAAATAAAGCTGGTCAGTGGGTATGTCATCATCGGCAGCCATTATTTTATTGGCTATGGCTTTCTTGTCGTGGATGATGCCATAGAGACGGTGGTCGATTGTACCTCGCCCTAACAGGTAGTAGCAGGTTACATTATCCTTTTGTCCGATACGGTGCGCACGGTCTTCGCATTGCGTACAGTCCGCATATGTCCAAGGGAATTCTATGAATGCTACATTACTGGATGCTGTGAGGGTAAGTCCCACACCGGCGGCTTTGATGGAACAGATGATAAGCTGCATATCTTCACGTTGCTGGAAAGCGTCGACAGCAGCTTGTTTCATGATGGAACTGTCGCGCCCTGTAACACTTACAGCACGAGGGAAGGATTTCTTAAGTGCGTCGACAATATCATGTAACGAACAGAAAAGAATCAGTTTCTTTCCACTCTCAAGGAACACCTGTACAAAGTCTATTGCTTGTGCAACTTTTCCCTTTGCGGAAATGGAACGTAGGGTCATAAACTTAACGAGGGCTTCCATGCGCATCTTGCGTCGGATTTCTCCTTCAGGACACTGCTTATACTCACGCAGATATTTGGCAAGGTCTTCGGCTGCCGTATCATACTCTTCGCGATTGGATATATTTACATAGAGATCCACTCGTGTTTTATCAGGCAACTGGGTGAGCACTTTGGATTTCTCGCGCCGAATGAGGCAACGGCTGTATAATTCCTGACTAAGCTGTTCAAGATTGGATGCTTCTTTTTCTCCTTGTGTATAATCAAGAAGGAACTGTCCTTTACCTCCAAACTCATTCAAGCGATCCATGATAGAGAGTTGCGCAATAAGATCAGATGGGCGGTTTACAACGGGGGTACCGGAAAGAAGGATTATCCATTCTTTACCGTTACATATTCCCTTGACGAATTTGGCTTGTTGGGTGGAAACATCTTTCACGCGATGACTTTCATCAATGATGATACTTCGGAACATAGATATTTGCGGGCAAAAAAACGACATCTTTCAAACGAAAGGATTTACCACCTTTGATATCCCAGACAAAGTATTTGCGCAGGCTCTCGTAATTGACAACAGCAACATGGAACATCTTCATTTGTAGAAGATACGGCCATGTGGTACGATTGGCATTATCAAGAACAATTGCTTTCTTATCAGTAAATTTCTCTACTTCCCGTTGCCAGTTTATTTTGAGAGAGGAAGGACAAATAACCAAGGCCGGATAAGCATTCGCCGTATTGACAATTCCGATGCTTTGAAGTGTTTTTCCTAATCCCGGTTCATCACCAATGAAAAGGCGTTTCCACTTCAGACCTTGGATTATTCCTTCCTGTTGGTAGGGGTAGGGAGTAATTTTTAGTTGATGGTTGAATGCTTCCATGCCTATCTCGATTCTTTGGGTTTGTAATTCCAGCCGTTCAGTTCATATACTCTTTTGCGTGCAGCTTCGCGATCACTGTATAGTGGTTCTTCGAAGACGGTTTTTGAGGTTGTTACTTTCCCGTCTGAATAATCGCATTGGTATATGCGGAAATGACGCCCATGTAGGGCATAATGATATTCACCTACTTTCATGATATTGTTTTGATTATTTAAAACGTTCTATTTCATCGAGTAAATCTTGCCGGTCGGTACCACGGAGATAGAGCTTAAGGATGATGTCTATACAGCGGTGATAGAAACATTTGAACTCTGTCTCGTCCATTGCAGCGAAAGATATGCTCTGAGGGTTTATATACTCACGAAAACCGTGACGAACGATAGTGTAAAGTCCAAGGTCCATCTTTAGACAGGTACGCATATCTTCCTCACTGTATATGTTCAGTGCATAATGCAGATGTTCAGGAAGATTGTCGTAAGTGAGACGTACCAAGGCGAAAAACTTTTTATGAAACTCGTAGTTACGCGGTTTCTTTATATCGCAAAGAACGGTATCGCCGACTTTCAACCGTTTCTTTTCGTCATAGTCTGAATCATACATCGGTACGAGACCCAGGTCTGTAACGCGACAATATATTTTCATTTTTATACGTTATTCTAAATAATTCCCAGCCAATCCCCTAAACAGCATTGCCGATGAAAAACTCTTTTGTCCATCTAAGGAAACATAAGACTTTACTCCAAATACATCTACGCCAGAGTATATTCTCCAGACTAATATTTTTTCTTTCATATTTTTCTTTTAGTTAATTTCTTATTACCGTCAAAACAGATCCCAATAGAGTTCCGCTCTCTTTCACGGACTTTATAATATCACTCATATCTACTTTGTTTTAAGCAATTCGTAATCATCCGGATGGAAATCAAAGCAAACTCCTAATTCTACTTGAATGCCTACACGATATTCACCCTTATCTACATCTTTCCTATCTTGAAAGATAAGAGTACCGCCATCATGGTATTGTTGATGGCATTGTACACTATCTTTAATTCTCACTTTTGTACCTTTGGGATACTTATATATATCACCTTGCTTTAATATCTTATTCATTACTATCTTATTTTGAGCTAAAACAGCATGGGATTTAGCTCGTAGTTACTTATTAAAATCTCTGTTTTACGTTTCGCCTTAGTGAGATTGGCGACTTTGAGAGGCATATCTATCTTTTCAACGTGCCATTTATTCACGGCAACGAAGTACCGTAGTGTCTGGCACCAGAAGTTAGATAAGATGAACTTTCCCTTTATTCCCTGCAGGACGGTAAGCAGCTGGAACAATTCTTCGTGGGTATATCCACGGTAATGACCTTGAGTACATCCGGGATAAGGTGGGTCCAGGTAGAAAAACGTTTCCGGTGTGTCTCGTTGCTTAATAACATCCAGAGCGTCCCGGCAGGAAATCTGTACCTCGGCCAGACGAGAACGGAGGGTTTCGTTAAACTCGGAACGCTTATTTCGCATGAACACACCGGTATGGCTTCCTGCCGATCCGTTACACCATTTCCAACCACCATGCATGCTTCCGGAGAAAGAACCGTTGGTTATCATCCATACCGACCAAGCTATTTCCAAGTCTCCGGCCGGAATTCGACCATTATAGAAATCTTTAGCCTTCAGGTATTCTGTTTCTGAATGAAGAGTATTCTCTACCAGGCAGCGCAATTCATCGAAATGATCTTGTGCCTGCCGGTAGAAAGTGATTAGCCTATCATTTTTATCATTGATTACCTCAAGGTAACTTCTCGGCTTTTGGAAGAAAACGGCACCGCCACCAAAGAAAGGTTCACAGTAAATACGATGTGCCGGCATCATGGAAATAATTTTGGTTGCCAGCTGCTGCTTACCTCCGTAGTATGTGATTGGAGTTCTCATTTAATTCCTTTGTTTAAAAGTAATCAACTACGATTGGGCATGATTCTGTTATTGTCGCAATCAGATTTCCGCTTTCACTCAATACGGAATAATGCCCACCTACATATTTACCGCAGAAATCAGTGTACCCGTATGTCCGTTCGATTTTTGCAACGGGCTTTTCATTTTCGGGTTTATGTTTACTCCCTACTGTGTAATCACTCACGCCTTGCGCAGTGACAATGGTTATTCTTTTGATTTCAGCCATTTGTTTTCTCTTTTTCAATTAAGAATTTTCTAAGTTAGATTGAGGCACCAATACTGAAATGCCAGTTCTTCATATTTTTCACGTCCACGGAGATAGATAGCATCACCACGGTTGATATGTTTCTTGAATACGAGGCAGTTCTTCTTAGAAATCGCATAAATAAAATCAAGGTTACTGTTAGCAATATCCATGTACCAGGCGCGAGAGCGATCCCAATCGAAGAAATCCACGGCTTCATCAAATTGTTTTTGTGAAGTAGCAAATGTGGTTTTAAGGTCGCCACCGAAATTGCATGCGGATAAATACCAATCCCATTTACAACGTGTGTCAAGAGTAAATGGAAAACTCCCGTATTCAAACTGTTGTGCTCTATTAACCATGAACCGCTGTGTGTCGGACAGCTCCAAAACTTTGGCGAGAAATTCATCTTTGCGAGCTTCCATTTGCAGGGATTTGTACATTTCGCGTGCGAGCCCAAATTCATCGGCCGTATATTGTACATCATCTACAGTGTATCGATATACATTGACCCGGTCCGGTTCTGTGATAATAGCATCTACGAGTGATCCAAAACGGAATGCAGCTTCTTTGTCTCCAAATTGTTGCCGTGGGTGAAGCAGATTCTTCAATTCCGTGAGGTCACTGTTACTGACCTCACGACGATTGTAATATTCATCTGGATTATGATTCATACTTTATTTAGCTTTGACTTCATCTTCATAGCTTATGTATGTGGATTGAATGAAATGAGGGTCTGTCTTATCATTGGCAAGCTTTTCACAGTGGGTTACTTGTGATTTGAATTTCTTGCTTAATTCATCAACTGTGAGCTTACATCCTTCAGTAGTCCACCATAAGTTTATTATGTCAAGAAAGCCAAGAGGACTGTTAATTACTATCTTTTTTTTGACTTGTAATTTAGGCTGATAGGAAGGAGTTGCTACAGCAGCTTGCGAGAATAGTCCTGCCATTTCGTTTTGCTGTTGTTGTACTTTAAGCCTATTTCTCTCTTCCTCTTCTTTGCGCAAACGTTCTTCTTCACGTCTGCGAGCTTCCTCAGCTTCACGGAGTTTCATTTCTTCTTCACGTCTGCGAACTTCCTCAGCAGAAGCTTGCGAGATGGCTTCCAACTCTTTTTTCTTGGAAGGTAGCATAAACAATATGTTGTCACGATTTTCGCCAATGTCAAAACGGTACTGTTCTCGGAACTTTGGAAGTAATCTAGTCATTACCTCTCTCCGTATTCCTAGAGAATCGTTTGCACTTAGTTCTGCCGGGATCATTGCACCAGAAGGAAGTAATGTGATTTTGTCTTCGGACAACGTGACAGGGAAGTTTCTTATAGCTTTTTCTTGCTGGGAGAAGTTCTCCAGCGTAATATTATTGTTTAGCGTTGTCAGTTCATTGAAACTTGCATTTAGCATACGATTGAAAGATTGCTGGTAGTCTTCTTCCACTGCAAGACGGTATCTATTCTTTGCAGCTTCGATTTGTTGGCGAAGTGCTTCTTCACGACGGCGGGCTTCAGCTTCGGCTCTCTTTTTTGCAGCGTAGTCATTACGCATTTTTTGCAGTTTTCCAGGAACAGATTCCGCCTTAGTAGGATCAACGTCATTTTCCATGCTGGTGAAGACTGTACGTATTTCATCGAATAACTTCGTAACCGGTGAGCGTTTATCATTCATCTTCTTAACAGTATTCCGTGCACGGTTGATAAATTCGGCTGCACGTTGATCGAGTTCATCATTCATTCCTCCCGCTGCTTGGATATCAGCCAGTAATTTCTTGCCTGTTTCAATGCAACGATCATGTGAGATTTGATTTTCGTTGTAGGATTGTGGAGCATTCTTCACAATCATTTCTACATTTTCCTGTTTTACTAATTCATTACTCATGACTATATAATATTATAAGGTTGTAACATTAAAATGCGCCATCGTCTGTACTGTTGGATTCTTCCGGGTTAAAGCTAACACCGGTAGAAGTGTCTTTCTCAGGACCGAATGATTGAGGTTCCGGATTTGGCTGTTCCGCTGTTTTATCCACACCATAGAGGTCATCAATGCTTGGAGTGGGGGCTTCCTGTTCAGTTGCAAGTTCGGTTCCTTTGCCTATTCTTACTTTGGGGTAGGTTTTGAAGGCGTGTTTGATACACTTGGCTATGAGAAAACCCGTATCAATGCTACCTTCATTAGACTTGTATAGTTCATTAGGACCTTTCTCTACCCATTGACGATGATCGCGGTCAAAGTATCGGTTTTGCTTTGCCGAGTAATCAGACAGGCGGGACCAGTCTTCTTCAAACATTACAGAATAATCAATCGAACCATCTGTACGGGTAATACGAAGAAAGCAAGCGATTACTTTCTTTGATTTGTGAGGTAGATTGCAGGTATATCTAACAGATTTGCGTCCATCTGTATCGGAAAACGAAAAAGTATCTTCTTCATAGACAATAACGGGATTGTCGGCATACTTGATTTGTCCGGAACGGGCGCGAAGAACCAGTTCACCATACCCTGAAATAGTTAGTGTTAAGCGAGGCTCATAGATGTCAAAGCCTTTTTCGTTTTTCCCGATTTTGGTGTTGCGCCCTTGTAGATAACAAAGAGCACGAACACCCGGCTCGACAGACAGACCGCAGACAGCCAAGTCAATAAAGGCAGTAAAGATGGAAAAGCGTGTTACTGCATCGCATACTTTCTTGTTGTCAGAAAGGAAACGGTTGAAGTGAATGCTTTCTCGCTCATAGGCTGATTCGCCTGTACCTTCGCCCCAAAGAGTGTCGTAGATTTGAATAAAACGTTGTTTTACTGATGCTGATTGCACGATGTCGAGGGGATTCATTTGATTAATCTCCTCGACAGTAAGAAGAATGTTACTCATGATGTAAGTTATTTGATTGTTTATAATTGAATTGTGCGTTTCATTAAAAGTAAAAAGGCAACACCAACCCGTGATGCCGCCCTAAACTAATCATGAATAAACACACAACAAGAAATGTCTTAAGAACCTGTGTTATATCTGTATTGATTATTCGTTTATATTAGGAACCTGTCCAACTTTTATATAGTAGTCAATGCTTTCAGATGCAGAGGGTATCTTTCCTTTTATCATATCAACTACATAATTCCATGAACGCATTACGTTCCGATCTAAACATGATTCTCTTTTAGGAGAATCAAGCGCATTTGCTACCATCCGAAGTGTATCGGATATTTCTTTTAGCTCCCAAAGAGGAACTTTTATCATTTTAGTCAATTCGCTCATATTTATTTTGATCATTTTAAATAGAGATACAAATGGACTTTAACGGTCTATTTGTTACATCCTTTGAATTTTCAAAGCATTTTTAAATGAAAAAGCCGTGTGTCAAACTTTTAATTCAATTATGAAAACTTGCGGCTTCCAGCTGCTTATGTTATATTTGCATTGTCAAACTTTTAAATTAATTCAATATGAAAAAATATGAGAATTGTAAAATTACAGATTTTGCATCTGCTGTAAATCATCTCGGAGATTTGACTGGAGTAGAGTGTCGGATAAATGAGGTTCCTTTACTAAAATCCAAAGGATTATATTCATTACCTACTATATCGGAAGATATGGTAAGAATTGCGAACAAATATGGATTGTCGGAATCTGTAACCGGAGAGGTTGGTACCTCATTCCGACAATTTATTAGAATCATCCGTACGCTCGCTGCTAAAGGAGTATTCCCTGAATCCGAGTTCGACAGGTTCTTCACTTAGCGAATCTTCCGAATACTTGTCGATATGAAAGACCAAAATCTTCAAATCGGGATATTCCCTGCGTACTTGTTCAATACATTTGCGTTCCCAATCCCGATATGATATAGTCAGACCTGTCGCCGCAAGCAATTCGGATGCTACAAGACTTCCTGATATTGCAAAGGCATCTTCTGTTTCAGGAAAGAG
>NZ_CBVI010000122.1 GCF_000513195.1 Bacteroides timonensis | reverse complement strand
CAATATTGAATTAATTTAAACCAAGCAATTTCTTAGTTATGTCAATATCTATATAATTAGTCCATCCGGCTTTGTGTAGTATGATAGCAGCTTCTCTTATTGTTATTTTACCGGATTCGACTTTCTCTCCAACGGACTCAAAAATCGTTTTAACCCTTAATGCTTTCATTTCAATTGTTTTCATAATGATAAGTACTTAGTTAATATTCGTTCGATTGCTTCGCCATTCTCTTCGTTGATCCATTCCTTGGCAACATTCCAAGCTATACTCTTTGAAGCTTTGAAATTATCTATTCGGGTAGAATGATGGGAGAGTTTACCTTCGGTAGGTTTAAGGCCTTTGTCATGGAGTTGGCATAGTCCATTGTTAAAAAATACACAGTATTCATTGCCGGCTTTTGCTTGTAGCATGGGAATGACGTTTTTGGTAACTCCCATAATGATACCTACAGCCCAATAGGTGATTTCTAACTTGTCCCCGTATCCGGCATCAATGATTTTTTCAATGTCTTCAGGTGTTCCAAGACAAGGTGTGTGGCATTGTTCTTTACATAGTGAACATTTGCACTGACACGGCTTTCGTCCTGTCTTACGCATGATGCGCTGTAAGACAGTTTCTTTAATTAGTAAATTCATGATTGTTATATTTAGGAATAGTTATAAGATCATTAAGAAAGCCCGAATTTCTTCGGGCTCCCGATGTTCCTTACGGGACGGCTACGCTTAGTAGGATATACGGCTTCCTGATTATATATAGATGGCAATTATTCAGATAAAACCGGTTCCTATTCTCGCGAACAAGACCGGTTCAATTTGGTACTCATAATGATTAGGTTAACAAAGAGTTTCTACCTTATCATACCAACAGAAACGCCCACTCTCAAAGAGAATGGGCTGAAATAATTAAAAATAACGATTCGTCCTCACGGATTACTTGTTCCCTGCCAAGCTACAATGCTTAAGAACCCGAATCATAGACGGGGCAGGGAAGGGGATATTTAAAAAACTGGTTAGGGAATACTGTTTAAAAACCGCCCCGATATTCACATACCAAAAGCGGGTCTATTAATCTAAAAATTAATATCATGAATTTCTAAAAACAAATCTGTCTTCTATCTTCACAGACAGCAAGAACATTATAAACAAACGCATGGGTTAACAAAGGCGTTTGAAACCAAATACTATATAATTCATGTTCAAATGTCTACAAAAGCTCCGGGGCGGTTCCCCGGAGCAAAACACACAACTTCAGCTACTTCATAGTGACACCCATGTAGTTTTTCGGCGTCTTTCCGTCGTGTCAGCCGGAATCAATACCGGGCAGCCCGTAACTACATGGCCTTTTTAATCACTACTTCTGCTTCATCCATCCTAAAGGCTTGTGGACGGTGCCGGAGTCGAACCGACCTCACGGATTATTGGTGCACCTCACCGTAGTTTCAGCCACGATATACATAACCGCCCGTATGTCCGTCTATTCCGGACTGTCAACATCATGAACCGCCATGTCGTCACCGTCAACTGCTGCATGATTTTGCAGAAATCCACCTCGATTGATACCCTTTGGACTTATATGGGTTTCTACCATACTCTCTCAATCTACTACTTTCTTTCATATATTGGTCGCTCCCATAACGACCTCAAATTTCCGAAAGTGGTGCGTTCATTGATACAAGACTGCGGAAAGCAAGGGATTCGAACCCCTGTAACCTTTTGGTTAACCTGCTTAGCAAACAGGTGCGATAAACCACTCTGCCAGCTTTCCATATTCCCGTGCTCCGAAGAACACGGGATAATTCTTTTTTATATTATATATGTAGAACATCAACTGAATGATGATTTAAGAGTCATACTTACTACTCTGATATACCTCTACAAGTTCATTATGATAGAAGCGTTTTGAGACTTCTACATAAAGCGTTTAGGCTACATTTGGATCGCCATCAACTCAGCATCTGCTATGTATATCAGTTTTTTAGGTGGGCACGACTGAAACCTTGCAAATCACACTGCCTATATCATTTTATATTGTTCTTCTTACCGGACTCGAACCGGTGACCTGCGCGAAAACTAACAATCAACCTTATAAACATGAGACAAACAACAAAATGAAACGCGCTGCTCTACCACTGAGCTAAAGAAGAAGTGGCCGGGAAACTCGACCTATTTATCAAAGTAATCTTGAACCGTTCGAGAGAGTTCCCTAAGTCTGGCTGTAGGATATTCTATTTTCCCAGGCCTTTTGCACGGCTGGATTTTTCCTTGTTTATACCAACGAAGTACATTACCTTTCCCGAATATCCGGAAGGCCTCATTTTGTGAGATATAGGGTTTATCGTTCGTATCCTCTTTTATAAAGGATGCAAGTTTGGCTGCTACGCTTGTAACGAACGTATCAAATGTCACAGATTTATCAATAAATTGAATTTCCATATACTCAGTAGCTAAGATTGTCATAGTATTGCTTATTATTCATATATGTACGAACTATGTCTGTGTCCGTAGCATCATCACCAAGTATAAGCACGATTTGCTCATAAGCTTCTTGCGGCATTGTATAGAGGACTTCTTGATTATAGTCCTGCCGACCTGCAATTCCTAACATTGCAAATGCTCCTGTAATTGCGAGGAGGATGCAAAGGGATTTTGAAATTCTGTTCACTTCCATGATATATCTATTTTTAAATCACAACTATTATCTTGTTCCCGCCCCGGTAAGTTCAACCGGCGAATGGAAGGCGTATCTTCACGGGAAATTCTTAACTTTGCGCTGTCAAACCAAAAAATTAAGAATTATGAATGAGAAAGAGTTATTTCAATCATTTCTAAATGGTTTTCCTGCGTCTCTCCATCCATCTGACCTTGAACGATTTTTAAAGTACGCCGTTGCTGCTTGTGAGAATGGTTCTCAATTCGGATTTGAAGAGCGTAACTTACTTCGGGAGAAAGGTCTATCCGAAGATGGAGTGGATTACTATGTCTCTGCTTTTGGATGGATTGAAAGAACCTATTGTTATTTGGCAAGGTGAGTTCTTCCAATCTCAGAATTTTCCTTATGGAATTGCAGAATAAAATGCATTCTTCTTTTGTGTCGAATACTGTACCATTGTTCTGCAATTTCTTTATGTATTCAGGAGCCATTCTTATTCTGTTTATCAGTTCCGGATAAAAGTCCTCACGCATATACCATTGCTCTGCCATATTATTTTTCTCACGATTCATGATGCTACTTCTTAATGGTTAAAGGCTTGGTTGAAATCACACAACCATACTCTTCCAAAGCGACCTTACGTATTAAATCAGGTTGCTCGCCTTCCGTGTAGAATCGGAGTGCATAGCGAATTGTGTTCTCGCATACTCCGAAGCGCTTAGCCAACTTGGGAACTGTTCCCTTTTCATACAAAATTCTATGTCTATAAATTGCCATATTAAAAAAGGTTTATTAAATTTGCGAATTAACTATTCCGTTGAGCGTAACTCAATCGGTTGGTTGCTGATTACGGATGCAAATATAAAGCAATGCAATAATTAAAACAAGAAAAATGGCGATAAAATATTGCAATGCTATTAATATGGAATGATTCTAAATTGTTTTAATTATGGAAGATTCAGTAAAAGAGAGGCTTAAACTGTTTTTAAGGAGTTATAATATTAAGGCTGTTGATTTTTGTAGGTCTATAGGAGTATCTTCTGGGTTTATTTCAGGGATGAGGGAATCTATTCAACCTGATAAACTGAAAAGCATTGCAATAAATTATCCATGCCTTGATATTGGTTGGCTTCTGACAGGCATAGGGGAAATGGAGAGAGTTGAATCTTCTAATTCTTTACTGATTGAAGAACTGAAAGCTGAAATCAATATGCTTAAAGGTGAAAATCGTGTACTCCGGGAACAGGTTGGTCTCGGAGAAAGAAAGGGAAGTAGGAGTGCGTCATAATTGATATTAAAACAGGAAGGAGAGTTAGATGAGGATATGTATTACGCTGATTTTTGGATTGTTCTCTTTATTGGCATTTGCAGATGAAGATGTTGTGCGCTTCTATCAAAGGGTAGAGCCGGAAAAGAAAGTATTGGCACTATCTTTGGGGAATGTAGTAGAGGTTGATGCTCTTTTAGTGGAGACTGATGATATTAAGGATGGAGTGTACGAGGTGACAGTGACCCATATTGATGATCATCTATATCAGGTTGGTACTACAAATCTTTATATTGAGATGCCATATTGTTTTGAATATTGTTATTCAGAGAATGCTATTTTGAAGGTGAAAACATATTTGGGGCATAAATTGGGTACTTTGATTTGGGCTAATAATTGATCTATGAAGAAGATAGATTTATGCTTTTAATTGATTAAATTATAGATGGTTATGATAAACTATGGTATTTACACTTGGACTGGTGGTAGTGGAAAAAAATATGAGTTTGAAACTTACTCGTTAGATGCAGAGTTTGTCCCAGGTATAGAAGGCAATTATATATTTGCTAAGCCTATAGGGGATGGAAAAATACGTGCAGTATATATTGGTGAAGGCGTATTGAAAGATAGAATTGAGTTCCGAATAAATGAAGGGAGAGTGCAACCTAAGGGATGTGATAGAGTCTGCGTGATGGTTAATCCTGATGCTGCCAACCGCAAATTTATTGAAGAAGACTTGTTATCCTCAAATACAAATGCGTATGCGCCATTAGGTTGTAATATTAAAGTTGGGGGTTAGCCTCTTTTTACTAACCAATTGTCGTCGGGCTCCAGTTTAGCAGAACTAATGACCATGTAGATGATTCCGTTTTCGTGTCCTTCTCCTGCGGTAACATTGGGATAGATAGAGAAACCGAATAATTTCAGGAGTTTGTATGCTATATAGTTCTTCCGAAATAGATTGCGAGTCATGTGTGGGTATTTGAGTTTCATACTGAATTGATTTATTTTACAAAGGTAGAATATTTGGGCTTAAAAACAATGTTTGTATGATAATAATTGAAAGAATAAAAGAGCTAATAGCTCAAAAAGAAATGAGTGAAACGTCTTTTTCTAAGTTGATAGGTGTTTCGCAAAGGACCTTGAATAATTATATGAATGGTCGTACCCCTTCCTTAGAGATTATTGATGCCATTCTTTCTGCCTTTCCTGAAGTTTCTGCCGAATGGCTTCTCCGTGGTGAAGGTAATATGCTAAAGAGTAATAATAATCTAATCGGCTCCAATCAGGGTAATGACAATACAATAGAGTACAATAATGGAGGAAATGTTGGAGTTGGTAACACTGTGAATGTGTCTTTACCGGAAGCTGGTACTCAAAAAATAATAAGTCCTGATGGTAAAGTTGAGATAAATCAATTCAATTCGAGCGTAAAGGAACTTGAACATAAAATTGAGATGTTAGAAACAGAAGTCTCTCACCTTAATAATAATATAGAAACGAAAGATAAATTAATAGCCTCGTTAGAGCGGACTATTGAACTTTTGGGGCATAGGCAATAAGTTTGTGTTTTTCAATTAACTAAAATACGATAAATATAAGTAATTATTAATCATTAAAATAATATTATGAGAAAACTATTATTAGCTGCTATTGCAGCATCGTTAATGTTGTCATCATGCGGCAAGGTCTTTTATCAGGTATATACTGTTGAGGCTCCAGGAAGCATTGAAAAAGAGAATGCTTTAGTTTATGAAAATGAAGATTGTAAGGTGATGTATAACTTGTGGTCTGAAGATGGTTATATTGGTTTTATCTTTAAAAATAAAACAGATAAAGATCTTTTCGTTATTTTACCCCAAACTTTCTTTATAAAAAATGGAGTAGCTTTTGATTACTACAAGAATAGAGAATATAGTAAAACTGAAATAGTATCATCTGGAGTTTCTTTGGGAATTGCAGTATCTGGCAAGTATGATTTGTGGAGGGATTGGTATGGTGTACCCAGCTCTTTAAATGCTAATGAAAATAGACAAAGAGGAGTGTCTAAAACAATAGTGGAAAAAGAAAATCCAATAATATGTGTTCCACCGCATTCTTCTAAAGAAATAAGTGAATATTTAATTTCTGGTCAGTTGGTTCGTGATTGTAATAAGAAACAAGCATATCCTCGTAAAAAATCAATTCCTGTTACATATTCTAAAGATGATTCACCGCTTATATTTAAAAACAGAATAGCATATGCTTTTGATAATAGTGGTAAGGACTTAAAATATGTAGAGAATGAATTCTGGATTTCGGAACTGATTAATTATGCAAAGAAAGAGGCCATTTCTAAGAAAAAATATCAGGAGTGTGAAAGTGATGTAGAGGTCGATACGTATGTCTTTAAGATTGCTTCTCCATATAAATTCTATAATTCTTATAAAGGTGGTTCGGCATTCTAAGATTAAATTCAATCCATATCATGAACTAAATGTAATGGTAAAATTAGGTGGAAGTGCTTATAGTTTCAACAGGAAGTTGCTCCATCCTGAAAAAAAATGGGTTGAATAAGTTAACGGATGATATATAAATAAGGTGGCAAATGTGGGTTTGATGGTGTAAAAAGCCTCTATTTCATGCCCCAAAGTACTATAAAAACGATGAAAAACAATATGGAAAAGTTTAGAAATTGATTAGAGGAATATAGCTTATTGCTGATTATCAGATACTCATGGCTGCGGCTCAGGCGGCTATTGAAGATCTGAAGTAAAATACTCTAAAATCTTATATTTATAGGCTGTAAACCTTTTTTAAATAGGTTTACAGCCTATCTTTTTGGAAAAACATGTATCTAATAATCAAATATTTGTTTTTTCTTTGTTATCTTTGCCAGCACTTAAACTGTCTGATTACTTAATATTTTAATCACTAACTTTATGAATCTGGATTTTTCTACATTATATGCTCTTTGGGCTACTGATTTTTTTCAGAAGAATGAAATACTGCTGCTTTGTTTTGGAGTAATTATTTTATTGCTTCTGGTTATTATGATTGTTGTGTCCATCAATAAAACCAAGCGTTTGAAAACATTGCAGCAACTGAATGAAGTGGCTGAGGAAAGCAATCAATTGAAGAATGCCTTTATTGCCAATATGACGCATGAAATACGTACGCCGCTCAATGCTATCGTAGGATTTACAAATGTGCTTGCCGAAACTGATAATTTAAGTAGGGAAGAGCGGATGATTTTTCTGAAAGAAATCAATGATAATAAAAACTTCCTGGTTCAGATGATCAATGATTTATTGGATTTTTCGAAAATAGAGGCCAATACAATGGAATATAAAGATGGAGATGTGGATGTAAATGCATTGATTCAGGAAATATGTGCTGCGGAGAATGCACATCCCAGACCATCGGGTATTCAGATCGAGTTTGTAGAGAAACTGCCTCAATGTCGTTTAATAATTGATCGGGTACGTTTTGCGCAGGTGATTAATAATCTGGTAAAGAATGCATTGAAATTTACAGAACGAGGTAGTGTCAGAATTGGATACCGTCGTCTGAGTAATGATAGTTTTTACTTTTACGTAGCTGATACAGGTTGCGGCATTGATGAAGAAAGCCGCCGTGCTATTTTTGAGCGCTTTGTGAAGATGAACTATAATATTCGTGGTACAGGTTTAGGTCTTTCCATCACAAAATCCATTGTAGAGCACTATGGTGGTGGCATTGGTGTAGAGTCGAAAAAAGGAGAGGGATCTACTTTCTACTTTACTTTACCTGCCAGTGCAGAGTATAAGGAATATGGGAAATTTTAATATGGATGTTTTCTAACTTTTTAATCCGCCATTTCTTTTAGTTTCTTAAAGTGGCGGATAACGCCCAGATAATCCCGGTCTGTACAGACATTAAATTTGTTCCATAAATCACCGAGTACTACCGCACCTCCGAATCCAAAATCTTTTATTTCCAGAATATTGTCGGGAGTAATTCCGCCTAAAGCCATGACTTTAGTATCGATGATTCTTTCTTTTCCTGCCGCACGCAATTCTTCGGGTGTGTAGCCGGAAAGAATTCCTTCCTTGGATATGCAGTCATAAACGGGACTCATGAATACATAGTCGTAAAAATGCTTTTTACTTTTTACTTCTTCTACAGAATGGCAGGTATAACTGACATGCCCTGAATAGTCATGCGGTTCATGCGGATTGCGCGTATTTAAGTGAATGCCCATGAGGTCGAATTCTTCTTTTAGATAAAAATGCTCATGAGTGACGATACGCCTGTGATATTTTTCTGGTATCAACGTTAAAAGTCGCTCGGAATACATTGCAGGTGTTTCCGGTTTTCGCAGATGTAGAATATCCAACCCCTCTTCAAAGAGTGCCGTGATAATCTTGTCTTCTTCCACAAAAAATGTGGGTGCTGTGACTACAATGAGCTTCATTTCTTTTGATAAACGTTTATGTTAGCAAAGTTAATGATAAAAGCTTTCAGTAGCCAACGTTTTTCTTTAAAATATGTTAGATAGGATATGCAAAACGCACCTTTAGGACTGATAATTCCCGCAGGTGCGTTTTTTTGAAAAAGAGTTTATGATGTTGTTGTTATTTCATCCGACTGCCTACTACATTCCAATCAATGATACCCCAAAGAGCATTTACATGATCGGCACGGCGATTTTGGTAATCGAGATAGTAAGAGTGTTCCCAAACATCAAAGCCTAACAAGGGAGTAAATCCTGAACGTACAGGGTTACTGCCATTGGCTTCTTTGGTAATATGTAATTTACCATTTTTATCTACTGATAACCAAGCCCAACCTGATCCGAACAATCCTACAGCGGCAGCTGTGAATTCTTTCTTAAAGTTGTCAAAGCTTCCAAAGTCGCGTTTGATAGCTTCTGCTAATTTTCCAGTAGGCTCGCTTTGAGCGGGTTTCGGGGAAAATTGCAAGAAGTAGAGGGTATGATTTAATACTTGTCCGGCATTATTGAAAATTGCTCCATCCGGTGCAGTGGCTACTATAGTCACTAGATCTTTGTTTTCATACTCTGTACCCGGTACCAGGTTATTGAGGTTATTTACGTATGTCTGTAAGTGTTTACCATAGTGAAAATCTATGGTTTGCTGACTGATTACAGGTTCCAATGCATTATTTGCATACGGAAGTTTCGGCATTTCGTGAGTCATAATTATAAGCATTAAAGATGTTAATAACGTATTCATAATTTGTCTTGAATTATGGTTTTGTTAATATAACGTTTGGTATCTTATAAATGTTCTCTCAGATTCTATTAATTTTTCCAAAGTAAAATATAGTTTGTCACGGAAAACCGTGATAAATAGGCATATACGAGTGAAAAAATCGTGAAAAGAGTTGTTTTGGTGAAAATAATATGTATTTTTAGAGACTTTTTATGAATTTGGTATTATGGATAGAACATATTTGTTGGATGAGATAACTAAAATCCGTCGGGTTATTATTGAAAAGAGTGGAAAGTTTACTTTAAAAGAGTGCGAAAGCATTGCTGCTGCTTTGGAAGTGGATAATGTTTCATTGGTGGCTATGCTGGAGGCAATCAGGAAAGATCTGTTCCCTCAGAAGTTTGTTTTAAACTTGAAAGATGCAGAACGCTTTCAACTTTTGCGGTCTACCCTTCAGAAGAATGTGGAACATGTTATTCTAAAAAAAATAGCTCCGGAACTGGCTATACTTGCTGAAAACTTCAAGAAGCCTCAGGCAGATAGTGAGGTGTGCCAACAGGCCATCAACAAGCTGCGTATTCAAATAAAACCTTATGCAGAAAAGGTGCCTAAATTGGTGAAGTACCTGAATGAATATGCTGATTTATGTGAGGCGAATTTCCTGAATGTACTTAGATTGAAAGTGCTTCGAATCAATTTACGTTTCTTGCCTTTATTGAAAGAAGCGAATGATTTGTTTGATACTTGTGACAATACTTCCGATAAAGAGTTGTATTGGAAGATGGCTGAACAGTTGTATTTGAATTTTCCATCACTGTTTAAGGAGGAAGTTTATTACTTTAGTATTATTCGGGGTATTTTAGATGCATTTTATAGAAAGTCAGGGCAAGAGCCTATTGTACTGGATATTCCAGCGGAAATATCATTGATTGAGGAAGGTCAACCAGAGGAAGTAGAGGCTATTGAGGAAAAAACGGAAGAAGTCCTTGAAGGGATAGAGGAGGTAGTGCTTGAAGAAAGTGTTCCGGTTGCGGCATCAGTGGATATTCAGGAAGAAGAGATGGAAGAAAAAAATACTGAGATTGCGGATGAATTGGTTGAACCGGCAATAGAACAAACGGAACCGGAGATCGAACAAGTAGAACCGGAAATAGAATCGGTAGAGAGTGAACCTGCTGAAGTTGTTTCCGAACCTACTGAAGCAAAACCGGAACTTGTTGAAGCAAAATCAGAACCTACTGAGGATAAACCAGAACTTGCAGAAGCAGATGTAAAACAGGTTGAACCGGAAGTTGTACAGGCTGAACCGGAAATGAAGCAAAGTGAGCCGGTTGTTGTTGAATCCAATCAACCGGAAATAAAATCGCCAGAGCCTGAAGTGAAGCATCCGGATCCGGAAAGAAAAGAAGAAGCCCCTGCTATTCAAAAGAAATCCAGAAAATCTCTATATATATTAGGTTGCTGTATATTTCTGATCTTGGTTTTGATTTGTTTGTATTTTGTGTTTGCATCCAAACCTAAGCCAGTTGTTGTACCTCCGGCTGTGGTTGCTGACACTATTACTGTGGTACAGGATACCACGACTGTGGTGCCTGTTGCCACTCCTGAGGAAACTCCGGTTAAAGCTGTAGAGCAGCAAAAGCAGCCTAAAGTTGAAGAACAACCTCAACCTAAAGCCCAGCCGGAGGCAAAGACTCCCGTTAATGAACCTCAACAACAGGCCGAACCTGAGAAAACAGAGAAAAAAGCTCAGACTAACTCTTTGGAAGCAGCTCGGGAAGCAACGCAGAATGGTGATTACAAGAAAGCATTCGATATTTATAAATCTTTAGCCAATGCCGGAAATGCAGAAGCACAATATTGTCTGGGTATCATGTATGAAACAGGAAAAGGCGTTGATATCGATATCTTCGAAGCAGTCATGTGGTACCGGAAAGCTAAAGCGAAAGGCTTTTCAATGGCCGAGCGTAAGCTGTTGGAGCTAGGCTACAATTAGAAATTAAATTCTTATTTATTTACTATAAAAACATATCTGGTTATGAAAGGAAAGGTTTTTTCTTCTTCGCAAGATTTGTATCAGGATCAAGCGAAAATCCTTTTTGATTTTTATAAAGATGCGGCAGAAAAAATAGTGTCGCAAGAAGAAGAATTAGAAAAGGAGATGGGAGAATTAAAGAATTCGTTGACTATGAATGCTACGGGTAAAAAGAAAGCCCAGACGCAGATGTACGTAGGAATTGGAATTCTTGTTGTCGGTCTTGCATTGATAGCAGTAATTGGGTGGCTAAGTATTGCTATTGCAGTAGCCGGTCTTTATTGGGGGATGAAAAACTATAAGCTGTTTAAATCCAGCGGTAAATCCATCGATGATGTCGGAGTGGAGTTGAAAGACCTGGAAAACAAGCATCAGCAGATTTTCAGAGACTATAAGATTGAAAAGATGGGGGTGGTTTATGTTCCCGTTGCCAGTCAGGTTCCTTTCGAGAATAAGAGCTTTGTGATAGATCATACCGGAAATAGTTCAGTACAGAACTTTGAGCTGCAATTAGTTAATAACCAGGGAGCACTTTCCGAGAAATTGAGAGAACTGGATGAACTCTCCACTACGGCTCCTTTGGTAGAAGAAAGCAAGGGAGTGGAAGAAGTTTCCACAGAGGATTATTCAACATCTATACCTAAAGTGAAATTCTATGATTACTTTGGACGTATGGACCGTAATTTGCGTGACAGTGCTTATTTCTTGTCAGACTTGCATACTGTTTCTGTAGGCATGCCTGTCATTCCTCCCGATTCGCCGGTTATTTCTTATTTGAATGAATATGGTACGGCCAATCCGTCGGGAGCTCCTGTGCTGAATGTATTTGATACGGCAGCGTATGATAAGGAAATAGAGCAATTTAATTCGCTGAATGCAATGCGCCATTCATTGTCTGACCAGAGCGAGCAATTTGAAGATGTATTACGCCGTTTGATTTCAAATGTGGGGTATGCAGTACAGACAATTGCGGCAGCGAAGGTTAAATCCACTAATTCGCTGGTGGAAAGTTCTAATCAGTTGCTGTTCACCATTCTGAAAACCTCTTATAATCACTATTCACCGAAGTTGGAGAAGGATGAACTGGAGAAAATTCGCCAGACGAATTTCAACTTCCGCGATACGGTGGAGAACTACACACCTTTCCAATTGAAGGAAAGTTCACGAATGCGCTATGATATGAAGGATCATTCGTGGGTTGCAGAAGACGGAAGCCGTACAACAATGCCTTATGGTATCAGCCAGATACAAGAAGAAATCGTAGCACCTATCGTACAGAATCTGTTAGCGGAAACGCGCTTGAACCGTTTGGATATCTATAATGACATTGATAATCAGAAGCGTGATTATCTGAACCAATGGCATCGGGAAACTCAAGACTTCTATGGACGTAACCGGACTTCGGGCGATGACCTCATTAACATTATGCGTAGTAATCTGACCAAGCTTCTTGCCGCGCAATCCACCTTTGAACGTCTCGACCGGATGAAATCCCGCATGCTGCAACAGATGATGGACGGAGATACCCAGGAGTTGGAAGAAAATGCCGGAGATCAGTTGGAAAACACCTCGCGAAAGTTTGCCGAGCAGTCCGATGACTTCAAGCAAATTCAGGAAGAGTTTAAAGAATACATGAAGTTTTTGCAGGGTGATATTAATAAGAAGGCTAAAGAATATGGATATATTGAGTATTTCGATGCCAGCCTTCGCGATGGAATGGCAAAGAAAATAGTGGACGCCAATGATAATGTAGCTCTGTTGGATGACCGGCGCCGTCCTTTGGCAAGTATCAATCCTTTCTATGCATTTGCTTCCAATATGCCGCCGGCTCCTGCCGTTGAAGAATGTGTGGAAGAGTATATGTCTTTGGATATAGCGCGGGTAGCTACCGATTCCTTGCAGGAAATTGCGGAAAACAGCCAGGAGGCAACGTTGGATTATCATGCTGAACTGGTTGATGATAGCGACGCGATGGAATATTCGGTGCATGCTCCCCAACATGTGGAAGAAGCTGAAAAAACAATCAGAATGAGCCCGGATGTAGAAGCGGCAAAGCCTGAAATGTCAGAGACTTCAGAGGAGACGGAAGTTCCGAAAGAATCTGAGACTCCTGTTGTTTCTGAAGTTCCTGCTGCTTCCGAAGCTCCCGTTATTTCCGCCCCCTCTGTTACCCCCGAAGCCCCTGCAACTCCTGAGGTTTCGGAAGAAATGGATGATTTGAGTGGTCTGGACGATCTGGATGACTTGAGCGATTTGGATGATTTGGACGATTTAAGTGATCTTGAAAAAGATAAATAGCATTCATAAATTTGAAAATTAAAAATTATGGCAAAATATGATGTTACAGTTGATACCCGCGACATGGCCAATAAGATAGATACGGTATCTAATAAGGTCAGCGGGGTCACTACAGCAGTTGTTGCTATGGAGGCAGCAGTCATAGCCGCTGAGAGGGATGCTACGAACAAACTGTGCAAAAGGCTGAATAAAGGCTTCTTCTCACTGGTCGCCTCGCAGATAGAACAGAAAAATGCTACGGCATTGAGCGCTGTGAATGCGTATTTTTCTGAATTGGAGGAACAAGGGGGCGCATTGCTTGATTTGAAAAAGAGAATGGATGATGACTTTGTGATTTTGACAGGGCGTTATTCCAAACTGTTCAGAGGACTGGACACAGCTCTTCATAATCGTATTCATGAGTTGGATAAACCCGTCATTCGCTTTTGTGAGCAGGACATAACGGACACTCTGAACCGCGTTTACTATCAGATAGCTTCTGTACCGGTCAACCAAACCGAATCTTTGTCCACTTCTCAGGCTATTGCGGCCGCACACGTCAAGCGCAATGCGCAAGCTTTGATTGCACAAATGACCAACTTCCTCACCACCTGCAAACAGCAGAGTGCTAAGATGCAAAAAATCAAATTGAATTCGTTTGTCGGCAAATCCGTCCTTCGATATTTACCGGCCATCCTGTTGGTGAAGCGGGGAGATGAAGGAGCAGTCATGGAAACTAAACTGCCTTCGGGATTGGAGCAACTCGTTGGACAGCGTTCCTGCATAAAGATACGTGAAGGCATGGAAGGCAAGATTGAAAGTAGCGGATGGGAAAACATTTCAATGGAGTCTCAACGGATGGTAGCCGGGAAGCTTGAACGCCTGATTGCAACTTCCGATCTTAGTGAAAGGGTGAAGGAGAACATGAAGAAACTCATAGCCAGGAATGAAACCTGGCTTAGCACGAAGGAGGGCTGATTATGGGAGGACGAAGACATATCCTGCATGACGTGATACGGAAGAGTGAAACTGTGACACTTACCGTAGGCGATAAGTCGGCTTCCAAGACCGTTGTTCTGGAAGAACCGATTGATATCTATCTGGAGATAGACGACCATCCTTATAATAGCAGCGTACAGGATTGCAGCAAGCATATCGAGAGTTTACGTAATTCTGTTGTGGCGTGCAATGCGGCCGAGGTTGCCCATAAGATAGCCAGCACGCAGCAGATTGGTAAACGTATATCCAAAGGTTTTCTGGGATATATAACAGCCAGCCTGGATATACAGAATATGGAGGAATGTTCTAATGTAGAAGCCGTATATAGCGAGTTGCAGTCTCAGTCCGAAGAGCTAACCAACCGTAAATTGGTGATGGAAGATGATTATGACATCCTGACCACCCGTTATTCCGGTGTCTTTGAAAATCTGGACCGTGAATTGCTGCAACGCATCCACATGCTGATGGAACCTTGCTTCCGCTTTGTGGAAAGCAGCAGTAACGAACAACTGCGCAATACGGACTCGTCTCTGTCGGCAATGGCATTAGTTGGGCATAAAGAGCAGTTGGATGTACAGGCACGCATTTCCGCTATCACAATGAAGCAGCGGGCTGCCGGATTGATAGAGAGTGCCAAGCAATATCTGCTTGGGCAAAAGCAACTGGCCAGTCATATAGAACATGTGTTGATTGGCGGATGTAAAAATGCCCGTTGGATGTTGCCGGTGGTAGTAGTAGAGAAGACCGGTGCCGGTGGCAGTAAAGAGACTGAGATTGTGATGAATGAACAGACTGCACGTATGGGAGTCAATGACTGGAAAGTACGTCAGAATGTTCAGCAAGCGTCCATGCCTGCCATGACACAAGAAGATAAGCAGCGCATTGGAAAGCATCTGGAGAGAGAGATTCAAAGATTAGGTTCTTCAGAACATGAAAAACGGGTAGCCGGAATGATGAGGAAACTTGCCGGGAATTTTTTATCGTAAATACCGTTACTTATGTTCTATAAAATAGAAGTAGAGTTATGAAAGAATTGAAAGTAATAAGTTTGGAGAATGGAGTGATTTTAAGTGAGAATCTGGTAAAAGGTTCTATTCTCCCCCGTACATCTGCTGAACTGGAAAGGGATGTGCTGATACAGAACGATACCATTGTAGAAGGGGCTGTTTATGCCCGCAAGCTGGAAATACAGAATGGAGATGTGGAAATACTTGGTGCGGTGTTTACTAAGCTTGAATTCCATATCAGCAATAATGCGAAAGGGGATATTATCTTGCGTAAGACGGTAGCCACTTCGGATTCTCTGGTGTCGTATGCTCGTGATTGCCGTCCGATGTTCATGGCTGACATCAACGGAAAGACTGTAAAATTGTGCAATGCTTTCGTTGCCGGAAGTATTTTTGCAGATGAAGTGATATTGGAGGACTGTATAGTATTGGGAGGAGTTTTTGCTACGGCTAAGTTGACCATGAAAGACTGTATAGTGGGAACTTTCAATGCGAAGAATGTAGCTGTTAGCGGGGATATAAAGTTGCTGTTACCCAGTGCATTCAGTGGCGAAGAAATGCAAGTCACGAGTGAAGCCCGCCTGTTCAATTTAAGTCTGGCGGATTTGGGCGCTCTTTATAAAGGAACTCCCGAGATGGAAAATACAGGTATTATAGAGATGAATACCTATTCTGACGAACAAGAATCTCAACTGTTTGAAGGAGACGAAAAGGTACTGGTGCATTGCTATTCGGTAGTAGGGAAGGTGTTGGCTGCGGATCTGGTCAATGTGGATAAATTGAGAAATCACTTCCTGATAGGAGCTACGGCGTTGGGAAGTCAATTGCTGAAAACCTATGATCTGGGAGTTGATGCGAATGGAGAGCTTTGTGAAATTATTCCGGAGAAGGTAGCTGATTTCTTCTTTAATCTGCTGCATGGGAAGATACAGGTTCGTACTTTGGAAGGCTCTTTTTCTATTCAGGAAATTGCGCAACGATTATCATAAAATAGAGTGATTATATAAAAAATACCGTC
>NZ_CBVI010000121.1 GCF_000513195.1 Bacteroides timonensis | reverse complement strand
TCATTATGCGGACGGTATTTTTTATGGTTATTGTTGATAGATAATCTGAATCTTTTCTGTATTCTTGGCATCTCCCCGATCTGTCTTTTGTATCCAGCGTCCGGTACTGTCATATTCATAATAGGCGTTACTGTCTATCTGGTTACCGAATTCGTCATACAAGAATATGAGTGAACCGCTGGTCTTACCACTATTGACGAGAGTCTTTTCAAATGTGATCTTTGTCAGATAACCATAAGTATCGTATTCATATACATCCACTTGTTTACTTACCTGGGTGGGTAACGGATCTTTAGGCAATGGGAATGTTTCTTCTCTCTTGATGATCTGTCCCTTCTTATTATATTGGTTGATTACGGAAGATACTGGAATGTTTTTTTCGTAAACTGTCTCTCCTGCCAACAGACCGAGTTGTGGATGGTATTTTCTTACGATCAGTTTTCCGCTCTGATAGAAAGCAGAATCCGAAAGAATGACACCCAGTGTGCTGAAAGCACGCAGGCGTTTGTACACCTCCTTCATACCTCTTTGGTTTACCTGCACTTCTTCTACGCAGTTACCTTGAGAATCATACAAGAAATTAGTCTGTAGGGTAGTGGTTCCCTTATCTTCCGTAACTTCCTTGATACTAATCAGTCTTCCATTTTCATCATACGTATAGGTTTTCTGAGTACTCTTTCCATTCTTCGTTTCATTGGATTTCATCAATAATCCACGGGTGTATGCCTGGATGGTAGTAGGATTACTCCATACCAATTGTTGCTCAAAAGGTACGCGTAACTTGTTGGCTTTATCACGGAATTCCTTGTATTTATGAGTTAGGAGGTATTCTTTGATGAGTCCCAGTTTGCTTGGGGAGTTCACTTCCAGCTTTAGTGTCTCATAGTCAATACTGTCTTTTTTGTACTCCAGAGTATTGGTATATTTTTTATCGCCTGGACTCAAATAAGGGGCCTGCTCATATTCTGCAATAGCCTGCTTAATGGAAGCTATGGCCTGCGCTTTGCAGATGTTACCGTAAAGATAATCATCATAAATAGAGAGAGCCTGTGCCATAGACTCCCGCTTGGAACGTCCGTCGAAGAATGTGTTGAGCCGGTCATGGTCGAAGAATCTCTTAAAGTTACTGGCGGATGGTGATTTCTGTACGGTTTGGAACAGCAGACGATTGTATTCTATCATAGCTTCTGCTTTATACTTACCATCAGCATATTCAGTCAGATATCTTTCGCATTTCGGAATGTTCTTGTTGCGTACGAAATCTTTCCATAATTCCTCTTCATGTACATCATACAGATGTTTTCTGCTTTCATCGGACAATTCATATCCTGATGCTTTTACGGCATCTACCAAAGTGCTGGAATAGACTAATTTATTGGGATATTCATCTAATATGGCACTGATGTTATCTTCCATACGTTTACGGATTGCGGCCGGATCAGCACCGGCTTCCTGACAGATGGAAATAAAGTTGGCTTTGGTAGCATCTACATAAGCCTGGAAAAAATCTTTGGCAACGGTTACCTCTTGCTGATTCCAGATTTGATCGCACAAATCGATTAGTTTGACTTCTGCTTCAAAAGCTGTTGCTGTTTCAGCATCTAATTTGTCCCGGTTTTTTGTAAATTTCTCATTCTCATTGTTTACAAGAAATTTCAAGAGCTTTTCTACTTTACTTTGCTTTTGCGCCATTACAGGCGAAGCACATAAGAAGGCCAACAGGCAGATAAAAGAAATGTAAAGTCGCATATTTTTAATTTGTTCCATAGTTTCTTATGATTTTAGTTTGAATAACATTGTACAAATATAAAAAGATTCTTTTAATTTTGCATACATGAATGCGAATTATATCGAAGAATTGAATGAAGGACAGCGCGCTGCAGTGCTCTACAACGAGGGTCCGTCACTGGTTATAGCCGGTGCAGGTTCCGGAAAGACACGGGTGCTGACCTACAAGATAGCATATTTGTTGGAGAATGGTTATCAGCCATGGAATATATTGGCTTTGACCTTTACCAATAAAGCTGCCCGTGAAATGAAAGAACGTATTGCTCGGCAGGTGGGAGATCAACGGGCACGTCATTTATGGATGGGTACGTTCCACTCCATATTTCTACGTATTCTGCATGCGGAAGCTGCGAATATTGGTTTTACCTCACAGTTTACTATCTATGATACGGCAGATAGTAAAAGTCTAGTACGCTCTATCATAAAAGAAATGGGGCTGGATGAGAAAGTCTATAAACCGGGTAGTGTACAGGCACGCATCTCGAATGCGAAGAACCACTTGGTTTCTCCTGCGGGATATGCCTCTAATAAGGAGGCTTATGAAGGTGATTGTGCTGCCAAGATGCCTGCGATCCGGGATATTTACCATCGTTATTGGGATCGTTGCAGGCAGGCGGATGCCATGGATTTTGATGATTTGCTCTTTTATACTTTTATTCTCTTCAGAGATCATCCCGAAGTACTGGCACGTTATCAGGAGCAGTTTCGCTACATTCTGGTAGATGAATATCAAGATACCAACTATGCCCAGCACAGCATTGTGTTGCAGTTGGCAAAAGATCATCAGCACGTGTGTGTGGTAGGGGATGATGCGCAGAGTATCTATTCTTTCCGGGGAGCAGATATTGACAATATATTGTATTTTACAAAAGTGTATCCCAATACGAAAGTATTCAAACTGGAACAGAACTATCGGTCTACGCAAACTATTGTCTGCGCTGCCAACAGCCTGATTGAAAAGAATGAGAGACAGATACGAAAGGAGGTCTTCTCTGAAAAGGAGAAAGGGGAAGCCATCGGCGTGTTTCAGGCATATAGTGATGTGGAAGAAGGAGATATTGTAGTCAATAAAATTGCTGAGTTGCGCCGTTCGGAGCATTATGCCTATTCGGATTTTGCCATACTTTATCGGACCAATGCGCAGAGCCGTGTATTTGAGGAAGCTATGCGTAAGCGGGGTATGCCTTATCGCATTTATGGCGGTCTATCCTTCTATCAGCGTAAAGAGATTAAGGATGTGATAGCTTACTTCCGGCTGGTGGTCAATCCTAATGATGAAGAAGCATTCAAACGTATTATCAATTATCCGGCCCGTGGTATCGGAGATACGACAGTAGGTAAAATTATTACTGCTGCTACGGAAAATAATATCAGTCTTTGGGCTGTGCTTTGTGAGCCGCTGACATACGGATTGAATTTCAATAAAGGCACGCACTCTAAACTGCAAATCTTCCGTGACCTGATTGGTGGATTTATAGAAGGAGTAGTGGAGAAAAATGCCTATGAGATTGGTGCGGAAATCATCCGTCAGTCCGGCATTATTAATGACGTCTGCCAAGATAATTCACCGGAAAATCTTAGCCGCAAAGAGAATATTGAGGAATTAGTGAATGGTATGAGCGATTTCTGTGCTTTGCGCATGGAAGAGGGTAATCCGAATATTTCATTGACGGACTTTTTATCGGAAGTATCATTGCTGACTGATCAGGACTCGGACAATGGGGATGATGAGAAAATAACGCTTATGACCGTTCATTCTGCCAAAGGATTGGAATTTAGAAATGTATTTGTGGTGGGAATGGAAGAAAATCTTTTCCCCAGTGGTATGGTCGGAGATTCTCCCCGTGCGCTGGAAGAGGAGAGGCGTTTGTTTTATGTGGCTATCACTCGCGCAGAAGAACATTGTTTCCTTTCGTACGCACGTACTCGTTTCCGTTATGGGAAAATGGAATTTGGTAGTCCCAGTCGTTTTCTGAAAGATATCGACATCCGCTTCCTCCGCTTGTCTCAGGACGTAGGGATTGGTAGTAAAATTGATGAAGAGGCCGGATCTTTCCGTAGGGAACATAGCGGTGGTTTCTCCCGCTCACCTCATGTTCGTGAATCATTGTATAATACAGAAAAAGAAACTCCGCAGCGTTCCAAACAGCAGATTATTGCTCCAAGCGTTCCGCGCAATCTGAAACGGGTGACTCCGGCAGCCTCTTCTTCTACATCCACCTCTGCTTCTGTAATGGCTGTGCAGCCGGGACAACTGATCGAGCATGAACGTTTCGGTCTGGGAGAAGTGATGAAAGTGGAAGGTCAGGGCGATAATGCCAAAGCTACTATTCATTTCAAAAATGCGGGTGACAAGCAACTTTTATTGCGCTTTGCCCGTTTTAAGATCATTGGTTAAAAAAGAAAATATGATAGATTTCAATTGTTTCCCTTCTCCGTGCTATATCATGGATGAAGAATTGTTGAGAAAAAATCTTACCCTTATAAAAAGTGTTGCTGACCGTGCCGGAGTAGAGGTTATCCTGGCATTTAAGTCTTTTGCTATGTGGCGCTCGTTTCCCATATTTAGGGAGTATATAGAGCACTCTACAGCAAGTTCAGTTTACGAGGCACGTCTGGCACTGGAAGAATTCGGCAGTAAGGCACATACTTATTCTCCCGCTTATACGGAAGTTGATTTTCCTGAAATCATGCGTTGTAGTAGCCATATAACTTTTAATTCTTTGTCGCAGTTCTGTCGTTTTTATCCAGAGGTAGTGAAAGAGGGAAGTGGCATTTCTTGCGGTATTCGCATCAATCCGGAATATTCTGAAGTGGAAACGGAACTTTATAATCCCTGTGCTCCCGGCACCCGTTTCGGTATGACGGCGGATTTATTGACTGAGGTCCTGCCGCAAGGTGTTGAAGGTTTCCATTGTCATTGTCATTGCGAATCTTCATCTTATGAACTGGAACGGACATTAAAACATTTGGAAGAAAAATTCTCTCGTTGGTTTCCGCAAATCAAGTGGTTGAATCTGGGAGGTGGTCATCTGATGACGCGTAAAGATTATGACGTGGAGCATCTTATTCAACTGCTGAAAGATTTGCGTGCCCGTTATCCTCGTTTGCGTATTATCCTTGAACCTGGTTCTGCCTTTACTTGGCAAACCGGCGTATTGGCTTCTGAGGTAGTAGATATTGTAGAAAGTCGTGGTATCCGTACTGCTATTCTTAATGTGAGTTTTACCTGTCATATGCCCGATTGTCTTGAAATGCCTTACCAGCCTGCCGTACGTGGTGCTGAAATAGGAAATAATGGTGGTTGTCATGTGTATCGCCTGGGTGGAAATTCATGTTTGAGTGGTGACTATATGGGCGACTGGAGCTTCGACCATGAATTGCAAATCGGAGAGCGTATTGTTTTCGAAGACATGATACATTATACCATGGTGAAAACAAATATGTTCAATGGAATTCACCATCCTGCTATTGCTATGTGGACCAAAGAGAGGAAAGCTGATATTTTCAAGCAATTTTCTTATGAGGATTATCGCGACAGAATGAGTTGATAATCAAAAGCCTGCCGCTTTCGCATGGTAAATGTGTATTTTTCTTCGCGAAAAAAATAAGTAGAATGTTTGCAGGTTTGGAGAAAATATCTACCTTTGCAACCGCAAACGCGGAAATAGCTCAGTTGGTAGAGCATAACCTTGCCAAGGTTAGGGTCGCGAGTTCGAGTCTCGTTTTCCGCTCAAGTACATAGATTGCAATTACCTAATGCCCAGGTGGCGGAATTGGTAGACGCGCACGTTTCAGGTGCGTGTGTCGAGAGGCATGCAGGTTCGAGTCCTGTTCTGGGCACATTAGGTGAGGCAAGTTTTAGTTCTTTGAAAGTATGAGATAGTATGGAGAGGTGGCGGAATTGGTAGACGCGCTACTTTGAGGTGGTAGTGACAGAAATGTTGTGGGAGTTCGAGTCTCCTCCTCTTCACACGATTATCATAACGCGGAAATAGCTCAGTTGGTAGAGCATAACCTTGCCAAGGTTAGGGTCGCGAGTTCGAGTCTCGTTTTCCGCTCATTTTTTTTGTTTTTGTCTGGATGACTGATAATGCCCAGGTGGCGGAATTGGTAGACGCGCACGTTTCAGGTG
This sequence comes from Bacteroides timonensis, assembly GCF_000513195.1. GTDB lineage: Bacteria > Bacteroidota > Bacteroidia > Bacteroidales > Bacteroidaceae > Bacteroides > Bacteroides timonensis. The sequence goes on along the minus strand of NZ_CBVI010000121.1, from coordinate 168 downwards.
CGTGTGTCGAGAGGCATGCAGGTTCGAGTCCTGTTCTGGGCACTTTCTCTTTGTGAAAAGAGAGTCATCTAATGCGGAAATAGCTCAGTTGGTAGAGCATAACCTTGCCAAGGTTAGGGTCGCGAGTTCGAGTCTCGTTTTCCGCTCTATTGAGAATAAAAAAAAGTC
>NZ_CBVI010000120.1 GCF_000513195.1 Bacteroides timonensis | reverse complement strand
TTTTTTATTGATATTCCGTTTTATTCTTTCTTCTCAAGTGAGAAACCTAACATCATGCCGTCGTAGCTACTTGCCAGTGAACTGATTGTTTTCAGCGTTGCATTGCTGCTCTTGCTGGAAAGGAAAGTGATTAGCTTTAGTAGTTTATCCGATTCAAACAGTAAGTCCATGCTGCCGGACGTACAGTTAACTTTGGCATTCATGTTTATCAGTCTGACGAACTTCATGGTTACATGCTTTTCGGTGGCGTCATACACATAAGTCCCCTTCAGAGTTTTGGCTCCCAGTTTAGCGTTGAAAGTGCTGTCGGCATTGAAGGTAAAACTCATTTGTCCGGGTTTGATACCCACTTTGTTCAGTTGCTCATTGAGTTTGGCTTCGGCAGTGGTAGCAGCAACGGCTCCGCCAGCTTTCATCAACAGGTTGTCTGATTCGAATTCGATAGCGGCACCGGTATACGACCATGTACCTGTCATATCAACAGTATTCTTGCCGGTAACGGCGCTGACTACTTTTTCTACATTTTCTTTGTTGAATAAATCTTTTAGCGATTGTGCCTGGCTATTGACCGACACAAGAAGTAAGGTGGCAATAAATGCCAGTGAAAATACACTCTTTTTCATATTTGCTATTACTTTATTTGGTATTTAATTCTTTATTAATACTCTCTATATAATCTAATAACTCTTTTTTGCCCATTCTGTTCTCAGAAGAGGTCACAAAATAAGGGGGAAGTTCTTCCCATTGCTCTTTTAGTTTTTTCAGATACTGCTGGATATTGGTGTTCAGCCTGCCGCCTTTCAGCTTATCCCCTTTGGTAAAGACAATGGAGAAAGGTACTCCGTGCTCCCCCAGCCATCCCATGAATTCGATATCGATGACTTGTGGTTCAAGCCGTGAGTCGATAAGCAAGAAGAGATTGGTCATCTGTTCACGTTCCAGAATATAATCTTCGATGATACGCTGTATTTGTGATTTTCCTTTTTGTCCGCGTCTGGCATAACCATAGCCAGGTAGATCGACGATGTACCAGCTTTTATTAATAAGGAAATGATTGATGAGCATAGTCTTTCCCGGAGTGGCGGAAGTCATGGCAAGTCCTTTACGCCCTGTTAGCATATTGATGAGGCTGGATTTTCCAACGTTGGAACGTCCGATAAAGGCGTATTCAGGGAATATTCCGGGGGGGCATTTTTTCACATCTGTATTACTAATGACGAATTCAGCGCTTGTAATCTCCATTTTTATGTCAAATTTAGAAAGTTTCTTACTCTTTTCTTTTTTTCTGCGTATGCAAAGGTAGTACTTATTTCAAAAATCTATGTTCGGAATGCGGAAATCTAATTATCTTTTAAGAAGATAAGCTGCATTTGGGCATAACTTTTTCATGCTTGCATGAAAGTTCTGCACTCAATTTGCATTATCTTTGCCGCCAATAGTTGATTTTTTAGTATGAACGGACAATTTTCCTCGATATTATTGGAGAAGGCGGTGAGCGAGTTTGCCAAACTGCCAGGAGTGGGGCGGAAGACGGCTATGCGCCTGGTACTACACCTTCTGAGACAAGATACGGCAGTGGTAGAAGCCTTTGGTAATGCTATTGTTACACTGAAGCATGAAGTAAAATATTGCAGGGTTTGCCACAATATTTCAGATACGGAAACTTGCCGTATTTGTGCCAATCCGCAGCGGGATGCATCTACGGTTTGTGTTGTAGAGAATATCCGCGATGTCATGGCGGTGGAAGCGACGCAGCAATTCCGTGGACTATATCACGTCTTGGGTGGTGTTATTTCACCAATGGACGGGGTAGGTCCGGGTGACTTGCAGATAGAAAGTCTTGTACGGCGTGTGGCTGCCGGTGGAATCAAGGAGGTGATCCTGGCACTCAGCACTACGATGGAAGGTGACACAACTAACTTCTATATTTATCGTAAGCTTGAAAAGATGGGGGTGAAGCTAAGTGTGATTGCCCGTGGCATTTCAGTGGGCGATGAGTTGGAATATGCGGATGAGGTCACTCTGGGGCGTAGTATTGTAAACCGGACGCTTTTTACGGGAACGAATTAAATTATTGTTATTAAGTTTATTGTTTATAAGAGAATGGAAGAACAGATAAAACACGTTGCGAGTCGTTTAAAAGTAATATTTATCAGTTTCTGGTTGCTGCCGGTGATATGGATCATAGTAGGTGAAACCGGTGGAGATTGGGTAGGTATATATGCCGATGATGTCCGTACGACTTATTTTGCAGAAACGTTGTCTATTTTGCTGGTTGCAGCTTGCGTGCCGGTTTCTCTGAAACTTTTCGCCTGGGTGCTGACGCGGAAGATTGATAAAGTTAGTTTGCCTGAAGCTTTACGTTTATATTCTTTCTGGAGTAAAGTTCGGGTAGCTCTGCTTTCGCTGCCGGTATGGGTAGGTCTTGCAGTTTATTATCTTACATTGAGCAATAAAGGTTTGCTTTGTGCTTTTATTGCTCTTACGGCTTCGCTGTTCTGCTTGCCCGGTGAAGGACGCTTACGTAAAGAATTGCATATCAATAAAGAGGAGGAAGCATGAAATTCTCTGTTGTTATAGTCAATTACAATGTAAAGTATTATCTGGAACAGTGTCTCTGTTCCTTATACAGGGCTATTGACAATCTTTCAGCCGAAATTTTTGTAGTGGATAATGCGTCCGTCGATGATTCGGAGGCATACCTTACCGAACGCTTCCCGCGTATTACCTATATATATAATAAGGAGAATGTTGGTTTTGCCCGTGCTAATAACCAGGCCATTCGTCAAGCGAAGGGAGAATACGTGCTGTTGCTGAATCCTGATACGGTATTGCCGGAGCAGACTTTGGAAGAAGCGCTTCTGTTTATGGACACGCATCCTTGCGTCGGGGCTGTCGGTGTGAAAATGTTGACGGATGACGGACGTTTTCTGCGGGAATCAAAGCGTGGATATCCTACTTTGGCAGCCACTTTTGGTAAACTGTCCGGCTTGGGAAATTTTTTCCCCCGTTCTAAAGGTTTAGGCGGGTATTATTGTAATGCCTTGGATGCGGATGCCATTCACCGGGTGGAAGTATTGGCAGGTGCATTCATGTTGCTGCGTCGTTCTGCATTGGAAAAATCCGGATTACTGGATGAAGACTTCTTTATGTATGGTGAAGATATAGATTTGTCCTGCCGGATTGAGGAGGCGGGATATGAAAATTACTACTTGCCTTATCCTATATTGCATTATAAGGGAGAAAGTACATCGAAAGATACCTATCACCATGTGCGTGTATTTTGTGGAGCAATGGATATTTTCTTTCGCAAGCATGGTGAACGTTATGGGCTCTTGGGGCGTTGGCTTGTTCGGATCGGTATCCATTTACAGATGTATATTCGTTTGCTGATGCTTTCCTTGAGACGTATATTCAGTTTCCCGGGAAAAAAAGCGAAAGTTCCCTTCCTTAAAGGACAAGCTTTCCCTTGTTTTCTTGTTTTCGGTGAAGAAGCCACTATTCATAGTTTGCGTGGACTTTTCAAACATAACGGGCTGATCGGAAAGCATCATTTCGTTGTGGCAAACGAAGCATCTGTCGCCGACGGACATGCCAGTCCATTCATCTCGCTGAAAGGTTTCACGCATGTGGTGTACGATTGCCGTGCCTTTTCTTTTTCTACAATTATCCGCTTGCTGTCCCGCCATCGGAAAATGGGATTGCGTCTCGGAATTTATAACCCGGAAAGTCGCGTACTGGTGACTTCCGAAAAATGTTATCTCTGATCATGAAACATATTTATTTTGCAAACGAACGTATTCGCCTTCGTGCTATGGAACCAGAGGATCTGGAACTGATTTGTGAAATGGAAAACGATCCGCAACAGTGGGATATCAGTAACTTCACCGTACCCTATTCACGCTATGTGATGAAGCAATATATGGAGAATTCACAATGCGATATGTTTTCCGATAAGCAGCTACGTATGATGGTGGTGCGCCTTGAAGATCATGTTACGATAGGAACGATTGATATTACAGACTTTTCTCCGATGCATGCACGCGGAGAAGTGGGTATCGTTATTCGGAAAGAGTTTCGTGGCGCAGGCTATGCCAAAGATGCATTGACACTACTTTGTGACTATGCTTTCGACTTTCTGCGTATGAAACAGTTGGTTGTCCATATCGCCACGGATAATGAGGCAAGCATGCGTTTGTTCGCCTCTTGCGGCTTTGTTCAGTGTGGGTTATTAAAAGATTGGCTGTGTGTAGAAGGTTATTTCAAAGATGTTGCATTATTGCAGCGCATCCGGGTTGATTAATTCAATGTGGGTATCTGCGGGAAGCGTGACCATGTTTGATATTTGCCTCCCAATTCTCCCAAAACATTTTTCCAAAGTTCTGCGCTTCCCTTTTCATCCATAAGGGAAGCGATGTTTGTCGATCCTATCAGCCAGGTGTTTTCTTCAATTTCCTGACATAGCTGGTCATGTTCCCAGCCTGAATATCCCAAGAAGAAGCGTATTTTTCCGGTGATGTCATTGCCTTCCAAAATATAACGGCGGATGGTATCAAAATCTCCGTTCAGATAGAATCCTTTTCCTATTTGCAGAGAATCTTCTACACCTTTTAGTGTATGAAGGTAAAACAACGTATCGGTACATAACGGACCGCCTTTATAAATAGGTATATTTTCCACATCTTTGAAGTCTTTCAATACGTCATTGAGATATAACGGGAGAGATTTGTTCAATACCAATCCCATTGTACCATCCAGCGTATGGTCTACCAGCAAGATAATAGAACGTCCGAACATCTCGTCATAGAGGAAAGGCTCGGATATCAGTACTTTTCCACGTGAAGGTAATACGTGGTTCGTTTCAATTTTGAATATGTCTGTGTTAGTATCCATGCCACTAATATACAGACAAATCCTTTAAAAACAAATATTATTTCTTTTTTTTCACTGATAGAGTTTTCATATATGTTATATAACAGGTTTTTATTAGGGAGAAATTAGTTACTTTTGCAAATTGTTATCTCTTTATTGTAAATCATGAAATTGACTATCTATAATTATATCTGTTTTTTTGTTTTTGGTTATTTTTTTTCGTATAGTAGTTCTTGTTGCGCTTTTGTTACGGACGATGTGAACCATCGGCTTGAAGTACTTATCGCCCGGAAAAGTATAATGGGGCGTGTTGTAGATGAAGACGGTGTGCCTTTACCGGGAGCTACAGTGTTGGAAAAAGGTACTTCGAATGGTGGAGTGACGGATTTGGAAGGCAAATTTGCACTGACCGTTGCTGATGATGCGGTGCTGAGATTCTCTTTTATGGGATATAAGACGCAGGAGATAAGCGTAAAAGGACATACATTTCTGGATATTGTATTAGAGGAAGATGCAGTGGAACTGGATAAAGTAGTTGTGACTGCATTGGGTATCGAAAAGAAGGAGCACTCTCTTTCCTATGCAATGAGTCAGGTGAAAAGTGAAGAGCTGACACGGGTTAAAATGCCCAATCTGATAACTTCATTGACCGGTAAGACTGCCGGTGTGCAGGTTAATCAGGTATCATCGGGACTGGGTGCTTCCGCTAAAGTAAATATTCGCGGAATCCGTTCGGTAGCCGGGGAGAACCAACCTCTTTATGTAATTGATGGTGTTCCTATGTTAAATTCCACTTCGGAACAGGCTTTCAGTGCTATTGGCGGAACTGCTAATGCAGGTAACCGCGATGGCGGTGACGGTATCTCAAACTTAAACTCGGAAGATATAGAAAGCATAAGTATTCTGAAAGGGGCTCCTGCAGCGGCACTTTATGGTAGCCAGGCAGGTAACGGTGTGATATTGATTACGACCAAGAAAGGTAAATCACAAGGACAACGGAGCATGTCATTTTCTACCAGTCTGATGTTCGATAAAGCATCTTCTTTACCCAAAATGCAAAATCGTTATGGAGTAAGTGATGGGGTGGATAGCTGGGGGGAACGAAAAGACTTGCCGAAATACGATAATCTGAATGATTTCTTCTCTACCGGAGTGACTTCCATTACTTCCGTATCCGTAAGCCATGGCAATGAGAAATTGCAGAATTATTTTTCATATGCCAATACTACCGGTAAAGGGATTATTGATAAAAATCGCTTATCCAAGCATAATATTACATTCAGGGAAACTTCTGTGATGTTCAATAATCGTTTGAAACTGGATGGTAATGTGAATTTGATGCGACAAGTCTCTAAAAACAAGCCGACAGTAGGCGGATTTTATATGAACCCGTTGGTGGGGCTTTATCGGTTTCCCCGTGGAGAGGACTTGTCGTATTATAGGGATAATTTCGAGGTGTACGATGAAAGTAGAAATCTGAATATACAGAACTGGCATACTTCCTATGAAGATTTTGAGCAGAATCCGTATTGGATAACGAACCGCATACAAACTAAAGAAGTGCGTATGCATGCCATTGTCTCCTTATCGGCAAACTTGCAAGTAAATGACTGGTTGACGGTACAGGCCCGTGGCAATGTGGATTGCATTGACGATAGAGTCCGTCAGAAATTTTATGCTTCTACAGCTCCGGCATTAGCCGGTGCTAACGGACGTTACTTGGAAATGGATTATCAGGATCTCCAGTTTTATGGTGACCTGATGCTTATGGTGAAGAAGAAATGGGGCGATTTCTCAGTAAATGGTGCATTTGGGGGAAGTATTACTGATAAGACTACTAATTCTACCCGTTATGATTCCAAAACAGCTTCTTTGTACTATGCCAATGTATTTACTCTGGCAAATATTGTAATGAACGGTTCAGCAGCTCTTGACCAGAAAATTGATTCACACCGTCAGTTGCAATCGCTGTTTGCTACGGCGCAGGTGGGTTATAAAGAGAGTGCCTATATAGATTTGACGGCCCGCAATGACTGGTCTTCCACTTTATCACATACCAAGCACGAAGGCAGGGGATATTTTTATCCTTCAGTTGGTACTTCGTTGATCCTAAGCCGTCTGCTGACTTTACCTGAATGGGTGTCGTATGCAAAGGTGCGTGCTGCTTATAGTATGGTGGGGAATGATATTCCTTTGTATATTACGAATTCCGCTTCCCATATCACTGCCGGTGGTGAATATCTGGCGAATGATGCGGCACCTTTCAAGGAAATGGAACCGGAGATGAATTATTCGTGGGAAATTGGTGCAGAAGGACGTTTTCTGAACAGCCGTATCGGGTTTAACATCACTTTCTATAGAACAAATACTCATAACCAGTTTTTTAAATTGCCTACTCTGGCGGGTGACAAATATGCTTACCGCTATGTGAATGCCGGTAACATTCAGAATCAGGGATGGGAAATCGCATTGGACGCTACTCCTGTGATGGCAAAAGATTTTATGTGGAGCACTACTCTTAATTTTGCTTCTAACAGGAATAAAATAGTTGCTTTGCATGAAGATTTGAAAGAATTTGTTTATGGTCCCACCAGTTTTTCTTCCAGTTATGCCATGAAACTGATAAAAGGTGGATCGATTGGCGATGTTTATGGAAAAGCTTTTGTCAGAGATGCTTCCGGTAATATTGTTTATGAGACGGAAGGGAATAATGCAGGATTGCCAAAAGTAGAAGGTGACGGGAATACGGTAAAGGTTGGAAACTCCAATCCGAAGTTCCAGCTGGGATGGAATCATACGCTTTCTTATAAAGACTTGTCTCTCTATTTCCTGGTAGATTGTCGTTACGGTGGTAAGGTGCTTTCGCAAACTCAGGCAGATATGGATTTGTACGGTGTGTCGGAAATTACCGGAAAAGCCCGTGATAATGGTTATGTTATGCTGGAGGGGCAGCGGATAGAGAACGTGAAGGGATTCTATAAGATTGTAGGCGGACGCGCAGGGACAACGGAATATTATATGTATGATGCGACCAACATCCGGTTGAGAGAACTTTCATTGTCTTATCAGTTACCTGCTTCCTGGATGGAAAAATCTAAAGTTCTGAAGAAAGCGCAGGTTTCTTTTATAGCCCGCAATTTGTTCTTCTTTTATAAGAAGGCGCCTTTTGATTCTGATCTGGTGTTATCTACCGGTAATGATAATCAAGGTATTGATGTGTATGGGATGCCAACAACACGCAGTTGGGGCTTTTCATTGAAGTGTGAATTTTAATGGGAGAGGGGAGGATTGATATGAAAAGATATGGTTGGATATTCGGTGTTCTGTTAGTTCTGGCTTCTTGCACGGGTGACTTTAAGGATATCAATACGGATTTATCCGGAATTACGGATGAAGATTTGCAGATTGATTATAATGAACATGGTATTCGTCTGGGAGTGATTCAGCAGGGCATTTACTTCAATTATGATTATGGAAAGGGTAAGAACTGGCCTTTCCAGTTGACGCAGAACCTGAATGCAGACATGTTCAGTGGATATATGCATGATGGAAAACCATTGAATGGAGGTAGCCATAATTCGGACTATAATTTGCAAGATGGTTGGAACAGTGCAATGTGGGGACATACCTACTCGTATATTTTTCCACAGATATACCAGTCGGAGAATGCAACGCGTGAGAAACATCCGGGTTTCTTCGGAGTCACCAAGATTCTGAAAGTGGAAGTGATGCATCGCGTTACGGATTATTATGGTCCTATCATTTATTCACGGTTTGCTGATCCTAACGCAGAATATATGCCCGATACACAAGAAGCGGTTTATAAAGAGTTCTTTTGTGAATTAGATACGGCTGTGAGTACCCTTACCGGTTATGTGGAGTCAAATCCGGAAGCTGCTGAGTTTTCCCGTTTTGATATACTGATGGATGGCGAATACATTTCGTGGATAAGGTTTGCCAATTCATTGAGAATGCGGCTTGCAATGCGGATAGCTACAGTGGATGAAGAGAAAGCCCGTTCAGAGTTCCTGAAAGCTTTTAATAATGAATATGGAATGTTGGAAGCGGAAAATGAACCGGTGGCGGTATCTACAAAGAAAGGGTATACCAATCCGTTGGGAGAACTCAATCTGGTGTGGAACGAAACTTATATGAGTGCTCCAATGGAGTCTATCATGAACGGTTATGAAGATCCTCGGCGTACTGTCTTTTTTGCCACATGTCAGGATGAGTCGTTTAAAGGACAGTATCGTGGAATCCGGCAGGGGACTTGCTTCTCTCATAGCAATTATATGGGTTTGTCGAAACTGAAGACTACTCAGTCAACGGATGCGGTTCTTATGACTGCTGCCGAGGTATGGTTTCTGCGTGCGGAAGCCGCTTTGAGGAACTGGACAGATGAAGATGCCGGTATATGCTATGAAAAAGGAATTACTTCCTCTCTACATCAATATGGTATCATGCAGACTGATTCGTATTTGAATAGTGATAAATTGCCAATTGATTTTGTGGATACATTTGATGCTGAAAATAATATAAAAGCCTATTGTAAAGTCTCACCGAAGTGGATTGAAACAGCTGACCGGGATACGAAGTTGGAGAAGATCATTACGCAGAAATGGCTGGCAATGTTTCCCGAAGGATGTGAAGCCTGGGCGGAACAGCGCAGAACCGGATATCCACGTCTTTTTCCTGTTCGTTTCAATCATAGTAAGGATGGCTGCGTTGATACGGAAATCATGATTCGCCGTTTAAACTTTCCCGGAGGATTACAAACAGAAAATCCGGAGCAATACCGTGCATTGGTGAAAGCTTTGGGAGGAGATGATAATGCCGGCACCCGTTTGTGGTGGGATACCGGCACTAATTGGTAAGTTTATTCTTTTATTCTATTATACCGGATGGTTTTCTGCAAAGATTGCCATCCGTTCTTCTAATTGTGCATATTGATGATCCTGTATGAATGAAGTACAGGCACGTAAACCTTCCTGATGACTACCCGTAGTAATCAGTGAAATGGCACTGACACCATAATACATCAGTTCTTTGGCGAGCTCACCGCTGGTCATGCCCGGATATCCGATTGTAAAGTAGAATCCGTCGGCAACAGGATTACCCAAATCATTGTCATATACCAGGTGGAAGCCGTAGCGAAGGAAAATCTCTTTCAGCTTGTGGGCACGTTCACCGTATATTTTCACTTCGTTCAGGAAGTTATATTGTCCGTTGCTCGCTGCTTTCAGCATAGCGGCAAGGGCATATTGTGCGGAGTGGCTTGTTCCTGATGAAAGAGCATAGAGTACGCGGTGGATAAATACCGTACCGAATGTACCGCCACCGTAACGTTTCGTCAGGCCAGGGTAGGAGCGATGGTATAGTTTATCTGAAATACAGCTTACACCAATACGTTGTCCGGCATAACTGAATGCTTTGGAACCGGAAATGAGCAATACATAATTATCTGTATAATGTGCTACTGAGGGCTGGAAAGGAGCCTGGAACGGTTTGCTCAAATCCTGGCGGAAGTCCATCGCAAAATAGGCTAAGTCTTCGAGGACAATAACGTCATATTGCGTGGCAAGTTCTCCGATGATGCGCAGCTCTTCTTCTTTCAGACATATCCAACTGGGATTATTCGGGTTTGAATAGACGATGGCCGAGATATTACCTTTCATCAGATAGCTTTCCAATTTCTCTTTCAGTTTATCACCACGGTAATCATATACATCGAAAGTCTCGAACTTTTGTCCCATAACGACTAGCTGCTGCTTCTGTACGGGGAAGCCCGGGTCGATGAATAATATGGTATCTTTCTTTTCATCGCATTGGCCACAAGTGAGGAATGATGCAAAAGTTCCCTGCATAGAACCGGTTACGGGCACACAGCCTTCCGGCTTTAAATCTACATTGATAAAAGCTTTGATGAAGCGTGAAGCTTCCTCTTTCAGTGCAGGCAATCCGTTGATGTCGGGGTAGAGGCTGGCAATGCCATTCTGTAAGGCCTCTATTTCGGCCTTCACACCTACGGCTGAGGCTGGTAGTCCCGGCACGCCCATTTCCATTTTAATGAATTCCACACCCGACTCTGCTTCTGCTTTGGCAGCGATAGCTTTTACTTCACGGATGGTTGCTTTTCCAAAGTCTGCAATCTGAAATGCTTCGATGGTTTCGTCAATCAGTTTACGTTCAATAGGAGTATTTCTCATGGTTTTTTCTTGCTTTTAGTTCATCTTTGATTTGTTACTATATTTTTTTTATCATACAAAGGTAATATAAATATCTTATAATCAAGGCTACTTTAAAAAAGATGAAAAATATTTCTTTCGGGCTATTGCAAGTTTCAAAGAAATGTCTACCTTTGCATCCGCAATCGAGAGAGATGGCAAGTGAAAAATGAAATAATGGTGCGTTAGTTCAGTTGGTTAGAATACATGCCTGTCACGCATGGGGTCACGGGTTCGAGTCCCGTACGCACCGCAACAACATTTCAAAGCCCTTGAAAGTCAATCACTTTCAAGGGCTTTTTTCTTGGGGTCTCAATCGGGAGACCAATCTAATGACACACCGTGATGCGTTCTGATACATTGCGGTTTGCTGTAAACCACCCTCTTATTATATTCCTGTCTGCAAATAGCCTTTTCCCACAAATCGCTGTGTTCATGTTTTGACGAAATACCCCAATAATTTTTGCATAGTCCCCTGATTGATACCGACAGGGAGACCAACGGTGTAGCCCACAGTACAATACGCATACTGTGGGCTACACCGTTTTTGTTCTATACCTTATTATAGTATGTAGGCAGAATACCAACTCTTATCACCCCATTATTCATTCACGCAAATAAAGTTGGTCTCCCCATTGGTCTCCCGAAACGTTCAGCCTGTTACTTTTTCTTTCTTTCATCAAAAGTTGGCAGTCGGTTGAGGTCTGTTTTGGCTACTAATTGGCAGTGTTATTCTGGCTCCAATATATGTTCAATTGGTTTTTCTTTGTTTGCTCTAAAAACAACAGTAAATCGTTGCTTGCCTTTCAAGAATGTAATATGGGTTTTATCTTCTTTTTCAATAATTGTAAATCCATCGTTGTGGTATGTGTTTTTGTATGGATATTCGGCATCCTTGCTTTCATTGGGAGTTACAGCATAGACTTCTTCTATTTTCATAGATTCTACTATCCTGTTGTTTCTTATCTCTTCTAAATCTTTTCCGTATTTCTTTATCCACCGTCGTACGTCATAACGATCCACTTTTAGGATAGCCCCAATTTCTACTTTATTCATACCTTCCAAATACATGATAATAGCTTGTCGGCATTTGTCAATTTTGGATTGCGTAAACTCTGGATAAAAGTTTCTATTGCAGTTTTTGCACAAAAAACGTTGCCTCTCTTTGGCTTTATGTTTGATTATTCCATTTTTGACAATATCTTCCTCTTTGTTACAATAAGGACATTTTATACCGTGATTTCCCATATATTTTTTAGAATTATTTTCTACAAAAATACGCATAATCTACAAAATCTACAAATTTATACAATATCTAAATTGTTAAAAACTGTATATCGGAATATAATATATTGGTTTACAGTAAAATACATTCCTTGCGACCTCGCTGTCACTTTTATGGTATGATAGAGGCGATTTTGCCATAAAACTTTAAACCAACCATTTAATATGTTAAAAGAAACATATTTAATTAAAGAAATGGAGCTGCAAGACCTGATAAGGCTGTTGCAGGAAATCCGAGTGGAAATCTCTTCCTTGAAAGGAGAGGTAAAGAAAAAAGCCTCTGAACGCTACTTTACAGTTGCAGAGACTTGTGAACTTCTCAAGGTATCTCGTTCAACACTGTATCGGATGACAGTCAATAACGATTTGCCTGCAAAACGAGTCTATCGCCGATTATTATTTGCGGAAAAAGACATTAACCAATTATTAATCACTAAAAACGAATAAAAATATGAAAAAAAAACAGATGCGGGTTATGGACTTCATAACCAGAGAGCGAGTATATCGCTTTCCAAACGAGTGCGGTAAAAGTACGTTGGCAAAATTCCTGCATTCTTATTTTCCTGAAAAGGTGGTTGATTCTCTTTTGGCTTCATTTGAAGTCAGAATTGATACGAGGTGCTGCTATAAAGGTGATTATGCAGCAATCTTGGCATTCAAAAGCAAAAACGAAAAAATTCGTGATGTTAGGATGGCACTCTTTAACCCCGACACAGGAATGATTGTCCGTGACGGAGACGGGGATGCGCTTATCCAACATACCAAAAAACAGAACTCCCATGTGGAATACGAATCTGTTCCGTGTGGTGACAAGTATTATTCTCTTGCGTGTGAATTAATCGAGGGGTACGCCCTAACATTTCTACCCACTCTCTTTGGTATGCAGAGAATCAATGGGGCAAAACATATTGGCGTGGTAACATCTCCTGTTGATGCGTTGGTTATGTCAATCATAGATCCACATCGTACGTGGCTGGCTACCGGGCATGAGGGTAAGTTTGGTATTGCATTATATCATCCTAACGTGATACAGGATTTGCGTGAAACGGGTGTACGGGTTACGCTTTATCCTGAATTTGACGGAGAGGCAGAAGCCGAACAAATAAAGTTCCACTTGTTGCAAAACAGGATACCAGCCGATGTCTATCCACATCTTGATTATCTTAAGAATTGTGAGTTTGTGGGACATCGTAAGAGCATTGCCACCATTGCCTTAAAAATGATTGACATGCAGTTCTCTTACAGCGATATTATGCACGCTCTACGGTTGGTTGACGAACAGGATATATTTCATTATTAAGCACAGGAGCACGGGGCAATTAATATCAAGGTGGTTGCCCCGTGTCTATGAAACCTACCAAGTCGGTTCTTTGTATCCACCTTGATAACGTGATTAGCACAATAAAATATTAACCCGATTGCAAATGATGTTCTGATTATCTGCAATCTAAAAACAGAACAAAAAATGAGAAAAACAATTAATAGCAATAAACTGCAGTTTGATACAGTAAGATTCTGTACAAGTAGTGATAACATTTCATTGATTGAGGGTAAAGAGCATATTTTCAAGCATATACTTGATATGGAGACGGGAGAATTTTCAATTATAGAGTTTAACTCACAAGCCAATCACAACAATCGTGGGCTTGTGCCATTCTCCCTCTATATCCATGCCAACAGACAGTCTAAGAGAATGACCATAGAGTTCTCCTCTAAATTGCTGTTGGAAGATTATCCCCTACTTATATCAGAGGACACCTTTCCACAAGCATTACGGAACATAGAGAGGTTGGGTATCTGCAAACTTAATGTGGAAGCCATTATTGAGGATTGCTCTTTCAATAAACTCCATGCTACAAAAGATGTGGATATGGAACTCACAGAATCCATACTGAATACACTGAATCTATGCACAGGCGACTATCGCAGATATAACTGGAAGCGTTATATGGGGGAAAGTATCTGTTTCAAGAAAGATGTAAAGACAAGAGATTGTCAAGAGGAACTGAACATCTACAACAAAGAAATGGAAATCCTCACAGGCAAGAACAAACCATTTCTAAAAATGGTGAGCAACCCGACAGAAATTATGGCGCATTATGAAAAGAAGACAAGGTTTGAACTGAAAATGGAAACAAAAAGGATGATTATGAAAAAGCTGAAAATATCCGATACATCATACTACAATGTCATGCGTGGCAATCCGAATATCCTATTGGAACAGTTTGATTGCATATTTACTCCCTCTGCCAATAGCAAGGCTGCTGATACATCACTTATTAATGGTTTTACCGACTATACCTTGTTCTGTACACTCTGTTTTCATAAATTCAACTTAAAGACAATAGAGCAGGATATAAAAGACAGGAGACTGTATGGACCAAATTCACGATGTGCGTTGGGACGGGCAATGAACAAAGTAAAATCAATGGCTCATGCTTGGAAAAAACAGTCCACGAATGCCAATAGCATTATTGAGGAAATCAGGGAAAAACTGGAAAGCAAAAGCATGAACTAAGGCTAAAGATATGGTATTGGGAGTGTGTGGTAATTAACCAAATGATTGACACTCACTATAAATGAAAGCCTTGTTACAAAATATGACAAGCCGTCATATTATGCGATTCCAATCAGTACCAAATCACTTGAAAACAGTAAATGTACATGATATTGAGAGGAACGATTCTTGAAAGAAAAATGATAGAATAAAAAAGTATTGATATGTCTAAGAAAGATTTTTTCTATTGTAAAGATGTAATCAGATTCTCCTTGAAAAATGCCACGAAGCCGATTTCCACAATCAGGCTTCGGGTGAATCTGCATGGTGAAAGACTGACATTCTATCTGCCTGTCGAGTACAAGATACAACCCAGACATTGGGACAAGGAAATGGGGTGTGCCATAGAGGACAGCAAACGGAATCCCGACTTGAAAGGGAATATACGGCTGCAACTGATATTACGCAATATCAACAAAGAGATTGAGAAAACCACCAATGCCCTAATCAAGGTGTTGGAGGAAATGAAATTACACGAAATCTATCCTAGCGTGGATACAGTGCGGACAAAGTTGCGTGAAGAATTGAACCAAGCTACAAAGGAAAAGCGGATGTTTGCAGACTTCATCAGCTTCATGGAATATTACATTTCCCTCTGTAAAGACGGAACTATACTGAACAGCAAAGGGGGAAGACTGGCAGCAGGTACAATACAGAGCTATGCTTCAACTCTGAAAATCGTAAAGCAGTATTGCGCCAATAGGCGAGTAAAGTTGAGATTGGACGGTGTAACCGTGAACTTCTACAATGACTTTGTGAAATTTATGAATGAAGCCAGCCATTCCCGTGGAAAATACAAGCCGAATGCGATAGGAAAATTCGTCAAGAGCATAAAGGCTATGTTACGGTATGCCTACGAGAACAACTATACCGCCAATGACGACTTTAAGCGCAGAGAGTTCAAAGTGTATAAGGAAAATGTGGAAACGGTCTATCTGACGGAGAAAGAATTGGATAACCTCTACAACCTTGAACTCAACGAGGGAGAATCTTGTGTAAGGGACAGCTTTATTGTATCAAGCTATACAGGGTTGCGCTATTCTGATATAGCACGCTTACAGCAGAAACACTTGGACTTTGACAACAAACTGCTGACGATTGTAACCCAAAAGACCAATACGCTTGTGGTAATCCCCATGCACCCTAAAGTGGAAGCCATTTTCCGCAAGTATGGAAACCAACCGCCTGCCGTGCAGTCTAACCAAAGTACAAACAGAGTATTAAAAAAATTGTGCCGTAAGGCGGGAATCACTAACTTTGTCTCCGTGGTCGAGACATCGGGTGGAATCAAGCATGAGATTACCCATGAGAAGTGCGACATGGTAACCAGCCATACAGCCCGAAGAAGTTTTGCTACCAATGCTTATAGGGCAGGAATACCGAGCTTGTCTATCATGCAGATAACGGGACACAGCACGGAAACCAGTTTTATGAAGTATATCCGAATATCCAAGGAAGAGAATGCGATTGCGTTAAGCAGGCATACATTCTTTCAACCAAATGTATAATACAAAAAAGTAAAACAATGAACGATAAAGAATTGAAATACAGAAAGAGTATAGAGGAGTTTATCTTTGTTGCAGAATCCTCTACTGAAATAATATGCGATATTATTACAAACGAATTGTCCCTAAATGAGCATTATAAGGAAAAGACGGAGGTTAGGTTGAGGAATGCATTAGAGGTGTTCTTTAAGAATAATCGTATATATTATCCCGACAATAATATGTTTGAAGGGAAAATCGTGTTTAATCCTGAAATGATGCACGACTTGACTGCAAATGAGTTTACTTATAACGGGGTAACGTATAAGGAAGATTTCTCCGACTATGACGAGACACCAACCGATACGTATTGGTTGGCGCATGAACAGTATCTAAGGGAAAAGTATCATACAGACAGGTTTGACTACATGAAATCGGAAACAAACATAGTGGAACTATTCCAAGATGAGCAGTTTTTTAAGAAATTATACACCGAAATTAATGGAGAGGGCAAGAAGCGAAACAAAGACTTAGATTGTATAAAAATATCATCCTTAAAGAAATATACAATACAACTTGAAACGGTTGTTTCCCGTTTGGACTCCCTTTCCGATAAAATAAATGTAAAGTGTGCCTTTGATATTAAACGCTGGGAAGAGTGTGTCCGAGACTATTCTTATAATCTTTTGATACTGCTGTCCAAGGTTGGTTATCCTGACTTCAACACCATAGACGGAGTGTTTATATTGAAAACCTTACTTGATGCTGTTGGCATTGATATGTCAATGGATGATACAGATAAGTTTATTGCTGCGGTAATAGGCTGTCCGATAAGTACGGTAACCACCTATCGGAACAAGTTTAATGAATGGGGGCGTAAAGCTGATGAAGCACGATTAAGTAAGTTGCAAACCATACAGGGGTTATCCGAAGCGTTGCTTAATCCTGACGGTAAAAATGAACAAAACCAAGTAGTAAAGAAATTCTTATCTTCTATTGGAAAAACTGTAAGAGACGCAAAAGAAGCAAGCAAGAAAAAGAAATAGTATGCCTACAAAGAACACCATACGCAGACATTATCTGATAATCCGCAGAATATTGCGGAATGATTATCCGAGCAAACATATCCTGCTTGAATATATGAAGCAATATGACGTGGAAGTTGGAGAAAGGACTTTCCAAAGGGACTTGGCAGAGATACGCAGCAACTTCGACATTGAAATCATATATGATGAAAAGAAGAACGGCTACTTTGCACAGACTGACAGTACATTGGAATTAGACAAGTTGCTGTATTTTATAGGATTGGCGGAAAGCTCGGATATTGCCCTCTCTACCATGAGGGACAAAAACAGGCTGCTGCAATATCTTGCTGTCAGCCCCGATCCCCGTGCAAAAGGAGTGGAACATATCGGGTGGCTGTTGAGGGCTATCCAAAATCAGACGGTTGTCCGCTTTTCCCATTATAATTACCAGTCGGGAGAAACCAAAGACTATACCGTCTGTCCCTACTTGCTGAAAGAGTTTGAGGGTATGTGGTATTTGTTTGCCTTTGTGGATAAGTTGAAATCGTTCCGTACATTCGGGTTGGACAGAATACACAATCTTATAATAACAGACGATGTATTCCAACGAGAACCTGCATTGGAAGAAACTGCCAAACGCTTTGATGATGTGTATGGGCTTGTCTATGAACCCGACAACAATCCGACTGCCCCGATAGAAGAAGTCAGGTTGAAGGTCTCTCCTTCCATGTTGCCCTATCTCCATTCGTTGCCAATCCATTCCTCACAGATAATAGAGGATGATGTTATCACTCTGCATCTGATAATTAATCCCGAATTGGAGAACAGGATAATGAGTTATGGAGAACATATAGAGGTGTTGTCTCCGTTATCATTGAGGGAAAGTATAAAGAACAGAATACAAAAGATGTTATCCAATTATAAATGAATTATTGCCAGATTATTTGCATGAGCCGTTGCAGCAATGTAACGGTATTTTTTTGCCATTTTCTCGTCAGTGATGAAAGATATTAGACCACCGACTTAAACTGACGTACCCCTAATCTTACCTTTGCGGAAAAAACAGGCTTATATGTCAAAATTGATAGGAGGAAAGAAATCGGCAGGGGAACAATCGAAAAATTGTGCGATAAGGAAAACTTGGTGTACGCTGTACTTTATGTCAAATTTATCGCTCTCCACCTGTCCTATGAAACTGGGTGAACATTCCAATATCGCAGCCAGTCCACGCTGCGATATGCCAAGTTCCTTTCGTTTCTCCCGAACCTTATTAATGACGAATAAATCGACCTTTGACTTCATAAAACCCTGTTTTCGAAATTGTAAAGTTGAAAAAAAGATTTATCTTTGTGCTTAGTAATAATAAGCATACATAAAAAGACATAAGATTATGGGTAAGAAAATAGTAAAAGGCGGTTGGGTGTATGACTATGACATTTCAGCTGAATATCGTAGAAAATATGACTGTGAACTTACAGATGTTCGCTACGTGTTAGGGGAGCAATTCGATACGGATAAACGGAATGTATTGATTTGCATCGGTATTAATCCCAGCATGGCAATGCCAAACTTCCTTGACCCGACATTGAGGAGGGTGCAAGACTACGCAAAAAGAAGCGGTGAATATGGAGCATGGTATATGCTGAATGTCTATCCCCAAAGAGCGACCAATCCGAACAACATGGATACGGACGATACTTACAACATGGAGATTCATTTGCGCAATCTTGCAGCCATAGAAGAATTGTTGTCCACCATTGAACGGGCAGATGTGTGGTGCGCTTGGGGTGCGGTCATTAACGATGCAAAACGGACATACTTGTCTGATCTGTTATTCGGAAACGAAGATAAGAACATACAAGGTATAATCAGCCTGTTCAGTGGGAATTATCATTTCAAAGCATACGAAGCTACCACGAAAGGTTATCCTAAACACCCTCTTCTGATTGGGAAAGAAGCTAAGCTGAAAAGCTTAGATGATATAGGATTGAAAGAATTATCAGATAGAATTACTAATAATATTAAAAAATAGCATTATGAAATTGAAGTATTTATTGGCTGCTTGTACAGCCTTTTTTCTTGTATCTTGTAGTAATGATGATGAACTGCCACAACCGCCACAACACGGTGATATTGTGGGGCTGAATATCAAAGATGCAAAGTATATCTATACGAGTGGAACTAATACCCGTTCTTCTGCTGCCCAATATCGACAGATTAAGAAAGACGGTAGAGACATGGAATTATCGTGGATTGACAATAAGGGTGATACGGTTAGAATAAAAGATTTGTCTAAAATATGGGATATTAATGAAACGTATCTGATGATAAACACAGAAAGACCTATAAATTATAAACCCTCATTTGATGAGAATGGGAATATACTTCTTGATCCAATAATAGGTGGAGGACACTCTTACCTCATTAATAAAGAGACAGAAGCGATATATGATTTAGGTATAGGACTAAATGGAGAGAACGCTATAACAGATAAACAAGAAAATATCTATGCAACGCAATATTCTGGTCTTGCCTTGTATAAAATCCATACACAAGATGTTACAAATTTGAGATTGGAAATGTATGCACAGGCTTCAGTACCCCAAGCTCAATTTGTTGTGAATAATAAAGGAATGTGCTTCTACGATTATAGATACATCCGTCCGTCATATGGTATGCAACAATTTATCATTTCTAATTTTATCCCCCAAACAGAATACGGAAACGCTTTTGTTTCTCACGACAACGAGGATTTATATCTCACGGCTGTGAGTGGAGAATATGATTCTTACAAACTTGTAGTTAGCAAGTTGAGTGAGAAACAAGAACTCCAAAGTCAAATTATGGCAGAAACGGAATTTCTTGATTACTGGGGTATATCACAGCCCAACGATATACAAGTGAAATGGAACGAACGTAGGGCTACGATGCTGATAAATGTTTATGGACGCACATACGAATATATACTTGCAACAAGGACATTGACAGAAATTCCTGTTAATCTAAACGGATTCTTCACTAAGGATTATTCCATCTATGTTACAGCAAATGCTTTATATGCACGGAAATCTGTGGATAAATTGGATATTATAGCATTAGAGGACTACAGTATCAAGGAATTGGACTTGTCAAGCAAAGGAATTGATTTTCGTTCCATTTACACAATGGACGGTTGTGATTTATTGTATTTTGCAGGTTTTCAATATAGTACAAGCCAATCTGTTATCGGAACGATTGATATAGACGGTAACGTGGAAATTACGGAATCAACACCTAATCCTATCACTAACATAATACAAATAAATTAGGGTATGAAAAAGCAGCTCAAACAATTAGAAGAATTTCATCGGTCTTTTGGCTTGTATATAAATGAACATCCAACTTTGCGCATTCCCCAAGATTTGCATGAACTTCGTATGCGTGTGATGAAAGAAGAAGTTGATGAATATGCAGAAGAATACGCAATCACAGGAGATACAGAGGATGAACGGCTGCAAGCGGTAGCCAAAGAATTAGCCGATATAGCTTATACCTTGCTGGGAACAGTTGTCTCTCACGGATTGCAGGACGAGTTTGAACGTATATTCGATGCAGTACATGAAAGCAATATGAGCAAGTTGGACGAAAATGGAAAACCGATCTATCGTGAGGACGGTAAGATACTGAAATCAAGCCGTTACCATGAACCCGACTTGAGTTTCTTGAAGAATAAGAAATAATTTCTTTATACCAACCGCTATGATTATGAAAAATTATAGCGGTTGTTTTCGTAAATAAACAAAACCTACGTCAAAAAATGTCGCAGGTCAAGTAATAACTTTGCAATGTATTAATCATAAAAATTAGAAAATATGAAATGCTTTGGAAGAAATGGATTAGAGGGAACTAAAAAACCGAATATAAAATCGGGATTTCCAGAATTGGATAAAATAACAAATGGATGGAACAATGGCGACTTGATTGTTATTGCTGCTCGTCCTGCAATGGGAAAGACAGCCTTTGGAGTGTCTCTATTAAAAGAAATAGCAGTAAAGAACAGAATACCTACTGCTTTCTTTTCTCTTGAAATGTCAAGTAATCAAGCTATAAACAGATTCCGTATGGCATTAAGCAAAGTGGATGGAGCGAAAATAAAGGTTTACGACAATGGTTATACGGATACTTTAAACGAAGAAGAAAAACGCAGACTTAAAGATGCTGAAAAGCAAATGGATATTGCTCCTGTTTACCTTGATGACTCTCCCTCATTGTCCATACACGAATTATACCAAAAAGCAATCCGTTTGGTTAGTGATTTTCAAATAAAACTGATTATTGTTGATTATCTACAATTAATGAACGCAGGACTTCTATTCTCAGATAGAAATGAGGAAATAGCTTATATTATACGTAGATTAAAAGCATTGGCTAAAGACTTGAATATTCCGATTATAGCATTCAGTCAACTGAATCGTGGTGCAGAAGATTGTGATGGAATAGAGGGCAAACGTCCTAAACTAAGAGATTTACGTGGTAATACCATTGAGGAAGATGCAGATGTGATATGTTTTATTCATCGTCCAGAATATTATAGAATTTATAGTGATGAAAATGGTAATGACTTGCATGGTAAGACAGAAATAATTGTTGCCAAAAACAGAAATGGAAATACAGGAATTGCACGTTTAAAATTTAATGGAGAATGTTTTGATAATTTAGATGAATAAGCCATACTAACTCATATCCATAGAGCCATTATTCCAATTACGGAGCAGTGGCTCTTTTTCTGTTACCTACGTCTAATTCTGTCGTAACCACCAACCTACCTTTGTTGCAAAAAATCCCATGCAAAGGAAAATATTCAAATTCAAGATAATAAGCAAGGAGAGTAATTGCATCCTGTCGCTTGATTATACTAATCTGACTAACGAGATTATCCGTTCAATCACGAAAAATCTAATCAAGATAGAACCTAACGAGAAATGCAAATTGCTGTTTGTAGGGAAAGAAGATTGCAGGCTTACATTGGAAGATGTCTATAATCTGTCGAGCCTGTTCCAATCGGTTGTAGGTTCGGGTTTGGTATGGGATATTATAGGAGATTACCTATATACGGACGAGAGCCAAGACTTGGACGGTTACCTGCTTATTAACCTTGACCTTATCAATCAATGAGCAATACACTACCACTATTCCAACAATACACTCCATACGATACGGAGATTGTAAAGACCGCCACCCGATATGGCTTATACCTTATCGGTGGAACGGCAATAGACTTGCTGTGTAGGTATTACTCCATTCCGTTTTGGAGAAACAGATCTGATAATGACCTTGATTTTTGGACTTCATTTGCCAATAAGGAAAGGGACAGGTTCGTCAAACAGGTGGGTAGCAAATTCGGGATTGGCATAGAGGACAGTTCCGACTATATGGTTTCCTTAGAACTGGAGAAAGTCAAGATAGAGACTGACATACTGATAGATTATGATTGCGCCAATACAAAGTTTGCATCTTCTATAAATGGAATTTGTGTAATGTCTCCTATATACCTGTTTTCCTCTAAGTTTGACAGATACATTAATACCGCTAACATTCAGCGCAAGAAGACCGATTTTTATGATTTAAGGACATTGCTGTCTATAATCGAAAAGACAAACGGCTTTGATGAACTTGAAAGCCATTTGTCTAATCGGGATTATGACCAGAGAGCCGAAGATATGCTCAACGATATAATTACAAGTATGTTATAAGCTGATATTATTTTCGCCTTTCCTTTTTCTCCCTCTTTTCTTAACGTTTAAGAGGTGATTCAGATAGATACTGGGCTTAAAGTTTACAACCTTTTTAGCAGGAATATCAATCGGGGCGAAAGAAGTCGGATTCATCCCTTTCCTCGCAGCTTTCTGTTTGACGGAGAACGAACCGAAACCGATAAGGGTGATTCTGCCATTCCGTTTCATTTCATTGGCTATAATTTCAATAACAGCATTAAAGGCTTTTTGAGCTTCTGTTTTAGTCAGCCCTGTTTTCTCTGCAAGAGCATTACACAAATCTTTCTTGTTCATATTCTAATTCTATTGTTCGACAAGATTTTTTCAAGAATCGTTCCTTTGCATAAAAATATGACGAGCCGTCATATAGTGATTTGATAGAATATGACGTGTGTCTGCCTTGATATGACGAGTAGTCATATTGAAAACACGGGTCTCAATCTGGGTCTCAATTCTGTGGTATATTGTGATATACAATGAAACAGTAGGCAACAAACTTCCTTGCATCACAAGACAATCAATGTACCTGTATGTATCACTATGTGTCAGTAAGTATATATGTTACTGCCCCGTACGCACCGCAAAGGAGAATGATGAAAGTCGTTCTCTTTTTTTGTATTCTTTTCTTGGCTGAATTTATTTTAGACAACTTTTACATCTACTATTATGAGAAATTATATTCATCAACAAGGATTACAACGGCGTACTATTGACTCTAATCCTAGGTCTTTCAAACAGATGCCGTTGAATGAGGCTTTACAAATGCATTTTGGACGCCCCTCTGGTTTTCCCATTCAAAAGTATACTGAATTTAGCGATAAAGGAAAAGCTAAAAAGGCATTTGCAACTTTCGTAACAGAGAGACATTTTGAAGCAATAAATGAAAGAGCTGGATCAGGTAATTACGTCTTAGCCATTCGGGAAACAGGGCAAAACTCAATAGATAGAATTAATGAAGGAAAAGCATTACCAAAGCCTCATTCTGTTTTGGATAAAAGTATAAAATCAAAAGAAGATGAAACAGAATTAAAGAAAATGGGTATTTCATTAGAAAGTGTTAAAGGCTATGTTGGGTACAGAGGAGATAATGGGAAAAAGCCACTGAATGCATTAGTGACTAATATTGAAATAGGTAAAGAAGATGACGCAATAAAGAAGATTGCGGATGAAGAGTTCGAAATTGCAGAAGCAAGGGTAAGAACGGAGGAAAGTCGAGAAGAGACTATGGATGAATGTTGTGGTATGCAAAGAACTGATAGGTTGAGAGAAATAAATGACCTAAAGAAGAAATCATCTGATTTAAGTGATAACTACAAACAGCCCTTTAAAGATAGATCTTTGGAACCCTACAAAATAAATGTTTGTTCTGGGGATATAGAACATGTATGTATTCCCCTTAAATCTGTACCTGTTTATCAAGAATATGCTCCTGATACGTGGGAAAAGCTTCTTTATACTGGTGATTATGATATAAATGAAGTTTATGACAATGGTAGAAAGTTAATTACGGATGGAGAAGGACAGGCTAAAATGCTTAATATAATGAATGGGATAACTGATCCGAGTAAGCAGATTAAAACTAAAGAAGGAAGCGCTCTTTTGGAAAATGTCCCTCAAGATGCAATATTTCAGCATGGGGATCAAGCTACGTATCCTGAATATTTTGAGGCTGAAAAGAAAGAAGATAAAGATATAGCGGCTAAGGAGTTGTCTTCGGCTACTTCGACAATGTCGGAAGAGATGAAGCCGGGAGTTGATTTGAATTCTTCTAAATTTGCTAAAGTTTTAGCAGAAACTATAGCTAAAAAGGTAAAGCATAATACTGTAGAAAAAAGACGGCCTAATGCAAGTTTGTTAAAATCAGATCCAGGTAAATTAGCTTGGTTTGATAAGGGAAAAGGATGGTTGACGAGTAACGATTGGAATGATCACATTGACGTACGTAAATATTTAAAGCTTAATCCTCCTTCTAGGGATACGTGGAGGCGATTTTTTGGACATTATAGTTTAGAACAAACCTATTCAGTTTAGAGTGTTATCTTCGTGTTTTTCATATTGTCACAGTGATGAAATGAGAAATATGCAATGTTTGCGAACAAACGATATCTGCAAGAAGTTTGCTTGTGATTTAGTCAGCTAAAAGGAAAAAGTATTTGCTCTTGATAGGTTAGCGTGTTAATTATCATGTATATTTGCAATCCTATCTATTAAAGTAGTACTTTTACCGCAAAGCAAAAGACAAAATCCGCCTGTGATATTCAGATTCTAAAATCGGTTACTATTGGTGGTTTAGAGCACTTAACGGAAGTGCTGAATTAGACGAAACTTAAACTATATAATTAAATTTTAGTCAGTTATGAAAACAAAACAATTATTCGGAATACTACTATTCCTCTGTTCAATCGGCTTTGTAAGCTGTGGCGATGATGATGACAACAAAGACCCGGAAGGAAGCGTTACACTAAACATGATGAATGAAGGAAACGGGAAAACCTTGTTAGGAAAATCGGATGTATATATCAATAACTCAAATAATTTTAAAACCTCTACTTGTTATATTGCCGATATGGGAGAAGCTTCCGGTCTTGGAACACCCGTAAAACCTTCATTGGATAACCTTGCTAATGAAATGGCTGTCGTTCCCGGACATTTATATCATATCTATGATAGAGATGTTCTCCTGGATTTCCCTTCGGGAAAAAGAGCTGTAATAATTGAATCTGGTTATTATAAAGCCTATGTTATATCTCCCATAACAGTGGATGGCACTACAACGGGAGCGACACTGAAATTTGTGTTGGCATATCCGGAAAAAAATGGCTTACCCGAATATGAAACCGTTATAGGAAATGTGGATGATGTTGGAGATGAGATATATACATTACCGAAAGATGCAGAATTACGCTTTAGCGATTATTTGGATAGTGATAGCAATTCTTTTGATATACAATTCGTAAATGGGAAATTAAAGGTTAAATTGCTGGAAAGCATCAATCATATCTCCGGGCCTTATGGAGATTATGGGATATTTGTCCGTTCGGGAGATGCATATACTTATGTAATGTTTAAGGCGGGCCTGAAGAAATAAGATTATGCGTTTGGTGACGGATATTAGCCAATAGATATATATAGAAATAAAGCTCTGCAAATCAGTTTGCAGAGCTTTATTTCCATATCATTTAAAATGCTTGTTTCAGTGTTATGCCCTATATATTCTTTTTCCAGTGGATAAATGAATTTTTATCGACTTTATTTGTCCCTACCAATTGCAGGTTATAGGAATTCAGACCGGCGTAGCGGTATTCACCATAGTTAATGCCCCCCAATAAGTCTATATTCAGAAATGCGCGGACAAGCATTAATCCGCATTTCTCTATTTTTTCGACGATACATTTTCCTCCTAAAAGGTTCATTAGCAGATAAGCTGATACTTCGTAGGCACACCAGCCACATTCTTCCAGATACAGATTAATACAGCAATCATTAGATTGCTCTTTTGCAAATACTTCAGAAACTTCTTTTCTCATGATAATCAATTTTACTCGGTTTTAGGATTCGGGCAAAACTTATTCCCCCATTATTGAAACAAAAAAATCGGCGTTACGGTTTTTGGTAGTGGTTAAACAATTCGGATTATTAACAGTATAAAAGAGATCGTAACAAAGAGTACTCACTTGTGGAGTTAGTGCCGGAATAAAGACTTTATTCCATCAAATATTCCCGGAAGTGCAACGGTTCCGTGCATCTCTTTCGGAAACTTTTTATAAATAACATGCAAATGCTGATTTTCCATATCTGGGATGATATTTACTTTCAGACTGTCCGCTAATGAGAATTGATTCAGTTTCACATTGGGGCGTTGCTGGGTGGCAAACGCAACATATAACTGTTTGCCGGTGAAATCCTTTTTATGCGCTTCTCGTTTTGCCTGCTTCAGGTAGATCCCTTGATCCCACCATAAACTGGGATCTATTGCCATAAAGGTATCAAACGACTCAGGATAGTCGAGTAGGACCTGTAGGGTAAATAAACCTGCGTATGAATGTCCTACTAAGAAGTTACGGCCGTTGGCAGAAACTTTTTTTTCTATTTCCGGGCGCAGCTCTTCAGTTAAGAAACGATAGAAAGCCTTCATTCCTCCACCTTTTGGAGTGTCTCCGGGCTGAATACTGCCATCCCTTCGTGCAGCCGAACTGGTAGGGGTGAAATCTCTGGTACGGTCTGTATTCAAAACAGCGACTACAACACAAGGGGGTAATGAAGAAACCCTTGAAGAAGTAAAGAAACGGGTAAAACCTACTACGGAATGGAAAAATACATCTCCATCCAATAAGTAGAGAACTGGGTAGTCTTTTTCTTCTTCACCCGGTTGTTTTTTCGGTTCATAAATCCAGTACATCCTTTCTTCATTCAGTATGTTGGAGAATAAAGAATGGCGGGTTCCTATATTAATAGAGTCCTGTCCTTGTACCGGTAGAGCAGACGTCCAAGCTATCGTAATAAGCAATACTATATAAAGACTTTTCATTTTATCTGATTCTTGTTACAAAGTTGAAAGAAAATATTGGTTTTATCAATCCCTACTTGTGGGTATTTTGGGTAGGATTATTCGCCAAAGTTGGTCATAAATCCCTATCTCTTTCTTCTTTTGTTACACGCTTCTGCCATTACCCCAATTCTGGCTTTTCCTTTTTGACGAATAAATCGTTTGTAATCGGTTCTATATCAATCGTATAATAAGGCTACACCCTTTGTCCGGAATGGCTACACCCTTTTGTGCTTAGGGCTACACCATCCGGACCAAAGGGTGTAGCTATCCTGATGTTTGGCTAATGAGACAAAATCATAGCTTCTCTTTGAAGTAAACCGTGTGTGATTTACTTTTACATCGTAATTGAGTGAGATACATAAAAATAGAAAATCCCCGGAATTTTAATCAGTTCCGGGGATTCTCTATTCTATTCTCTCTGTTACTTCTTTATCACTTTTTCTATTTCTTCCAAATTATACCGGGCTGCTTCGTTGCCATTCCGGGCTGCTTTGGTAAATTCAACAATAGCTTGATCCTTATTGCCACTCAACAGGTAGTAGATGCCGTTATTATTTGCATATTCGGCTGTCTGTTTATTGGATTTATCCAGATACTTCCGGGCATCAGGCAAATCTTTTTTAGACAAGGCTACAGCGGCAGCATTCAAGTTGGCTACTTCATCATCAGGATACATACGTATAGCGATGTCGAAAACCTTGATAAAGTCGTCACCACCTTTGGGATAGCTGTTGGCCACCAGATACATCTCGTTCAAACTGAGATACTGGGGCTGTGTCTTGATGATCTCTTTTCCTTCGTCTACTTTGAAATTGGCAATCGTATAGTCTATGCGGCAATTCACTTTACGGAGTGCCGGGTATAGTTCCTTTAGCATTGTACGATAGGGAGCGCCACCACCTACACGTTTTATTTCCTCTTTTCGGCGGGCTATATCGCTGGTGTTTCGGATGATATTGAGGAATTTGGTTTTCTCTTTCATGTTAGAGGCTTCCAGAGCTTTTACCAGTCCTTCCCAATTTTCACCGCCAAAGGAGACATTGTAGAGATTGGCAGGAATCTGTTCGTGTACGGACAGGTATTTCTTCAACGCTTCAGCACGGCTCTTAGAGAGTTGCTCATTGAGTTTAAGCGGTCCTTCGGGGGAGGCAAATCCTTCAATGTAAACACCGGTAATGGTCAACTTCTTGTCATTCTGTACCTTATTGAACATTTCCCGAATATTCCGCAACTCCGTCTGGTTGCTCATGAAATCCGGCAGAATAACGGACTTGCCTACGGGGAAATCGAGATGAGCTTCATATTGTTCGCTACGTGCGTTTACTACTTCTGCTTTCGGCTGAATGTAAGACGGGACAGGTTGCAGTGCAGCCAGACGTTTGGTTTCCGTAGAAACTCCGTTCATAATCATTTCCTGTGTCAGTACCTCCTGGTGTCCTCCGCATCCGCATAAATCTTCTTCCAGATTCAGATAAGCATTTTCCATCCATGGTTCGTAAGGTATGACCTGTGTGTAGTTCAGAACTTCCTGAGTATTGTAAGGTATCTCCATAGTAGTTGCCTTATCCAAAGCTATGGCACGGAGATAGGCCTTTTGCCTTCTGCGTCCGTTGATAACGATTTCCGGCAATACGATATTATTGTCCGGACCTGTCAGTACGGGAGTTAATGTCAGGGTGCGGTCATTGCTGACTTTCAGGTTCCGCATGTCAATCTGCATATTTATATAGAGTGACTCTCCTTGTTGCCACAAGGAAGCATTGGTGATGCTGATGGCATCTTTATAGAATTTCTGTGCACCGACCGGCAGTGTGGCGACGAGGCACAAGACGAAGTATATCAGTTTCTTTTTCATGACTATATTATTTTATGACGTATATGATGTTTAATGCTACCTTAGTAGGGCCAAAGTAGTTCTTGTGTCCGCTGTCGAGCTTGGTTCCGCATTTGCCGCAGTTGTACTTATCATAATCTATGCGGGCATAGCCTACACCGATTTCGGCTTCCATACTCCAACGCTTGTTGAGTATCCATTGGTAACCGTAAGAGATGCCGGCTCCGTAGATGTTGCCCTGATAGCGTTCGTGTCCCAGTCCTAATATATTCAGATTGCTGACATTGGCCTCTGCATAATGGGCATGCAGGCCGAAGAAGTGTCCGTAGAAGCGTTCGCAGAGCCAGTAGCGAAGTTCCGGTTGAACCAACCAATGTTTAATCTGCTTGTGGTCTGAGAATTTCCAGGGATTATAGTTGCCGGACACGTCGAGGGTCAGTTTTTTGGAGAGACCGACTTCGAAACCGAGGTTAAGGGTAGTGGTAGCCCAATAGAGTGCATTGGTCTTTATGGCAAATTGGGGCATATAGTGGCTCTTATCCTGCCCATACGTACCTATGGTGTATGTGAGCATCAAGGTTGACAATAGGAAAAATTTAATCGCTTTCATATTCATTCATTAATTTGTTATTGTAAAACAATTGCCGGACTCTTCAGTAACTCTTCTACCTTATATGTGGCGGAATAGTTATAATTCTTCAGAGTGAAAGTAACCACATCATTCAATTTGGCTCCGGCGTATATAGTAGTTGAGTAAGTGCTGGTGCGGCTGGTAGTAAAACCAGATGCAATGCCGGTATCTGATGAGGTTACCGTATAGCGGGGGATATTGAGTAAGCCGTTATTCTGATAAACCTGTATCGTATTGCTGGCAGTTACTGACTGCGCCAGAATATTCTCAAAGCCAATGGTCGTAGGACTAAATCCGGGAGCGGATATTATCAGCTTTTCACTGCTTATGGCTTTTTTAGAGGTAAACGTGACGGTTTATCCTCCTGAAAGCTGCGAAGCGTAAGTCCGTTGATAACCATCTGCAACTGCTGTCCAACCGCTTTGGGTGGTTTGCAGATTTGGGGTTGCAATAAACACCGTTAACGGGTATGTGGGCGGATTATCCGGGTATGCTGGAATAGTAAACATAAAACTGGCTGTATTGTTCACGCCATAATTTACCGTATTGTTTCCATTGACTGAAACATTGGTAAAGTGGCGCGATTTTACTTCCACGCTCTTTGTCTGGAAGATTTCATTGGCTATCAGAACGGTTTCATCGCTGTTTTCAAGACTGGTACGGAAGTTTAATACTTTGGTTCCGGGACCGGTGGTCCAATAGGCATACTGATACCTTCAAGGTTCCTGCCTGGGTGAACAGGAAGCGTAATATGTTTACTGTCAGCATATTATTGTTATTGTCGGAGATAGAAGGAGATTCCTTGAATATCTCGGCATAGATATTATTGGAAGGTTCTGAAGTTTTAGCATCGGCAAATTCAGTACTTCCGTTTGCACTCTCGCTGAAGGATTTTATCACAATTTTGTAGTGGTAATTCCTCATGACGGGATAGGCCTTCTTATTCGTATCAAGAAGCTGTATCTTGTAATAAAGCTCTTCGGTTTTTCCTGTCAACTTTCCCTTAATGATGATATAGGTCTGATCATTGGAATTGTTCTCATTCTCGAACATATATTTGGCTGTTTGAGAAATAGGCTCTAAACTTGATTTCATGAAATGGAATATGAAGCAATGTTATGTCGCATATAAAGCAATGCTTTTGAATAGAACATTGCTTCTTTCAGGACAGAACATTGCTTCTTATAATACTATTGATATAGTATTGGAAATATGTTTACTAAATCAATCCTAATCGGCAAGGTTCTGGCGAGCAAATAGGGGTCATTTTGGTGTCAGGGTCACCTATACACACATTTTGGAGCGTGTGTGGCTTGAATCTATTGGCAACTTGTTGATTAATAGTGTATTATTTTTTATTTGTATTTTGTGCTTATACTTTTATGTCTTTTCGCATGTTCTTCAATTCTCTCTTTTCTGCACTGTAAGAGTAGATACTTAGATTGTGAAATATGTATACATATACCGTCTATGCGGAATTTTTTGTCGTAAATTGAGCTTGTTCTCTTTTTATCTTAAATATAAACATATCGATATTTCCTTTTTCTGTTTTTTGCCTCCAAATGCGTGTATAGGTGACCCTGACCCTAAAATGACCCCAAAATGATATTTCTCCTCTTGCTTAATGTGTTGAGTATCAGTAGGTAATGATTGCTTTAATCCTTTCATTCAGGATTTGTCAGTAAATGGTTTTATGTCAGAAACAGAACTGAATATTTCTATGCTAATGTTATGAAAATACATTACTTCTATTTACTTTTTTTCGATAATCGGTTGAAAATGAAATTTTCTATTTTCATATAATTGATACGGAGCGAAGCGGCACAGATGTGAACCACGGTATCGCCGGGCAATGCGTTAGGTTGTGACAACGACCTTACCGGCTAACTCAATAAGCAATTTTATAGAAATATACTGTAGTTTAAGATTCATATGTTTAATAAATATAATTTTATTAATTTTCTCCATTCTTTATTGTCTCTATTCTTTTTTTATTTAATTTTGTCTGCACTATTTTATGTGGGAATGTAAGCTCAAACCATAATAAATAACAAATCGATAATGACACAAATAGTTGAATTAAAAGGCACGGAGAAACGGTTGTATCAACTGGTCGCTCCATTGGTTATGAATCCTGTAGTATTGAAACAGAACTATAATTATCCTTTTCGCACTTCGGAAAACTTTATATGGTTTGTTGCGGTGGAAGGAAAAGAAATAGTTGGCTTTATACCGCTGGAACATAAGAAATCGGAAGCAATTATTAATAACTATTATATAAAGGAGAATAATGCGGAAGTATTAAAAGCTCTTTTGGAGAAAGTTATAGACAGCACAGATGAAGATAAGCGTTTGAGCTCAGTTACATTTATTGAGCATCAAAGAGTATTCCAGGAATTAGGCTTTTCTGTGGAGAAAGAATGGAAACGCTATGTAAAAATGAATAAGGAGAAATAGAATGGGGGAGGCTCAGAAGAATGTATATGAATTAGCACAGGAACGGCTGCATATTATATTTAAAGAATTTGATAATATCTGTGTATCCTTTTCAGGAGGAAAAGACAGTGGTGTGTTATTGAATTTATGTATTGATTACATCCGGCGCAATAATCTGAAGCGTAAACTTTGTGTTTACCACATGGATTATGAAATCCAGTATAGCATGACTATCGATTACGTGGACCGTATTCTGGAAGCCAATAAGGATATTTTGGATGTATATCGTGTGTGCGTACCTTTCAAGGTAACCACCTGTACATCTATGTATCAGAATTATTGGCGTCCTTGGGATCCGGAGCAGCGGGATATATGGGTACGGAAAATGCCGGAAGGCAGTATGACTGTAGAGGACTTCCCTTTTTATACGGATGCAATGTGGGACTACGAGTTTCAGATGCATTTTGCCAAATGGTTGCATACAAGAAAAGATGCGATACGATCCTGCTTCCTCATAGGTATTCGTACGCAGGAAAGTTTCAATCGCTGGCGCAGCATTCACCTCGCCCGGAAATATCAGATGTATCATAATTACCGGTGGACTTCTAAAATCGGAAATGATATCTTCAATGCTTATCCTGTTTTCGACTGGAAAACGACAGATATCTGGGTAGCCAATGGAAGGTTTGGCTGGGACTATAATCATTTATATGATTTATATTATAAAGCAGGTGTAAACATTGAGCGCCAGCGTGTAGCAAGCCCCTTCCTTTGTGAGGCTCAGGAAAGTCTTCGCCTTTATAAAGTGATTGATCCCAGTACATGGGGCAAGATGGTAGGCCGTGTTAATGGGGTGAACTTTACCGGAATTTATGGTGGAACACATGCTATGGGCTGGCAAAGCGTCCGCCTGCCGAAGGGGTATACCTGGAAAGAGTTCATGCGATTTCTGCTCTCTACCTTACCCGAAACTACCCGGCGCAATTATTTGAAGAAACTGACTGTCAGTATTGAGTTTTGGCGTACAAAAGGCGGGTGTCTTGCTGAGGAGACCATTGAGAAACTAAGAAAAGCCGGCGTGTCATTGGAAGTGGTGAATACTACTAATTATAAGACGCATAAGAAGCCTGTTAAAATGGACTATCTGGATGATATAGACATTTCTGAATTTCGTGAAATCCCCACGTATAAGAGAATGTGTGTATGTATTCTGAAGAATGATCATGCTTGCAAATATATGGGTTTTGCCTTAAATAAGGAGGAAGCATACAAACGAGATAAAATAATGGAACAATTCAAAAATATGATGTTATGAGTGTAGATCAAAGTCCGGTATATGCCGTAAAAGCTGTGCCGGTAGAGAAAATAGTGGCGAATGATTATAATCCCAACATAGTGGCGCCACCTGAAATGAAATTGCTGGAACTTTCTATTTGGGAAGATGGGTTTACGATGCCTTGCGTATGTTACTATGATAGCGAAACCGACCGTTATATACTGGTAGACGGGTATCATCGTTATAGTGTGTTGAGAAGCTCCAAGCGAATTTATCAGCGGGAAAACGGTTTGTTGCCTGTAGTGGTGATTGATAAAGAATTATCCAATCGAATGGCATCTACCATCCGGCATAACCGTGCACGAGGCTCGCACAATATCGAACTGATGTGCCATATTGTGGCCGAACTGGATAAAGCGGGTATGTCCGACCAATGGATTATGAAAAATATAGGCATGGATCGTGATGAACTTCTTCGTCTGAAGCAGATTTCCGGCTTGGCGGATTTGTTCTCGGACAAAAGTTTTAGTATTCCAAATCCGATTGAAACGCCGGTTCCCGAAGAATAAAATGCCCGTTTTGGGCATTTTTGTTTCTATTATGTTCTTTTGTTATCATTAACAAGTGAAATATCTTGTTACAAACTTGCATAAGTTAACCAAATCTCCTACTTTTGCCATCATAAACAAATGAACAGGTTTCATAAGTCTTTGGACATTATAAAAAACATACATGAAAAATATATTGGTTAGCGGTGGTGCTGGTTTTATAGGGTCGCACTTATGCACACGGTTGATAAATGAAGGACATCATGTGATATGTCTTGACAATCTATTTACCGGCGTGAAAGCGAATATCGAGCATCTGAAAAGCAATCCTCTTTTTGAGTTTGTGCATCATGATGTAGAATTCCCCTATCATACCGAGACTCTTGATGAAATATACAATTTAGCTTGCCCGGCATCGCCGATACATTACCAATATGATGCAATCAAAACGATTAAGACTTCTGTATTGGGAGCCATTAATATGTTAGGGTTGGCAAAGAAGACGAATGCCAAGATTTTACAGGCATCTACCAGTGAAATATATGGTGATCCGGTAGTGCATCCTCAGGTGGAAAGTTATTGGGGAAATGTAAATCCAATAGGCATCCGTTCTTGTTATGATGAAGGGAAGCGCTGTTCTGAAACTTTGTTTATGGATTATCACCGGCAAAACAACATTCGTATTAAAATTATTCGTATCTTTAACACGTATGGCCCACGAATGCTGCCGAATGATGGAAGAGTGGTTTCCAATTTTGTGGTTCAGGCATTGCAGGATCATGATATAACTATCTATGGAACAGGAGATCAGACGCGAAGCTTTCAATATATTGATGACCTCATAGAGGGAATGGTGAGAATGATGAACACGGAGGATGAATTTATTGGTCCGGTGAACCTTGGAAATCCGAATGAATTTTCCATCCTCGAATTAGCGGAAAAAGTGATTCAGTTGACAGGGTCGAAGTCGAAGTTGGTATTCAAGCCACTTCCGCATGATGATCCTAAAAAACGTCAGCCGGATATTACGCTGGCAAAAGAGAAGCTGAACTGGAAGCCTACCATTGAACTGGAAGACGGTTTGAAGCGGATAGTGGAATATTTTAGGGAATATCGTAAATAGATTATATAGATAAACGGGAAAACAATATTGTATAAGATGAATATGGAAATTAATCCTTCTGAGTACAAAATTCTCATCGTCGACGATGTGATGTCCAACGTATTATTGTTGAAGGTACTCTTGACAAATGAAAAATTTGCAATCGCTACGGCAAGTAACGGTCGGCAAGCATTAGAGCAGGTAGATAAGGAAAACCCGGATTTGGTGTTGCTGGACGTGATGATGCCGGATATGAGTGGTTTTGAGGTAGCGCAACATTTGAAAGCAAATCCCAAAACCGCAGATATTCCTATCATCTTCCTGACTGCACTGAACAGCACGACGGATATTGTAAAAGGTTTCCAGGTGGGAGCAAATGACTTTATCTCCAAACCTTTTAACAAGGAAGAGCTGATTATCCGTGTAACCCACCAGATTTCGTTGGTAGCTGCCAAACGTATTATTTTGAATAAGACCGAAGAACTGCAACGTACCATTGCCGGACGTGACAAACTTTATTCGGTGATTGCTCATGATTTACGTTCTCCTATGGGCTCCATCAAGATGGTGCTGAATATGTTGATACTGAATCTGCCGTCCGAGAAAATCGGTGCCGAGATGTATGAACTGCTGACAATGGCAAACCAGACGACAGAAGATGTATTCTCTCTGCTGGATAACTTGCTGAAGTGGACCAAGAGCCAGATTGGTAAGTTGAATGTAGTATATCAGGACATTGATGTAGTAGAAGTTGTGGATGGAGTGATCGACATCTTCAATATGGTAGCCGGTATGAAGAAGATTACAATCCGTGAAGAGAAACCGGAGAAGTTAGCTGTATCTGCCGACATTGATATGCTGAAGACTGTAATACGCAATCTGATAAGCAATGCTATTAAGTTCAGTAACGAAAACTCTGAGGTGCTGGTGAAGCTGGAAGCGAAAGATGGCATGGCGGTAGTCAGCGTACAAGACCACGGTTGCGGTATTGACGAGGAAGGACAAAAGAAATTGCTGCATACAGATACTCACTTCAGCACATTCGGTACTAACAATGAAGAAGGTTCCGGTTTGGGATTGTTGTTGTGCCAGGATTTTGTGGTGAAGAATGGTGGTAAGTTGTGGTTTACCTCGAAGAAGGGTGAAGGTTCTATATTCAGTTTCTCTGTTCCGTTGAAAAAATAAATGATACAATAAAGAAAAACAGACCGTCTGTTGGGTTGAAACAGATGGTCTGTCCGAGTCATATAGACCGTCTGTTCCAGGTGAACGGACGGTCTGTTTTTTTATTAGCGCCTGCACAGGTCTCTGAAATCACAGAACTCACATTTCCTTTTATCTTCAGTTTGTGTAAAGGGCTCTTCCGGATTGTATATTTCTTGTAATAGGTTTTGCAGGCGTTCGCGAAACTCATCTTCATAGAAAGCGAAGTTGTTGACCGGTATTTTAGGTTGGCGGGCTTCCCCCATTTCAATTACAGGAGAATAAGTTTCTGATGCTGCACGGTGAATGTAGAGCAGGGAAGGGGCAACCTTCAACGATTGTTTGCGGCACATGATGGAAGCGTACAGGAAAGTTTGGAAAATATAGTTTGGACGTCCGTCGGCAGGAGTGAACAGTTGCTCTATATTCTCGGGAGTTTTGGGGCTGCCACCGGTTTTATAGTCTACAATACGTAAGGTATCGCCCTTACTGTCCATGCGGTCGATGGTACCACCGATGTTCAGGGACAGTTTTCCTTGTGGAGTTTCTATTTCCATGATTTCGTTTACCGGTTCTTCCATACCTTCCATGGCGAAAGGAGCATATTGCAGGTCGTTACGCAGCAATTGGCGGAGATAGGATGCAATCACTTTGGCATTAATAAGTTGCGTACCATTATATTCAGGTCTTTCTGTGGGGAGAACGTGGAAGAACTCTTCTTTGAAAGCTGTATCTACATAATTCTGTAATTTTACGTCATTACGTAACAGTTGCTCCAGGTCTTCCTTCCGTATTTCTTTTCCATTCGCAGTCAGATCTTTATATGCCAATTCGGCTGAACGGTGGAAAATAGTACCGAACAGTGCGGAATCTATTTCAGCACTCACTTCATCGGGAGCTTTTAATCCGGCCACATAACGATAGTAGAATTTCAAACGGCAATCCAGATAAGCATTGAGTGCAGAAGGAGAGAAAAGTGCTTTGGGATGGCGGACGAGATTGTATTTCTCACACATTCTCGCAATGATTTCCGGTGTTTTCTCTATACGGATTTCTCTGCCACTTTGAGGAGATTGTCCGGCTTCCAGGTATTCGCGTGAAATATCGTGCGGCGATTCAACAAGAAATTGCAGCATGAAACGGGACATTTCTCCACGGTTCAGTCCATCAGAAGATGTATTATATAATAAGGTGATATTTTCAGCGCGTTGTATCAGTCGGTAAAAGTAGTATGCATAGACCGCATTCTTATGTTCGATAGTGGTCATGCCGAAAGCTTTCCGCAGATTGTAAGGGATGAAGGATGATTCTCCACCGGCTTTGGGCAGCTGACCTTCGTTGAGGGAGAGCATGATGAGGTTTCGGAAATCGAGGTTACGTGTTTCCAGCACTCCCATTACTTGCATACCGATGGCAGGTTCACCGTGGAACGGAATATTTGAGGTTGCAAGCAAGCGGCAAAGAAGGCGTTTCAAAGTGTCGGTTTGCAGATTTAGTTCACCACTGTCAATAAGACTGAGCAGACGGTTGATGAGGGTATAGCTCTTGAATAAGGACTCCCGGTAAAGCTGATTGAAAATATCATCTGTTTCCTGTTCTTGCCGGTAGAGGATGGAGACTTCGCGAAGTGTATCCGTCAGGTATTGGCAGAGGGCTGAAATGCCGGTCTGCGGAGTGAATACCTGTTCCAGAAACTCATCTTGCTTTAATTCGGAAGGCAGAGGGTAGAAGCGATTGTCTTTCGTAAGCTGTTTCTCCAGTTTTTCTGCGGAGGGTGACAATTGGCGTGTATAGGGATGCTTCAATACAGCCTGGACGGCTTCGTAT
Organism: Bacteroides timonensis; assembly: GCF_000513195.1. Lineage (GTDB taxonomy): Bacteria > Bacteroidota > Bacteroidia > Bacteroidales > Bacteroidaceae > Bacteroides > Bacteroides timonensis. Next base: position 31,605 of record NZ_CBVI010000120.1, on the reverse strand, counting down.
GAATAACGTCCTGTATCTCTGCGATAACCACTGGTTTGCAGTTCTATGAGTGCGCTGATGAAACTGTATACAGGGGTCTGTGCCAGCGGAAATCCCATCGTGATATTGACATTCTTTACTTCCGATGGTATGGAGTGGAGTACGGGTAATAAAAGAGATTCATTACAAAGTACCACAGCATTCTCTTTTTCCTGGGTTGGTGTACCTGATGGATCGTTTTTCATTACGGAACGTACCCATTCCGGCAAATAGCGTGCCTGTGCATTTTCGGTAGGAGCGGAGATGAAACGTACATTTTTAGGATGTCTTAATACATCGAATGCGGTTTCGGGTAGTTCGTTGGGGAAGATTTTCAGGTTGCGGAGAATGAATTCGCCGGCTTCATGCGTGTAAGGCGGAGTCTTCTTACGAGGCAGACGGGTGTAAAACAAGTCATAATCCCAATAGAACAATGCTTTGCCGGCATCACGCAGACGCTCAAAAAAACGGGTTTCCACTTTATTCAATACATTGAAACCAACGAAAACATACCGGTCATACTTCAGCTTTTCCGGTTGCAGTTCTTCCATGACGTAGCGATACATCATACCCTCATAAGCAATGCCGAGTTCTGCGAGATTGTCGCGGTAGCCGTGATAGATATCGCCTAATTTATCCCACAAGGAGATGAACTTCTCTTTCAGTTGCGTGCGTCGCTCGATGGAGAAGTTTTGAAAGAACTGACGGATGGCTTCTTCCTGTTCGGAGTCAAGGAAGTCGTAATCATCCATGATATTTTTCAGGTCTTGCAGATTGGAGAATAGACGGTCGGCATCAACAAGATTTTTATCGACATCATCGAAATCGCTGATAAGAAGTTCTCCCCAGAAATAGAAATCATCAAGAGTTTCTTCACTATGGGTTTCTTCACGAAATACTTTATAGAGTTCACAAACTAGGCGGATGGGGTCGCCCAGTTTCCATGGAGAAAGCTGTCGGAACAGTTCACTGATGCTGACGTAAGCGGGAGACCATAAAGGGCGGTCACTTTGTGTCGCCAAATGCTCGTTGAAGAAAAGGCTGGCACGTTTGTTCGGAAAAACAATGGCGATCCGTGAAAGATCGTTTCCTATCTTTTGGTGTAAGTCTTGGGCAACTAATTGAAGAAAAGTTTGCATCTTAATCTTTTGTTTTTGATAACTATTCTGCACTGAACATTATGGGCACGGTGTACTCTGTATCCGCCACTTCCCCTTGTTTGGTACCAGGTTTCCATTTGGGCATCATATTAATCACCCGCAGAGCCTCTTTGTCAAAATCCGGATGGATGCCACGGATTACTCGGGCATTTGCGATGCTACCGTCTTCTTTGACAGTGAACTGTGCTACAATGCGCCCTGTCACGCATATATCGTTATTAGGATATTGCAGATTCTCACGTATGAAATTGAATAAAGCTTGTGTGCCTCCGGGAAATTCCGGTGGTGTTGTTTCTATTGTTTCGTAATCAACATCTCCTTCCAGTATCTCTCCGGATATTATTGTTGATTCTCCCATTGTCATATTGCTTTCACGCAGTGCGACCTGAATGTAAGTTGCTCCCTTCTTATTTATTTCAATTTCCTGCGTTTCCATTCCAACGTATTGGATGATTAGCGGATATTTACCGGAAACTTTTAGTGTAAACTCACCATTCGCATCTGTTAGAGTACCATTTGTAGTTTCTTTTTCAGAGACATTGGCTCCGACAATTGGTTTTTGAGTCAGACTGTCTGTAACCGTACCTTTGATTAAAAAGAGTGAGTCCTTATCCGTCGGCACGCTCTGACACTCAAGTTTGATCTCTGAGGTGTTCTTTGCTGACTGGCCAGGTGAGTTGGCGCAGGCATTCATTGCGATAATCCCTGCGGACAATCCTAATAGAGTGATCGCTTTTCCTGCCATGCGTCGTCGTTCCAGTTGATGTTCCAGATATCGTACTTCTGATTCACATTTGGGACATGTACCTGTACAATCTCCTTTGTATTGACATTCGGAAGTGATATATTCGATATCATTTGCTTCGGCAATTTGCCGGCGAATGTCTTTTAATATCTTGCATGTTTGCTTTCCTCGTACCATGATTATTCTGATTTATAATTGCCTTATATCTACTGCAATCGAAACATGACCGGGACGGTATATTCCACACGTACAGGTTGTCCCGCTACCGTACCGGGTTTCCATTTGGGGAATTCTCTGACTACGCGCAGAGCCTCTTTATCTAAATACGGATCAACGCCTCTGAGGATTCTGGCATTTGTGATACTCCCATCCTTTTCGATGACAAATCTGACTGTAGTTCGTCCTTGAGTTCCGTTACCTTGATAAACGGGGAGTTTCAGGTCTAATTTTTTGCTTATGAATTGCATCATTTCAATCATGCCCCCGGGAAATTCGGGCATTGTATCCGGTGCATCGTACTGATTTGTGCCATATATGGTAGTATCTTGCAGGATAACCTCCTGTACGAGAGAGTCCGGCGGGAGGACTCTTATCACCGGTTTTTCCTGTATTTCCGGAGTTACTATATAATAACCATGCGGAGCTTCGGAATGGATCGGCTCTGCACAGGCAGGCTGTGGTATCATTGTTGCCAATCCTGCGGATATTCCAAGTATGGTAATCGCTTTTCCTGCCATGTGTTTACGTGCCAGTTGTTGCTCCAGATACTGCACTTCTGCCTCGCATTTGGGACATGTACCTGTACAATCTCCTTTGTATTGACATTCGGAAGTGATATATTCGATATCATTTGCTTCGGCAATTTGCCGGCGAATGTCTTTTAATATTTTGCAAGTTTGCTTTCCTCGTATCATGATTCTTTATACTTTTTCTATTAAATCTTCTTCTACGTACCACAGGTATCCTTTTATGTTCTCTTTCGGGTATCCCATGCGTGTGAGCAGTTGCATATATCCCTGTACTTGCTTATTATATTTCTTATTCTGTTTTCCGAATTTGAAGTCCACGACAACAATTTCGTTGTCGCGCATCATGACGCGGTCCGGTCGGCGGGTTCGGAGTTCCCCTTTTTCTTGCCAGATGATGTCGCACTCGTTGAACAATTGCCAGTCTCCCGAATACCAATCCTGCACTTGGGGGGTGGAAAAGGCATGCCGGGTCAGTTCCCGGATTTCATCTTCTGTTTCCGTTTTGCCGATGATGCCTTCGAATATAAGTTGGTCGATGGCATTGTCGATGTCCTCTTCTGTTTCAATGGCTGAGAAAAGAGTATGCAGCAAGCGTCCTCGGTTTATGAAGCGATTGTCTGATTCATCTTCGTCAACTCCCTGAATGAAGTCGGCTGAACGGTTTGATTGCCGGAATTCGATCTCATGCCTCATGCTCTCCATGTGTACCGGGAGTTTGTCAGGCTTTTGAGCAAGGCGGTTGACTGAGGTTTTGGCGGTCGTCGTCGGCTTGGTATCTTCCGATGGGCAGAGCATTCCGGTTTCGTAAGGTTCTTCCTCGTCCCAATTTTCATTACCTTCCTGGGCGGCTACGTGTGGCAGTGCATTGGCAAGCAGTTCGGACATTGTTCCTTTCTGGCCTTTTTTACTCCAAAGGATGAGATTCTTTCCGGCACGGGTAAATGCTACATAGAGCAGATTCAGGTTATCCACCCAAAGTTGCAGACGCTCGTTAAGATACTCTTGCCTGTATACTGATTCTGCCATGGTAGAGGAATAATTGACCGGAACAATGTCGAGTGCGCTGAAAGGTGATTCGGAAGGTGAGCACCATATTAATTGATTATTGGTCTCATTCTCTAACTTCCAGTCGCAGAAGGGGATTAAGACGGTATGGAATTCCAATCCTTTTGACTTGTGAATGGAAAGGATACGAATACCATCCATTTCTCCGCTGGGGATTGTTTTGTTGCATAAGGTTTCGTCCCAATAGCGGATAAATACATCCAGATCCGATGAGTTGTTTTGCAGGTACTCCGTTACGGCATCGAAAAAAGAAAAGAGATACGCATCCTGTTCTTTGATCCGGTTCATCTCAAACAGACTGAACAATTCTTCCAGTAATTCGTATAGCGGCATTAGACGAAGAGGCTCTATGCGGTTGACAAATGCCTCGGGCAATACATCCTCAGGTCGGGAAGTTAGTATATCGTCCCATTTCGTTTCAGGCGCATTTGCTCCTTCCTTCTCCATTCGCCCTTCTTTGTTTTCGTTTGTAATCTGTAATTCGTAATTTATAATTAATGAGGCTCTTGCCACTTTATCATCAGGATTGGAAAGGTAACGTAAAGCATCCATCAACATGCACAATGCTTGTGAAGCATTCAGTCGGAAAGCTTCGTCTGAAACAATAGGCAGATGCATTGTTTTGTCGAAGTAATCGGCAATGGGAGGAATGTTTTTATTCTTGCGAACGAGGATGGTGATATCGTTTAATTTTACACCGGCAGCCAGTAGTCTCTGTACTTCTTCGCCTAAAGAGATGATGGTCAGTTCCGTATAATCGTGTTCTTCGTCCGGTTCCAGGAAAGTCGCCTTGATGTATCCTTTGGCTTCGGTTCGTGGAGATTCCTGTGCCACGTCGGCATAGGCTTGCTGCAACGGGCGGCAATCTTCCTGTAATTCTTTCAGGTGAAGCATATTCAGGTACTCCACTGCGGCCGTAAACAAACTGTTGTTAAAACGGATGATATTTGTTTCGCTTCGACGGTTTGTTTTTAAAGTTTCTACACGTACAGGGTAGGGAATAGGCGTTTCTTTGGTACCCAGCGCATTCAATATTCCCCAGTCTCCATTTCGCCAACGGTAAATGGATTGTTTCACGTCACCTACAATCAAGCTGTCGGCTCCTTGTGAAAGACCTTCGAGCAATAAGATTTTGAAGTTATCCCATTGCATACGGCTGGTGTCCTGGAATTCATCGATCATTACGTTCCGGATATTGGCACCGATTTTCTCGAATACGAATGAAGAGTCTCCATCCCGTACCAGGTTATGGAGCAAGGCGTTGGTGTCTGACAACAGGAAACGGTTATGTTCGCGGTTCAGCTCCCGTACTTCTTCGTCAATATGGGCAAGCAATTGCAATTTGTTCAGGTGTTGCAGTGATAACCGGCAACTGTTTACGGTCTTGTTGTTGCGGGGTCTGAATGTTTCTGCATCCTGCAATAAAGGGAGCAGACTTGTTTCTGCCAGATGGATGATATCGTTCTTTCGGGGCGAAGTCTTGGTGGCCCAATTCTTTGCGTCATCTAAGCTATTCTTCAGAGTGGCGTTCAGCACATCTTTGTCTGATAACCGTCCGTCACGCAATTTACGGAAATAACTGCCTATGCCTCGCGTTCCGCCTTTCAGCTCTTCGGCGGTGAGTGCATGTGATTCCAATTCTCCGATGAACTGGTCGTAGAAGCTTTTCATTTGTTCCAGAGCCTCAGTCTCCATTTCCCGCAACACATTACGGTACAGTTTGATTATATCCGGTTCTTTCAGTTGTTGCCGGAGTCCTTCACCGCGTTCTATGTAACCTTCGTCGAAGATGTTCCAGCCGAATCGCTTGATCTCATCGGATACATTCCAACGTTTGTCATCGGCAATGCGTTCGTTGATATAATCCAGCAACCAAGCCAGGACAGGGGAGGAAGGTGTCAGTTTTTCAATGAGGCTGTCTACGGCATCGCTCAGTACGTCGGCGTTGTTCAGTTCTATATTCAGGTTCGGACTCAGTTCCAGTTCCCGTGCCAGATTGCGCATTACGGACTGGAAGAAGGAGTCGATGGTTTCTACGCGAAAACGGCTGTAATCATGCAGCATGTATTGCAATGCTGTTCCTGCTGCCCGACGAATGTCGGAGTCGGATAAGTTTTTCTGTCGTAAATCTTCCCGGATGCGGTTCAGGTAGGGCTCTGATGCCGGATCACTTAACCAGATGCCGTAAAGTTGTTGCAGAATACGTTCTTTCATTTCTGCCGTAGCTTTATTGGTAAAAGTTACGGCCAGTATTTGCCGATAGGCCCTTGGATTCAGTATCAGGTGCTTGATATACTCTACAGCAAGGGTGAATGTCTTTCCTGAGCCGGCTGAGGCTTTATATACTAATAATTCCATGTAGATTTGCTGGATTGAACTTTTGTACAAACATACGCAAAAATGTGAAATTATTGGGGATTGGTGGGGGAATTAATTTGTTTCTGTAGGGTTATGAATTAAATGGACTATCTCAATTCCCCTCCTCCAGTTGGAGGAGGGGTGCCCGAAGGGCGGGGTGGTAGGTGAGAAATAGTTCCTTAATATTCTTATTAATAGGTATTTATTATTTTACCTACCACCTCCCCCCCGTTGGGGTACTCCTCCTCCCGAGAGGAGGAGAACGTACCTTAATGAGATAAATCAGATAATATGTCAGCGAAGCTAATTGAGATAGTACAGGTTATCATTTCATTCATTACTGTAGGGTATTATATAGGAGTGAACTGAAGAATATAACTTCTTGTGTGATAGTGTACTTAGTGTTCCACTAAGATTAGTCGTAGTGGAACACTAGTTCAGTCGTAGTGGGAAGTGGCTTCAGTCGTAGTGGGAAGTATGTTCAGTCCTAATGGGAATATAGCTCATTACCGCACCATAATGGATAAATACTATTTCACCTCTTCCAGATAAAGCACTCTACTTGAATAATCATTCTGCTTATGGTAATCTACCTTATGGTTATAAGGTATCTCCAAACCATTCGCCATCAGATAAGCACCACTAAATGTCTTTCCCTCAAAACTCAGCGGATCATTATCTATCCGGTTCAGTTCATGCACTTTGTAAAGTTTATTGGGAGAGAGTCCTGCCATTTTCACTCGTGGCAGATGCTGGTTGACAAAGTGTTCTGTCTTCCACCAATAGAACACCGACTTATCCTTTTCAGGCGTTACGTACATCATAGAAGCTACTCCCAACTTATCATACGGAGACATTAAACGATAGATATCACCCAGTTGCACCACCGGACGGATCGTTTTATATTCAGCGATGGCATTCTTGCAAAGTGTCTTCTCTTCCTCTGTCATATTCTTTGGTTGTATTTCCATACCCAGGCGACCACTCATCGCTACGTCAATGCGATATTTTAAAGGAATGGTGCGGAAAGTCTGGTGGTTGGGAGCGGCACTGATATGCGATGCCATGGCAATGGCAGGGAAGAAATACGAAGTTCCCCATTGCATATAGATACGTTGCAGAGCATCCGTATTATCACTTACCCAAAACTCATCGAAGTAGGGCAGGATGCCATAGTTGACACGACCGCCGCCGCTGGCGCAAGCCTGTATGGTAAGGTCCGGATATTTAGCGCGTATTCGCTGGCATATTTTCTCAAAGCCACGGTGGAATTCAATATACATGTGGCTTTGATTGTCTTTCGTCAGATAATTGGAACCATGATTTAAGATGGACATATTGGCATCCCATTTGATGTAGTCGATTTCCGGGTAGTTACTCATAAGATCATCTACAATCTTGAAGATAAATTCCTGTACCTGCGGATTGGCAAGATCCAGCACTACTTGTGTACCACCACGTCCCTGCACCACGTCACGTTCGGGAGCCTTAATCACCCAGTCCGGATGTTTCTCATAAAATTCACTGGTCGTATTGGCCATTTCCGGCTCTATCCAGATGCCAAACTTGACACCGTTCTTTTGTGCATCTTTCAGCAGACCTTCAATGCCATTGGGTAACTTATTCTTATCCACTACCCAGTCTCCAAGAGAAGAACTGTCGTTTTTACGCGGATATTTGTCGCCAAACCAACCGTCATCCATCACGAACAGTTCACCACCCATGGAAGCGATATCACTCATCATCTGATCCATACCCGCTTGGTTAACGTCGAAGTAGACACCTTCCCAGCTATTCAGCAAAATCTTGCGGGGAACAGTGCCATGAGCAAGCTTGTGCAGGCGCGCCCAGCGATGGAAGTTCCGGCTGCTTCCGCTTAATCCTTCATTACTGTAAGTTAAAGCAAGTTCGGGAGTACGGAAAATCTCATCTTTCTTTAATGAGTAAGCTGAATTTTCCTCATTGATTCCGGCAAAGAACCGATGATATTCATCGTCGTGCGTATCAATGCGCAGTTTGTAGTTACCACTGTAACAGAGGGCGGCGCCAATGACACAACCCGCATTTTCCTGTGGCTTTCCATCCAGTGAGAACATGACTTCGGCATGTGAGGTGTGCGAGTTTCGTACCCCATCCTTATTCTTTATTACCTTCATGCCGGGTTCCAATGCCTCTTGACACAAACGTCCTTCGTTCGCCCATGATCCGTAAAGATGAGATAGCCAGACATCGCCCCGACGAATAGGTAAGAAAGCAGAGGCAAACTGATTGAGTATAACCGGTTTCTTTTCCTGATGTCGGATTTCTGTCCATGTCTCGATGACATCTGCATCCTGATAGGCTTTATAATACACGTTTACATAGAAAGGATATACCTTGTCTTTCAGTTCGATGGCAGTGATTTCCGCATTTCCTTCCTTGCTCGTTTTTACCTGTATGATTTCCATCTGCAAAGTCATGTTTCCGTCGGCATGTTTTACGGCTAAAGCGGATTCTCCGGGACAGTTAAGTCCATACACAGGATAAGCAGGCATGTCCGGAGTTCCTGTAAGATTTATATTCTGCAAATCTACCTCCGAGAGTTTATCTCCATAGTATACATGTTTCAGCTCACCACCGACAGGTGCCGAGAGTACCAGGGAGGTTTCAGGGGTAGATACGCATACATTTTGTGAAAACAGACTGCCGGTCAGCAGTAACGTTCCAAACAATACATTCATTCGTTTTCTGATGCTCATGTTTTTCTTCTTTTTAGATTTCTGAATATTGATAAGTGCGGCAAAGATAGGCAATTCCGATAAGATGAATTGATAGTGTTTTATCATATACTGATAGTCTGCCTACACAATATTGCGATACTTCAATCTCATAAACTCTACGAAAAAGATTCACTCTCTATTATGATTGTCCTTATAACAGCCTGATAATATCTTGCCAGCCCGATACTCTGTGATAGTTACGGTCCGGTACACGCATATTATGTGGTTGTGCAAATAAATACCGTTCTCCATCGAAGGTAGAAAGATTCTTGGGATGATCATCGATCATGATATTTCCTCTGATGCTATCCTTGCGGCCGCAAAATATCATTTGTTTCGGCCGAAATTTCCTATCAGGTACTTTGAGTATCTGATATTATCCAATGAAGCCTTATTCTATTTCCATTCCCTCAAACCGGCAATCTTTTATTCTAAAATATAATTCTTTACTCTGCCGTGTGCTCCATGGGAAAAGTCGGATATGGAGGCGTTTATGAGGCTTTAACGTTACATTGACAGGGAATATCTGTTTACCGGGAGTTTTTTGGGGCATGTGGCTGTTCTGCCAGATCGGTACGTGGATAAAAGTCTTTTCCGTGTGCATAGGCGAGGCGATAAGAAATTTCCCCTTCCAGAGTGAAAGAGATCCGGCGGATTATAAGTGACTTTTCATTGCTTTGTATGATGACTTCTGCATAACGTTTGCCGTCCTCATCAATATCGGCAGGCCATTTACCGGTTTCTATCGTGATACCTTTTTCTGTTTGTATCAGGCTTTTTACGGCAATGTCGGGACATTCCCGGATTACAGGGCTTTGGTGACTGATCTTTTTGCTGATAGCCGTCACCGGAAGAAACCGCTTATTGTTTCCATATATAATAGGTATAACAGTAGAAACTTTTTCCGCATGTTTAGGAGAGAAGTGAAGATAAAAACATTGATTCCATAATCTACCATTTGAATAGGGTAGTTCGATAACCGTTTTAGGTGAAGATTGGGGAGCATCGGAAAGTGTCATGCCTTGTGGAGCTTCCAAACATAAAATACCACTGGAGGGAGTTAGTTTTAACCCGGTGAGGTCAAAACACAAAGTTGCTTTATCTCCTATATAGATAGTTTGAAAATCAAGTGAGGTGGGATTTAGAATAAGTGGTGCATCTTCCTGGATATAATCGGAAAGTATGCCTTGTTGTTTCAATTCCTGAGCGACCAGTCCGGCATAACATGCAGCACCTGTAGCCTGTGTATGCGTGCCGTCTGTTGGTACGTATATGCATTTTATGGTAGTTTCTTCTCCCAGTTGCTCTGCAAAATTCTTGGTCAGTGTGGTCATGTCTACCAAGGGGACTCGTTTCTCACGCGCCACGTGTTTCATAACTCGTACATAGTTTAAGGTTGAGTCATCAGGGGCAATGCCAATGTCATGACAGCCTTTCGGACTGATCGTTCCCGCTTTGGTGAAATAACGTCTCACGATTGGAGTGATGAAAACCGGATTAGCACCCAGTGCTTCAGTTTCGTCTACATACTGTTCAAGAAAAGTCTTGTAAGTGGTCCATGGAGCCGTACCCCGTCCGTCTGCTCCATCTTTTCCCTGTTCTTTTTCGTCATTATGTGCAAACTGGATGAATACGTAATCTCCTGGATTCAGATTACTTTTTACTTTATCCCACAGTCCTTCTTCTGTGAATGAACGTGAGCTTCTTCCTCCACGGGCATAATTGATGACCCGTACATCCGAAGTAAAGAATTCTTGCAGCATTTCTCCCCATCCGCGCGTACGGGTGGTATTTTCCACATAGTCGGCCATTGTGGAATCTCCGATGGTATGTACTGTTAGTTTCTGGGCATGGATGTGTGCTGTACTGATAAGAGTTGTAGCAAGTATTAGTATTATCTTTTTCATGGCATTTTTAGAGTTTCATATGAATGCCTGCAAAAATAAATATATGTTTTGTTGGGAACAACAGGGGTAACAAATAGTACACTAAATGTGGCAAATACTCCACTAATTTAATGTCGGTTTCTCTTCTTTTACTGATGTATGGGCATAAAAAAGGAGTACCGCTGTACTCCAACCTTTGTTAACCTTAAATCTAATACTATGAAAAACACAGTGCAAAGATACGTACTTTCAGGATAACTGCAAATTATCCAAGAAAAAAAGCATGTTTAATAACATTTATTAGTGAAAATCCGCTCTTCTTCTATGTATTTTAAGAAAAGTAGTATTAGGCTTTTTCTTTCAGCATATCTTCCATTTTCAGTAATTCGTCACGATATTGTGCCGCTTCAATGAAGTCAAGTTTCTTGGCAGCTTCCTGCATAAGCTTTCTGGTACGTTCGATGCTCTTTTCCAATTGCGGGCGAGACATGTATTGTACAATCGGATCGGCGGCAATATGGGCAGAGCTTTCTTGTTCGATGTAGGGGCGGGGAGTGATCGTCGCTTCTTTTTCGATATAACTGTCTTCTGTTGGAGCATTTGATGCAAATACATTCAGATTCTTCCCTTTCTTGATTTGTTGAGGCGTGATGCCATGCTCTTCATTGTATTTCAATTGCTTTTCGCGGCGACGGTTCGTTTCATCAATCGTCAGTCGCATACTATCGGTGATACGGTCGGCATACATGATGACCATTCCGTTTACATTTCGGGCGGCACGTCCGGCAGTCTGAGTCAGCGAGCGGTGAGAACGTAGGAAACCTTCCTTATCTGCATCAAGAATGGCTACAAGTGACACTTCCGGTAAATCCAGCCCTTCACGCAGCAGGTTGACACCGATAAGGACGTCATAGATGCCTTCACGCAAATCACTCATAATCTTTACGCGCTCCAAGGTATCTACATCACTGTGGATGTAGTTACACTTCACATCGTTATTCAGTAAGAATTCTGTTAACTCTTCCGCCATTCTCTTGGTAAGCGTTGTTACCAGTGTGCGTTCGTTCTTCTCGATCCGTATCTGGATTTCCTCCATGAGATCATCTATCTGGTTATGGCTGGGACGTACTTCGATTATAGGATCTAACAATCCGGTAGGACGAATTACTTGTTCCACAACTATACCTTCCGACTGGATAAGTTCATAGTCGGCAGGTGTCGCACTCACATAAATCACTTGTTTTGCCATTTCCGCAAATTCTTCGAACTTCAACGGACGATTGTCCATGGCGGCCGGAAGACGGAAACCATATTCCACAAGGTTTATTTTACGTGCGCGGTCGCCCCCATACATGGCTCGAATCTGCGGTACACTTACATGGCTTTCATCAATGACAATCAGAAAATCTTCCGGGAAGAAATCCAATAAACAGTAAGGACGACTACCGGCCTTACGCCCGTCGAAATAGCGCGAATAGTTTTCTATGCCTGAACAGTGCCCTAATTCGCGTATCATTTCCATATCATAGGTAACCCGCTCCTGAAGACGTTTCGCTTCAAAGGGACGTCCCTCATTTTCAAACCATTGCACTTGCTTGCGCAAGTCGTCTTCAATTTCATGAATGGCTCGCAGAGTGGCTTCCTTAGTGGTCATGAACAGATTAGCGGGATATATCTTATATGCATCAAAGCGGGCGATGGTAACACCGCTTATCGGATCGACTTCTTCGATGCTGTCTACGTCATCCCCCCAGAAAATGATACGCAGCAGATTATCGGCATACGCCAGATAAATGTCTACCGTATCTCCTTTCACACGGAAGTTACCACGATTCAGGTCAATGTCATTGCGTACATAAAGACTGTCCACCAAACGACGTAGAAAAACGTTCCGACTGAATGCTTTTCCTTGCTGTACTTCTATCACATTGTTATAGAAGTCGGACGGATTTCCCATACCATAAATGCAGGATACAGAAGACACGACCACTACGTCTTTCCGGCCCGAGAGTAGGGAAGAAGTAGCGGCAAGGCGCAGTTTATCTATTTCATCATTGATGGCAAGGTCCTTTTCTATATATGTATCAGAAGACGGAAGATAAGCTTCCGGCTGATAATAATCATAATAAGAAACGTAGTATTCTACGGCATTATTGGGGAAGAAAGACTTAAATTCACTGTAAAGTTGTGCGGCCAACGTTTTATTATGGCTTAATATTAACGTTGGTTTATTGATGTTAGCAATAACATTAGCTATGGTGAACGTTTTTCCCGAACCGGTGACACCAAGTAAAGTTTGTGCCGGAACTCCCTGAAGTACGCCCTCAGTGAGCTCTGCAATAGCTTCCGGCTGATCACCGGTGGGCTTATAGGCGGATGTTAATTCAAATTTATTCATTTTCTCTCCTTATGGCCGGCAATATTCGGGAAAATACTTGAGATAAACAAAATTTTTTTATTCCTTTGCAGGAAATAAGAATTAATAATAACCATCAATGTAATACAACAAAGACATGATTTGGAATGAAAGCATCGAATGTATGGATCGTGAAAGCCTCCGTAAAATCCAAAGCATTCGCCTCAAAAAGATTGTGGAGCATGTTTATCACAACACTCCTTTCTACCGTAAGAAAATGCAGGAACTGGGGATTACCCCGGACGATATTAATAGCATAGATGATATAGTAAAACTTCCTTTTACTACCAAATATGACTTGCGCGATAATTATCCTTTCGGACTTTGTGCCGTACCTATGAGCCAGATCGTACGTATCCATGCCTCGTCCGGTACTACAGGTAAGCCCACCGTAGTGGGATACACCCGCAAGGACCTTTCGTCTTGGGCAGAATGTCTTTCGCGTGCTTTTACGGCTTATGGTGCGGATAGTTCCGACTTTTTTCATGTAGCCTACGGGTATGGCCTGTTTACAGGCGGGCTGGGTGCTCATGCAGGCGCTGAGAATATAGGCGCTTCCGTAATTCCGATGTCAAGCGGAAACACGGAAAAGCAAATTACTTTAATGCATGATTTTGGTTCTACGGTACTTTGTTGTACGCCATCTTATGCTCTCTATCTGGCGGATGCCATTAAAGATTCCGGTTTGCCCCGCGAAGAATTCAAACTGAAAATAGGGGCTTTCGGCGCGGAACCCTGGACAGAGAATATGCGTAATGAGATTGAAGAAAAACTGGGCATTAAAGCCTATGACATCTATGGATTGAGTGAGATCGCTGGTCCCGGCGTGGGGTATGAGTGTGAATGCCAGCATGGCACTCACCTTAACGAAGACCATTACTTCCCCGAAATCATCAATCCGAATACCTTGGAACCGGCTGCTCCCGGTGAGACAGGCGAACTTGTATTCACCCATCTGACCAAAGAAGGTATGCCCCTGTTGCGTTACCGTACCAAAGATCTTACCGCCCTGCATTATGACAAATGTGCTTGTGGGCGTACGCTGGTTCGTATGGATCGTATTCTGGGTCGTAGTGACGATATGCTCATTATCCGTGGTGTCAATGTATTCCCGACTCAGATAGAGTCTGTCATCCTTGAAATGGAGGAATTTGAACCGCATTATCTTTTGATAGTGGACCGTAAGAATAATACCGATACCATGGAATTACAGGTTGAAGTGCGTCCGGAATATTATTCAGATGAAATCAACAAGATGCTGGCGTTAAAGAAAAAATTGGCCAGTCGTCTTCAAAGTGTCCTGGGCTTGGGTGTGGATGTCCGTTTGGTAGAACCTCGTAGCATCGAACGTAGTGTGGGTAAAGCTAAACGTGTGATTGATAATCGGAAACTTTAATTAATTATAAATTATGAATTATAAATTATTAATTTCCTGTGGGATGTCCGTAATTTATCATTCATCATTCATCATTCATCATTAATAATTAAGATTATGGTAGCAAAACAACTTTCTATTTTCCTTGAGAATAAGTCCGGTCGTCTGACGGAAGTGACTGAAGTGCTTGCGAAAGAAGGTGTCAATCTTTCCGCTCTCTGTATTGCCGAGAATGCTGATTTTGGTATTCTTCGTGGCATTGTATCTGAACCGGATAAAGCATATAAAGCTTTAAAAGATAATCATTTTGCCGTGAATGTGACGGATGTGGTGGGCATTAATTGTCCTAATATTCCGGGTTCGCTGTCAAAAGTCCTGCGTTTTTTGTCCGATGAGGGTGTTTTCATTGAATATATGTATTCATTTGCCAATGGTGAAACGGCGAATGTCATTATTCGTCCCAACGATATGGAAAACTGTATTCGTGTGCTGACTGAAAGGAAAGTAGATTTGCTTGCGGCGAGCGATTTGTATAAATTATAATGACTGTTATTTTAGACTGTTTATTATCCCGGTTCGTCGTGAATTGATTGGCGTTTGTCGGTCATTTCCTGGTTTTTGAAAAATTAAGGTTCGTATCATTGGTTTATTCGGTGCGAACCTTTATCTTTGCACATTATTTGAAAAGCTAAGAATGAAGAAGAATATCTTAATAACTTTGCTTGCGGCAGTGTTGCTCTCCTCGTGTGGAGAATACAATAAGCTGTTAAAGAGCACCGACTATGAGTATAAGTATGAGGCGGCAAAGAACTACTTCGCAAAAGGACAGTATAATCGTGCTGCAACATTGCTTAATGAGTTAATTGCTATCCTTAAGGGTACGGACAAGGCAGAGGAATCCCTCTATATGCTGGGTATGAGCTATTATAATCAGAAAGACTATCAGACAGCCGCCCAAACATTCGTTCAATATTTTAATGTATATCCTCGCGGTACGTTTACCGAACTGGCACGTTTCCATGCAGGAAAAGCATTGTATCTGGATACCCCTGAACCCCGTCTTGACCAGTCTGGTACTTATGCCGCTATTCAGCAATTACAAATGTTCATGGAGTACTTCCCGCAAAGTTCAAAGAAGGAAGAAGCTCAGGATATGATATTTAAGTTGCAGGATAAATTGGTGATGAAAGAATATCTTTCAGCCAAATTGTACTATAACTTGGGTAATTACCTAGGAAACAATTATCAGTCTTGTGTAATTACTGCGCAAAACGCTTTGAAGGACTATCCTTATACAAACCTTCGCGAAGACCTGTCTATTCTTATTTTGCGTGCCAAATATGAAATGGCCATATATAGTGTGGAAGATAAGAGGGCAGAGCGTTATCGTGAAACGGTGGATGAATATTACGCTTTCAAGAACGAGTTTCCTGAAAGTAAATATATGAAGGAAGCCGATAGAATCTTTAAAGATTCAGAGAAGATATTGAATGAAGATAAACAGAGTTAGGATAATATTAATTTAGATATTTATGGATTACAAGAAAACTAATGCTCCCAGCAGCACGGTTACCCGTGACATGATGGAGTTGTGTGCAGATACCGGTAACGTGTACGAAACCGTATCTATTATAGGTAAGCGTGCAAATCAGATCAGTGTGGAAATCAAAAGTGATCTTTCCAAGAAGCTGTCAGAGTTTGCTTCCTATAATGACAACCTGGAAGAGGTATTCGAAAATCGGGAGCAGATTGAAATTTCACGCTATTATGAGAAATTGCCGAAGCCGACATTGATTGCAACGCAAGAGTACGTTGAAGGTAAGATCTACTATCGTAACCCGGCTAAAGAAAAAGAAAAATTACAGTAAATGAAATTACTGCAAAGGTGTGCCCGAGTAAAGTTTGCTTAGGCACACCTTTGTTGCTTTAACAAAGAAAAAGAACTATGATACAACGAATTCAATCTGTCTATTTATTGATTGTGACAGGCTTGCTGATAGCGGCTATGTGTTTGCCGGTAGGGCAATTTATAGCTTCGGATGGAGTTACTGCATTTGTTTTTAAGCCATTGGGTGTGACGTTGGCAAGTGATGCCTTTCAATCTACATGGGGATTATTTGGAATTTTGTTTTTGAGTACTGTTGTGGCATTCTGTACTATTTTCCTGTTTCGTAACCGGATGTTGCAAGTTCGTATGACGGTATTCAACAGTATTTTATTGATTGGATACTATGCGGCATTTTTCGTATTTATGTTTATGTTGAAAGATGATTTGGATGCGATGTCTTTCCAATTAGGTTGGGCACTTTGTCTCCCCGCAATTTCTATTGTTTTGAATTATTTGTCTTTCCGCGCTATTTATCGTGATGAAGTAATGGTGAAAGCAGCGGATAGTTTCAGATTGAGAAAATAAGAGAAAGCAGATAAAAGAGAAACGTCCCGGGATTTCGTACAGAAGTCTCGGGACGCTTATTTTGTATTGGGGAATTTCTTTTTCTGTATCGAGTGATTTATTCTTCCGTATTAGGGGATTTATTTTTTGAGATCAAACAGATAGGTTATTTTCGCTACTATAGTGCCGTGTGCTGAACGGGAGAAATAGTCTTTCTTGGTGCTTTTGTAGAAGTCGGACAGGGCATAGTAGTACCTGCCCTCTACAAGGAAATTACCGGCTTTGGTACGTAGTTCCAATCCGGCACCACCGGTAATACCATAATCGAATTTGTTTTCTACATTCTTATCGTGTTGCTCAGGAGTAGAGGTATAGTTGTTCCATGCGTCATTCTTCTTCCTGGTATCACTGATAAAAAAGCCTATTTGCGGACCTGCATGAACGAAAAATTGCACTCCACGGTCTCTGCCGAATGCCAGATGTGCCAGAAGCGGTATCTCTACGTAATTCATCTTGCGTATATATTCCAGTTCGGGGTGATCTTCATCGAATTCACTCCAACCATGTTGAGAAAAGTTCAGTTCGACTTGTGCGCCACAAATCATGCTGAAGTATTTCTCGGAGATATAGCGTGCTGTTAAGCCTCCGTTGATACCCATCAGGCTTTTTTGCCGGACCGTAGGAGAGAAGCTGACGCTATTGATATTGATACCACCGTTGAAACCTACTGCAAAATTCTGGCGTTGTTCGCCAATCTGTGCATGACTGGGCAAAGCCCATGCGGCAAGCAACAAGACAGCCCCTATACTATTTTTCATCTTCATTGTCTTTGGATTTAAAACTTCTGTAATCAATCATAATCCAGTTTTACCAACTCATAATTCTTGGTGAAACGTACAAAGAATACTTTCTTGTTGATGAATCCACCCCAATTGTTTACACGTTGGAATTTGAATCCGGTCTGGATAGGCACCAGATCCATGCGTTGCATGTTCTTTTCTAATTCAGAACCATAACGCGACAGACCTTTCAGGAAGAAATAGCCAGTATCGAAGCCCAACATTCCGAATTTGGGATAGCGTTCGTCCATTTCCTTACCGTACCATCTGCGATAACTCTTCGTGAAATTGATGGCGGCAGGTAACAGGTTGTTGGTATAGAATGATGAATAGAAGTAAGTATCCAGTTCGAAGAATGCTTCCAAGTGATCTTTTGTATAAGTTTGCCATTCCGGATAACCGAACAAATGAATATTGCTTTCCGGATTATCGCGAACCAACAAAGTCAATTGGGGAAGTATCTTTATCAAAGTCATATTGTTTCCCGAAGTGGGAATGAATATATTTTCCCGGTCGGTACGTAATACTGTTTTCAGAGATTCTACCGTTGCATCCTCTTTCAATGATTTCATAGGAATGGAGCGATTTTTCAGTTCGTCTTTCAGACCTTTGATAAATTCTACTTTATCTTTTGTGCCCGTGCTGGCTTCTATAAAGATTACGTTAGCATTCGGGAACTGACGTACAAAGTGATCGTACACTTCAGAATAAAGGTATGATTGAGGAGTATTAATCTGATAAATGGATGGATTGCGGAATACGTTATTGTCTTTGGAGGTAAACGGTACTACCAGGCGAATATCATTCTTCTGTGCAAAATCTGCCAAAGGCTTGACTTGCTGCTGGTGTAACGGACCAAAGATAATATCCATATCTTTCATTTCTTTTTTGGAAAGAATAGAGTTCAGAGACGCATTCTCAGGTCCTGAGTTGTAAGTGTATAGATCAATGGAAACTCCACTGCGTTTCAAACTGTCTACGGCCATAAGGAATCCTTCGTAGTACTCTATCATGCGTGCCGCTTCACTTTTGGAAACATCCAGGAAAGGAAGGATAAGGGCGGCTTTGATAGTGCTGAAGCGTTCTGTTTCTTTTTTATTTTCGCTGAATAATTCACTGTTGCTGGGTGCTACCTGTGGTTGCGCAGGTTTCTCTACTTGTGCGGTAGGATAAGGAATACATAGGAAAGTACCTTTTTTAATCTTATCTTCACCTTGCAATTCAGGGTTGGCAGCTATTAATTCTGCCTCTGAGATGCCATATTCACGACTGATGCTGTATACGGTTTCTTTCCGTTTTACCTTATGCATATCCCGGCAACGTGATTGTACGGGGCCTTGGATAGTGGGGATGGCAACCTCTGTAACATTTTCAGTGGTGACCACATCGGTTTCGCTGGCAGAAGGTATGCGTATTACCTGCCCGATGCGGAAGTTTTCCGCACTCAGTCCGGGATTGGCATCACAAATGGCTTTGGCAGACACACCGTACTTGACGGTTAGCCGATAGAGCGTCTCGCCTTGTGCTATGGTGTGAAAGGTCTCTGTCTGAGTATTGGCAGCTGTCCGTGGAATACGGAGAGTGCGTCCTACAAATATTTTTTCATCGCTTCCTGGATTCAACTTCACGATGTCCGACTGTGTGACACCATACATACTGGATATGGAATAAAGGCTTTGCCCTTTTTCAATGGTATGCAGAAAATATGACTGGTTCTCTTGTGCAATTGCTCCGAGACTGCATGCGCCGGCAAGCAGCAAAGAGCAGAAAATTCGGTTAATCGTTCTCATTCGATATCGTTGGTTTACGTTTACAATTTCCCAAAGTAGCTGCAAAGGTAAGAATTTTGCCTAAAATTAACGAAAGGAATGCGTTAAGAAATAATATTGTGCATTTTAAAACTGAAAAATCCTATGTATCCGCTGATATTCGTTTGGAAACCGTTATTTTTGCAGGTATTATGCGATGCGGATTGTTTTCATATATCGTTTGTGCGGCAATGTTGCTGCTTGGACATTTACCGGTGTGGGCTGACGGGGGAAAGACAGAACTGTTGGATATGTCTCCCGTGGCAATCTTGCTTTCTGAAAACGGAGCAATTCCTGAAGAGAAAGTTACCATTTCGCCAGATGATACATATACCGGCGCTGCTCCTCTTGAATTCCGATTCGTGTGGAGAGACGAAGATTCCGGAGGAGAATCGGACGAAACGGTAAATCTGCGTTATGAGTGGAATTTTTCTCGCGACGCTGCTTTCAACGATATCTTTCTGACACGTTTTGATGCTGAAACTATTTATAGTTTTCAGGAGTCAGGCATGTTTTATGTCCGTCTGATTATAACGGATATTGAGACGGAAGAAACGAATATTTCCGGTACTTTTATGATCCGCATTACTGAATCGGAGCTTAAAGTGCCGAATGCTTTTTCTCCTAATGGCGACGGAGTAAATGATGTGTTTCGTGTAAAGCACAAGTCGCTGGTTCGCTTCAATGCGTATGTTTTCAACCGCTGGGGACAGGAACTTTACCGCTGGGGATTGCAGAATATAGATGCAGGATGGGACGGTACTGCGCATGGAAAGAATGTTCCTGAAGGTGTTTATTTTATAGTGGTAGAAGCGGAGGGAGCAGATGGAGTTAACTACAAGATTAAAAGTGATATTAATATATTAAGATAAATGACAGAAGAAACAGAATACATCAATGTATATGGTGCGCGCGTGCACAATCTAAAAAATATCGATGCGGAAATTCCCCGTAACAGTCTTACCGTTATTACGGGACTGAGCGGAAGCGGTAAGTCGTCCTTGGCATTCGACACGATTTTTGCCGAAGGACAACGCCGGTATATCGAAACATTTTCTGCGTATGCCCGCAATTTCCTGGGAAATCTGGAACGTCCCGATGTCGATAAGATTATGGGATTGAGCCCGGTTATTTCTATTGAACAAAAAACTACGAATAAGAATCCCCGTTCTACAGTAGGTACTACGACGGAGATTTATGATTATTTGCGTTTGCTTTATGCACGTGCCGGTATAGCCTATTCCTATCTTTCAGGTGAAAGAATGGTAAAATACACTGAAGAGCAAATCCTTGATTTGATCCTGAATGATTATAAAGGCAAGAAAATTTATATTCTGGCTCCATTAGTCCGTACTCGTAAGGGACATTATAAGGAACTGTTCGAACAGGTGCGTAAGAAAGGGTATCTCTATGTTCGTGTAGACGGTGAAATCAGGGAGGCATTACCCGGCATGAAGCTGGATCGCTATAAGAATCATGATATAGAAGTGGTTATTGATAAGCTGGTTGTGACGGATAAAGATGATGTTCGTCTGAAAAACAGTGTGGCTACCGCGATGCAGCAAGGTGACGGCTTGTTGATGATACTTGATTTGCAATCTGAAAATGTTCGTCACTATAGTAAACGGTTAATGTGTCCTGTTACCGGGTTGTCCTACCGTGAGCCGGCACCCCACAATTTTTCATTCAACTCTCCGCAAGGTGCTTGCCCTAAATGTAAGGGATTGGGAGTTGTGAATCAGATTGATGTGGAAAAAGTGATTCCGGACCGGGAACTTTCTATATACGAAGGAGCTGTCATTCCATTAGGTAAGTACAAGAATAGCATGATTTTCTGGCAGATTGCCGCTTTATTGGAGAAATATGAAGCTACCCTGAAGACTCCTGTTAAGGAATTGCCGGATGAAGCCATTGATGAAATTCTCTACGGTTCGGATGAGCGTATTAAGATTAAAAGCTCTCTTATCGGCACTTCCTCCGATTACTTTGTAACGTTTGAGGGTGTGGTGAAGTATATTCAGATGTTACAGGAAAAGGATGCTTCCGCCACTGCGCAAAAGTGGGCGGAACAGTTTGCTAAGACTACTGTATGCCCTGAATGTAAAGGGGCGAGATTGAATAAAGAAGCCCTTCATTTCCGTATCCATGATAAGAATATCTATGAACTGTCTTGTATGGATATCAATGAGCTTTACGACTGGTTGATGAATGTTGATCAGTATCTGGATAATAAGCAGAAACAAATTGCTGTTGAAATATTGAAAGAAATCCGCACCCGTTTGAAATTCCTGTTGGATGTAGGGCTGGATTACCTTGCTCTTGACCGTGGTTCTGTAACCCTTTCCGGTGGTGAGAGCCAGCGTATCCGTTTGGCTACCCAAATCGGTTCGCAATTGGTGAATGTGCTTTATATCCTTGATGAGCCTAGTATTGGCTTGCATCAGCGGGATAATCAGCGGCTTATTCATTCTCTGAAGGAGCTGAGGGATATCGGTAACTCCGTCATTGTTGTGGAGCATGATAAGGATATGATGATGGCTGCCGATTATGTGATTGATATGGGTCCGAAAGCCGGACGCTTGGGTGGTGAGGTTGTTTTTGCAGGAACTCCGAAGGAAATGTTGGAGACACATACGCTGACATCACAATATCTCAATGGTGAACGTGAGATAGAAATGCCCAAAAAACGTCGTGAAGGTAATGGACATAGCCTTTGGCTGCGTGGTGCACGGGGGAATAACCTGAAAGGGGTGGATGTGGAATTTCCTCTTGGTAAGTTGATTTGTGTCACCGGTGTATCCGGTAGCGGAAAATCTACGCTTATCAACGAAACATTGCAACCTATTCTTTCGCAGAAGTTCTATCGCTCGCTTCAGGATCCCTTGGAATACGATAGCATCGAAGGATTGGAAAACATCGATAAGGTGGTAAATGTGGATCAGTCTCCGTTGGGACGTACGCCGCGTTCTAATCCGGCCACTTATACGGGAGTCTTTTCTGATATTCGTAATTTGTTTGTAGGATTACCGGAAGCCAAGATACGTGGTTATAAACCGGGGCGCTTCTCCTTTAATGTGAGTGGCGGACGTTGTGAAGCGTGCCAGGGAAATGGTTACAAAACAATTGAAATGAACTTCCTGCCCGATGTATATGTACCCTGTGAAGTTTGTCATGGCAAACGCTATAATCGTGAGACATTGGAAGTGCGCTTCAAGGGAAAATCTATTGCTGATGTACTGGATATGACCATTAACCGTGCGGTGGAGTTCTTTGAAAATGTGCCGCAGATTCTGAATAAGATTAAGGTGATACAGGAAGTCGGTCTGGGATATATAAAGTTAGGACAATCTTCCACTACACTTTCCGGTGGTGAAAGCCAACGTGTGAAATTGGCTACGGAACTTTCCAAGCGAGATACGGGAAAAACCCTTTATATCCTTGATGAGCCTACTACCGGACTTCACTTCGAGGACATTCGTGTACTGATGAATGTGCTTAATAAATTAGTGGACAAAGGTAACACAGTGATTGTCATCGAGCACAATCTGGATGTTATTAAGATGGCTGATTATATCATCGATATGGGCCCTGACGGTGGTAAGGGTGGGGGGCAACTCCTCAGCTGCGGCACACCGGAAGAAGTGGCGAAAAGTAAGAAGGGATATACTCCTAAATTCCTGAAAGAAGAATTGAAAGGATAAGTTATGAAAATCAATAAGACGAATGCGGCGAGGCTTTTGGATAAAGCCAAAATACCGTACGAACTCATTCCCTATGAAGTGGATGAAAACGATTTAAGCGCTATTCATGTGGCGGACAGTTTGGGGGAGAATATCGAACAGGTATTCAAAACCCTTGTCCTGCATGGTGATAAGAATGGCTATTTCGTATGTGTCATCCCCGGTGAGCATGAGGTAGATTTAAAATTGGCTGCTAAGGCTTCCGGTAATAAGAAGTGTGATCTTATTCCGATGAAAGAATTACTTCCTTTGACGGGATATATTCGTGGTGGATGTACTCCTATCGGCATGAAGAAACCTTTTCCTACATATATTCATGAATCTTGTCTCAATTATCCTTATATCTACATAAGTGCAGGTCAGCGTGGCCTGCAGCTTAAACTTGATCCAAATGATTTAATTAAAGAGGTGCATGCTGAAGTTTGCATCCTTTTTCATGACTAATTTCACTTTTTTACAGGTTATTTCAGCAAAATGTATATATTTGCATTTAATAAACGAAAGTCAATCTAATTACTAATTTAAAAACTTATATCTATGTTCAAGAATCATCCTAAAGGTCTGTTGGCAGCTGCTATCTCCAATATGGGCGAAAGGTTCGGCTACTACATCATGAATGCCGTACTGGTACTGTTCCTCTGCTCCAAATTCGGCCTGAGTGACGAAACCAGTTCCATTATCTACTCGGTCTTTTATTGTGGTATCTATGTACTGAGTTTGGTAGGCGGTATTATTGCCGATAGGACGCAAAACTATAAAGGAACAATCATGTCAGGATTGATAGTGATGTCATTGGGTTATGTCATTCTATCTATTCCTGTACTGTCTACTACTGAAAATATTGGTTGGTTGCTTCCTTTGACTTGTGTTTCTTTGTTTTTCATTGCTTTCGGTAACGGACTTTTTAAAGGAAACTTACAGGCTATCGTAGGTCAGATGTACGACAACCTTGAAAAAGAAGCTGAGAAAAAAGGACCTGAAGCCTTGAAGCTGGCTAAGAGCCGTCGTGATTCTGGTTTTCAGATATTCTATGTATTCATCAATATTGGTGGTTTGATTGCACCTTTTGTTGCTCCCCTGCTTAGAGAATGGTGGCTGAAGGTTCATAGCATGATGTATAATGCTGATCTGCCTGCATTGTGCCATCAATATATTAAGGAAGGTGCCAATATGGCTTCCGATAATCTCTCTAACCTAAATGAACTGGTTGTCAAAGTAGGAGGTACGGTAACAACTGATTTGAGCGTTTTCTGTACCCAATATCTTGACGTATTTAATACAGGTATCCACTATTCGTTCATAGCTTCAGTAGTAGCTATGCTTATTTCTCTTTTCATTTTCATTGCGTGCCGGAAGGTGTTCCCTACACCGGGCAAGAAGGAAAAACTGGAATCGGTGACTTATACAC
This sequence comes from Bacteroides timonensis, assembly GCF_000513195.1. Taxonomy (GTDB): domain Bacteria; phylum Bacteroidota; class Bacteroidia; order Bacteroidales; family Bacteroidaceae; genus Bacteroides; species Bacteroides timonensis. The sequence continues at coordinate 6,887 of NZ_CBVI010000120.1, read as the reverse complement.
CTGCCGAGAAAGCAGCCATGGCAAAGGAGATAAAGCAACGTCTGTATGCACTGTTTGCTGTATTAGGTATCGTGATTTTCTTCTGGTTCTCATTCCACCAGAACGGACAGTCGCTTTCACTTTTTGCCCGCGACTTCGTAGTGACCGATAGTATTGCACCCGAAATTTGGCAGGCTGTGAATCCATTCTTTGTGATAGTACTTACTCCGCTCATCATGCTCTTCTTTGGTGCGCTTTCCCGTCGTGGTCAGCAAATTTCTACTCCTAAGAAGATTGCCATTGGTATGGGTATTGCAGGACTTGCCTTCTTATTCCTTACTATTTATTCGGCAATGCAAGGTTATCCTTCAGGCACTGAGTTTAAGGCGATGGCTGACTCTGCCAAAGCAGGGTTGAAGGCTGGTCCGTGGGTGCTGATTGTGGTTTATTTCTTCTTGACTGTAGCTGAGCTTTTCATTTCGCCGCTTGGTCTTTCATTTGTTTCTAAGGTAGCTCCCAAGCATATTCAGGGCTTGTGTCAAGGCTTGTGGCTTGGTGCAACAGCGATAGGAAATCTCTTTTTATTCCTTGGTCCTATGATGTATAATAAGATTCCTATCTGGCAGTGCTGGACTGTATTCTTTGTTATTTGTCTTGTGTCAATGGGTGTTATGTTTGCCATGGTAAAATGGTTGGAACGAGTAACGGAATAATTAGAAATTGAAAATTAAAAATTAAAGGCTGCGCAAGATTCTCTTTGAACTGCGCAGCCTTTAATTTTTAATTATTAATTTCTAATTGATCTCCAGCCCCATTATGAAGTCATTCATATAATATCCGTTTCCTATCGAAAAATCCCCTTCCCTCAATTTCCTCATTCCCATACGTTCATAGAAATTCAGTGCTTTGTTGTTGCGGTTTACATTTAATTCCATCAAGCATGGGCCGGGATGTACTTCCTTGATATATTTGACGGCTTCATGGAATAAGAAGCTACCGCAATGTAATCCTTGAAAGGAGGGGAGTACATATATTTTCTGTAAATGGAAGAGGTCTTCACCTTGTTGTTGCACAGATACATAACCACACACTTCGTTGTCCTTGTATCCAATGAAATATACATGCCCTTCTTCTTCCATTTGCTTGCGGATGTTCTCTATGGAGTACATCCATTCCATCATATAATCGTTTTGCTCCGGTGAAAGTATGTCCTTGTAAGTCTCCGGAAATATCTGCCATGCGAGTTTATGAATCAACTCACAATCGGCTGTAGTTGCTTTTCTGATAGTTAACATAGTTCGTTGTATTTATATCTTTTCCGCAAAGATACATTTTTCTCTTATATGTTATTCTCTCCCTTGGTGCTTTATTAATAAGGTGTGAATAGATAATAGTGTTAATTAAATAAAATATAAGGTACTTTGTATTGCATAGTACTAATATAATGCATATATTTGTGTCATACAAAGAAAAGCTCTATTTCAATCAGTTGCTATCTTTGCTGTAAAATAGAAAATTGTCGAATCGTAAACCAATAAGAGATGGACGTAAATAATGTAAAGTCGCAAATGCGTAAAGGCATGTTAGAGTATTGCATCATGCTACTGCTTCGCAAAGAACCGGCCTACGCTTCGGATATTATCCAGAAACTTAAAGAAGCCAAGCTAATCGTAGTGGAAGGAACGCTTTACCCCCTGCTCACTCGTCTGAAGAATGACGATCTATTAAGTTACGAATGGATAGAGTCCACACAAGGACCGCCACGTAAATATTACAAGCTCACCCCAAAAGGGGAAGTTTTTCTTGGAGAGTTGGAAGTCTCCTGGCGTGAGTTGAATGAAACAGTGAATCATATAGCCAACTATTAGATTCAGGATATTAAAAACCTCGTATCAGTATAAATTTAAAAAACGAATAGCAATGAAAAAGACATTAACAGTAAATTTGGGCGGAACTGTTTTCCACATTGATGAAGACGCCTATCGCCTTTTGGATAACTATCTATGCAATCTGAAACTGCACTTTAGAAGACAAGCCGGTGCTGACGAGATTGTAAATGACATTGAACTCCGCATCTCTGAACTTTTTTCAGAGAAGCTGACTGCTGGCTCTCAAGTGATCACTATAACCGATGCAGAAGAAGTAATCAATCGGATGGGTAAACCTGAAGAGATGGAAACAGGTACGGAAGAGAATGCTGCTTCCGGTTCCGGAAATACGAAGGGTGCTTCCGGTGAAGGTTATGGTTCCGGTTCTTGGAATAGTGATACTAATTCTTCTTACACTTCGACCCGTCGCCGTTTATATCGCAATCCGGATGATAAAATGTTGGGTGGCGTGATAGGGGGACTTAGTGTTTATTTAGGCTGGGATTCTACCTGGTTCCGTTTGATTCTTGTTTTTTGTGCAATCTTTGGTTTCAAGTTCTTGATCCCTATCTATATCATTTGCTGGATAGTGATTCCCGAAGCTCGTACGGCGGCTGAAAAGCTGAATATGCGCGGCGAAGCTGTTACGGTAGAGAACATTGGAAAGACTGTAACTGATGGTTTTGAGAGAGTTTCAAATAATGTAAACGATTATATGAAGTCTGATAAACCTCGTACTTCTATGCAAAGGACCGGTGATACGTTGTTAATGATTGTCGGTTGGTTCCTGAAGATCTGTCTGGTTATTGTGGCTATCATTTGCAGTCCGGTACTGTTTGTTTTCGGTATTGTATTTGTGGCTTTGCTCTTTGCCGCTATTGCAGTTGCTATTGGTGGTGGTGCAGCGTTGATGTCCTGGTTCCCGGCTATTGATTTTGTATTACCTACATCTCCTTTGTCAGCCATCGTACTATATATTGCAGGTATCCTCGTAGTGGGTATTCCTCTGGTCAGCCTTATTTTCGCAATCTTCCGTCCGGTATTCAATTGGCAACCCATGGTTTCCGGGTTGAAATGGACATTGCTTATTCTGTGGATTGTTAGTGCTACCATCTTCTTTATCTGCTATACCATGCAAGGATTTACATTCCCGGAATTGCTGATGCGAGGGTAACAGATTGTTATTTTAGTTTTTCTGGGGGAGGTTGTGTCAGCGTTTTGACACAACCTCTTAATGTTTTGGTTTTAGAAAAAGTGAAAAATCATTTTTAGGAGAGAAAATAAATCTTTCAGCGTTAATATATTGATATTTATTCACTTGATTCTCGTATGCGCTATCCACGATGGAAATAGTCTTATCCATCATAATGGCATCAGGGAAAAACGAAGGATTATAGTACTCAAGAATTAGATTTGGAGTCAAAGGGAAAAACAAAGAAAATTCATCTTGATAAAAATTGACATCAAAAACAGCTTTGCCTTTGGCTCCAAGTTTGTGAATGACGACCGGGTTATCAGACGTGAATAAATTCCCGTTGGTAGAAACCCGTATGAGTATGCAGTACGATGATATTTTAGCATAAAACATCCGCCATAAATATGTATTTAGGTATGTTTTATCTGCGTGAGTGAATGCAACATCTAAGCCTTTAATATCTTCAGAATCATCTAATCCCTTCTCTTTACGTTCCGATTTAAGAACATATCTTATTAAAGAATTCACGCTTTCTATGGAATGTCTTTGACGAGGAGATCTATGATATTGAACAAATGAGCTAAACGCCAAATCATATAATTGCTCGTTGGAAAATCTGATGGAGGCAATAAGAGTATTGTCTTTGAGAACAGAATCCACTAAAGACTCTATAGTTTGAATTATAGATGACAGTTTGGGCTCTACGTAGTTCTGAAAAAAATCTTTTTCTAAAGCCATTGACTTTAGACCTCTATTGTTATGTTGGTTGGCTTCATCAATAGTATAAAAATTTTGTCCAACGCAAACATCACTAATAGAAATATCTTTCACATAGTCTCCCCAATTTTCAGGACCGATAACGGACGGCGTATCTTTATTCGAGAAAGATAATAGGTTTGCTGTAAGTAGCTTGTAATCAAGCTGGAATGAAGAGGTAACAGAGTTGTAGGTAACGAGTTGGTAACGGTGCGAGGTGCTTTGCGTTTCTTCGTTCTGCTCTGATAACTTGATGCAAATGTACAAAATTGGACTGAAAACAGGAAATAAATAGGAGTTTTTTTTATTGGGGAGGGACTTTGATAGGGGGAGAAAAGACTGGAAATGAGAGGTGCAAAAAAATGGGTTGCACTGGGTAATTTTTTGGTTTTGTAAATTTCTGATTATCAGGGTGCATTTTACTGGTGCAAGGTGCAGCTATATATATAGATATAGCTGCACCTTGCACCAGCCCCGTGAATTGGCTAAAATAGACTTGTTGAATTTCTCTTTTGAGGTAGTTGGCGATAGGAAATGTGGGGACTTGCATACGGCTCGGTGAATTGAGCTATGTGGGGGCTTGCATACGGCTTGGGGAGTGGAGATATGAGGGTACAATGTGTCATATATTGAAATCAATATGTTTGGATGTTGCGATAATCGTGGATTTTATGTTACTTTTGCAAACGATTGTCAATGAACGCAAAACGATTGAATTATGAAGAGCCTTTATCACATACGTTTGTATATCCGGATGATTATAATTGTCTGCATGGCGGGGACGAATGCTTTTGCAGGGAATAAATCTTTGACGGAGAACAAATCTCTTTCTGAGAACGAATCTTTGACGGAGAATCATTCTCTTCCCGACAGCCTGATAACGGATGACTGTGTATATGAATATACCTTTTCGGACTTTGACAAGGCGGAACGCATCATGAAGGAACTACGGAAGCGGAAGAGCCTGCCGGACTACCGGCTGGACGTAACGGAAGGCGACCTGTATTACAACAGAGGGTACTTCCACCGTGCGCTGAAATATTATAAACGTGCGCTGGATAATGATTCCGTCCGGCTGAATGACGAACGCTACATGGAGCAGATTCACCGTATGATTTCTCTGTATGATTACCTGCACAATGATGTGGCGAAGGCTAAATATATTGATACGCTACTAAAGAAAGCCGAACAGTGCGGCAATGCGCCCATGAAAGCCGTAGGGCTATTCAATATGGGAAAGATGCTCTATTATCAGGGAAACAAAGATAAAGGTTACGAACTGATGAACGAGGCTGCCGCGCAGATGGAGCAGACTGACTACCGGCTGAAGTATGACAACCTGCGCTATCACTACAATACCCTGTTCGCATTCCTGTTACGGGACTGCCGGTATGAGGAAGCCCTCGCCACCCTCGAAACTCTGAAAAAAGTAGTGACCAGCCAAACGGGTGCCGAGATTCCGATGGAAGGACTTGCCGACAAAGAAAAGAAGACACTGTATGCCCAATACGCCAAAGTGCTGGTGTCGCTTAAACGTACAGAGGAGGCTGACGACTACTACCGGCGCTTTCTCGCTCTTGCCAAAGAGAACGACTACGACAACCATGTCATCATGACTTATCTCTTCAACCGCAAGATGTATGATGAACTCATCAGCATGAGCACCAAGCGAGAGAAAAAACTCGCTGCCGAAGGAGACACGGTGACGTATCACATGACTACCGTAAAGAAATTCCTCGGCAGGGCATACGAAGAAAAAGGGAATTATCGTGCCGCTACACGCTACTACAAAGAACTTGCGGTGCTGCGCGACAGCATCAAGAACCGGGAGCAGAAAAGCACGGCACTGGAACTGGCTGCACTGTATGAGACGCACGAGAAGGATCTGATTATCCAACAGCAGGATTCCGATGCGCAGATTCGTAACTTCTGGCTGGCGCTGGCAGTGTGCGTTACCGTTCTACTGAGCATTATTCTGTGCCTTGGCATACGTTACTACCGGAAGATACAGTTCAAGAACAATGCCTTGGTAAAGAATATAAATGAACTATTGCACTATAAGGATGAAATTGATCAGGCAAAAGATGCCAACCTTGCATTGAAGCGACAAGTCACACTATTAAATAACGCTTTGGAAACTTTGCAAGCGAAACAAAAAGAACCGCTCCGGGGTGATAAAGAACTAAAAGTCAATGAAATTGCTACTGCAACGACAGACAGGGCTGCAACGGTATACAGGGCTGTGAAAACAGAAATGGCTGTAAAGGTTGACAAGGCTGTAACGGCACAAAGGGAAACGGATACAACGGGAACAAATATATTTGCAGAAACGGAAGAGTATTTGGAAAGGGAAACAAATGCAGAAGCGGATGCGAAGGAATGTTTGGAAAAGGCGGTATGTGGTGATACGATAGATGGTGATAAGATGGATGGTGATACGATAGATAGTAATGGTGATGGTGAAAATGAGAATGCAGAACCGAGGGATGGTTGCATGGATGCGGAACTCGGTGCAGAAGCCGGGGATGAACGCTACGGCAAAGAACTGTATGAGCAAATGGAACATCTTATCATCAGCGGGCAACTATACCTTGACCCTTCGTTCAGTGGTGAAAAGGCACGAAAACTTGTCGGGATTCCTCGCAACCGGTTTGTTCCCTTCATTAAACAGTATACAGGCGACCGTTTTCTTAAATATCTGAACAGACTGAGGATATACCATGCCGCCCGATTGTTGCAAGAAAATCCGGACTGCGGGATAGAAACCGTTGCCCGGGAAAGCGGCATTCCTGCCCTGCGCTCCTTTCATCGACTGTTTTTGGAGGAATTTGAGGTTACACCGACGGAATACCGAAAGAAGAGCAAACTCTCTGATAATTAACCGAATATCGCTAAAATGATACCAAAGCGGTGCAAATTTGGCACAACAAGGTGCAGAATTGGCACAACAAGTCCCTTGAAAACCATTGCGTTGCCATTTATTTTATCTACTTTTGGAGCACGAGAACGATTAAAAAATGTGTGTACCAATGAAAACAAATTGCATTGACATATTTAACTCTATTTGTTTGGAGATTAGAAATAATTTC
>NZ_CBVI010000119.1 GCF_000513195.1 Bacteroides timonensis | reverse complement strand
ACGAGACACACAGACATACTCTCATACTTTAAGAATATTGCGCCTTAATATATTGTGTTCCAGATACATACAATGATATAAGATACGTTAAATAACAAATAAGTAACATTATCCTCCAAAATAACACCCCATGAAAGTCAAGTAACAATTCTATTTGTTACTGTAATCAGAGGTTTGATTCTATGATTTTTTTGCCCTCCAAAAGAAAAAGTGTACCGAATCCCAACTTTCTTTACCTGTTTCCCTCTTATCTTTAGCTTGCCTCATTTATAACTTTCTGTCTAAAAAAGTTTAGTACCTTCTTGCATATATTATACAAGGACTAAAGTAAACTTGTCAGGAAGTTATGATGATGGCAAATGATTTCCTAAAAGTAGTTTAGTATTCTCTTGCATATATTATACAAGGACTAAAATAAACTGCCGGTTATTGATTCCTGACTTTTTCCCTTTTCTTTTTTGCAAGGCAAAGACTCATTTTCTTCAAGATACAGAAACTGCGCACATCTGCGTTCAGTATAGTATGCTCTCTTCTAAAAGATTCCTGTCTCCGGTTATAGATTGGTACTTTTCCCGATTCCGACTTTTGCGGTCCTGTCAGTGATTTCGTCGCAAAGGTAGAAGTTTCAACCTCCCATTCTTGCAAGGTAAAGCCTGTCGGTTTCCATCCAAATCTCCATCCACCATAAATGGCGGTAGTATTTGGGTGGAAAACCTTGCATAATGAGTTGAAACACCTTTGTTGGCAACAAAATACATAACAAGCCCCAAGTAGTTGGCTCAACGAAAGGGAACAATAAAAAAAGAATTATGGAGATTGCAACAAAGTTTGTTGATTGGGAGGTGTCAGAATTGTCGGCACTTCAAGACAGTAAAGTTTATCAGCTTCGGGAACGGTTGAACAAAGGCGGTAAACTAAGTCGCAGTGAAAAGAACTGGCTTACGGAAGCCCTTCATAGCAATGTCTTTTTCCGACGAAGCGTACCGCTGATGGGCTGGAAATTTGACTTCACAGATGTTCTTCATCTGTATTGGGTAAAACAGTACGGACAAATTTCTGAATATTATGCAATTGATAAGACTGCCTTAAAAAGCATCCTTTATGGAGCGATAGATGAAATCGTTGAGCTTATTTGATAACGGAAAATACTAACATAAAAAATAAAAGCTATGTGTGATTATGCTGAAAATACAGAAGTGATTGGTTCCTATTGTTCTTTGGCTTCCCCTTACAGAGGCTACAGCGATGGAATTGTGGTATGTGACTATGGCACGCAATTGGTTGTACGCCTTACCAATGGCAAAGAGATAGAAGTTTATCGTGACGAAGTGATTATTTATGATTAAATAGAGACCGATATGAGCAAAATTTATAAAGTAACGACACGTTTCATTTTTGAGGGAACGTTTAAAGTTGTAGCTGACAGCAAGGAAGAAGCACGAAGAAGTGTACTTGAAGATTGCGGGATGACAATCGGCGGTGGCATTCATTCCACCATGCCAGACGATGAAATAGACTGGGACTTTCCCTGCCATCCAGACCAGAAGATTGTTTCCGTCAAATAATTAAAGCAGTCAGGTTCAGGCAAAGGTCTGGACTTGACTGCTGTCCCCGGTGCTTCCTTTTATACATTTCATTTTTCCCTCCGGGACTGCCCACTTATACATATTGTTGCTCGCCAATGGCGACCGATGCCGCTTTGTAGGAAAATCATTCCGACTTTTCTTTTCCCGGGCAGATATCCCTTTTCACCCTCCTTTTACGGAAGGCAAAACTCGGAACCACTACTAAACGTTTCCACTGTCATTCCAATCCCATTGCCATTTTATGCTTTCGTTCCCATCTGTCCCCTCAATGGAAATGCACTTTATTCGCCATAACCATACAATCCCCATGCCTGTCAGACAAGTGCTTTGACCCATATACACTTCCGCTTATCGACAGACAAAGTCTGCACTTGAAGAGGTCACCGGACAGCAATCCGTCCATTAATCCCACTGCCATATTTCTACTCTGCTTCACCACTACATTTGGGACGAAGTCACATCATTTTTCTCAATGCAAAGCTATAATGCAGTATCGCCATGGCGGTTACGGGACATTTCATTCTGACCAATGGCGTATCAGCGCAATCTTCCTTTTTTTCTGATTCCCGGAATAAAAAGAGTATTGGGCTGCTATCCTTGGTGCTGCCCTATGGCTGCAATATCTTGTTGCATTATAAAAATTGATTGTATAACTTCTAAAAATTATCGTTATGAAGAAGATTGAAAATTCATTCGCAGTTACAGGTTTTATCGGTAAGGATGCTTTATGTTATGTCCAACATAAAGCGTCTTATGTTGTGATGATAATTATGTTGTGATAGGCATATTCACTATTGACAATAAGCTATTTGTTCAACATCTATACAACATAATTAACAGAAGACAAGTAAACCTATATTGTATATTATTCGTCAAAAAGATATAAGTCACATTAAACTTAGAAATTATGATAGAACAACTATTGCATTACAAAAGTTATGTGCAGAGATACCTTGATGCTCCACTTTTACAAGAACGAGAAGCATACATTCAGGATATGTATGACAGAGGGCTCTGCCGAAGTCGTATTTTAGCGACAGCGAACTATCTTGTATTTTTCGTCAAAGAACTCGAACTGTGCGATGAATGTTATAGGCCGATTTCCATTGAAGACATAAACAAGTGTGCGCATCATGTATGGGCTAATAAAATCACAAAGTGTTCTTTAAAACGGATGCCGAGATCAGCTAGCTATGACAGAATTGCTAATATAGCAATAGATTTTTTAAGGCAAATCGGACGTTTAGATACTCGTTATGACGACGAGAGCAACATCTTCAACACAATCATCGAAAGGGTGCATCAGAAAAGAGAATATTTTGGAAGTCCTCTCTATGCTGAAAGATTAAGGTATATGGAGTACTGCAAGAATAAAGGTTTCTCTCATGACTCGCTTATCAGAATAGCCAAGTTCCAAATATATTTTACGTTGTCAATAAACGATTTGGGAAAAAGAGATTATACTGACAGTGACATTGAGAATATTGCGAATGCCGTGATACAGAATCCCAAGTTTAGGATCAATTCAGATAGATGTAAAAGACACTTTATATGGCATATTACTCAATGGCTGTCTAATATTGGTTGGTATAAGCCAAATATAGAAGAAGCATATTATGGAAAAGATATATTGAATCAATATCTGAAATGGGGACTTGAAAATAAAGGTTATACGGCTAATAGTATACGACACAAAAGATGTCGTCTGAAACAATTTCTAGGGTTCCTCTCTAACCAAAAATATACATTGTCAGGGCTTACGACAAATATTTGTGATGAATACATATTAGAATGTTTTAATGAACGGAAAAACAAGAGGCATACTATAGCAGGAATAGTATCTGAGTTGCGTTGTTTCTTGAGGTTTGCTGGAGAAAAGGGATGGTGTCCAAAATCTATGGACTCAACTTTTAGGGCACCTAGGCTTTATAAAATGGAGATTCTTCCGGCTTTTGCTCCATGGGAGAATGTGTTACATATTCTGGACAAGTATTCAAAACAGCAAGACGATACATCCATTCGAGATTATCCAATCTTGCTTTTGCTATCTATATATGGATTGCGTTGTGGTGAGGTAGCAAACCTGAGACTAACAGATATATCATGGAGAAAATCGAAATTTATCTTGACGAGGTCCAAGAGGTGCAAGCCACAAGTTTTCCCTCTTATCCAATCGGTTGGAGAAGCCTTGATTCATTATTTGAGGGATGTGCGGCCAAAGGAATGCAGACTTGAAACCGTCTTTGTATCAATGAAAGCACCTTTTCGTCCAATCACTACATCGGGAATATATCAGATGGTACGCAGGAATCTAAAAGAAGAAGGATTACAGTTGGATAAATATGGTCCTCACTGCCTCAGATATAGTTGCGCCACAAATCTTCTGAGAAGGAATCATAATATGAAGGAAATCGCAGATTTATTAGGTCATCAGAATATAGAGACGACCATGGTCTATACGAAAGTGGATTTGAACAATTTGAATAAGGTGTCAGAAATGGAATGGGAGGAATTACTATGAAAGCGAAAGAAGCTATAGGTAAGTATATAAATTATAGGCAGTCATTGGGAGAACTTTTCAAGACAAATAGCTTTATCCTAAGAAGTTTTTGCAAGAGTCTCGGCGAAGATACCGAATTGTCATGCTTATCAACAGAAACCATATTAAAGTTCATTTATATGGACCGTGAACAAAGGATGTCAACATGCTACAGAAGGAATGTGACATTACGAGGGTTCTTTGCATGGGCGAAATCAAGAAATCTTATAAGCGACAATCCACTTCCGGCTTTGAACCTTAAATATGTGCATCCTCAGAGGCCATATATATATACAGCAGAGGAATTACGCCGGATTTTTGACACATCGTTAATATATCAAAAGCATCGTAGTATCATCTTCCCGGAGATGGTTTATTATACCCTTGTATTCACTTATGTAATGGGGTTAAGAATTAGCGAGACTCTGAAGATAAAATTAGGAGATATAAATCTTGACCAATCATACATACGTATTATACAGACAAAGTTCCACAAATCTCGTCTGGTTACTTATAACAATACAGTAAAAAATAAAATTATTGAATGCTTATCATGGAGAAGAACTGTAGGTATGCCGTGTAGTAATGAGGATTTTTTACTATTAAACCGGAAGAATCAGCCTCTCCTGATTAGTACCATGGATGATATTTTTATGAGAATAAGAGAAAAATCAGGAATTAAACGTGAAGCTGACCGTAAGCATCAGCCACATATTCATTCTCTCCGTCATACATTTGCCGTTAATCGTATTACGAAGTGGTATAAAGAGGAGAAAAACGTTCAAACACTACTCCCGATTCTTTCTATTTATATGGGACACGCTAAATTGGAACATACTGCAGTGTATATAACTATGACTGACGAGTTGCTTGAAGAAGCAAACCGATTATTTGAAAACTTCACCAATAAATAATATAATTATGAACAAGAATGACAGAACATCCTATTTGGGATTTTGGCTTCGCAGATTTATTTGTGAGCATATGGTATCCGTTTTAAACCTGTCAAGAAACACACAGGTTAGCTATCGTGACACATTTCGTCTGCTGCTACCATTTATTGCGGAAAAATGCAAGAAGAAAGTTGACAATCTTTTAATATTGGATTTATCCAGCGACTATGTTTATGATTTTTTGAATGATTTGGAAAAAGTGCGCAACTGTTCTATCTCCACTAGGAATCAACGACTTGCAGCTATACATGTTTTTGCTAAGTTCGTTGGCCAACATAACCCAGAACTTGTTGAATGGTCACACTCAATCGGCATCATACCCACAAAATTGGCATCCCCAAAATTGGTTACATACCTTGAAAAGGAAGAAATGGATGCATTACTTGATGCTCCGAACAAAAATACCCAACAAGGATGGAGAGATTATGTGATATTGACATATATGTACAATACTGGGGCTAGAGCGGACGAAACCGCAAATTTAAAAATCAAAGACCTGCATCTTGCATCCCGTCAAGTCGACACATCAATTGTATATATTATCGGTAAAGGAAATAAAGAAAGGCATTGCCCATTATGGCAAAAAACGGCAGAAGCCCTGAAAACCCTTATAAAAGGAAGAGATGAGAACGAAAATGTTTTTCTCAATAGAATGAACCAGCCGATAACCAGGTTTGGTATTTATGAAATGGTAACAAAGTACGTAAAACAAGTGGCAAAGAATCCTGCTTTCCATGACATTTTGAAAAAGAGAGTGACTCCGCACACTATTCGCCATACAACTGGCACTCATCTGCTGATCTCAGGTGTGGACATAATTACGATTAGGAACTGGCTGGGACATGTATCCGTTGATACAACGAACATCTATGCCGAGATAAGCATGGATATGAAAGAACAAGCGTTGAAGGTTTACCAATCTCCAATGACCAATGATAAGAACCATTGGAAATATGACGATAACCTTATGTCATTTTTAGAGAGCCTATGATATGAACCTGAATTATGTTGGCATAAAAAGCAGAGATAATCTATAATATAGATCTTATTAGCATTATGCCAACATAATTATCATCACAACATAAGATGCTGAAATCCGTCAATTCACTTCCGCAAGTGTCGCCAGATTCTCTCTGGCAATCGGCCGGGTGGAAACCGTCGGTGAGAAAAGCACCAAAGTGTCAGCCTTTATGGATGTCGAGGTTTGGCGAAAGAACGAAAGTGCATCATCCTTCGAACTGCTGAAGAAGGGGCAGATGCTGACAGTCCGCGGATATTTCAAACCTGAAGAATGGAATGACCAGAAAGGCAAACATAACCGTGTAGTAATGGTTGCCACCGAGTTCCTTGCCACCCCGGAAAAGGACGAAGCTCCTGCGGAAAAAAAGAGCAGCCCAAAGAAAAGCAAGAAATAGTTCTTGCCTCTCTTCAAGAGCAAGCGGCTTTCGGGCCGCTTTTCTTTTGTTCACTGCAATCCAATTCTCTGTTATAGCCAAACAATTGTCCCACTCTTGTATTCCAATGCCGGCCTATCCGGACACCAATGTGTCTGTTTCTTTTAAAGTATGAAATGGAATTTTAATCCGCCTCTCTGTTTTTCTGCCGCAAAGGAATGTCCGCTATATTTCCACCAATGAACCATGAATATTTTTTCCTACGAATAAAAAATATCGATGAACCCTTGGATTGAGAAATTTTCAGCGGACAGACGGAAGCAGCGTAAAAAGGAGGCTTGAATATTAAAATCCTCCCATTGTCTAACTTTAAAATTTTTGATTATGGCAAATTGGTGCTCCACTGATTATCAGATTGTAGGGAAACAACAGAATGTTGAAAAACTCTTTAGAGAAATGCAAAAAGTTCTTGGTACAGACAGAAACGATAAAAAAGATGCAATGTCATTTGTGCCTGACCCTTCGTGGCTTGGGTATATTGTCAGTGACATTCTTGGCATTGACCCCGAAAAAGAGTGTGTCCCGTGCAGGGGCAGTGTCAGTTATATAGACGAAAAGA
>NZ_CBVI010000118.1 GCF_000513195.1 Bacteroides timonensis | reverse complement strand
GGAGTATCTCACTAAAAATAAATAACATCATGGTACCGAATATTACATCGGGCAGTTCGTTCTATGGCGTGATTGCCTATAATAAGATAAAGGTTGACGACGGTACAGCAAAGGTATTGTGACATCCGAAAATTGCGGCCGACACCTCCGGCAATGTACCGATTGAAAACTGCGTGCAGGCTTTTGAACCTTACATCGCACTCAATTCACACGTCAAGAAACCGGTTATCCATATCTCATTGAATCCTTCCCCGAAAGACATTCTTTCGGAAGAGCAGATGACCGTATTGGCGCAGGAGTTTATGGAAAAGTTCGGTTACGGAAACCAGCCTTATATAGTCTGGCTGCACGAAGACATCAACCGCAAACACATGCACATCGTTTCGGTACGCATCAACGAGAAAGGAGAAAAGATAGACCACAACCGGGAAGCCGTCCGGGCACAGAACATCTGTCGTGAAATGGAAGTGAAGTACGGGCTTCATCCCACACTCGGAGAACACGGTGAGCGGGAACTACTATCCCTACAAAAAGTGGATTATCCGAAAGGCAACGTGAAAGCACAGGTAAAGCATACCGCCCGTACATTACTGGAATGCTACAACTGTCATTCACTTGCCGAATACAACACCCTTCTGAATTTGTATAACGTCACTGTTTATGAAGTCAGGGGAAGCGTGGACGGAAAGGAATACCACGGCATCATGTACGGAGCTTTGGATGATGACGGGAGGCAGGTAGGCACGCCTTTCAAATCCAGTAAGTTCGGAAAGGTATTGGGCTATGAAGCACTGTAAAAAAAGTTTACCGCTTCTACTGAAAAGGTGAAGAAGGACAAACTTGCAGAAAGGACAAGGCAGGAAATCATTAAAGCCATGCAGGACATCGGCACGAAAGAAGATTTTGTCCGAAGGCTGAAAGATGCGGATATAGAGGTGGTTTACCGTATCAATCCCGAAGGACGTCTGTATGGTATCACCTTCATAGACCATACCACTCGGACTGTGTTCAACGGCTCGCGTTTGGGCAAAGCCTTTTCAGCCAATGTGTTCAACGAATTGTTTAACAACCCGGATGCAGACCGTGAAAGACTGATACCGCAACCAGAGCAGGAACCGTCCTGTCAGGAGAGGGAAACAAAAGCGGAAGAAAGGCAGGAAGGTGTGGAATACCGGCAGCAGGAAAATCAAAATCAGAATGAATCCTCCGGCAGCCTGATTGATACATCTGCACTCGGTGCTGTTGATATTTTCTCTGTACTTATGGAAGACGACCATACACACGAGTACATTGATCCGGCTTTCCGCTATGGACGCAAGAAAAAGAAGAAGCGAAGGCGCAGGTTATAATATAATAAAGTATAGAACAAGAAGTTTAATTTTAATAGTTACAATTATGCAGAATGAAGATGATTTAAGAGGTCTTGCCAAAGTCACAGACTTTATGCGGGCCATCAGTTTTCTATTTTTGGCGATACACATCTATTGGTTTTGTTACGGCTGGTTCCACGAAATGAGCTGAACGCTTGGCATAGTGGATAAAATACTATCCAATTTCCAGCGTACTACCGGACTATTTTCATCTTTGCTTTACACAAAACTGTTTTGTGTCCTTTTCCTCGGTCTGTCCTGCATGGGCAACAAGGGAGTAAAGAAGCATGAAATTACATGAAGGCAGATTATCATTGCGGCCATAGTGGGCACCATACTCTTTTTCCTGAACTGGTGGTTATTATCTATCAATGCATCATCCGGTGTGTGTGCGGTACTTTATATTACAACACTGACCGGCGGTTTCTTCTGTCTGCTGGCATCCGGTTTATGGATAAGCCGTCTGTTGAAGAACAATCTATTAGAGGACGTTTTCAATACAGAGAACGAGTCTTTTATGCAGGAAACAAGGTTGATGGAAAACGAATATTCTGTCAATCTGCCGACTAAGTTCTGGTATAAAGGCAAAGTTTACAACGGCTTTATTAACCTTGTAAATATTTTTCGAGCAACGATGATATTGGGAACACCGGGCAGCGGGAAATCCTATGCCATTGTCAACCAATTTATAAAACAGACCATTGAAAAATCCTATGCACTCTACATATACGATTTTAAGTTTGACGACCTCTCAATTATCGCCTATAACCACTTGATTAAGTACAGACACCGCTATAAGATACCACCCAAGTTTTATGTGATCAACTTCGACAATCCGAGAAAAAGCCACCGTTGCAACCCGTTGGCGCCCGAACTGATGACGGATATTTCAGACGCTTACGAGTCCAGTTATACAATCATGCTTAACCTCAATAAAAGCTGGGTGCAGAAACAGGGAGACTTTTTTGTGGAATCTCCAATAGTATTGTTTACTGCGATAATCTGGTTTTTGAAGTTGTATGAAAATGGTAAGTATTGCACATTTCCACATGCAATAGAACTACTTAATAAAAGGTACGAAGATGTATTCACCATTCTGACAAGCTATCCTGATTTGGAAAATTATCTGTCACCTTTCGTTGACGCATGGAAAGGCGGTGCTGCCGAGCAGTTGATGGGGCAGATTGCATCCGCCAAAATTCCACTGTCAAGACTGATAAGTCCTCAGCTCTATTGGGTAATGTCCGGCAGTGATTTTACATTGGATATTAATAATCCCAAAGAACCGAAAATATTATGTGTCGGCAACAATCCCGATAGAATTTCTATTTATGGAGCAGCTTTAGGTCTGTATAACTCTCGCATTGTGAAGTTGATAAACAAGAAAAAGCAGATGAAAAGCTGTGTGATAATTGACGAGTTACCCACCATTTTCTTTAAAGGTCTGGATAATCTGATTGCCACGGCACGAAGCAACAAAGTGGCAGTCGTGTTAGGTTTTCAGGATTTCAGCCAGTTAAAGCGCGATTACGGAGACAAGGAGGCCGCCGTAATCATGTCAACTGTGGGCAATGTTTTCAGCGGGCAGGTAGTGGGTGAAACGGCTAAAACCTTGTCGGAAAGGTTCGGGAAAATCTTGCAAAAAAGAGAGTCTATGAGCATCAACCGCAACGATACATCCACTTCCATCAACACGCAACTGGACAGTCTGATACCTGCATCCAAAATCAGTACATTGAGTCAGGGAATGTTTGTCGGTGCCGTAGCTGACAACTTCGGAGAGACAATCGAACAGAAGATTTTCCATGCGCAGATAGTCGTTGACAATGAAGCCGTACAGAAAGAGACGGCGGCCTATCGGCCCATCCCCGAAATCAGCAGCTTTCTGGACGAGAACGGCAATGATACAATGGAGCAGCAGATACAGACGAACTATCGGCAAATCAAACAGGATATTATCGAATTAGTGGAGAACGAATTGCTCCGCATAGAGAATGACCCAGTACTTAAACATCTGTTAGGAGAAAGTTAAAATCTTTATTTATATCAAAATAAGAGCATGATAATTGGGGAGTTAACCAGTTCATGCTCTTAATATTATTTTACCCTTTCTTTCAATTTATATCCTTTTTCAGTTTTGGATATAATTATGTTTTTCTCGATTGTAATCTTCAAAAAACTTGTTTCTGTTTTTATTCTAATTAAATAGCTCTATTTATCGATGAAATATCTCAGGTAAATCTCTAGTAGGTGTATATACAATATTCATATATTCACTCCCAGGTGTGGGGCGTCTCAGATTAGGATCGTAATCATTATAATCTACATAAATGACAGAGCTATTAAAATCACGTGCAAATATACCTGCTGAAGCAACCATTGATTTCTTACCGCCTGTTATATTTATCGCATAGCTACGTCCTGCATTAAATGCCATTTGCTCTTTTAATGTATCATATATAGTACCGAAGGATTCATCCTTTAGTTCTATTTTCTCATATCCATTTGGCAAGAACTTTGGTAAGAATCTGATATTATCTTCATTGAAGGCAACACCTTTATCATGAAGTATAATATGTTTTTGGGGCTTTAAAGCTCTTGCCGCTAATATGATAGGCTCTGGAGTGAATCCAAGTATAGACAATAATACATCGACTGACTCAATTGGCCAAACTAAATTATTCTCAAAGTTCTCTATCACCTCATCAAATAGTTCATCGAAATAATATTGACGTGCTTCAACGAAACGCCCTGTTTGGTTCATCTTTTTCCACTCAATGACGTGGGCTTGAAAGTTATTATCCATTTTTCAAGATCTGATTAATTCGATTATTAGCTTGTTCTCTTTGTTCATCAGAAAGAATACATCCGATTTCAAAACCTGATAATAAACCAGAATCTCCATCTATGTTTGCAGTGAACATGGCACCCTTTTTCTCCGATAGAACACATTTTGAATGATTTGCCTGGAATTTGTGACAGCATGATTTTACATTCTCTTTCCCTACCAATTTCGGGAGTTCTCTTTCTGTTCCAGCTAGTTTGTCTTCACTCATTTTATCGCTATACAGAACGGTCACATTAACCCCTCTTTTTATTGCAGCTCGTACAGCGTCTCTTATGAGTGGTAGATCATTAATTCTTTTGTATGACCAAGAGACCATAATAAGGTATTCTTTCGCTGAGTTTATAACCTCTGCTATTGTAGTATAAATACTTGTGTATGAACAGTTCTGAAGATTGTTCTTACTGGATTTTGCAGTGAAAATCAACTTACTTTTCTTCCCTATGTCTTTGAATAGATTGCTATCTATAGGTTTAGATGTCAAAAGATAGCGATACTTCTCACCATCTTCAGATAACACAATATCTTGATTCGTGAATAATACATCGAATAGATATTCCAAATCATCCAGTTCTTTGTCTATTATATCTACACCATTTTCCGGGTTTCCATAAAGGCTGTTTGGTGTATAGTTTGCACTCATAATAAGTCCTTCCTCTCCATCTGCAATAAGGAATTTAGCATGCAAGTCATTACTAAGATGTACATGAATACCTTTTCTATGTAATTCATGTAGATGAGGAATGTGTGGATCTGTTTCAGATGAAACTTCTTTATCCCTTTTCATATACTTTTTCCCTCGCTCTTCGTCTCCTCTAAGATTAGATATAACGAATATAGCTACACCTCTCTCAGCGGCCATAATGAGAGCCTCATTCAATTTAGGGTCCTGAAAGAAAAAGTTCCCAGTTTTGATATATGATTTTGCGTTCCCAATTAGTTCGAAAATTCGATTTGTTAATTCGGAATCTTTTTGGCTATTATAATATAGTTTCTGCATCATGGACTTTTACTTATTGAAGATGAAACAATCACAATCTATTTTCTCCAAATCCTCATAAAGCTTAAATCTAACCATCAATTGTCTCCAATTATTAAATAATTGTTTAAGCTTATAAGCAATTACCTTACCATTGTTATCAGGCTCTCTATGCCAATCTTTGATGGTATCAATAAAATCAATATATGATTGAATCTCATGTTTGGTCTTTATGCGTATAACGCCATTTGACTTAACTGGAAAGTCAATGTATCCCCTTGCGGCATCCTCTATAATATCTAATGGTGAAGATGATGCTCTTATGAGGGAATCATTGATATAGATGCAAGGAAGCTTAGTGATTTCATCTGTCTCAATTTGGAGAACAAAGTTATTTGTTTTGTATCTTTCAGATAGAATCTTTGACCAGCCGTCATTTTGAGTAAATACAGCAACGCTTGCCATCTTCTCACTATCTGATATATTATAACCTAGATTGGGTGTGAAACCCCATTTATCTGAACTTTTTCCTTTATTATTAAGTTCAATGGTATAGGTTTTAGCAGAACCAGTGGCATCGCATGTTAATAAGTGCCCATCATATATAATATCCTTATGGTATTGGTTCTGTTCATCGAGATAAAAAACGGCATAGGCACCACTGAGGAACTTTTTATCAAATTCAAGTACCTCAAAATTATTACCGGTAGTTTCAAGATGAAGCATCTCCAATGTATTAGAGTTACCCAAATGTTGAACAACCTTCTTTCCTGGAGCCGCATTCATAGCTAAATCAATAGCCATGTGTGCTGATACATTTACCTCCCAGTTCGACCATCGTCGATCGCTTTGATAAATGAATTCAGGAAGAAGTTTTAGATTTTTTCCATCCACAAGAAATGAACCAGTCACCCTTACAGTAGGTCTGCTATTAGCCGTCAAATATTTACGTTCTGCATCATCTGTTACTTTATAATCACCCATTGTAAGTCGTATCATGCCATCTTCTTTAAGGTGCTTAATACACTGATCGACAAGTTCTTTCTCAAAGCCTATTAAGTTTGCAAAATAAGGTGTTTTATCCATTTTAGGACAACTCTTTGTGTATCTAAGAATAGCCTTATACAGTGGGAAAAACGGATCAGAATCCACGCTGTCATAAGCAACATAGACTACATATACTGGGAAAGGTACCTGAAAATACCCGATAATTTTTCCATTTTTACTTCCCACATATTGTAAAATATCTTCCTTTTTCATACTTACATTACATTGAATGATATACTTTGACCACAAATACTATAAATAGTTGCTTCTACTTCTTGGTTTCGTTTCAGGCTATATTTATAGTATTTATTTATTTTGCCATAGACATCACCGCATTTGACGATATAATAGTTCATCGAACATGTATCATCAATAACCTTAATCCTTACCCTGTCTCCTTTTTTATGTATTTCTTGAAATTCTTCATAAGGTTTTTTCTCTAATGATGCAGTTCTATCTTGTATATACAAAGGAATGAATCCATTGTATTTACTCTCAAGAAGATCCCATAGAATATGCTTTTGACCTATTCTATTAAAAATTCCAAGCGTAGAATCTGAGCCATCTTCAAATTCGAAAAGTGCTTCATCCTTTTCTTCGTCATCACTCCACTCAAGCATTCTTGCTTTCACATTAGAGAGGGCACCATCTTCTACCATTTCAGATATGCTCACATTGGGAATATACTCAAACATAGCTCTTCCATTTTCAGCAATTCCTAAAAACGACACCTTAATTGTATCATTAGTTACTCCATAACGATGGAAGATTTTATCCGTTTTCATTGGAAAAGTGTGTATCATTCCATTAATGTCAAAATTGACATATATCTTTGAAGTATCATATTGATCAGCCCATTTCCACGTACAGTTCTCAAAGACTGTTCCGTTTTCTAATCGCTTATTTTTAATTTCATGCATTAATATATCCAGAGATGTCTTTTCAACTGTTCTATCTTGTATAAGGCGTAACTTCTTGAATACTTCGGTTGGTTCAATACTAAGGTTACTTTCTTTTTTGCTATGTGCTTTTTCATCACATAGAGTATCCAGATTTCCTATGATGATAAGTTTCTTCTTAGCTCTACTAAGTGCTACATTTAATCGTCTCATATCATCAAGAAAGCCTACCGTTCTGTTCCCATATCTAGTATTGAATGCTCTTACTAATGAGAGTATTACTATATCGAATTCGCTTCCTTGAATGGAATCAATTGTATATACTGAATTATCCAAAGATGTACCTCGGACTTCTTTCATAAGAAGAGTTCTTTGTTTCCGATAAGGAGTAATAATACCTACACTTAAATTGGAGTCTTCTGCTATCAATTCTTCTAGTCGAGGAAGGAGTCTCTCCTTAAAGATTGATATTTCCTCAGGGTTATACCATCCTTCTTTAGAATTTCCTTTTTCATATGCTTTTTCTCTATTTAATGATGATGTATCAATGAATGTCACAGCTGAAGAAAATGATCTCAATTTACATACTTGCTTTTCGGTACCTTTACCATTTTTCAAAGCTTCTTCATAAAACAGTTCTGAAATATAAGCTCCTATATCAGGGTTCATTCTATACTGATAGTTAAGAAGAATTGAACTTTCCGTAGGAAACTTACTGTCTTCTAAGAAGTCTTCAAATAGTGAAGAACTAATTGCATCTTCTACATCCTTTTTATAAAGAGACTTGTTTCCGCTTTCCTCGACAAATTCAGATATATCTTCCGTATCCATAAAAGGAGGAAGCTGTTTGTTGTCTCCCACGAGTATATACTTACGCCCCAACTTCATAGGAACGGTCGTTTCTGATAAGTTCGCTTTGCCTGCTTCGTCAATGATTACTGTATCAAAAACTATTCCACTTCTTTGTAAGCCGGTATTCATACCAATACCTATACAGGTACCCATAACAACGTTCAAACCTTGGTAATGTCTGGCATTATTGAATACTTTAGCATCATTATCTAATTCAATGAGACCTTTACGCAACTCCGAAAGAATCTCTATCCATTCTATTGTGCTATTAGGCTTATTAGCTGTGTAGTACTTACAGATGTATTCATGTCTCTGCTTGAATAAATCTTTGGTACTTGATTTATATGTATAGCTGTTCTCTGCTTGTTTACTTACTTCTTCCGTTGAATCACAGGTCTCTAAATTTTTAAGTAATAACTCATTGTTCTTTAGAAATTCCGGATGTTCTTTCAGATCATCTGGAATCATCGTTTCTTCCTCGTCAATGTTTCCAATCTTAATACGTTCATCAACGTTATTCAGTCTATCGTAGATGTTCTTTACAGCGGAATGTGCTTGGCTACATACCAAGACCTTTTCGCCACGATTGATGACCAGTTGCTTAATGATTTCTACAATAACAGAGGTTTTTCCTGTTCCCGGAGGACCTTGAATAAGAAATATGTCGTTATTGTTAACGGCCTTTCGTATTGCTAATGGTTGGTTATTACCTTCCTCCACATTGGCAAATTTAGCATCAAAGAATTCTAATCCTTCATCTGGAGTTGGAGGTATAAGTTCACCTCGGTTCAGTTTTTCAAAGATGTCTGACGGTCCTTCTCCGTACACAAAATTATCAATTGATTCTTTTTGAAGAGTTAGGTGTCTTACTCCTGCACGTCGTCTTATCTCGAAACCATCTTTTCTTAATCCGTCGATATTAAGATGCTCGTTATAAAATTCTATATTATAGCCAGCCTTATCAACGTTCATCTTTAATTCTGCGTTTATCTTCGTGGAGTTATTAGTAATTTCGATATGACATACATCTTCATCTTGTTCCGTAAATAGAGAAGAAACCTGAGAAGCAATGTTTAGGAATAATGCTGTTTTTCCATTGCTTGTAGAAGCCGTTATAGCAGCTTCATTACCAGCAATCTTAACTACATTGTTTCTATTGTATTCTTTCTCCTTATTTTCTTGATAAGTCAGATATTCCTTTAAGATCAGATACTCCACTCCAGCTTTCTCTTTGAGAGTTCTGATAGCTACTTTCAACTTAGGAATAATGTCTTTGGCTACAGATAGTTGATTCAGTATCTTATTTCCTATTTCTATATTATCTTCACATAAGTAACTATTCTCATGAAGAATAACATTGCTACCAGATATAACAAGAGCTTTTACATTATTATTTAGGAGATATTGTGCGTTGCTTTTAATTTTGTCATGTGAGAATTCCTGAATCCATAAACCACTTTCGTTTACTTGTATTTCAAGAACTACATCGTTACAGTCATACATAATGAGTTTAGCATCGTTTGTCTCGGCATCTCTATAACCTCCTATCCAGAAATTATTCTCAACAAAGTATTGTGGATTCTCTGATAGAAAACGAGCTAAATCTGATTGGGTATTGGGATTATAAGTAAGGTGTAAAACTTCTCTTACCACATTTACATTCTTACGTGTAATCCCATCAATGTTGTCTAAAACCCATTCAATGGTCTCTTTGTTATCATCCTCAATAGCAGCTAATTCTTCTTTTGTGAGGAATTCCTCAATACTTTCTGAGACACCGGAACTTATAGAAGTGTCTTCTATACTATTGGCTATACTAAATCGGCTGAATCCAAACTTATTTCTGCAATTTCTTATAATAGTTACATTTATGATGTTGTCAAGTTCGTTATCATTAGGTTCATCTAAATATCCATAACATCCATTGACAGCAATTATTGTTCTGTTGTTTGTTTTGGCTATAACTTTCCCTTTGTAGATAGTATTCTCACTAAGTGTAGTATCGTAGTCAGGTATATGTAGTATACCTTTACAATCATATGATAAGATGACATGCTCCTGATTCGAACCAAAACGAGTAATGACCTTCAGTTCCTTCAGAAGGGAAGTGTCTTCTCGCAATTGCTTCATTATACTCATAGCAAATGGAAGGCTCATTTCTTCCCCATCAAAAATTATATTATGTGGGAATAACAACCCCTTGGAGAACTCTGGTTCTCCATCTATAATAAGAAAATTCTGATGTGCTTCGTTTACTTTATAACTCATATCTTCTTTACTGAACATTAAAGAATGACTTAACTATCTCTTCAGTCTTTTGGTCAAAAACTAGACTTTTGTGACTAACAATTATTTCTTGGGTAGCTCTATTACAGCTAACTACTTTGAAAGTATATATCTTTCCAATCTGAGAAAGGAACTCTAATTCAGAAGTTTTCGCTAATAGTTTATTTTCTAATTGTACATTAATAAATGCAGAATCTGTTCTGGTTTGAATCGTACCATTTACTTCTGCACCTATATATAAACTATTCCAAGGGTCTTCTTGTAGTTGTCTTACACTAAGTTTAAGAACATACTTTTCAGGCTGAAACACCATAACCTTGGCTTCTAATTTCCACCCAATTTGAGGTTCTTCATTTGGTTTTAATGGGAACCACGAAATTTCCGATAATTTTATCCTACCGATGAGGTGGAAGCTATCTTGTGTCTCTACAATTAATACCTTTTCTTTCCTATCAATGACTTTCACAATACATGTGCTTCCTACACTTATGGATACTTCAGCTGTTTCCCATGGATTTGGAGTTAGTCGTTTAATAGATGCAATTATTTTTCTCTTTGATTTATCTATATGGGTAATAAACACATTGATGGGTGTACCAAAACTGAATGTCTCTGGAATTATTAATGAACTGTTTGTCCAACTCATCTCATTTTTGTTGATGGAAGCTTCAATACCTTCTTCAAGTTGAACCCATAATTGATTATCTTCATATGATATTACATTGCCTTTATATGACTTATCAACTTCATAATACAGATGAATGTTGTTCCATATTTCATCTATTTCTTCGAGAGCAGGAGTACATAACTCTATTCGCTTGTTATCCTTGTCTATGGACTTAATAATCACATTGACATCATCATCATCATATGTCCAGCTTTTTAAGGCCTCGAACTCCATACGCGTCATGTTGTTTGCATGTAGTACTCCCTCAACCCCTTCAGCAATTTTTATAGTAATGAATCTGTCATAAACGGCAGTTATTGGACCACTGACTTCATCTAGTTCATTAAACACAGTGCTTTCCCACGGGTTAAGTGAAAATTCTTTGTGGCTCAGTCGCACATTAAACTTTCCATCCTCTTTTATTTCCTTAGATACTACTCTTGCTCTAATCGGACTACCTTCTTCAAGATGATCGTTAATATTCTTTACATTACACCAAAACAAATCGTTTCGATATATTATCCCTAGAAGATTATTATATTTTACAATGATATAATTTTCATCAATTCTATCTATTATTGTATCTAAGTGTTCGTCTACATGAATGCTTTCGTAATCATCTTTTACAGCTTTGGCATATCCTCTTTTTTCTTTTTGTTTCGAAAGACTTTCAGCCCATTTTTGAGATACACTCACACGGAATTTTATTCCTTCGACTTCTGCAGAGGAAATGGCGACATTTACTTCCGCTCCCTCGTAAAGTTGTGTATTTTCAGATATTTGATTGTTGAACATTATGGCTTGTATACCATATATATTGACAAAGTAACCTTGATCCTTAAATGGATATAGAATTCTTCCTAATATAACTTCCTTCTCATTATAAGCTTTCTCAATCTTAGTTTTCTGCCATTGTACTTTCGGAAGAATATAGCATACCTTAAAGCGTTCATCAGCATTGTAATCAGGTGAATCTATAAATTTAAGGCCCACAATATCACCCTTGTTAATAACAGGTTTTTTACTGAAATTTGACTTTTGCAACGTGAGTGTACCACCGTTTAAGAAGTCAAGAATAACACAATCACTCATTTCTTTATGCACGATTGTGATTATCTCATCTTCATCAGAGGCAAAAAATTCTATTTCTTTATGGGTTTCAGATTCTCTTGCTTTTTGCGATCTTTTTTCTTTTCCTTTTTCTTTATTTCTTTTCTCCTTTTTTCTTTCATATGCAGCTTCAGTATTCACCTTTCTATTGAAATATGCAGGAGCAACTTTTTTGATAATGGAATCTACTACATTAACATTACGTGTACAAGGTAACTCATGTCCAGTCACACGCTTTATTTCTTCGCATACGGCTTGGATTGTCATTCCTTTGTAATGTGCTAATTCAAGTAAAGTCATAATTACTCGTTTTATAAATGAAAATGTATCTGGTTACTTAGTATAAAGCAGATATTCTATATTCCCGTTGTGCATTATCAACACCGATTGAGAACTAATAATCTCCCACCGGTACCTCAAACACTTTATTACCACTGATAGAGCCACGGCTCATATACCATGCGCTTTCAATTACATTCCATGAAGCACTTTTAGCTTTTTCCTTCAAGTGACATTCTATCATTGAAACTTTTTCTTTGCTACAAGTACTCAAGGAGATGCATTATTTTATTCTATACAAAGGTAAGGAGATTTATCGGTATGTGAAAAATTGTTTTCGAAAAATTGCAGATTATGTTTTTGAAGCAAACAATAATCTATGAAGAGGATTGTACTTACGGATAACTCCCGCCAATCACCGCCATCCATTACTGCTGGTAGAAAAACTATAATATGTTATCAATTAAACCTCTACATTCGCACCGACGGACTAAAGTTTACCCGGTATTGATTAATTATTGTATCACTTAAATTATTGATTTTATGGCTAAGAAAAAGCAAGAACAACAAGAACAGAGTCAGGACGAGCATGTAATGGCCATCCTTGACAAGCGGACGAACAAAACCGCAGTCGTTTCCAAAATGAACGAGCAGGACGGCAGTCTCGAAATCGTACCACCCGACAAGAAGAACAGCAGCAGTTTCCTCAAACTGGATCGTACCTCACCGCTGGAACTTTTCTTCACCAATTTCAAGAACCAGTACGAAAATCCCACAAGTTTCAGTTTCTTCCTCGTACCTCTTGTCCTTTTGGAAAAGACACTGAATGCCGTAGTCCAGATCCGAAAAGGGGAAGACCCCGGAGTAGAAGGTAAAAAACTGGTGGAGAACAGCGAACTCAACGATGAAGGACGTATCGCCAAACTTGCCCGTCGGTATAAGTTTGACGAACACCAGATTCCGTGGAAAGAACTTGCCGCATTGGGAGTTGACAAGCAACTCTTGTTTGATAACCACTGCATGGGTGAGATGCTAAAAGGAAGGATTACCTCTATGGCTTTCCCCATCAGTAAGGAAGTGAACGGTGAAAAGAAGGATATGGGGGAAGCCTGTTTCCTCTGTGTCAAAGGGGAGGACGGCAAGGTGCAACTGAAAACTTTAAGCAGGCTTGACAAACCGCAGTATGACCTGCCTGCCTATAAAGGAGTATTCACAGACGAGGAAAAGCAGTCGCTTAAAGACACCGGAACTTTGGGGGCAATCAAGGAGATGAAGGATACCCATACGGGAACCGTCTGTAACTGTTATGTATCTTTCCATGAACCGAGCAACCGTATCATTACCATGCCCGTGGATGCCATCAAGATACCCGATTATATCTACGGGAAAAGGCTGGATGACAAACAGAAGCAAATCCTTGCGTCAGGAGGCCAGCTTCCCATCAACGACATACAGCGCAAAAACGATACGCTGCTTTCCGGGGTTGCTTTCGTCGATCCGAGAATAATGGACATCGCATTCAAGCAGTCCGGTGAACAACTGAAGGTCAACGACACTATCATGGGTGCCAAAATCACGCCTGAGCAAAAGAAGATGCTCCAGAGCCATGAAATGGTGTTCGTTGAAAATATGCGCTACAAAGGTAGGGTGTTTTCCGATGATGTACGTTTCAGCAACAAGAGCAACCAACTACTGATAGGACGCAATGCCCGTGAATACAAACCGAAGTTGGATGAACCGAAAAAGGGCAAACAACAAGAGACCAGGCAGACGCCCCGGCATGCTACTGCCTTCAAGCCTAAAGGCAAGAAAAATAGTTTTTCTGTCGCATAGCCGACAGGGAACCGGCTTACTCTATTATATACCCGATTGTCGTTATGGATGTCGGGTATATATTTAATGTATCATCTAATAACTTAATAATTATGGAATTGAAAAAACAAAAGAATACCCAACCTTCTCCGGGGTATTCCGAATATAAATCCTTTTATAAATCAGTCGGAGGAAATGAAGGAGAAAAATGTAATTATCCGACACGTTTAGACCTTTATGGGAAAGGCTGTTATCATGATTGTTCCTATTGCTATGCAAAATCCTTGTTGAATTTTCGCAAACTATGAGATGCGGAACATCCGGCAGTCGCGGATATTGACAAGGTGTTAAAAGTTATCCGTAAAATTCCATCCGGTTCCATTGTCAGGCTTGGAGGTATGACTGATTGTTTCCAGCCCATTGAAAGCCGCTGTCACATAACCTATGAGGCTATAAAAAAACTGAACAAACAAGGTATCGGCTATCTGATAGTCACCAAGTCATCAATGGTAGCGGATGATAAATATATCAGATTAATGGATAAAAAACTTGCACATATCCAAATATCCATAACAACGATGGACGATGACCTGTCACGGACATATGAAAGGGCCTGCGTGCCGTCACAAAGAATAAATGCGCTTGAAAAATTACAGCAATGTAATTTTGACGTATCTTTAAGATTATCACCTTTTATTCCGCAATACATAGATTTCAAGAAATTGAATACAATCAAATGTGACAAAATATTAGTAGAATTTCTAAGAGTGAATACCTGAATAAAACAATGGTTCAATATTGACTATTCAGAATATACTTTCAAACAAAGTGGTTATCAGCACCTGCCGCTAGAACTGAAGATTAAATACCTCGGACAAATCAGCGGATTTAAGCAGTTGACTGTTTGTGAAGATGTGACGGAACATTACGAATACTGGAAAAACAAAATAAATCCGAATCCCCTTGATTGTTGCAATCTCAGCAAAAGATAACCTTAATATAGGTATGTTTCCCACGGCACATTGCTGTAATCCCCGGAAGCTACGCAAGCTCCACTTCCGCAGGTTACAGCAAAGAGCCGCTTTTCAGGAACGGACAAAGGTACGGCCGGCGCCCGGATAAATCCGACCTTGCCGGCCGTACCCTTGTCTGTCAGCCGCAAATCACATCATTCCTCTTCCTCGAAGGAAAGGCTTTCCACCTGCCTGTTGATTACCTTCCAGTCAATCGAGTCTTTCAGGTTGATAATGTCCACAATCGAATAATGCTTTGTCCCGTTCTCTTCTTCTGCAAAACGTAGCCTTCCGCTCAAACGCTGTTTCTCAATCTCTGCCGGATCGAGATTTATCAGTTCGCAGACTTCATCGGGCAGCATGGAAAGCGCCACGTCATTTTCCTGGCAGATATGTTGCAGGACGGCAAGCATGTTCAACGACTTCTTATAACTTCTCACGAGTGCAGCGAAAGAACCGCTTTCAATTTTAATCATCTTCTTCATAACGCTTATTTTTTAGAGTGTTCTTCTTTTTCCAGCAGCATGGCACGGAGTACATCTGAACGGCGGTAATATATCTTCCCCTTGTCTCTGTGAAAGGGGAGTGTCCCGTCATTGCGTCGTCTTAAAAGTGTCCTGTCCGACATCTTGGTGAGCAGGCGCACGCCTTTTGAATCCAGTATCTCACTGTCAGGCAAATTATGTACGGCAGGAGCCAATAACTTTTCAATGTTGGTTACTTTGGCGAGTATGGCACTAAGCATGTGGGCTGTCTGTCCACCCGGTGCAGTTCTTCTGTTATTCATAATGACCTTATTTTTATTGTTTATGATGCAATATTACGGAGATATTATAAGGTCGTTGGTTACTCAACCGTTGAGCAACCGCCAAAAAAAGACAGAAAACGCCAATTTGGGACAAAAAATAGCCAGGAGATACTATTCCCGGCTATCCAATAATAAATAGGCATCAATAAGTTATACCTTAAATTCTTAATATATTAATAATCAGATTTATACAAAAATAAATAGCAGTATATTTTGCTATATTCCAAATATTGCCTACATTTGTACATGAGTTATTTGAAACTATGCAAAGCAGTGTAACCCGAAGCAGGACTTCCATATCCAAATCGTTACCTGCATCTTTTAAACTCTCTATATTTAATTTATCTTCAGAGAGTTACATCAAAATATATTGTTTCAAGGCATGAAACAAACAGTTTCAAATCATGAAACAAAAGGTCTCCTGTGGAGAAACAAAAAGGAACCGCCGGCTTCCTCTAATTAATCATACAAGTAATCTTAAAATAGAAATTTATGGTAAAGTTTATCGAATCGGAACTCGTCTTACTTAAAAAGGAAATAGACGAAATGTGGACCTTAGTGTATAACCAGCTCGACCGGGCAGGGGAGGCGGTCCTGACCTTCGACCGCGAACTGGCGCAGCAAGTGTTGGTGCGCGAACGTCGCGTGAATGCCTTGGAATTGAAAATAGACAGTGACGTAGAAGATATTATTGCCCTGTACAATCCCGTAGCCATTGATCTGCGTTTTGTGCTTGCCATGCTGAAGATCAATACAAACCTGGAACGGTTGGGGGACTTTGCCGAAGGTATAGCCCGTTTCGTGCTGAACTGTAAAGAGCCTGTCCTCGATCCGGATCTTTTGAAGCAATTACGTCTGGAAGAAATGCAGGCGCAAGTACTTGCCATGCTGGAACTTGCCAAAAAGGCTCTTCAGGAAGAAAGTCAGGATCTGGCAACTTCAGTTTTTGCTAAAGACAATTTGTTGGATGAAATTAATGCTGAAGCTACTACGATTCTGGCAGGTTATATTGCTAAACATCCGGACAGTGTTCTTCCTTGCCTGAACCTGGTAAGTGTCTTCCGTAAGTTGGAGCGTTCCGGCGACCATATTACCAACATTGCCGAAGAAATAGTCTTCTTTATCGATGCGAAAGTGTTAAAACATAGCGGAAAAACGGACGAACATTATCCTTTAAGCAAGAAATGAGTTCTTTTTTAGGTAAAATTTAGCGTTTGTTAGAAAAATGCTATATATTTGTCCATTGAAAACGATTGCGGATGTAGAAAGGCTGCATAATTGGTAATAAAACCAAAGAAATTTCAAAAAGATGTTATAAGACATGTTTTTTAATTTGGTAAGTAACCTGAAAAGCCGCTATATTTGCAGCGTTATCCTGAAAACAATCTTTTTACCTTAAAAAAAACTAATACCTATTGAAAACTGAAAAATGGGGCTTTGTGAAAAGCTCCATTTTTTTGTACCTATATTCCCCTTATTTCGTATCTTTGGAGAAGATAAGCTGCATCTCGGCAGAACTTTTTCATGTAAGCATGAAAATTCTGCGATCAATTTGCATTATCTTTGTGTTCTCCAAATAAGGAATTATAAATCATTAAATCGTAAACTGAATTATGTTTTCCGGAATAGTAGAAGAATGTGCCACTCTTGTGGCATTAGTAAAAGAACAAGAGAACGTACACTTCACGTTCAAGTGCTCATTTGTAAATGAATTGAAGATAGACCAGAGTGTATCTCATAACGGTGTATGCCTCACGGTAGTCAGCATGACAGAGGATACCTATACGGTTACAGCCATGAAAGAAACATTGGAGCGCTCCAACCTCGGGTTGCTGAGCGTAGGAGACAGGGTGAATGTAGAGCGCAGCATGATGATGAACGGTCGCCTCGACGGACATATTGTGCAGGGGCATGTAGATCAGACTGCCACCTGTATCAGTGTAGAAGATGCCGAAGGAAGTTATTACTTCACTTTCCGGTATGCTTTCGATAAGGAGATGGCAAAGCGGGGATACATTACTGTGGACAAAGGCTCTGTAACGGTGAATGGTGTTAGTCTGACGGTGTGTAATCCAACGGACGATACTTTCCAGGTAGCTATCATTCCTTATACTTTCGAATATACCAACTTTCACGATATCAAAGTTGATAGCGTAGTGAACATTGAATTTGACATTATCGGCAAATATATCAGCCGGATGCTCCAGTTTAAATAATAGTTCACCACAGATTACACAAATAGCACAGAAATATTATCCTTTTATAATCAGTGTTTATCCGTGTAATCTGTGGTGCAATAAAAACATATATCAAATGGACTTTTTACAATTAGTAGCCTCCCGTCAGAGTGACCGCGCTTATGATATGACACGTCCTGTAGAGCCCGAGAAACTGGAACGGATACTGGAAGCTGCCCGTCTGGCACCATCGGCTTGTAATGTGCAACCGTGGAAGTTTGTCGTAATCAATGATCCGGAACTTTCCGTTAAGGTAGGCAAAGCTACTGCCGGATTGGGGATGAATAAATTTGCTAAGGATGCCCCCGTTCATATTCTGGTTGTGGAAGAATCGATGAATGTCACTTCATTTCTGGGTGCAAAGATTAAGGATAAGTATTTCCCCTTGATAGATATAGGTATTGCCACTGCTCATATCACTTTAGCTGCCGAGAGTGAGGGATTAGGTTCTTGTATTCTTGGCTGGTTTGATGAGAAAGAGATTAAGAAGCTGACCGGTATTCCATCTTCTAAGCGCTTGCTATTGGTTATCACCATCGGCTACTCTGTAAAAGAGAAGAGAAAGAAGGCGAGGAAACCGAAGGAAAAGGTGGTTTCTTACAATAAATACTGATTCTGTGATAAAGGGTTAGTGATAAGTGGTTAACAGACTGCGCTATGACACCGCATGGTACTAATCACTAACCCTCTAAATTAAAGGTCTTTCAGTAGCACATGGCTTGCACTCTTATAATATTCTTCCCGTGCATTCATTAATACTTCCCATTGTTCACTGAACTCCTTGTCTTTATCTATTTTGAAATCCTCCGAACCATGCGTGTCCAGTCTGTCTAACAACAGTGCGACGTTCATCTTATTGATATCCATGGAGGGTTGATAGCCGATATCTTCATTATTTTCGTCCACTACTTCATGCAATAGATTTATTTCTTGTAACTCATATAGAATCTGGTGTGTCAACCGGATCGGTATCTGACACTCTTCGGATATTTCTTCTGCTGTATATGGTTTTGCATTCTCCTCAAATCTTTTGGCAATGAGGGACATGATAAGGATAGCCACAAAATCCCGATACCTCCGGCTGATATTTTTGGTGTCTTTGTCAAAACTGAAGTTCCGTATGTTTTGTCCCGCATACGTCAGTTCTGCACCAAACAGGCAGATTGTCCATGATATTTGTAACCATAGCAGGAATAGAGGAAGGGCGGCGAAGCTACCATAAATAGCATTGTAACGCGATACCCACAATTGACCACTGATGTATAGAAACTGGAATGCCTGGTGTGCCGTTCCTGCAAGAACCCCGGCAATGAGCGCATGCTTGAACTTCACTTTAGTATTCGGCATATAGATGTATAGTCCTGTAAACATGAACCAGGTCAGGGCAAAAGGTATGAGGCGGATCAGAAATTTTAGGATAGGGGCAAGTAGTACAAAGTCTTCAATGTACTTCAGTGTTGTGCTCATGAAGATGGAGAGACCACCCGAAATTACAATCAAGATAGGCATCAGCAGGAACATGGAGAAATAGTCCGTAATTTTACGGTACATACTTCGTGCCTTTTTTATTTGCCAGATGCGGTTGAAGGTTATTTCAATATTGGTGATCAGGTTGATAACCGTCCATAGCAACATAATTAAACCTACTCCGATAAATATGCCGCTTTTAGTTTCAGAAAGATAAGAGTCTACGAATTGGAGGATGACTTCTGTGGTCTGGTTATGCCCTCCGAATCCCATTCGCACCTGATTCTCCATCAGATTGGAGAAGCCGAACCCACGTGCTATGGCAAATAATATGGCAAGTATAGGGACAATGGCAAGCAAAGTGCTATAAGTCAGTGCAGAGGCATTGTTTACCAGTCTGTCCTTGGTGAAGCGGTTGATACATAAATAAATGGTTTTGATTATATTGTAGAGGGAAAAAGTCGTTTTGGTGACTTCATCCTCTGTAATACGCCAGATGTCGTATGTAAGAAATTTCCAAAGAGCAGTAATACGTTTATTCATAATCAATGAAGAATTAGGAATGAAGAATTATGAATATAGAACGGAGAACTCTATCAAATTGTTGTATCATGCAGAAATTCTTCATTCCTCATTCTCAGTTCTTAAATTAAAAAAAGCAGTCGGTCTGTAAGCCGGGTTCTGTTCTCTGTTTTCAGGAAGAAATCTTCATTATTCATTCATCATTCTTCATTCAGCAAAGTGTCTGTCATTTATCTGAGCCGCATGTCACCATACAGACTTTAGCGGTCTACCCTCCGACATGGAGCGAGCAGCTCTCATAGCGTCGGTTTACATGACCTTACAACTCCCAAGACGCACAGCCCTTGTGTCACCACAAGACTGGTAGGCTCTTACCCTACCTTCTCACCCTTACCCATGCCCAAGGACACCGGCGGTTATTTTCTTCTACGTTACTCTACCCTCGCGGACAGCTTTCTGTTAGGAAGTAGGATGCTCTATGTTGCCCGGACTTTCCTCATACGCCGAAGCGCAAGCGACAGACCGACCAACTGCTTTTGTCCGGCAAAGATACGATTTTTATGCCAGCGGACACAGAAACTTGTAGAGTTTTTGTGTAAGGGAGGGCTTTTTCCGTATCTTCTCCGTACTATCTCCGTATCCGGTCCGTACCTCCTCCGTAGTTTCTCCGTATCTTCTCCGTAGTTATAGACACGGACCTGATACGGACCTGACACGGACCGGATGCGGGGTAGATAACCTCCGGATAGCTTCTATTTTTAAACACTTTCTTAATATTCCTGAAAATATATAACCAAAGTAGAAATTATTTCTAACTTTGCTAACACTTAATAACCCCCAAATCATTTTAGCTAATGAAGAAACTTATTCCTATCGTATCTCTGTTCCTTTTTGCTTCGTTGTATTCGGTAGCTTCGGAAATCGGGGACAGGACTATTCCTGCGGATGTAGCACAGTTGTCCGACAGCTTGAAGCGTCAGTATGCTCCTGATAAACGGGTAGCACTCTTTGATGTAGATTATTCCTTTTCCGGTAAAAATGTGATGTTACGTGGTGTGACTACTTCGGCCGAGGCGAAAGCTGCATTACTGAACGGACTGTCGAAAGCTGCCTATCAAGTAATGGACTGCTTACAGGTGTTGCCGGATGAGGCTTCACTGGAAGGAAAAACTTATGGTATCATAAATGTATCGGTGTCCAATCTTAGGGTTGATCCTGACTTCTCATCCGAAATGATGACCCAGGGATTGATGGGAATGCCTGTCCGCGTATTACAGCGCGACGGTTGGTATCGCATTCAGACACCGGATAATTATATCGCTTGGGTACATCGTGTAGGTATTCATCCGGTAACGAAAGAAGAGCTTCATGCCTGGAACGCAGCCGAGAAGATTGTGGTGACTTCTCATTATGGGTTTGTGTATTCTGAACCCAATCAGGCTTCGCAGACTGTTTCGGATGTAGTTGCAGGCAATCGCTTGAAGTGGGAGGGAACGAAAGGTGCATTCTATAAGGTTGCATATCCTGACGGGCGGACCGGTTATATTTCCAAATCTATCTCCATGCCGGAAAAGAAATGGCGTGCCGCTTTGAAACAGGATGCTGCCAGCATTATTCGCACGGCACATACGCTGATGGGAGTTCCGTATCTTTGGGCAGGCACTTCTTCCAAAGGGATAGATTGCAGTGGCTTTATGCGTACTATTCTTTTCATTCATGATATCATCATTCCCCGAGATGCTTCACAGCAAGCGTATGTAGGCGAGCATATTGATATCGCTCCTGATTTCAGTAACCTGCAACCGGGCGATTTGATCTTCTTCGGACGTAAAGCTACAGCAGATCGTAAAGAACGTGTGGTGCATGTAGGAATGTATATTGGGAACAAACGTTTCATTCACTCGCAAGGTGATGTACACGTCAGCAGTTTTGATTCTGCCGATGAGCTTTTTGATGAATATAACCTCGGGCGCCTTCTGTTTGCTACGCGCGTGTTACCTTATATAAATAAGGAAGCATCCTTGAATACTACGGAAACGAATCCTTATTATAAATAATAAAGTTATGAGCTACAAGCTACAGACTACAAGTAGCAATGCTCTCATTCTGCAAAGCTCTTGTAGTCTGTAGCTCCGTAGCTCGTAGCTTCTAACTTAAAAACAAATATTATGCAAAACAGAAGAGATTTCCTGAAAACAGCTGCTTTTGCCGCATTGGGTTCCGGTGTGGTTATCAATGATGTGTTTGGAGGAGAAAGTGCTCCGAAGCTGTTCAATATCAATAAAAGTGGTGTGAATGCCAGGATGAAATTGCGCTTCTTTCCATATGAGTTGAAGTTACGTCATGTTTTTACAGTGGCTACTTACTCACGCACTACCACTCCTGATGTGCAAGTAGAGATTGAATACGATGGTGTTATCGGTTATGGTGAAGCTTCCATGCCGCCTTATTTACAGAAAGAACTGGGTACGATGGAAAGTGTATTGGCTTTCCTGAAAAAAGTTCAGGAGAGCATCGGACAGTTTCCCGATCCTTTCCAATTGGAGGATATTCTGGTTTATGTAGATAAGCTTTCACCGGGAGATGCCGCCGCTAAAGCTGCTGTAGATATTGCTTTGCACGATCTTGTGGGCAAATTGCTGAGAGCTCCGTGGTATAGGATATGGGGATTGGACAAGGAAAAAGCTCCTTCGACCACTTTTACCATTGGTATCGATACGCCGGATGTGGTACGGGAAAAAACGAAGGAATGTGCCGAACAATTCAATATTCTCAAAGTAAAGCTAGGGCGTGAGAATGATAAAGAGATGATTGAAACAATCCGTTCGGTGACCGACCTGCCTATTGCCGTCGATGCCAATCAAGGTTGGACGGATAAGCATTATGCCATTGATATGATACAATGGCTGAAAGAAAAAGGGATTGTCATGATTGAGCAGCCGATGCCTAAAACCCAGTTGGATGATATTGCCTGGGTGACACAACAAAGTCCGTTGCCTATCTTTGCTGATGAATCTTTGCAGCGTTTGAGTGATGTGGCCGGTCTGAAAGGTGCATTTCATGGCATCAATATCAAGTTGATGAAATGTACCGGTATGCGTGAAGGCTGGAAAATGGTGACATTAGCACGTGCTTTGGGTATGAAAGTGATGGTGGGCTGTATGACGGAAACATCCTGTGCTTGCTCTGCTGCTGCCCAGTTTTCTCCTGTGGTTGACTTTGCTGATTTGGATGGCAATCTGCTTATTGCCAACGACCGTTTCAAGGGAATGGAGGTCGTAAAGGGTAAGATCACGTTACCTGATTTGCCTGGCATCGGAGTTGTGAAACTGTAAGGATACTGAATCGTAATTCAATTTCCGTTCTCAATTATCATCTATAAATTAGTTTATTATGAAAAAAGTATTGTATGCTGCTGCCTTGCTTCTCCTTGTAACTGCCTGTACTCCAAAACCGGAAAGCAAGCCCTATACTTGGGAAGATGATTTGCACCAACGCCTCCTCACTGATTTCTCTCGTACGGAAGATGAAGTGAAAGAGTATATTCGTAAGTATATCCCTGATGTTTCCGATGAGCAAATGTGCCAATGGGAAGCCACCAAAGCATTGGAGTATATGACTCTGGATGGTGAGAAGCGTTATTTCCGTAATGCCGCACCTAATTTATTCCGTGTAGACTCTGTCTGCTATCAGATAAAGGCTGCCAAAGATGGTGTCTCTTTCAGTGGCAGTGAAAAAGTAAATATGGAGAATCTGCCCGAAATCATTGCAAGTGTGAAAAAGGGTGGTAATCCTATCACTGCTCCCAAACGAATGCGAGTCACCTATACGCTCACGGTAGACAGTAATGCCGTTCCTGCCGGAGAGCTCATCCGTTGCTGGCTTCCTTACCCACGTACCGACCAGTCACGTCAGCAAGATGTAAAATTCATCTCTGCCAGCGAATCCAAGTATACTTTATCCCCACAGGATTGCCTTCATAGCACTCTCTACATGGAAAAACGTACAGTGCAAGATCAACCAACCGTATTCTCTGAAAGTTTTGAGTATACAGCTAATGCTGAATGGCATAATCTGAAACCGAAAGATATTCAGCCCTATGATACAACTTCTTCTATATATAAGGAATATACTGCTGAACGTGAGAAGCATGTCATTTTCTCACCACGTATGCGCGAACTTGCTGCCAAATTGACAGCTGGGGAAACTAATCCTTTGTTGAAAGCTAAACGCATCTTCCGTTGGGTGAATGATAACTTTCCTTGGGCTTCTGCCCGAGAATATTCTACTATAGAAAATATTCCCGAATACGTATTAGATAACCATAAAGGTGATTGTGGTCAGGTTAGTTTGCTGTTTATTACGCTTTGTCGTATCAGTGGTATTCCTGCCCATTTCCAGAGTGGTTTTATGATGCATCCTAAAGCATGGAACCTGCACGACTGGGCGGAAATCTATTTTGAAGGCATTGGCTGGGTTCCTGTAGACCAATCATTTGGCATCCCTACTTTTGCCCGTAATGCGGATGAAGAATATTTCTTCCTGGGTGGCATTGACTCCTGGCGTATGATAGTGAACAGCGATTACGGTATGCCACTGATGCCCGAGAAAAAATATCCTCGTAGTGAAACGGTGGATTTTCAGCGTGGTGAAGTGGAATGGGAGGGAGGCAATCTTTATTTCCCGAAGTGGGATTATCACATGGATATAGAATACCTTGATAATTAAGTAAATATCACCTCCTGAAAACAGATGATCTGTTGAGGGCAAACAGATGATGCGTTTGGGGTAAACAGATCATCTGTTTGCCTCTGACAGATCATCTGTTTTTATTGAATAGACGGTCTGTTTCTTATTAACACCTATCTGCCTTATTTTCACGTCAGTAAACGTGCATAAATGTAAAATTGTC
The DNA here is from genome assembly GCF_000513195.1 of Bacteroides timonensis. Taxonomy (GTDB): domain Bacteria; phylum Bacteroidota; class Bacteroidia; order Bacteroidales; family Bacteroidaceae; genus Bacteroides; species Bacteroides timonensis. Next base: position 41,654 of record NZ_CBVI010000118.1, on the reverse strand, counting down.
AGGCTCTGCCGTTAACCGCTGTTAAGCCCTAAAAGTTCACTGTTAAAAGAGAACAAAAAAGAGTGACAAGCGGAATAAGTGAACGATTTTTGTCGTTATTTTAACGTCGAAATGTTAAACGAAACTTGAATATTAACAATTAAAAGAATAGAAAATTAGTATGAAACAGACAACAAAAAACATTCTCGGGGTTGCAGCTATCGTACTTCTCAGTTCAGGAGTAGCAGGTTTAACCACCTATAAGATGCTGCAAAAAAATATGCCTGCTGATAGTACCAGTGCATTCAATGAAATGTTCCAGCAAAATCCGAACGTACGTTTGGCCTCTTATAATGCCGTTGATGCGCAACCTGTAGATTTGACGCAAGCAGCAGAAAATTCAGTTCATGCTGTGGTGCATATTCGTTCTACTCAATCTTCCAAAGTTCAGGAAGTAGAAGTTAGAGATCCGTTCTCTGATTTCTTCGGTGAATTTTTCGGTGGTCGGGGCGGTACGCAAAGACGTCAGGTACAGACCCCTGAACGTACAGGTTTTGGTTCCGGCGTTATCATCTCTAAAGATGGATATATCGTAACGAACAATCACGTAATTGCAGGTGCAGATGAAATCAGTGTGACGTTGAATGACAACCGTCAGCTTAAAGGACGTATCATTGGTACGGATGAAGTAACGGACCTTGCCTTGATTAAAATAGAGGGAGATGACTTTCCTACGATTCCGGTAGGTGACTCCGATGCATTGAAAGTCGGTGAATGGGTGCTTGCTGTAGGTAATCCGTTTAATCTTACTTCTACGGTAACTGCGGGTATTGTCAGTGCTAAGGCACGTTCTTTAGGAATGGGTCAGCAGACCGGTACTGAAAGTATAGAATCATACATCCAGACTGATGCTGCTATCAATCAGGGTAACAGCGGTGGTGCCTTGGTTAATGCACGTGGTGAGTTGATTGGTATCAATGCTGCTCTTTTCTCCCCGACGGGATCAAATACGGGCTATGGTTTTGCCATTCCTACCAGTATCATGAAGAAAGTTGTTGCTGACTTGAAGCAATTTGGTACAGTTCAACGTGTGAAACTGGGTGTTGCTGTTACTCCGCTTGTAGAAGAACCGGGTGATACTCAACGTGCGATAGATAAGAGTGGTAAGAAGCTGAGTGAATTTAAAAAGGAAGCTCGTGAAAAATCAGGTGTTGTTGACGGTCTTTTAGTAGGAGAAATCGTTGAAGGTAGTTCTGCTGCAGGTGCCGATATCAAGGTTGATGACGTACTCATCGGTATTGATGATAAACCTATTCATAAATTTGCCGATTTACAGGAAGCTTTGGCAAAACATCGCCCCGGTGATAAGGTAAAAGTGAAATTGATACGTGATAAGAAGGAAAAGACCGTTGAAGTGACACTGAAGAACGAGCAAGGTACTACGAAAGTAGTAAAAGATGCCGGAATGGATATCCTTGGTGCAGCCTTCCGTCCTATACCTGATGAATTGAAGAAGCAATTGAATCTTGGTTATGGCCTTGAAGTGACAGGTGTAAACAGTGGTAAAATGGGAGCTGCCGGCATTCGTAAAGGCTTCATCATCTTAAAAGCCAATGGTGTGCAGATGAGAACTGTAGAAGACCTGGAAAAAGTAATGAAGGAAGCTACGAAATCTCCGGATCAAGTACTCTTTATTACAGGTATGTTCCCGTCAGGTAAGCGTGCTAACTATGCGGTAGATTTGACTCAAGAATAATAAGGTATGATTTTTAGGTAAGAAGATTGTAATATTAGCTAACAAAGAAGAAAAAGGGTGTCGGCAACTAACTTGTCGGCATTCTTTTTGTTTATATTGTATAGTGAATAAGATAAAAAAGTTAGGGTAAGTTTGCTTGTAACAAAATAATTTGTCGTAACTTTGCAACCCAAATCTGTTTTAGAAGAATGAGACAACTAAAGATTACAAAAAGTATCACTAACAGAGAGAGCGCTTCTCTTGACAAGTATTTGCAGGAAATCGGTCGCGAAGACCTCATAACTGTCGAAGAAGAGGTAGAGCTCGCTCAACGCATCCGCAAGGGTGACCGTATCGCACTGGAGAAGTTGACACGTGCCAATCTGCGTTTCGTTGTATCTGTGGCCAAGCAGTACCAGAACCAAGGTTTGAGTTTGCCCGACTTGATTAACGAGGGTAATTTAGGACTGATCAAGGCCGCCGAAAAGTTCGATGAAACACGTGGTTTCAAGTTCATCAGTTATGCAGTATGGTGGATACGTCAGTCCATTTTGCAAGCTTTGGCAGAGCAGTCGCGTATTGTGCGTCTTCCGTTGAACCAGGTAGGCTCGCTGAATAAAATCAGCAAAGCATTCTCCAAGTTTGAGCAGGAAAACGAACGTCGCCCGTCTCCCGAAGAGTTGGCAGATGAACTGGAAATCCCTGTTGATAAAATCTCCGATACACTGAAGGTATCCGGACGCCACATTTCGGTGGACGCACCTTTCGTAGAGGGAGAAGACAACAGCTTGCTGGACGTGTTGGTAAACGACGACTCTCCTATGGCGGATCGCTCTTTGGTGAACGAGTCTCTTGCGAGGGAAATTGATAGAGCACTTTCTACGTTAACCGATAGGGAAAAAGAAATCATACAGATGTTTTTCGGTATCGGACAACAAGAAATGACATTAGAAGAAATCGGCGACAAATTCGGTTTGACCCGTGAACGTGTGCGTCAGATTAAAGAAAAAGCAATTAGAAGATTAAGACAAAGTAATCGTAGTAAATTGCTCAAGTCTTATTTAGGATAAGTAAGAAATATCAATTTCCGACAAATAGAAGGAATTAAAAACCGGTAGGTCATGATCTGATCACCGGTTTTTTTGTTATCCTTATTATAAAAGTGAAGATAAGCTGTATCTCAGCATAAAAAATGAATGAATTCTTTTTATTTTGCTCTCGGTTTGCATTATCTTTGTCGCCAACAATATTAATAAAAAACAGATTATGAAATACGTTCGTATACTTTTTGCTGTAGCTTTAGTTTTTATGGTGTGCTCGGCATTCTCATTCAAGAAGGGTAAAGGAGAAAAAGCTGTGTATGCATTTGGTGTTGCTGCCTCTTTCAACGACACAGTGGTGTATTTTACCGATATTCAGGTATTGGACAGTGTGAAGCTGGATAAGGGTGGCTTCTTGCCTAAGCGTGATCTTTATACGTATCAGTTGAAGAATTATCTGGAATATGATTTGAAATCTCTTGATTATACGTGCATGATTTACTTTTCTGAAAACAAGAAGAAGTTAGAAAAGGAGGCTGCAAAAGTGAAGAGCAAGTATAAGAAGAATAAAACGATAGTATTGATGCCTATTGCTCCTGAAGCTTTCCGATTCAAGAAGCCGGAAGAGTAATTTGCTTTATTTCCTTAAGAGGTTAAGGAATTTACTTAAATAATAGACCGTAGTCATGAAAACGAAACTTTACTTCTTTTTGTGGGTTTGTCTTTCTACATTGCTGATTGCATGTGAACATGAGGAATCGGATACGTCTTTCAAAGGAACTCGTACGATTCTTGCATATATTGCGGCGGATAATACCCTTGCTTCATTTGCTTCTTTGGATTTAGCGGAGATGAAAGCGGGTATGGCGAAAGTTCAAGATTCCAATGTACATTTTCTGGTTTATATAGATGATGGTAAATCTCCTCGTCTGCTTGAACTGAAGAATGAAAAAGGATCGGTAGTGGAGACGGTGGTGGAAACTTATGGGAGTCGTAACTCTGTAGGTGTATCTGAAACGCAGGAAGTTTTTGCAAAAGTCTTTTCGAATTCCAAATATCAGGCTGACAGTTATGGATTGGTTTATTGGTCACATGGTGATGGATGGTTGCCTTATCCGTTGCGCGCCGGTACTCGTTGGGTAGGTCAGGATAAAGGTAATGGTGATAACAGAATGAATATCTCTGAATTTGTTGAGATATTAAAGTCTGCTCCTCATTTTGATTTTATATTGTTCGATGCTTGTTTCATGCAAGCAGTGGAGGTTGCCTATGAGTTGCGTGATTATACGGATTATTGTATTGGTTCTCCGACTGAAATTCCAGGTCCTGGTGCTTCGTATGATGCAGTTGTTCCTGCTATGTTTTCTGCTGAGGATGCGGCAGTGAATGTTGCTAAGGCCTATTATGAACCTTATGCGGCTAAATATAATGAAGGTAAAGGCTTATCAAATAGCAATTGGACAGCGGGTGCCTCTGTGTGTGCGCTGAGAACAGATAAATTGGTTGATCTGGCAAGAGCTACGAAACAGGTGTTATCTGGAGTAGTTGATAATGCACAATTGCGCAGTTTGATTTTTAATTATGATAAACGTTCTAGTTGGGAGGGGGCTGTAGGTTACTATGATATGGCAAATATGATGAAAAAAATCACTGATGATAGTGCTTATGTAATATGGAGGCAGGCTTTTGATGTAGCTGTAGCATATTGGGCGACTACTTCTATGAATTATTCCGCTTATGCTGATATGTTTTCTATGGAAGGTACTAATGGAGTGTCCTGCTATATCCCTTCAGTATCTAATACCGTTACTGATAAAGCATATCGTTCTACTGAGTGGTATACATCTGCCGGCTTTGCTGCATTAGGCTGGTGACATTCTCTTTTTAAGATATGATAGTGTAGTGTTTGAGTCTGTGAGTTAGCCTCAAAGTGGATGCCTGTGCTCTTCTCATACACTTAAATTAAGGGTATATGAACTTTCTCTCTTTGAATATGTAACATGTTTCTAATGGATTTAATGTGCGTTATTGCGTTGTTATATTGTGGTTTAATATTATTTTCCATTGGAAATTATTTTATTTTAGAAAATATTCTTTTCTTTGCACTATCAAAACTAAAATAAAGAAGTATGAAGTATATAATTATTGGAGGTGTTGCCGGGGGAGCTACGGCGGCAGCACGTTTAAGAAGAGTTGATGAGAAATCTGATATTCTTTTATTTGAGAAAGGGAAATACATTTCGTATGCAAATTGCGGCTTGCCTTATTATATAGGTGGTGTCATCGCAGAGCGTGAGAAATTGCTGGTGCAAACGCCGACTTCTTTCGGCCAACGCTTTCGTATAGATGTACGTGTGGAGAATGAAGTTATTGCTATTCATCCTAAAGATAAAACGATTACTGTTCGCACTGCAGACGGTCGCGAATATGAAGAAACCTATGATAAACTTTTGTTGTCTCCGGGTGCTACACCTGTTCGACCACCACTGGAAGGTATCGATTCTGAAGGAATTTTCACTCTCCGTAATGTTGAAGATACCGATCATATAAAGTCTTATCTTACGGAAAACTCCGTAAAGCGCGCGGTTGTAGTAGGTGCGGGCTTTATTGGACTGGAGATGGCAGAAAATTTGCATCATGCCGGAGTTGCCGTATCTGTTGTGGAAATGGGTAATCAAGTGATGGCGCCTATTGATTTTTCGATGGCTGCACCTATTCATCAACATTTGATACAGAAAGGTGTGTCGCTCTATCTGGAAGAAGGAGTAACTCATTTCCAGCGTACAGAACAAGGTATTACCGTCTTTTTGAAAAGTGGAAAAACGATTCCGGCAGATATGGTATTGCTTTCTATCGGAGTACGCCCTGCGACGGCTTTGGCTAAACAAGCCGGACTGAAGATAGGTGAAGCAGGTGGTATCTGGGTAAATGAATATTTGGAAACTTCTGCAAAGGATATTTATGCTGTAGGGGATGCCATTGAATATCCGCATCCATTGACCGGGAAACCGTGGTTGAATTATCTGGCAAATCCGGCTAATCGTCAGGGACGTATTGTGGCTGATAATATGGTATTTGGTAATAAGGTTGCTTACGAAGGTGCTATCGGTACTTCCATCGCAAAAGTATTTGATATGACGGTTGCTTCTACGGGACTTGCTGCTAAGCGTCTGAAGCAATGGGAGATGGAATATCAAAGTTCTGTTACTCATTCGTCTTCTCATGCTGGGTATTATCCGGATGCATTGCCCTTGACTTTAAAATTGACATTTCATCCTGTCACAGGAAAATTATATGGTGCGCAGGGTATTGGCTATGAGGGCGTGGACAAACGCATTGACCAGATTGCCGGCTTGATCAAACGTGGTGGAACGGTATATGACTTGATGGAAACGGAACATACTTACGCTCCTCCGTTTTCTTCTGCAAAAGATCCTATTGCTATTGCCGGATATGTTGCTTCTAATATTATCAGTGGTGCAATGCCTGTCGTAACTTGGCGAGAACTGGTACAGCATAAGAATGAAGTAATGTTAATAGATACCCGTACGGCTGAAGAATTTTCTTTTGGAACTATTCCGGGAGCAATTAATATTCCGTTGGATGATTTAAGAGAGCGTATGCTCGAAGTTCCTATTGATAAGCCGGTTGTATTGTTTTGTGCTGTGGGTTTGCGTGGATATCTGGCACAACGTATTCTGATGGGAAATGGATATAAGAATGTGCGTAATCTTTCGGGAGGATATAAACTGTATTCTGCTGCGGTTGCTCCGGTACCGGTACCTTCTATAGCGGATGCTTCAGTTGATGCTCGCGTAACTTTTGGCTCTACTGAAACTTCGGGAACTGTTGTGCAATCCGATTCTATATTATCAGCTGGAGGTTCATCTAAAGAACCATTGAAAATCAATGCCTGTGGTTTACAATGTCCGGGACCTATCATGCAAGTGAAGAAGGCAATGGATACTCTTGAACCGGGAGAACAGGTGGAGATTGTGGCAACTGATGCCGGATTTGCACGTGATGCTTCTGCCTGGTGTGATACGACGGGTAATCGTTTGGTGGGAAGCCATGAGGATAAAGGACGTTATACGGTAGTTATAGAAAAAGGTAATTTGAATATGGTCTGCCCTTCTTCCACCGGAACTGTAGCAGCGGGTAGGGGAAAAACATTGATCCTTTTTAGTGATGATTTGGATAAAGCTTTAGCTACTTTTGTATTGGCAAACGGGGCTGCGGCAACCGGACAAAAAGTTACGGTATTCTTCACTTTCTGGGGATTAAATGTTTTGAAAAAAATGCAGAAACCGAAAGTAAAGAAAGATATTTTCGGCAGGATGTTCGGTATGATGCTCCCTTCCAGTTCTTTGAAACTGAAATTGTCTCAGATGAATATGTTCGGTATGGGAAGTCGCATGATGCGCTTTTTAATGAAGCGTAAAGGGGTAGATTCTTTGGAATCACTTCGTTCGCAGGCGCTTGCCCAAGGAGTAGAATTTATAGCTTGTCAGATGTCTATGGACATGATGGGAATCTGTCGTGAAGAGTTGTTGGATGAGGTAACTATCGGTGGTGTTGCAACTTATATGGAGCGCGCAGATAAAGCCAATGTCAACCTTTTTATATAGTTATTTGTTATTTAACAAATAAAGAAGAAAAATATATGGAAGACTTATGTAAGATACGTGATGTTTACCGGGCGATAGCTGAGTTTGAAACCCAATTTATGCAGCAATACAATCTTTCGCTGAATGAAGGAATGTTGCTCTGTACACTTCTGAATACTCCCCGGCTTACTTCCGGGGAAATAGCAGAAGCCTTGGGATTAACTTGTTCTAGTACTTCCAAGTTGATACGTTCTGTCGAAGAAAAGAAGTTAATAGCCCGTATTATTGGTAAAGTGGATAAGCGCCAAATGCATTTTTCATTGACTGCAGAAGGAAAAGAACAAATCACCGCGATCAAAAGTACTACTCATGAGATGCCTGAACTCTTACAGCAAATAGTGGGTTTGCTGGAAAAATAGAAGATGGAGATATTTTTATCTCCATCTTCAAAATTATTAAAATTTTTCGTGGATTTTGCTTAAGATTGCTTTAATTTGCAGCTAATATATTAAGCATTATAGCAATTGGATATGCAAAAATTATTATCCTTGCCGCCTAATCTTGTGTCGGCATTCTATGAATTAGAAAATGTAGACCGTACGGAATGGTTTTGTACATCTGACCCTATAGGGATGAAACTGGGGTCGGGTGGAGGAACCACTTGGCTTCTGCGGGAATGGTATAGAAACCAACAAACAGAACACTCAACAGAGAAACGTATTCTGCTGCATGCCGGTGGACAAAGCCGCCGCCTCCCTGGATACGCTCCCTCTGGGAAAATATTAACTCCGATACCTGTATTTCGTTGGGCACGTGGACAGAAGTTGGGACAGAATTTATTGTCTTTGCAAGTTCCACTTTATGAGAAAATCATGGAACGGGCACCGGAAAAACTGCGTACTTTGATTGCGAGTGGAGATGTGTATATTCGTGCTGAGAAACCTTTACAGGACATACCGGATGCAGATGTGGTATGTTACGGACTTTGGGTAGATCCGGTATTAGCGACGCATCATGGAGTGTTTGTTTCTGATCGGAAACAACCGGAAGCATTGGATTTTATGTTGCAGAAACCGTCATTGCAGGAACTGGAGAATCTTTCAAAGACCCATCTCTTCCTGATGGATATAGGAATCTGGTTACTGAGTGATCGGGCTGTAGAGCTATTGATGAAGCGTTCGCAGAAAGATGGTCCGGGTTCTGATTTAAAGTACTATGACTTGTATTCAGATTTCGGCTTATCCCTTGGTAATCATCCACGCATTACTGATGATGAGTTGAATAGGCTGTCTGTAGCTATATTGCCATTACCCGGTGGAGAATTCTACCACTACGGAACGAGTCGTGAATTACTTTCCTCAACTGTTACTTTACAAAATAGGGTGTACGATCAGCGTCAGATCATGCACCGGAAAGTAAAGCCCAATCCTGCAATATTTGTACAGAATGCAGAAGTCGGTATCTCTCTTTCTTCCAATAATGATAACCTTTGGATTGAAAATAGCTTTGTCGGTGCATCATGGAAGATAGGTTCCCGGCAAATCATTACGGGAGTACCGGAAAATGACTGGACGTTAGAATTACCGGATGGAGTTTGTATAGATATTGTGCCTCTTGCAAAGAAGCATTGGGCAGTTCGTCCGTATGGTTTCGATGATGTATCTAAAGGAGATATCCGGGATGAAAAGACTTTGTATCTGGGGATTTCCTTCCCTAATTGGTTGGCGGAGCGTGGACTGACTCCGGATGATGTAACTGGAAGAAAAGATGACTTACAGGCTGCCGGAATCTTCCCTGTGGTAGAAGGTGTTGAGCAGATGGGCGAAGTACTTCGCTGGATGACTTCGGAGCCGGGATTGACAGAAGGTAAGAAAATCTGGCTGAACAGTCAACGTCTTTCTGCCGATGAAATCTCAGCGAAAGCTGATTTACGTCAATTATATGCCCAGCGCGAGAGTTTCCGGAAAGGTAATTGGGAGTTGCTGGCACGCAATTATGAGAAGAGTGTCTTCTATCAGTTAGATTTGGCTGATGTTGCCGAAGATTTCCATTGTTTGAAGATAGATAAACCGGATGTGTTACCGGCTGATGCACCTCAGATGCAGCGTATTCATAATCGGATGCTTCGGGCTCAGATAGATAAACTGAACGGAAAAGACTTTAAGGATGATGAAAAAGAGGCTTTCGGATTACTGCGCGAAGGATTACTTTCTGATTTGTATGAAAAGAAAAGCAGCCCATATCTGAATGTATACAGCGATCAGATTGTTTGGGGGCGCAGTCCCGTGCGTATTGATGTTGCAGGTGGTTGGACGGATACTCCTCCATATTCTCTTTTTGCCGGTGGAAACGTAGTGAATCTGGCGATTGAACTGAATGGACAACCTCCTTTGCAGGTTTATGTGAAACCTTGCAAAGAATATCGCGTTGTGTTGCGTTCTATTGATATGGGAGCGATGGAAGTAGTGAATACTTTCGAGGAGTTGCAGGATTACTGTAAGATAGGTTCTCCTTTCTCTATTCCGAAAGCAGCGTTGACATTGGCTGGTTTTGGTCCGGCGTTTTCAGAAGTGGTTTATCCTTCGTTGGAGAAACAGTTGCAGGCATTCGGCACAGGTATAGAGATTACTTTATTGTCTGCTATTCCTGCAGGATCGGGCTTGGGAACCAGTTCTATATTAGCTTCTACGGTTTTAGGCTCTTTGAGCGATTTCTGTGGCTTGATGTGGGATAAGAATGAAATATGCCGTCGTACACTTGCTCTGGAACAGTTACTGACAACGGGTGGTGGTTGGCAAGATCAGTATGGCGGAGTGTTACAAGGCATCAAACTGTTGCAAACAGAAACCGGGTTTGTACAGAATCCGTTAATACACTGGTTGCCTGAACATCTCTTTACGCATCCTGAATATCGTGACTGCCATCTATTATATTATACGGGAATTACACGTACAGCTAAAGGTATCCTGGCAGAGATTGTGCGCTCCATGTTCCTAAACTCATCTGCGCATTTGGCTATATTGGAAAATATGAAAGCGCATGCATTGGATATGGCAGAAACCATTCAAAGGAACGACTTTGAAACCTATGGCGCATTGATTGGTAAAACGTGGATGCAGAACAAAGCTCTGGATTGTGGTACTAATCCTCCGGCGGTAGAAGAAATTATCAATAAGATTAAAGACTACACACTGGGATATAAACTGCCGGGTGCAGGTGGGGGAGGTTACTTGTATATGGTGGCGAAAGATCCGCAGGCTGCATTGCGCATCCGGGAGATACTGACGCAGGATGTACCGAACCCTCGTGCACGATTTGTAGAAATGACGTTGTCGGGAACAGGATTCCAGGTGTCAAGATCTTAATTAAGACCGTTATTCGTGATGGTAAGGACCGCCATTGAGTATATTCATGGCCCGGTATAACTGCTCTACAAAAATCAGCCGCACCATCTGATGCGAGAAAGTCATTTTAGAAAGGGACATTTTCTCATGTGCTGCCTGATATACTTTGGGTGAGAAACCATACGGTCCGCCGATAACAAATACAAGCCGTTTATTTACGGTGTTCATCTTGCGCTTCATATAGTCTGCGAACTCTATGGAGCGCATTTCTTTTCCCCCTTCGTCCAGCAATACAATCACGTCGCCCGGCTGGAATGCCTTGCATATCAATTCCCCTTCTTTTTCTTTCTGAACTTCCATTGAAAGACTTTTCGTATTCTTCAATTCCGGGATAACTTCCATTTCGAAGGATAAGTAGCGTTTGGTACGCTGTACATAGTCATTAATGGCAGTTATAAAGTGCTGTTCTACAGTTCTTCCTACGACGAGTAATGTTGTTTTCATGCTGCTTACATTCTGATTTGTGCACAAAATTAGCGCTTTTTTATTGTATTTTACAATAAATGCTTACCTTTGCGTATCATTAATACTTGTGATTATGAAAAAACGAGTAGTTTTATTGTTGACCTGCCTCTTCTTATGGGTGTCCTCGATCTTTGCTCAGGACGTACCTGTGGGGGTGGTTGTGGCCTTCAAGAAGGGAAACTCTCAGGAACTAAACAGGTATCTGGGTGATAAAGTGGATCTGATTATCCATAATCGCACGACCAATGCTGACAAGCAAACGGCAGAAGGAACTATGGCTAATTTTTTTGCCGAGAACAAAGTCAGTAGCTTCAATGTGAATCACGAAGGAAAACGGGATGAATCAAGTTTCATCATCGGCACTTTGGGAACCGCAAATGGAAACTTTCGGGTGAATTGTTTCTTCAGAAAAGTACAGAACAAATATGTTATACATCAAATAAGAATAGATAAAACGAATGAATAAGGAAGAAGAACTGATTGACAGGCTGATAGATCTCGCCTTTGCAGAAGATATAGGTGACGGAGACCATACAACCCTTTCGTGCATCCCCGCTACGGCGATGGGTAAATCCAAACTTTTGATAAAAGAGCCGGGTATCCTGGCCGGTATCGAGGTTGCCAAAGAAGTGTTCCGTCGTTTCGACCCTACTATGAAGGTAGAAGTCTTCATCAATGATGGGGCTGAGGTGAGGCCGGGCGATATAGCAATGATAGTGGAAGGCAAGGTGCAGTCTCTGTTGCAGACAGAACGCCTGATGCTGAACATTATGCAACGCATGAGTGGCATTGCTACCATGACGCATAAATATGCCGAGAAACTGAAAGGTACGAATACGCGTGTGCTCGATACCCGTAAGACCACTCCCGGTATGCGTATTCTTGAGAAGATGGCTGTAAAGATTGGCGGTGGTGTAAATCATCGTATCGGACTGTTCGACATGATTTTGCTGAAAGACAATCATGTGGATTTTGCCGGAGGCATTGACAAGGCTATTAATCGCGCCAAGGAATATTGCAAGGAAAAAGGAAAAGACCTCAAGATAGAGATTGAAGTACGTAACTTCGATGAATTGCAACAAGTGCTTGATCTTGGTGGCATAGACCGTATCATGTTCGACAACTTCACGCCTGAAATGACAAAGAAGGCTGTGGATATGGTAGGCGGTCGTTATGAAACCGAATCTTCGGGTGGCATTACGTTCGATACGCTGCGCGACTATGCCGAATGTGGCGTGGACTTTATCTCTGTAGGTGCTCTGACCCATTCTGTAAAAGGATTGGATATGAGTTTTAAAGCATGTTGACAAGGGCGGAAGGCCGTATTTAGGAAATAGCAGGAAGCCTCTCATAAGTTTGCCATCATTTTGCAATCTTAATGAGAGGCTTTTTTCATAGATACTTGGAAAGTATGGAAAAGATAGATTGGAATAGAGTAAAAACTACTATCAGAAAATGGAAGCCTGGCGAGTATGTGCGGCAAACTTCCATTGTTGTAATTGGTGTGCTGATAACTTTCGTCGGTAGTGAACTAGTCACCAGATGTTCGGAACAGGCGGATATTAAATCTACTATGTTGCTGATTAAGGATGAACTGAAAAGTAATCGGAAGAACTTTGAAGGTATTGTGTCTGAATTCAGCACAGATGAGCGCCTTTCTGCTTTGTTGGTGGAACATGATATGAATGTTCGGCTGATACCGGAAGATTCGCTGAAGCAATTTCGTTATTCTATAGGGCAGATTCGCAGTTTCTATTATACCCGGAATGCGCTGGACATACTTAAGAACTCTATGCTGATGCAGAAAATATCCGATAAAGAGTTTTTGCTTTCATTGATTGATGTTTATGAAGCATTAGAAGGATTCAAAATATCAATGAATGGGTATTATGATATGAAGGAAGATGCGGCTATTCCCTTTTATTTGACTTTGACTGATGAACAGACAAATACGGTTAATGAGGGAAAATGGGAAGCATGGGAAATATATCTTTCAGATAGGAAGTTGCGAAACTTTTTGAAAATTCCACAGGGATATTTTATTCCCGGCTATCAAGAACGTATAGAGCAAAAGATTGATAAGATGATTCAAACCATTGAACAGAAATATGGTTCAAAATAAATACTTATGGGAAATATAGATAAGATAAAGTCTACGATTAAAGGCTGGAGATTGGGAGACTATTTCCGTCAGTTCAGTATTGTGGCGGCAGGTATTATCGTTACCTTTTGGGGAAGCGATAAGGTTACGGAGCATAGTCGTCAAAAAGAGGTGCGGGCCGCGATGCAACTGGTGACGGAAGAATTGGAGTATAACAGAAAGGAACTGCGCAATATAAAGCACTTGTTGGATATAGACAGGAACATGAGTTCTTTGCTAATAGAGCATAAAATGGATATATCGCGAATACCGGCGGATACTTTAAGTAAGTATGACAAGCTTTTCAATAATATGAGTGAACTCTCTTATAAAACCGATGCATTGGATGTCTTGAAAGGTTCTTCGTTGATGCAGTATATTTCTGACAAGCGTTTGTTGCAGGATGTATTGCAAACCTATTTTGAGTTGGGAAGGCGGAAGAAAGATGTCAGTGATTACTATGCAGCAAAAACGGATGTCATTATGAAACTTGCCATGTCCAGGAATTTTAAGTTTGCTTTAAAAACTAACAATAACCTGCTGGATCAAATCTCATTTCTTATAAGTAATGATCAATTTGTCAATTTTGTCATAATGGTACCCGGCTTCTTATACTGGGAAGAATTTGATGAACTGGATGAGGTGCTTGACAAGCAAATACAGACATTGAAAGCAAAGTATAAATAATCTCCATTCTTTAACTTCTTTTTAGATATAACATTGCAGCATTCTACGGAAAGCTGCGTCTAACTAACAAACGACGCGAAGAGGCGTCCGTAAAAAATAGCACTGACATTGGAAAATGAAATAGAACTGATAGAGGGCTGCCGGGCAGGAAAGGATTCCGCACGTAAGGAATTGTATACCCTTTATTCCAAGCAGATGCTTGCGGTATGCTACCGCTATACGGGCGATGAAGATGCCGCGCATGACGTACTGCACGATGGGTTTATCAAAATCTTCACCCATTTCACTTTCCGGGGCGAATGTGCACTGGCAACGTGGGTGACAAGAGTAATGGTGACACAGGCAATAGATTATCTGCGAAAGCAGAAACGCATCACCCAGCTGGTGGTGAACGAGGAACAATTGCCCGACATACCCGACGAGGCAAGTATAGCCGACAGTGGTAGCCGCCTCTCTGAACAGCAGTTGATGGCATTTGTGGCAGAATTACCCGATGGATGCCGAACCGTTTTCAACTTGTACGTGTTTGAAGAGAAATCGCACAAGGAGATAGCGGAAATGCTTGGGATTAAAGTACATTCATCCACCTCGCAACTGCATCGCGCCAAAAATTTGTTAGCAAAAAGAATTAAAGAATATACAGAGTATGAAAGGAAATGATGAAATAACCGGTTTGTTCCGCAGTCGCCTCTCTGGTGCAGAGATGACGGTGCGGGATGGCTTTTGGGAGGAGCTGAAAGGCGACCTGTCAAGAGTTGGAACCGATGCAACCAATACTTCTGCAGCTGTTGCTTTCGGACAGAAGCAGAAACGTTCCGTCCTTACTCCACGCTTCTACCGGGTGGCTGCGGCTGCTTCTGTAGTATTAGTGCTTGGAGCTGCTTCCGCTGCATTCTGGTATTTCTCTCCGAAAGATGAGATTCAGGAAGCATTCACCAAGGTGGCTACGCTGACACCGGAAGGTAACTTGAATGGAGATGTGGTGCAGGAAAAGTTCCCCTCTATTCATGAGACTAAACCTACAGCGCAAAATCCTGGTCATAAGAATCCTGTACCAGTATCATCCGGAGGCATACTTGCTGCGAATGGTGATGATGAAGAGACTGTATCAGTCACTGTCTCCATTACAATTTCCCAACGCGTATATGGCAATCACCACCAAGGTAACGGAATGTATGGTCAAACAGCTTCATCAAGGAATGAAAATAATCATCGTGCCACGGCTACTGATCCCGCAGCTACAAATACAGAGCTTGGCTCAGATTCCGATAAGGCGCTCCCCATTGCCAATGCGGGTGGTTCTGCTAAAAAATGGGCTTTCAAAGCAGGTATAGGTACAGCGTTGCCAAAGGGGGATTTCGGGATGCCGTTCACCGCAGGAGTTTCTGCTGAACGTCGTTTGAACAAACATTTTTCTCTGGAGGCAGGTTTGCAATACAACCGTCTTGACGGAGACCATACGATACACACACTGGCTGTTCCGGTAAAACTGAATGCGGTGCTGGCAAGCAATTCTAAAGTAGACTTTTACGCTACATTGGGTGGTGCTGCCGAGAAATGCATAGCCGGAGCCGGGGACAATGGTTTTGGAGCAGAGCCTATACAACTTTCCATTGCGGCAGGTCTGGGAGTCCGTTATAAGTTGAACGACCGGATTGCTCTGTTTGCAGAGCCTACGGTATCTCATCATTTTGATACGGATTCGCAAACAAAAACGCTGCGAACGGAGCGTCCAACGAACCTTAATCTACTTTGCGGTGTTCGTATGACATATTAACCTTAATACAATGCAACAATGAAAGCAATTTCTAATATACGTGCCGTAATGGCCATTTTGATATTCTTTTTTTCTCTTTCTTTTGTATCATGTACGGAAGAGACGTTGGACTACAATAATCCTGACGTGGATTTATTCGTCAAGCAACTAAAAGCTGGAAAATACTCTGTCGAAAGTCCGGAAGGTCTGAACACTATTCCCCGGTTTACTGTTGATGACATAGGGGACTTGTTGAAGTATGCCGAAGATTTAACGGTAATCCCTTCTTTCCCGTTGGCTCCGGTTTCTTATTCCGCAGGTGGCAAGCTTCGTTTAGGCGAGTGTATTTTGTGGACAGTAGAAACAATCCGTCTGGGGCAGAATGCTTCGATGGGGTGCAAAATGGTACATGTGGATGCAGAGAATTACGAAGGCATTTACTTCTTATCGGATGATGAAGTTCTGGATGCTTCCGCCCGTTATCGCCGCTGGTGGGAAAACCGCAAATACCCCCGTACGATGTGGACCATAGACCCTTGTTATGATGAACCGCTTTGTGGAAGCGGATATATGTGGTGGTAAGAAAATAAATAAATGAGAAAATATTGCACTATAATCGGACTGCTTTTAGTAGTAGTCCTTCCCGTTTGCGCTCAGAACTGGACACCTCAGGACTCTCTGCGATTGCACCGTCTGCTGGATGGAGAAGGAGAGATTAAGCTGAATCCGGAAGTTCTGAAAGAGATGGGAGTACAGGAACCTCTGGGCAAACAGCAGATATCGATGGAGAAACAATGGCTGGATTTCAACACAACACTTCCCGAAATACCAAATACACCGAAGAAGAAAGTTGTTCTTACCTTGCGCCCGTATACTGCAACTACGAAGTACAATTGGGACCCGGTGTATCAGAAGAAGATTAAAATAGATAAGGACACGTGGCGAGGGGATCCTTTCTATGAACTTAAAATACTTCGCATTTATTCCGATTGGGCAAAGAGTCCTTTAGATAAAGGTCTCCGGAAAAGTATAGATGAAATAGAGGCAACCGGAATGCGCTACCGCGTAACGGAACGGGCCAATAATATGGCCGTAGGGAGCTGGCAGGGTGCCAGTGGCGGTTCTGGCTTCTCCGGTGATTTTATGGCACCTTTTACAAAAGAATTCTGGAACGTCAAGGGGCGTAAGCGCCGTGCCCGTACGCTGGAAGTGTTGCGTGCATACGGGGACTCGGTAACGGTGCGGGGTAAAGAACCTGTCAAGGCGATTAAGAATTAAGGAAAAGATTTATGATAGGGATAATTGTCTAATTCTTCATTGTATAATTTGTGCACCCGGTTCTGCGTATATTGTATATTCGTATTTCCGGGTGTAGTTTTTATGACATATCGCCTTTTCTTCCGAACCTTTCGCCCTTTTTTCTTGTTTCTTCCTTAATAATACCTAAATGTAGGAGACTATGAACAGAATTACTTCCCTTTTCGGAATTCGATATCCAATAATCCAAGGTGGTATGGTTTGGTGCAGTGGCTGGCGCTTAGCGTCGGCAGTAAGTAATGCGGGTGGACTGGGCTTGCTTGGAGCAGGTTCCATGCATCCTGAAACGTTACGTGAGCATATCCGTAAATGCCATGCTGCTACACATAATCCTTTTGGAGTCAATATTCCATTGATGTATCCACAGATTGAAGAAATCATGCAGATAGTGGTAGAGGAAGGAGTCAATATAGTTTTCACTTCCGCCGGAAGCCCTGCCAAATGGACGGGATGGCTGAAAGAGCGGGGAGTGACAGTGGTGCATGTGGTCAGTTCTTCCCGCTTTGCGATGAAGGCCGAAGAGGCGGGTGTGGATGCTGTTGTTGCTGAGGGCTTCGAGGCCGGTGGGCATAACGGAAGGGAAGAGACTACCACTTTGTGCCTGATACCTGCCGTGCGTGCCGCTACTACCTTACCATTGATTGCTGCCGGAGGAATTGCTACGGGTGAGGCTATGCTTGCTGCCCGTGTGCTGGGAGCAGAAGGAGTACAAATAGGTACGCGTTTTGCATTGACTCAGGAAAGTTCAGCTCATGAATATTTCAAGGAATATTGTCTGCGTTTGCAGGAGGGGGATACCCGGTTATTGTTGAAGAAGCTTGCTCCGGTACGTTTGGTGCGGAATAATTTCCGTGACGCTGTAGAGGCAGCCGAAGCCGTGGGGGCTACACAAGATGAACTTCGTATTCTTCTGGCTCATGGACGTGCCAAGAAAGGTATTTTCTATGGAGATCTGGAAGAGGGAGAACTGGAGATTGGCCAGGCTTCTGCACTACTTTACGGTAAACAGATAGAGACGGTTGCTGAGGTCATGCAGGAACTGACGGAAGGATATAGAAGAGCGTGGAATGCGCTAAAGGAATAAGAATTTAGCTATATGGGACGAATTTTTTGAATAGAGGGAATGAAATTCGTCCCAAACAAACCGCTTTCTTACCATCCAAAATAAAAAATGGGGCTGTACGTCAATCTGTACAGTCCCATTTTCATGTTTTCCGATTACGCCCCTATGATTTAGGTGTACCGGAATTATTTGTTGTACTAGTTGGATTTACGGTAGGATTTGCAGTTGGTGTTGCCGTAGCTGTGCTTGTTGTGCCTGCTGCTGTTGCAGTGGCTGTTGCTGCGTTTGCTGCAACTTTTGGTTGTTCTTCCCAATGGAAGGGCTCGAAGTTAGTATTCGGATCAACCCAAGTCGGTTTCTTGCAAGCGTAAATGATGAACGGAGCTGCCACTACAACGATGGCACCGATAATCAATACGGAGAACCAAACTGTATTGCTACCCGTTGAAATCTGACTGGGCGGGATAAAGCTCAGGATGAATGCCAACAGAGAACCACAGAAACCGAGTCCGCCGATGAACCACATCAAACCGTTACCACCCTTACCGATACGGAACGGACGGTTCAACTTCTTCATCTTGTAACGCAATACGATAGCTCCTGTAAACATCAACATATACATGATAAGGTAAAGAACTACTGTCAACTGTGACAGGATCTGATAGAAACTCTGTACGGAAGGCATTACTACGAACAAGAGGCTTAATACTGTTACAGCACCACCTTGTACGAACAGGATGTTCTTCTGTACACCCAGTTTGTTTGTCTTCTGGAAGAACGGGGGCATATAACCTGCCTTACCTACGGCAAAAATACCTTTGGACGGACCGGCAACCCAAGTCAATACACCTGCCAGCACACCGAATGCAAGAGCAATAGCGATGATCGGTGATAACCAGGAAGCATGGATGTACTTGAAGTAATTGTCGAAACCAACCAGCAAGCTTTGTGTCAGACTGATGTCTTTGGCCGGAATGATAACACCCAGTGCGAAAGTACCCAGTACGAAAATGATAACTGTGATAGCTGCACCGATAAATACTGCTTTCGGATAATTCTTGGAGGGGTTTTCTATATCCTTAACGTGGATACCGCCCATTTCCATACCGGCATAAAAGAGGAAGATACTTGCGGCGAGTACGACGTTGTCGAAGTTCGTCAGATCGGGGAAGAAGCTGCTGTGGAAGTCCAGATTGGAATGTCCGCCTGTAGCCAGATAAATGATGCCCAGGATAATCAGTAAGGCTGCCGGAATAATGGTACCAACCATACCGCCGACTTTGGCTACCTTACCTACCCATCCCATACCTTTCAATGAGATGAAAGTGGCGAGCCAGTAGATGATGAGCACTACGGCGAGTGTGTAGTACTTGTTACTTGCCAACGACATATCGTGCGCGTCGTTCATTCCGATGAAGGCGATGGATACGGCACCGAATGTCAATACGGTGGGGTACCAGATGGTACTTTCAATCCATTGCACCCAGATGGCAAGGAAACCGAGCCGCTTACCGTAGGCTTCTCCTACCCAGCGGAACACACCACCTTGTTTGTCCTGGAACATTGCAGCCAATTCCGCAGCGACAAGTGATGTCGGTATAAGGAATACGATAGCTGCAAATAAATAGTAAAAGGCCGAACTCATTCCGTACACGGCCTCGGCAGGTAGTCCACGTAGGGATACTACTGCCGTTACATTCATGATTGCGAGGGTGAACACACCCAGCTTCACTGTTTGTTTAATATTTGCCATAAGTTAAGGTTTTAGGTGAAAAATATGTTTTAAAATCAGTCTCTATAACAACGACCCGGTGGAGTTGTTTTCGAGGATAAAGTGAAAGTTGGTAAATTAACACTTAAACAAATGCCTTGTGCAAGACGTTTTAGGGCAATCAGGCAGAAATCAGTAATATATTAAATCAGAATAAATAATAGGTATTATTATGAAAATGGCTCTTTCAGAATTTGCATTACGAGAGAAGGGAATTTATGGTGTCTTACACATTGTGATTCTGTTACTTTCGTTATTTTTAGTGGTTAGTATTTCAGTAGATACATTCAAGGGTATTCCTTTCTATACTCAGACGGTATTTATGAAGGTTCAGTTTGCCGTGTGCGTATTGTTTTTGCTGGACTTCATTTTGGAGTGGTTTTTAGCAAAGCATAAAGGACGTTATTTTGCCACTCACTTCGTATTTCTTCTGGTAGCCATTCCTTACCAGAGCATTATTTCCTGGGCAGGATGGACGTTTTCAGAAGAAATCACTTACTTATTGCGTTTTATTCCTTTAGTGCGCGGTGGTTATGCATTGGCCATTGTGGTGGGGTGGCTGACGTATAATAAGGCATCCGGTCTGTTTGTTACTTACCTTACGACTTTGCTTGCTACGGTTTATTTCTCCAGTCTGGCTTTTTATGTTATGGAGCATGGGGCGAATACATTAGTTACAGGCTATGGGGATGCTTTGTGGTGGGCGTTTATGGATGTAACGACAGTTGGTTCCAATATTATTGCTGTGACGGTGACGGGGCGTGTACTGTCAGTTCTGCTGGCAGCATTGGGGATGATGATGTTTCCGATATTTACGGTGTATGTGACGAGTCTGGTGCAGAGGAGGAACCAGGAGAAACAAGAGTATTATAAGGAGTTGCAGGGAGGGGATATAAAGTAATGTTGTGTGTGTGCCTGACAGTGCTTACGCTTACGCACCTGCGCCTATGCCGGAGGGCTGCGCGGTGGGGGATTAGTTTGTGTTTGTACGGAAATGGATGATAGATTACTGATGAGATTTTGTTAGTTTGTTGATAATCAATAGATAACATTTACCGACTGTTTACTGCCTAATGTAAAAGCATTTACTGCCGTATGTAACGACCTTTACCACTTATTGTAACGCTCTTTACCTCGGTATGTAACGACCTTTACCTCGGCATGTAAATGGAGTTACTGTGTGGGGTTAACAAAGTTACCATTTGGGGTAAACAGAATTTCCATAATAGGAAGTGACTTACTTTACGCCGCATGGTCTCCCGGCCTCACTGTAGGTGCGTAAGCGTAGGTGCTGTCAGACGCAGGTAAGGGGCGATCTGTTTGAGCGAAGCGAGTTCGAGCCCCGTCTGCGGATGGCAGTACCGGAGTAGCACCGGAAGTGCAGCCTTGAGTTTTTCTTTGGTATCTTTTCTTTTGTCTTAAGACAAAAGAAAAGTACAAGCGCCGCCTATCCTCTCCGGACTGACGACGCCTTTTATTTATGAAAAAGAGAGATTGTTCTTTATTCTACAATGGTCACACGGTCACCATTGAACACGCCCAAACCCAATTTGTTCATGATATACTTGATGGCGAGTTGTGATTTAACAGAATTCCCTGCTTCGTCCAAAGGAGGTGCAAATGCAGCTGCGCCGAATACACCAGGCAGTACAGACATAACTCCACCACCTACACCGCTCTTGGCAGGTATACCGGCAGTGTACATCCAGTCACCTGAATGTTCGTAGAAGCCTACGGTAGAAATCATGGAAGTAATCTTCGGAGCTAATGAAGCTTCAAACACTTCTTTCTTGGTGACAGGGTTTACACCACTGTTGGCGATGGTTCCGGCAGCAATCGCCAGTTGTCCGGCAGTGATACCCAATGAGCATTGACGAGTGTACAGGTCGAGTGCCATATCCGGATTATCGTAGATGCGGTTATAGTTCTTCAGTAACCATGCAATAGAGCGGTTGTTGAAGTTCGTAGCCGTTTCCGACTTATACAACTCATCAATCAATTGTGGAGCTGAACCGCACAAATCAGTAATATTCTGAACAATAGCTTCCCATTTCTTATCTGAATTACCCACAGGCTCAACCATGGAACATGCTGAGATGGCACCTGCATTTACCAAGGGGGTAGAAGGGTGATCATTCTCCAGTAAGATGGCGATGATTGAGTTGAAAGGTAATCCTGTAGCATCTGCACCAATCATATCCAGCACCTTCTGTGCTCCGTATTGACGGAGGATAAGGATGGCTGTATGCACTTTGGACACAGATTCTATACCGAAACGGTAGTCAGTGTCACCTATATTAATAGTTTGTCCGTTCATCAGACAGATGCTGATGCCGAACAGATTCTTGTCGATGTTGGCAAGGTAGGGGATGTAATCGGCATTTTTTCCCCCGGTGTTACCCTTCACCTGCTCATAGGCTTCCTGGGCAACCTCTTTTAGTTGAGAGATTGAAATCTTTTTATCCATAGTTAATAAAGTGTTAGAGTGTTAAGGCGATAGAGTGTTAGGGTGATATTGCTCAATCACCTTATCACTCTATCACCCTATCACTTCAATTATTTTACAGCCTTTTTATGGCGGCGTCCACCATGATTGAACATCTTAGCTTCCACCGGCAAGTTCTTTTCCTGAGCCATGCGGGTAGGAGTAGGATAATCCAATTTCTCCAGTTCGGTGATAGCATTCTTGATGTCGCCCAGCAACATGTCTGCCATGTCGCGGCTGAAGCCCTGGCGTACTACCACACGCATTACAACATAGTCTTCCAGTTTAGAAGGCAGAGTATAAGCCGGTACCATCCAACCGTGTTGCGACAGTTTATCCTGAAGGTCGTACAACGTCCATTTAGCATTCTTGGCGTACTCCGGTTTCATGTACCAGATGAACAACGGGTTCACCACTTCTTCTGAATAGTTGACGAACGGTTCCATCTTGGCGATTTCGTCATGGATATACTTCGCAATGGTCAGCGAATTATACTGCACCTCTTTGTATCCCTGGAATCCTAAGCGAATGAATTGGTAGTACTGACCCAGGATTTGAGCAGCAGGACGGGAGAAGTTCAAGCCGACCTGAGTAATGTTTGCACCGAGGTAGTTTACGCTGAATGACATTTCCTCGGGCAGATATTCTTTGCCTTTCCAGCAAACCCAACCCAGACCCGGATAAACGAGACCGAACTTATGTCCGCTGACACTGATAGAAAGAACCCACTTCAAGCGGAAGTCCCATTTCGTTTCAGGATAGAGGAACGGCAGGATGAAACCACCACTGGCAGCATCTACATGGATAGGAATATCGTAACCGGTCTTGGCGTTGTAAGCATCGAGAGCTTTGTCCAGTGCTTCTACGTCATCGTTCAGTCCGGTCCATGTCACACCCTGAATAGGTACGATACAAATGGTGTTTTCATCACACATTTTTAATGCTTCTTCCGGATCAAGAGTAGTCTTGTCAAGGGTCAAAGGCACTTCACGCATTTCAATCTGCCACAACTGAGCGAACTTTTCCCATACTACCTGGAAACCGGTTGAGATAACGAAATTAGGTTTATCGAATGGTTTGCCCTGAGCCTGGCGTTTTTTACGCCAACGCAGCCAAGCTGCCACACCGCCCAACATACATGCTTCACTTGAACCAATGGCCAGCGCACCTGTTTTCCAAGTATCCTTTTCAGGAGAGTTCCACAAGTTTGCTACGATGTTGATACATTTTCCGTTCATCACGGCGATACGGGGATATTCCGTTTCGTCAATGTAGTTGATGTTGATCGCCTCGTTCATCAGCTTGGTGGCATAGTCGTCCATATAAGTGGTAACGAATGTAGCCAGATTCAGACGGGGTTGAGTTTGAGCGAAAGTTTCGTCTTTTACCATCTGATAAGCAATCTCGGGAGTAGTAGGTCCGTCAGGGATCTTCTCTACCGGAGAGGGTTGCAACATTCTGTTTGATCCAAACACTTCTGTTTTGGCATCACCTTTTCTGAAATTTACATCTTCCATTTTACTAATTGTTTTAGTTTAGGTTTAGGCGGCGAGGATTTTCCCCGTCGAATTTCCCACAACAACGGCGTTTGCAGAGGAAAGTTCCGGGGTTTTACATATTTTGGCGTTTATTAAAGGGAGGGAGAGGTAAATGATAATTTAGCGGGTGAAAGAATTGGTACGCGGACGACGCGGATGAGGCGGACGAATGCGGACTTTAATCTTTCAGACACGGATGACACGGATGACGCGGATTTTTTTTCCTTCGGTGTGATATGCCGATATGTATAGCGCAGCTTTAAAAATCCGCGTCATCCGTGTCATCCGCGTCTGAAAGATTACTTGCACGCCGAAGGAGAACCTTGCTCCAGCGCTACGCTGGTAAATTATCATTTATACTCTCCTTCACTCTTTGAACTTTCTCTTTGTACTTTTGTTTTTCTTGCACTGTTTCAAACTATATAAATATTGTATATATGAAAATCAATACCGGACGGGGGACTATTCCCTTAATTACGCTTATCGGCATCTGGTCTATCTCTGCATTGACCTCTTTGCCGGGATTGGCTGTTTCTCCTATTCTGGGACAGCTTTCCACCACTTTTCCGGATGCTTCGGAGTTGGACATCCAGATGCTTAGTTCCTTACCTTCGTTATTGATTATACCTTTTATTTTATTGGCGGGCAAGTTGGCCGAGAAACGCGACTTCGTCCGTCTGTTACGCGCGGGGCTCTGGATGTTCGCCGCGAGCGGGGTGCTGTACCTGTTTTCCACAAAAATGTGGCAATTAATAGCTGTCAGCGCCCTGCTGGGAATTGGTGCGGGACTGATTATTCCGCTTTCTACCGGATTGATATCCCGCTATTTCACGGGAACCTACCGGGTGAAACAGTTTGGATACAGTTCCGCTATTACAAATGTTACGCTGGTGGTGGCAACTGCTGTTACCGGTTATCTGGCAGAAGTGAACTGGCATCTGCCTTTCCTGGTCTATTTACTACCTTTGGTAGCCATCATACTCACCATCCATCTGAAAGACGAAAATGCGGATTGTGAAGCACAAATCACGTCATCGGATAAATCTCCTGCTGATACTTCTTCATCGGCAGAAACGACTGTTCCCGCTATCCCCGGTAAGTATGGTATTCATGTCCGTCATCTGCTGCAACTGATGCTTTTCTACGGGCTTACCACTTATATCGTATTGATCGTGACGTTCAACCTTCCGTTCCTGATGGAGGAACATCACTTTTCCAGTGGGAACTCGGGGATGATGATTTCCCTCTTCTTCCTTGCTATCATGGCACCCGGTTTCTTTCTGGGGCATGTTGTAAAGTATCTGAAGGAAAAGACTAAGTTTTACAGTCTGCTGTGTATTGCACTGGGGTTGGCACTGATATGGATTTCTCCCAAAGAATGGCTGATTATACCCGGCTGCATACTGGTGGGATTGGGCTATGGGGTTATCCAACCGTTGATTTATGATAAAACGGTGGATACGGCTGTTCCCCAGAAAACCACGCTGGCATTGGCTTTTGTGATGGCAATGAATTATCTGGCCGTGCTGCTTTGTCCGTTTATCGTAGATTTCTTCCAATCATTGTTTCATGTACGTTCGCAGGAGTTTCCGTTTATCTTTAACCTTTGCATTACGATACTTGCATTGATATGGGCGTATAGGAGGAAGAAAGATTTTCTGTTCGGCGATAAGCTGTAAGTCGGTAGTTTCACTTCAATGACTGATATCGATGGTTGAATTGCTAAAATAGCCGGTTCAGCACACAGTCATTCTGTGTATAATTCGGATAGTTTACTTTTGTGCAAAAACCAAAAGTATAAAACATGTTCGACGCTATCCTTCGATTCTCAGTAAAGAAGAAGCTTTTTGTGGGGCTTACCACTTTGTTTCTTTTGATTGGTGGAATTTATTCCATGTTGACACTTCCTATAGATGCTGTTCCGGATATTACAAACAATCAGGTACAGATTGTAACCGTGTCACCAACCTTGGCTCCACAAGAGGTGGAGCAACTAATCACAATGCCCGTGGAAATCGCCATGAGCAATATCATGAATGTCACTGAAATCCGTTCTGTCTCCCGTTTCGGGTTGTCGGTGGTGACGGTAGTCTTTGAAGAGAGTGTACCTACTCTGGATGCCCGCCAGCTGGTGAACGAGCAAATACAGAGTGTGGCCGGTGAGATTCCTTCCGAGTTGGGTATGCCCGAAATGATGCCTATCACCACCGGGCTGGGTGAGATATACCAATATGTATTGAAAGTGGAGCCGGATTATGAAGATAAATATGATGCCATGGAGCTTCGTACCATTCAGGATTGGATTGTGAAACGGCAATTGTCAGGTATTCCAGGAATTGTTGAGATAAACAGTTTCGGAGGCTATCTGAAACAATATGAAGTAGCGGTTGATCCAGATGTACTTTTCTCTCTCAATATCACCATCGGAGAGGTGTTCGAAGCTTTAAATAAGAATAATCAGAATACGGGTGGCAGCTATATCGAGAAAGTAAATCGTGCTTATTATATTCGTTCCGAAGGAATGATAAGCTGCATTAAAGATGTGGAACAGGTAGTAGTAGCTAATCGCAATGGTATTCCTATCCGTATCAGTGACATCGGTACGGTACGCTTCGGAGCACCCAAACGTTTCGGAGCCATGACAATGGACGGCAAGGGCGAATGTGTGGGTGGCATTGCCATGATGCTGAAAGGAGCCAATGCCAATGTCGTAACCGGAGAACTGGAGAAAAGGGTGGAAAAGATACAGAAGATATTGCCGGAAGGTGTTACTATCGAGCCTTATCTGAACCGATCTGAATTAGTGAACCGCAACATTTCTACTGTTATCTACAATCTGATAGAAGGCGCGATCATCGTATTTCTGGTATTGATTGTTTTTCTGGGTAATGTACGTGCTGGACTGATTGTGGCTTCCGTCATTCCATTAGCAATGTTGTTTGCATTCATTCTGATGCGTATCTTTAATGTTTCTGCCAACCTTATGAGCCTGGGGGCGATAGATTTCGGTATTGTTGTCGATGGCTCTATTGTTATATTGGAAGGTATATTGGCACATATTTACAGTAAGAAGTTTAAAGGACGTACTTTATCGGCAAAAGAAATGGATGCGGAAGTAGAGAAAGGTGCTTCGAGTGTGGTACGGTCTGCGACATTTGCTGTATTCATCATTCTGATCGTCTTTTTCCCTATACTGACGTTGACGGGAATAGAAGGGAAGTATTTCACGCCGATGGCTAAAACCCTGGTATTTTGCATTATCGGTGCTCTGTTCTTATCATTGACTTACGTTCCGATGATGGCTTCCCTGTTCCTGAAACATCATATTGTGACAAAATCGACTTTTGCTGATAAATTCTTTGAAGCACTGAATAAACTCTATGCCCGTGCCTTGTCATTCTGCTTGCGCTTTAAGTGGCAGACTGTTGCAACTGCGTTTGTGGCTCTGGTTATTTCTCTCTTTCTTTTCACCCGTCTGGGAGCGGAGTTTATTCCTACGTTGGATGAAGGGGATTTTGCCATGCAGATGACGCTTCCGGCCGGCAGTTCGTTGAGCGAAAGCATCGAAGTATCCAATGAAGCGGAGAAACTCCTGATGGATAAACTCCCGGAAATCAAACATGTGGTAGCTAAAATAGGTACGGCGGAAGTTCCGACAGACCCGATGGCAGTGGAAGATGCCGACGTAATGATTGTCATGAAGCCTTTCAAGGAGTGGATCAGTGCTGCCAGTCGTGCCGAAATGGTAGAGAAGATGAAAGAGGCTCTTGAACCGTTAGCTAACCGTGCGGAGTTTAATTTCTCCCAACCTATCCAACTTCGTTTTAATGAGTTGATGACAGGAGCCAAAGCAGATATTGCTGTTAAACTTTATGGAGAAGATACACATGAACTCTATCAGAAGGCAAAAGAAGCTGCTGCTTTTGTAGAAAAGGTACCTGGGGCATCGGATGTGATTGTGGAACAGACAATGGGGTTACCTCAGTTGGTAGTAAAGTATAATCGTGGAAAGATTGCCCGCTATGGTATCAATATAGAAGAATTGAATACTATTATTCGTACAGCCTATGCCGGAGAGGCTAGTGGAGTAGTCTTTGAGAATGAGCGTCGCTTTGACTTGGTGGTTCGTCTGGATCAGGATAAAGTGGCTGATTTGAATCTGGATAAACTCTTTGTCCGTTCCAATGAAGGCATTCAGATACCGGTCAGTGAGGTAGCTACCATTGATTTGGTGAATGGTCCGTTACAGATTAACCGGGATGCAACCAAACGTCGTATTGTAATCGGGGTCAATGTGCGTGGAGCGGATATTCAGCAGGTGGTGCAGGATATACAGAAGACGCTGGACAAGAATATTCAATTGAAGCCCGGATATTATTTCGAATATGGCGGACAATTTGAGAATTTGCAGAATGCCATCAACACTTTGCTGGTTGTTGTACCGGTAGCTCTGATGCTGATTCTGTTACTATTGTTTTTCGCTTTCAAGAATGTTACTTATACATTGGTGGTGTTCTCTACCGTGCCTCTTTCATTGATTGGCGGTATTCTGGCACTATGGCTACGCGGTCTTCCATTCAGCATTTCGGCGGGAGTAGGCTTCATTGCCCTCTTCGGCGTAGCGGTTCTCAATGGTATTTTAATGATTAATCACTTTAATGATATAAGAAAAGAAACTATGTATGCTCTTTCTACCAGACGGGTGATTGCCCGTGGAACCGCTCATCTGTTGCGGCCTGTTTTCTTGACAGGACTGGTTGCTTCCTTGGGATTTGTTCCTATGGCCGTTGCCACCTCGGCCGGCGCCGAAGTGCAGCGTCCGTTGGCTACTGTAGTTATTGGCGGGTTGATTGTATCTACTGTATTGACACTGCTTATTATTCCTGTTTTCTATCAGATTGTAAGCTATACAGTGGTATGGAAACGTCGTTTCTCTGCGAAAAAGTTCTTGTTCTTCTTTCTGTTGTTGGCTGTTATGTTGCCCTTTACGGCGAAAGCTCAGGAGAAAGTGACGATGGAGCAGGCTATAGAACTGGCAAAGCAGAACCATCCCCGGTTGAAAATAGCTTCTGCGGCAATCCGCCAGGTAAAGGCGGGCAGGGGAGAAGTTTTGGAATTGTCTCCTACCGAGATGAACTATTCATGGGGACAACTGAATGGTGAACTTAGAAAAGACAAGCAGTGGGAAGTAACCCAAGGCTTAGGCTCGCTGTTGACTCCTTTTTATAAGAATGCCTTGGTGAACAGGCAGGTTGAAACGGGGACTTTCTACCGGCAGATTGTTGAAAAAGAGGTAGTGGCGGAAGTGAAGCGTGCATGGGCATATTATCTATATGCCTGCAATCTTCGTGCTTTATACAATGACCAGAACAAATTGGCCGGGCAATTACAGCGTATGGGTGAGTTGCGTTATCAGCAGGGAGAAATAACTTTGCTGGAGAAAAACATGACCACCAGTATGGCTGTGGATATGAAGAATCGCCTTTTTCAGGCACAAGAAGAGGAAAAACTGGCTTTGTCACGCCTGAATTGGGTCTGTTATGCAGACCGGCCATTGATTCCGGCAGATACGGCGTTGGTACAATTTCCGGTAGATTATCAGGTGCCGTCTTTTTCGGAAGTCCATCTGAATTATTTTCAGAGTCAGGCTAATGAGGCTAAAGCACAATTGAATGTGGAGCGAAGCCGATTTTTCCCTGAACTTTCCTTCGGTTACGTACGTCAGGATATACTTCCACTGAAAGGATTGAATTCGTGGATGGTTGGAGTTTCCTTTCCGGTTTATTTCTTGCCGCGGCATAGCAAGATAAAGCAAGCGAAAGTGGCTGCCGTCATAGCAAGAACTGAAGCTGAGGCTAATACACAGAATCTATATAACAAAGTTTCGGAAGCTGTTGCCAGTTTGCGCCGCCAGTCTGAAAGTCTGCGCTATTATACAACATCGGCATTGAAAGAAGCGGATGAACTGTTGAAGGTGGCTAACCTGCAGTTGCAACATAGCGAAACTAATATAACTGAATTTATACAAGCCGTTAATGTGGCGCGTGACATTCGTCGCGGATACCTCGAAACGGTATATCAATACAATATAGCAGCCCTTGAATACGAACTTTTTAAATAGAATGATGACGATGAAAAAGATAACTTTCCCCTTAATTCTGCTGGTGCTGACAGCATGCGGCGAGAACAAAGAAGTACAACCGGCAGAAGAGGCTACTACTGTTGCCGTAGCAGAAAACGTGACAGATAGCATTCAGGTAGATGCTATCACTTCAGCTACTTCTAAACCCAATCAGGTATCATTTAACGGTACAATGGTTATTCCTCCACAACGGATGGCGACGGTTTCGCTTACGATGGGTGGGGTTATTAAAAGTACTTCTTTGTTGCCCGGTGAACCTGTACGGCAAGGGAGTGTATTGGCTACTCTGGAAAATCCCGACTTTATAACTTTACAACAGACATATCTGGACAGTCATGCACAGACTGAATTTCTGGAAGCGGAATACCTTCGCCAGCAAGCTCTTTCTGCCGAACAAGCAGCCTCCCAAAAGAAACTTCAGCAAAGCAAGGCAGATTACCTTTCAATGAAAAGCCGTGTGGAGGCGGCGGCTGCACAGTTGAAATTACTGGAAGTGGAACCTGAAGTCTTGCTGAAGGAGGGTATTCAACCTTTTTTGCAGATTAAAGCTCCGATCAGTGGCTATGTGGCAGATGTGAAAATGAATGTTGGTAAATATATGAATGTAGGAGATGCCCTTTGTGAAATAGTAGATAAAAGTCGGACTTTACTCAGATTGACAACCTATGAAAAGGATCTGGCAGATATGAAAGTGGGAAATCCGGTACAATTTCGTGTAAACGGAATGGGAAAAACAGTATTTAAGGCTACTTTGATATCTATCGGGCAGAAAGTGGATGAAGATACACGCTCTGTTGAAGTCTATGCCAGGGTAGATACTGTGGACAATCAATTCCGTCCCGGTATGTACGTCACAGCAAGGATTATGAAAGAGCAGGCTTCGGCTGAACAATAAGGTTCCTTATCTTTGAAAAAATAAGGATGTGATGGAATAAAATGTATCTTTGTATGTAAAATACTGCAAGCATGAAAAACCGGTATACTCTGTTTATACTCATCGTTTCCATTTCCGTGGCAACATTGATTCATTTTCCGGAATTGGTTTCTCTCTTTGATGTCTTCGAGAGCCAGACACTGTTTCCGGGGATGAGGCCTGCTGATGTGGCAAGTGAAGTGTTTTTCACTTTCATCTCTCTTGTGATTCTGTTTGAGGTGAACATTTTG
The DNA here is from genome assembly GCF_000513195.1 of Bacteroides timonensis. Lineage (GTDB taxonomy): Bacteria > Bacteroidota > Bacteroidia > Bacteroidales > Bacteroidaceae > Bacteroides > Bacteroides timonensis. The sequence goes on along the minus strand of NZ_CBVI010000118.1, from coordinate 10,361 downwards.
CTGTTCCACTTTAACCAGCCGGCTGTAAAAATTACCTGGCAGAAGATGATATTGTCATTGATACTGACTTGGATTTTAAGCAGTTTGTTAGGGAAATGTTTTGTATTCCTGCATCACACTTTCGATATTCCGGCCATTGATGCCATGGTACATCATTATCTGCATCCTCTGCGTGATTTTATAATAACCTGTACCGTATCGGGAAGTTGTTATATATCCTACCTTATCCGGCGTCAGCAGGAAGTCGTTATAGAAAACCAGCAGTTGCAGGCCGAGAACATCCTGAACCAGTATGAGGCTTTGAAGAATCAATTGAATCCGCACATGCTTTTTAACTCTCTGAATACTCTCCGGTCACTGGTACGCGAAGACCAGGATAAAGCACAGGAATACATTCAGGAACTTTCCCGTGTATTGCGCTACACCTTGCAGGGAAATGATTCGAAAAGTGTGTGTGTGAAGGATGAAATAGAATTTGTGTCAGCCTACATCTTTTTGTTGAAGATGCGCTTTGAAGATAATCTCTCTTTTGATATTTGTATTGATAATAAATATGCCAATTATTATTTGCCTCCTATGGCAGTCCAGATGCTGATAGAGAATGCAGTGAAACATAATGAAATAAGCGACAGGCATCCATTGAATATCCGTATTTATACCGAAGGGGAAGAATTAATCGTTACCAATCCGGTGCAGCCTAAACTGACTGCTACTACCGGAACTGGTATAGGACTGGCAAATCTTGCAAAACGCTATCATTTGCTTTACAAGCGGGAGATACAAATCAGCGAGAACGAGCAGTTTACCATACGTATTCCTTTAATACCGAGTGTTTCATGAAAGTAATTATTATAGAAGATGAGAAAGCGGCAGTCCGCAACCTGAAAGCTTTGTTACAGGAAGTGAAGCCGGAAGTGGAAGTAGAGGCTACTTTGGACAGTATTGCGGCTGTATTGGATTGGTTTGCCATATACTCTATGCCGGACATGATCTTTATGGATATTCATTTAGCTGACGGATCAGCCTTTGAAATCTTCGATCATGTAGATATTACCTGCCCTATTGTTTTCACTACGGCCTATGATGAATATGCTCTTCGTGCGTTCAAAGTGAACAGTGTGGATTATTTGTTGAAGCCTATTGGAAAGAATGATATTGAGAAGGCTTTCCATAAGTTGGAGCAGTTGCATGGTTCGGAACAAGGGAAATCCCCTGACAATGCTTTGTTGCAATTAATTCATTCGCTGAAAAAGCGGGAAAGTTATAAAACGCATTTTCTCATTCCGGTGAAGAGTGACAAGTTGCTACCGGTTTCGGTGGATATGATTCTGCTGTTTTATATTCAGGACTGTAAAGTGAAGGTTGTTCTTGCCGATGGTAAGGAATATACATTTCCACAAACGCTGGATGAAATAACAGAGTGTATTGATCCATCCCTGTTCTTCCGTGTCAACCGGCAATTTCTGATTTCCCGTGAGGCTATCAAGGATATTGATTTATGGTTCAACAATCGTCTGTCTATTAATCTTCGTTGTAAGGTTTCGGATGAGAAAGTGCTGGTAAGCAAGGCACGTGTACAGGAATTTAAGGATTGGTTTTCCAAGACACATTGAGCATGTCGTGAAGAATTCATGGGCTACGAGCTACAAGTACTTTGCAGCGTGATAGCGCAGCCACTCGTAGCTTGTAGCTCGTAACTCGTAACTATTACAACTCTATCGGCTCATACTTCAGCCCGAACACATCAGCCACCGCTTTATACGTCACCTGTCCTTCTACCACATTCAATCCCAGGGCCAGTGCGGGATCGTCTTTGCACGCTTTCCGCCAGCCTTTGTTTGCCAGTGCTACGGTGTAGGGCAGCGTTGCATTGGTCAGTGCCATGGTGGAGGTGAACGGTACGGCACCCGGAATATTGGCAACGGCATAATGAACGATGCCGTCCACTACATACGTCGGTTCGCTGTGCGTGGTCGGGTGGGAGGTTTCAAAGCATCCGCCCTGGTCGATGGCGACGTCTACGAGGACTGTTCCGGGTTTCATCATTTTCAGCATTTCTTTGGTAATGAGGTGCGGGGCCTTATCGCCTGGGATGAGGACGGAACCTATCACGAGATCTATATTGGGAAGCTCCATCTTGATGTTGTGCATGGAGGAATAGAGTGTCTTCACGTTCTTCGGCATCACTTCGCTGAGGTAGCGGAGGCGGGAGAGGTTGATGTCTGTAATCAGGACTTCGGCACCCATGCCGGCGGCTATCTGCGCGGCGTTGGTTCCTACGATGCCACCACCCAGAACAAGCACCCGTGCGGGGCGTACACCTGTCACGCCACCCATCAGTTTTCCTTTTCCGCCTTGGGGCTTTTCGAGGAAGCGGGCGCCTACCTGGGTAGCCATGCGTCCCGCCACTTCGCTCATAGGGGTGAGCAAGGGCAGAGAGCGGTCTTCCTTCTCCACGGTTTCGTAGGCGATGCAGATACCGCCGCTTTCTATCATGGCTTCGGTCAATATTTTATCGGCGGCGAAGTGGAAATAGGTAAATACCACCTGACCCTTTTTAATCAGTTTGTACTCGGGGGCGATAGGTTCTTTCACCTTCACAATCATTTCCGCCGCGGCATAGGTCGCTTCGATGGTTGGCAGCATTTTCGCACCCACTGCAGTGTACTCTTCATCCGCGAAACCGCTGTTTGCACCGGCAGATGCCTGTACATACACTGTATGACCTTGTTTCACCAACTCGGCTACTCCGGCAGGGGTCATTCCTACACGGTTTTCGTTGTTCTTGATTTCTTTAGGTACTCCGATAATCATAACCTTAACAGTTTTAATTTTGGGGGTTAAACATAGAGGGGCTGCCGGAAGTACTGCCTGTATGTAGGCGGATGGTTGTCGGCATACCCTCGAAAGACGTCGCAAGATAACGATTTCCCGGTTCCGATGTTCATGCGGGTGGAGTGTTTTACAACAGTATTTTTATGCAAGTCCTATACTTTTCCTTCCTTTCTCTCAGATTTCCATTCCTGCGTCTCCTTCGCTTTCGCCTCCTTCCAGCCAGGGGGTGATGCTTACGGTGGCGGTGATTTCGGCATTGCTCACGGTGACGTTGAGGGTGTAGCTTTTGCCCGCTTCGAATGTGCCGTTCCGGTCGGTGGCATCCAGACGGTAAGTTTGCTCGCCGATGGTGAGGCGGAGCAGGGGCTTGCCGGCGGTTATGGTTTGCGGGAGAAGCAGGGCGTGGCGGCGGTCGCGGGTGCCGCTGAGGGTGATGTCGGCGCGGGTGGTGCCGGAGGCGATACTGATACCTTCTTCGTATCGGTTCAGGCGGTCGAGGGTGGAAGACAATTGTGAGAGTAGGCGCAGCCGGCGTGCAGGTACCAGTCGCACGGAGTCGCTCTGCAAGGCACGCCGCAGGCAACGCTCTTTAAGGGTATACATGGTCTGGCTTTCGTACACCATGCTGCGCAGGATGTCGATGTGGAACGCAGGCATGGAGGGGAGGCGGTGTTTTTCGGCCTCGTCGAGCAGGTGGAGGGCACTGTCGGGCGCAGATATGTATATGCTGCGGATGTGTTTTTCTGTCAGCAGACTGTCCGGAACGGTGCTTGCTCCGGAAGCCAGGGCAGGCGTAAAAGCCGGTAAAATACACGCCAATACGAGGATGGAGGTGCGGAAATAGTAGGTGATTTGCATATTATTTTGGTATTTGTCGTGGCAAAGGTAGGCATTTATCGGGTAATATTTGCTTGCATTTCTTTATAATCTACCCGGAATAATGTACATTTGCCCGACAAATTGTTTATTGACCTATATGAAACATTCTATATTATCCCTTATACTGTTTGCATGGGGAGTGCAGGCCTATCCGCAAGCGGGTGGGGATGTGCAATCTCAGGCAACGTTCACTCCTCCTTTCGATTTCCCTATTGTTTTCTCCGGTAATTTCGGTGAAATACGTGCCAATCATTTTCACGGCGGACTTGACTTCAAGACGGGCGGCACCATCGGTAAACCCGTGCGGGCGCTGGCCGACGGATACATTTCGCGTATCCGTGTCACTCATGGTTCGGGCTATGTGCTCGATGTGGCATATAATAACGGATATAAAACAATCAACCGCCACCTCAGCGCTTTTGTGGGCGATATAGCCCGCCGGGTAGAAGACCTGCAATACGAAAAGGAGACATGGGAAGTAGAGATTATCCCCGAACCGGGCGAATATATCGTCAAGGCCGGGCAGGTTATCGCTCTGAGCGGTAATACCGGATATTCCTTTGGACCGCACCTGCATCTTGATGTGTTTGAGGCAGATACGGATGACTACGTGGATCCTTTGCCCTTCTTCAAGAAGAAAGTGAAGGACAACACCGCCCCGCGTGCCGAAGGCATCATGCTGTTTCCACAACCCGGCAAGGGAATGGTGGACGGAACCCAGAAACGTCAGGCCTTTCCTCTCAGCCCTAAACAGCCCATCACTGCCTGGGGACTGATAGGAGCGGGCATCCGTGCATACGACTATATGGATGGCGTGCACAACCGTTACGGTGTGCACACGGTTATCCTGGAAGTGGACAGCATGGAAGTGTTCCGCAGTGTGGTGGACCGCTTCTCGGAGAACGAGAACCGCATGATTAACTCGTGGACATACGGGCAATATATGAAATCGTTCATCGAACCGGGAAATACGCTGAGGATGCTGCATGCTTCAAATGATAACCGGGGACTGATTGATATCAACGAAGAGCGTCCGTACCGCTTTGTCTACACCTTGAAAGATGCCCTGGGAAACACTTCGAAAGTGCGCTTCACCGTGCATGGAAAGCGGGCGGAGATAGCTCCTGTGGAACATCGGGAGAAGTACATCTTCCGCTGGGACAAGGTGAACTATCTACAGGAACCCGGTCTGTCGCTGGTGATTCCTCGCGGGATGCTGTATGACGACGCGTACCTGAATTATGCCGTGCGTGCAGATAGCGGGGACGTTGCCTTTACTTATCAGTTGAATGACACACGCATCCCTTTGCATGGCCGTTGCGAGTTGAGCATCGGCTTGCGTCGCCACCCTCTGGAAGATAGGTCGAAATACTATGTGGCAGGCGTGAACTCCCGGGGCGGGAAGTATAGCATAGGTGGCAAGTACGAGGACGGTTTCATGAAGACGACCATCCGGGAGTTGGGTACGTATACCGTTGCCATCGATACCGTGCCTCCTGAAATCACTCCGCTGAACCCGCAACAGTGGGGACGCATGGGACGCATTACGTTCAAGGCGAAGGATAAAGAAACCGGCATAAGCAGTTATCGCGGCACCATCGACGGGAAGTATGCCTTGTTTGGCAAACCTAATTCCATCAGTGGGAACCTGGTCTATGAGATTGATCCTAAACGGGTGGAACGGGGTAAGCATGTGGTGGAAATCACCGTGACGGATGGTTGCGGCAACCGGGCAACAGAACAGTTTACGTTTGTCTGGTAAACAAGTCTGTATATATGTGACACATGAATTAATAATTTAAATAGCTAAAGTATGAAAAGCAAAAGACTGACTCTTTCCGTCTTATTTGTGGCTGTTGCAGTAATGAATGCACTGGCTTGTACCAACCTTATTGTTGGTAAGAATGCCTCCACAGACGGTTCTACAATCGTTTCTTATTCTGCCGACTCTTACGGGTTGTTCGGCGAGTTATATCATTATCCTGCGGGCATACATAAGAAAGGTACCCTGATGGATGTGCATGAGTGGGACACCGGCAAGTATCTGGGACAGATTGAGCAGGCACGCCAGACGTACAACGTCATCGGCAATATCAACGAATTCCAGCTTACCATTGCTGAAACCACTTTCGGAGGTCGTCCGGAACTGGTAGATACCACCGGTATCATCGACTACGGAAGTCTGATTTATCTCGGTCTGCAACGTGCCCGTACCGCCCGTGAAGCTATCAAGGTGATGACTGACCTTGTACAGGAATATGGCTATTACAGCAGTGGCGAGTCTTTCACTATCGCTGATCCGAACGAGATCTGGATTATGGAAATGATTGGCAAAGGCCCCGGTGTGCGTGGTGCCGTGTGGGTGGCTGTGCGCATCCCCGATGATTGCATCTCGGCACATGCCAACCAGTCGCGCATCCACCAGTTCGATATGAATGATAAGAACAACTGTATGTATTCTTCCGATGTCATCTCCTTTGCCCGCGAAAAAGGTTACTTCAACGGTGTGAACAAGGATTTCAGCTTTGCTGATGCATACGCTCCTCTGGATTTCGGTGCACGTCGTTACTGCGAAGCCCGCGTATGGAGTTACTTCAATATGTTTACCGACCGTGGTGAGGAATTCCTTCCTTATATAGAAGGTAAAACCAATCAACCCATGCCTCTCTACCTGAAAGCCAACCGCAAAATCTCCGTACAGGATGTGAAGAATGCCATGCGCGATCATTACGAAGGTACTCCGCTGGATATCAGCAAAGATTTTGGTGCCGGTCCTTATCACACCCCTTACCGTCTTTCTCCGCTGTCCTTCAAGGTGAACGACCAGGAATATTTCAACGAACGTCCCATCTCTACCCAGCAGTCAGGTTTCGTTTTCGTATCTCAGATGCGCTCTACCATGCCCGATGCTATCGGTGGCGTGCTGTGGTTCGGTACGGATGATGCCAACATGACTGTTTTCACCCCTGTATATTGCTGTACTGATAAAGTGCCTGTATGCTACTCTCGTGTAGATGGTGCCGACTATATCACCTTCTCCTGGAATTCTTCTTTCTGGATTTTCAATTGGGTGGCAAATATGGTTTATCCCCGCTATGATCTGATGATTGGCGATGTACGTGCAAGCCAGTCGGAGATGGAAACTACTTTCAATGATGCGCAGGAAGGAATCGAATCGGCTGCATCCAAACTCTATTCAAAAGATCCTGCCCGGGCAAAAGCGTTCCTGACCAATTATACGAACATGACCGCGCAAAGTACGCTCGATACCTGGAAACGTCTCGGCGAATTCCTTATCGTAAAATACAATGATGGTGTGGTGAAACGTATGAAAGACGGTAAGTTCGAACGTAATTCCATTGGTCAGCCGGCTGGTGTGATACGTCCCGGATATCCGAAAGAGTTTCTGGAAGAATACGTGAAGCAAACCGGTGATCGCTATAAGATGCCAGAGTAATACCCTGTTGCAGTCTTTGTAGATTTCGCAGGAACAATAAGAAGCCTGTGAAATCTGTACAATACAGTGTAAATCTTTAATGAAAAAGTAGGATATTTGAACTTATTCGCCTACATTTGTGTCTTACAACTAATAGATATATTTTAACCTCTAAAATAACAATAATTGTATGGAAAATCAGGAACTTATCAAGCAGGTAACTGAGAAAGCCCAAATGTGGCTCACCCCGGCTTATGATGCCGAAACTCAGGCTGAAGTAAAACGCATGTTGGAAAACGAAGATAAAACTGAGTTGATAGATTGTTTCTATAAGGATTTGGAATTCGGTACGGGTGGCCTGCGCGGCATCATGGGTGCTGGAACCAATCGTATGAATATCTATACCGTAGGTGCTGCAACACAGGGCCTTTCCAACTATCTGAATAAGTGTTTCAAGGACAAAGAGCAGATTTCCGTAGTGGTAGGTTATGACTGCCGTAACAATAGCGACAAATTCGCTAAAATCTCTGCCGACATCTTCTCTGCAAACGGCATCAAAGTATATCTCTTCGACGATTTGCGTCCTACACCGGAAGTTTCTTTTGCTATCCGTCACTTCGGATGCCAGAGTGGTATCAATATCACTGCCAGCCACAATCCGAGAGAATATAACGGTTACAAGGCTTATTGGGATGACGGTGCTCAGGTACTTGCTCCGCACGATACCGCTATCATCGACGAAGTAAATAAGGTGACTGTTGCCGACATCAAATTTGAAGGTAACAAAGACCTGATTCAGATCATTGGTGCTGATGTAGATAAGATTTATCTGGACATGGTTCATTCTATTTCTATAGATCCGGAAGTTATCAAGCGTCAGAAAGATCTCAGCATTGTTTATACTCCTCTGCATGGTGCAGGTCGTGTGCTCATTCCTTCTTCTCTGAAAGAATGGGGATTTGAGAATGTAAATTGCGTACCCGAACAGATGGTGAAGGACGGTAATTTCCCGACAGTGGTATCTCCGAACCCTGAAAATGCCGAAGCACTCTCTATGGCTATCGCATTGGCGAAGAAACTCGATGCCGACATCGTAATGGCGAGCGATCCGGACGCTGACCGTGTAGGTATGGCTTGCAAAGATGATAAAGGTGAGTGGGTACTTATCAACGGTAACCAGACTTGTCTGATCTTCTTGTATTACATCATCAAGAACCGTATTGCAATGGGCAAGATGCAGCCCAACGACTTCATCGTGAAGACCATTGTAACTACTGAACTGATTAAGGCTGTCGCTGATAAGAATAAGATTGAAATGCGTGATTGCTACACCGGTTTCAAATGGATTGCACGTGAAATTCGTTTGAGCGAAGGCAAGCAGCAATATATTGGTGGTGGTGAAGAAAGCTACGGTTTCCTGGCAGAAGACTTTGTTCGTGATAAAGATGCCGTTTCTGCCTGTTCATTGTTGGCTGAAATCTGTGCCTGGGCTAAGGATCAGGGCAAGACGCTGTATGATGTGCTGATGGATATCTATGTAGAGTATGGTTTCTCTAAAGAAACGACTGTAAACGTAGTGAAACCCGGTAAGAGCGGTGCGGATGAAATCAAAGCCATGATGGATAACTTCCGTGCTAACCCGCCGAAAGAAATCGGAGGTTCACCTGTCAAATTGATCAAGGATTATAAGACATTGAAGATGATCGATGCTCAGGGAAATGCTGTTGATCTGGATATGCCGGAGACTTCAAATGTTCTTCAGTATTTCACGGAAGATGGTACAAAGATTTCTGTTCGTCCGTCGGGTACAGAACCGAAAATCAAGTTCTATATCGAGGTGAAGGGCGAAATGGGTTGCCCGAAATGCTACGCCAGTGCTGATGCTGAAGCAGAAGAGAAAGTGGTGGCAGTACGTAAGTCACTTGGTATCTGAGAAAGATAAACTGCTGTAAGGCAGAAGGAAAGGTGTAATCCTGCGAAGGGTTGCACCTTTTTTGTTTTTTATCCGTTAGCGTGGACATTCTTCCCGTTTTAAGGTTCTTTTGCTTTCTTTAAGTCAACTCTGAAATCATTCTCTGTTAAATGCCGTTTTATATGCAACGTATAAACCTAACCTAAACCTTAGTAATATCCATCAGGATGATAAAAGGGGATTTTGGCAATTAGTGGCGTAAGAGCGTTTTCAATAGTGAAAGCATCGGTTGAGATAAATTGCTACTATCCTCTTTTTTCTGATGGATATATTTTAGAATTACTTGATGAAGGTCGAATGACCGGGAGATGAGAAAATATACAGATTGCGGTTGCATGCTAATTGGTTGATGTGAATGAGAGTCGTTTCATTCGTAGTTGTTCGTTTGTTGAATGCATGTCCTCCGCAATCTGTTTTTATTTGAATGATTTCCGTCTTTTAATTATTGCTTAGCCACCAGTCTATCATCTTTCGTGCTATGCTCAGTTTTCGTGGAATTTCCGGCATATTTTCTTTTGAATAGAATGCTCCGGCACTGAGCTCGTCTTTCTGTAACTTGATTTCCCCACTTTCATAATCAGCAATGAAGCCTACCATCAGTCCGCTGGGATAGGGCCAGGGCTGGTTGCCGAAATAAGTGATATTCTTCACTCGCAATCCGGTTTCTTCCATCACTTCGCGTTGTACGCATTGTTCCAGAGTTTCTCCTGCTTCGAGGAAACCGGCTACCAAACCATAGAATGTTCCGCGGAAATTGCGGGCATGCACCAGCAAGATTTCTTCCCCGCGGCGTATTAGTACAATGATAGCTGTAGAAATAGGTGGATATATTTCGTAAGCACACGAAGGGCATTTTTTCATGATAGGGGTCTTATGTTCCGTAGGCATACCACACGCAGGACAAAAACGGCTATGCTGATCCCAATACAGTATCTGATATGCTTTTCCGGCAGCTTTATATTCGTCCAGAGTGATGTATTCGTAGGAACCCCGGAGGTTGACCATAACCCATTCTTCAGTTTCAGTAACGAGCTGTTCAATGGCGAATGCATGTACTATTTCATCCGTGGGCAGAAAGACTTCATGGATCGTACTACCTGAGCCGGGGGCCAACGGTGATTCTGTACCATAAGGTACACTGTATTTAATCTCTCCTTTTTCTGTTTTCTCTTTTTTCAGCAACAGTTGGTCTTTGAAAAAGACGAACCACTGTGTAGGGCTCTGGCTTTTACTATTCTT
>NZ_CBVI010000117.1 GCF_000513195.1 Bacteroides timonensis | reverse complement strand
GGAGGTTTTGCATGATGATATTGTCTTTATGTGTGTCCGCACGTAAGCTTGGATATTGCTTGGCGCACCAATTTAAACAGATATCGCCAATGCCTTTATGACTTCCGTCGGAAGCGATACGGTGAATCACATAATAGGGATCATCATTCAGCCAGGCTCCATCTTCGATAATGGCATAAAAGGGGTCGGGACTCGGAACAAAACAAAATGTTCCGATGATTTTTCCGTGCTCATTTTCACATGCATAGCAATGTCCGTCGGTGATTTCTTTGGCAATCAGTTCACGCTGCGGGTAGCCGTTGATCCACTGGTTTCCGTTTCCTACGGATGCCATAAACTTGCGGGCATGATCGAATATCTCCATCAGGCGGTCTAAGTCAGAAAGTTGGCTGGGACGAATTTGTATCATATCTGTAAACTTGTTAAGTTGCTTAATTCCAAAATACAAATGTACATCATTATTTTTTATATTATCCTTTTCTTTTTCCTTTCATTAGAAATTCTTCAAAGAATGTATCGCGGTAGCTGTTGCCTATGGCAATCTCATAATTGCCTATATAGATGTCATTGTTATCAAATGAATCGATGTGACGGGTATTGACGATATAGGACTTGTTTACACGGAGGAACAGATCCTGGGGCAGGAGCTCGGAGATGCCTTTCATATTCATACGGGTTATGATGCGCTGCTCCGGTAATTGAAGGATTACATAGTCTTTCAATCCTTCGATGAAGAGAATATCGGCATAGTTTACTTTGAAATATTTCCGTTCGGACTTGACAAAGAAATACTCGGAAGATACATTGGCTTCGATGGCCTCTTTTTCTTCTTTCATCAATAATGAATGATAGGAGAGAGCCTTCTGTACAGCTTTCTGGAAACGTTCTGTTTCTATCGGCTTGACCAGATAGTCGATGGCATCGACTTCATAGCTATCCAGTGCATATTCCGTATAGGCAGTGGTGAAGATGATAAGTGTTCGTTTGGAGACAGTATGTGCGAACTCTATGCCGGTGATACCGGGCATCTGGATATCCAGAAAGATTAGATCGACAGAATGTTCTTCCATAAACCGTGCAGCGGACACTGCATTGTTGAACATGCTCAGTAAGCAGAGCTCTTTATTTTCTTCTACCAGCATTTCCATAGCCTCGCGTGCCAGGGGTTCATCATCTATTATAATACAATTCATAAGTTCAGCTTTAAATTTACTACATATTTGTTTTCTGTCTCGGACACTTCCAGTAAATAGCGACCGACATATAAGAGTTCGAGCCGACGTCGGATGTTTGTTAGTCCGATTCCGCCTACACGGCTCTTGCCTGTTGCTACGGCAGGCTTGGAGTTTTCACATTGGAATTCCAATTGATTATCATCAACCTTGAAGAAAAGGTGAACGTATGACGGATGTTCACTATCGAAATTATGTTTCACTGCATTCTCTACAAAGGGAATGAATAGTAAGGCCGGCAATTGTATGCCATCGATATTACCTTCCTCTGTGATATCGTAGTCAAAGTGGTCACGCCGTACTTTTTCCAGATTCAAATAATCGTTCAGGAAATGGATATCGGAACGGAGAGGTACATGTTCGCGGAAATTATCATTCATCTGGTAACGCAATAAATCTTCAAGCTTGAATAATACTTTAGATGCTTCTGCGGGATTTTTTCGAATGAGTACATTGGCATTATTCAGCATATTGAATAAGAAGTGAGGATTTATCTGGTTTTTGAGAAACTTCAATTCAGAATGCAGAGTGGCAGATTGGATCTCATCTACACGCTGGTTATAGAGTATCCAGTGACGGAGCAGGAGTATGGCGGACATTCCGGCTACGGTAAATCCCATGGCTAATACTCCTGATATAGCATTTACCACGATAGGCAACAGACCGTTATCGGATGAGGGAACAGAAATGTCGATGGTGAAAATTTGGAATATGGCTACAGCTATAATGACTATCAGACTAACTCCGGATACACCGAGGGCATATATCAACAGGCGATTTTTCAGCAGGAAGCGAGGGAATAGCCAATAAAGATTGATATAGAAAACTGCATCAATGGAAATAAAATAGATGGCCCATCCCAGCAACCTTTGAGGGAAGCTGAGTGGTCGCATGGGGACATTCCAAAGTATGTTTACTGTAATCATAAATACCACGAATTGCAGAAACAGATGCCTTGCCGTCCGATAACGTGGAGCAAGCAGGAAATTGGTAAAACGGTTATTGATCATTTTCCACCTCCTTTCAATTCAAGCTGAATGCTTTGGTCGGTTAATTCCAGCCGGTAGTTCTCTCCGTATTGCAAATCAAGACGTTGCCGGATTTTATTTAATTCCTGTTCCGGTTCCAAGCAAGGTATGGATACCTGGCAATTGAACTGAATATTCTCATCTTCTGCGTGCAGATGGATGTCAATGGATGCAGGATGTTCTTCCTGCGTTTCGATTTGTTTTACGGTGTACTGTATAAAAGGGATGAAAAGCAATGGGAATACAAAAGTGCGTCCTGTCTCTCCCGATGCGTTCATGTGGAAATCAAATTTGCCGGAGACAAGTTGTTCCAGTTCCAAATAATTGGTGAGGAATTTGATTTCTGTATTTAACAGCACTTTTTCCCGGTTACAGTCATACAACTGATACCGGAGTATCTGGCTCAGTTTCATTAACATTTTCGAAGCCTTTCCCGGATTTACCAATGCCTGCTCTCCTGAATAGTGGAGTACCCGGAATAACATGGAAGGACTAATTTGTTCTTTCAGATGTTCTATCTCAGACTGCAACCTGATTTTTTCCAATTGCATCACTCGTTGGTTTTCCAGTATCCAAAGCCGCAGCAAGACAGTCATGCCACCGCCCATGATACTGAGGAGCGTTAATGGGAAAGAGGAAAGATAGTCCATCACAAATGCCACTTTAGAGTATCCGACATAAATGTTAGGAACTAAAAAGATATCGGATACAATATACTCCTGTGTAGCTTGAAAGATAAAAACTACGATTAAAGCGGTTGAGAGGGAAAGAATATATGTCAGATATCTTTGTTTGAGCAAGTAACGGGGTACCAGATAGAGCAAATTGAAGTAGAAAATGGAACCATAGAGCAGAAACATATTGAAGATAAGAAGATAGGTCCACTTACCCAACATCTCTATATAGCCCTGACAACTGAATAATACCAGATTACAGGCTATGACAAGTAGTGCCGCGATGACAGTGATATGTCTGGCTACCCGGAAGTGCGAACTGACGAGGAAGCGGTATAGAAAAGAATTATCATTGCCTATAATAGGTATTACTTTCATGGAAGTATCTTTCATTTGAGATGACGAAGATAGAATAAATTCATATAAAACACTGGATTATCCTAAATTAAAACTCTATTTTGTAGCTGATATTGGTCAGACCTGTTTTCTGTTCACTTGCCTCTATCTTTCCTGTTTTTATATTATAAAGATGCTGGATGAACTCTTTGCTGCCCGTAAAGTTGAGGCCTTTCACGGAGAATTCATGAGATACATGTCGTTTATTGATGCGGTAGCTTACTGTATAATTACCAATCAACATTGGAGAACGCTGAATGGAATATGCCCGCGTTTCATCATACTGCACTTCTTTATCGGGGTGATCCATCGTTGCTTCCACGTCTATCGGAGCATAGCGTTCTCCGCCTTGCAGAGTGAGCTTCAGGTTGACACTGAGAATGTTTTGTTTGTTGCGTCCCAGCATCCATTCTTTGCCGATTAGCCCGTTCAATACATATTTTCGGTTAAAGCGTGTGTTGTGCCAGACACCGTCGCCACCGCAATAACGGGAATCGAACAGGGAGGCAGTTATCATGTAGTAGAGGCCTTTGTTCAGTGCCCGTTCCCAAGTGAAGTCTACACCGAAGTTGCGCCCTCGTCCTTTGTTCACTAAAGCATTTTCCACGAAAAATTCATCTCGGTTAAGTACTGAAAAAGAACTATCGCGCATGACAGGCACATCGTATAGGAACTGAATGTAAGGTTCCACTTTCAGACTTGTATTTTCTGAAACCTTATAGGCGAATGAAAGCATCAGATGGTGTGCTTTGGTGAAATCGAGGTTTTTGTTTACTGATCGGTCACCGGTACTTTGCGTCTTTACAAAGTAAACGTCCATTTTTTCCATACGGCTATACATACCATAAGCCAAAGCAAAGGAAGTCCGAGTATTTGTTTGCCATTTCAGGCTGGCACGTGGCTCAAGGGTCCAACGATTATTCAGTGTGAGTAATTGTCCGTGCAGGCCGAAGTTCAGGCTTAGTTTATCGTTTATTCCCCATGCAGAACTGTTGTAGGCTGAAATCAAACTGGTGTTTCCGTCTCCTTTTGAGATTGTTTCCAACGGTTGATCAATGAATGGAGCGAGTTCTAAATTCATGTTGTAGAACATTTGTGTAAAGGTTAATCCGGTTTTATTGGTAAAACGGTTATTTACTTTCCGGTTCAGTGACGAAGTCAGTATCAGGTTTGTGCTTCTGCTATTCTGATCGATGTTAGGTGAAGGATTAAATTCTCTGTCATAAGTGGTTTGTATGGCCTCTTGGTCGGAATAGGTTCCGGCAAGTGTGGTTTTCAGCAACGTGTTTTCATTAAAGAAGTAGCGATGGGTAACACCTCCGGCTGCCATGTACTGCGTAGAACGTCCCTGTCCGGCATCTTCCAGGTAATCCCATTTATCCGGATTCTTCTCGAGTGAGCTTTTATATTTGTCAAGTAATGCAGTACCCCATACGGCAAAGGTACCTGCGTGGCGGGTGGGGAAGTTTAGTTTGAAGTTCAGGTCTTGATAGTCCATCTTTCCACCTAAGTCAACGTTCAGTAATCCTGTAGTGGAGTAGCGGTAATTGAAGATATACGAAGCCTTATGTTTCTTGTTTAACGGACCTTCGGAGGCGAAATCTATTCCCATGATGCCTATCTGGAATGTGTTTTCATTTCGCTGGTTGTTTCCGTTGCGTAGCTTCATGTCGAAGACACCGGAAACAGCATTGCCGTATTCTGCCGGAAAAGCACCTGTGAAGAAGTCGGAGTTTCCTAAAACCTGTGCACTGAGTGAGGACAGAATTCCACCTCCTAAAGTGGCGATATCTGCGAAATGGTTTGGATTGGGAATTTCCACATCTTCCAGTCGCCACTGCAATAAATGCGGGGCATTACCGTGGATAGATATACCATTATTGGAAACGCTTGGCGTTACTCCGGCAAATGAAGCAACCAGTCGGGCCGGATCATCAAATCCACCTGCATAGCGACTCGCTTCTTCCACGCTGAGCATACGTGCTCCTGCAACAGCCATTTTATTCATGGCTTCGTTCCGGTTGTGCGCACGGACCACTACTTCGCTCAGTTCGTTTACGCTTTCCTGCAAAGCTATTTCCAGATAAACTTCCTTAGCGGAAGTCACCAGGATTTCCCGTACAGTCGCTGACTCATATCCCATGAAAGAGGCTTGTACAGAATGACGGCCTACCGGAACTTTTGGAAGTGCGAAACGTCCGAGACTATCGCACATCATCCCTAATCCCGGAATATCCGTCAACTGTATCGTAGCATACGGAATAGGATGTCCTGATGCCCGGTCATTGACTACTCCTCGCAGTGTTTGTACGGGGCGTCCACTACTTTGTGGGATATTCTCATTATCAACCGATGCTTGTCCGGGGATATTAGAAATTTCTTTTCCGAAAGAGCAAATTGAAATTAGTAATGCAATTATTACTAATACTTTAGTTTTATCCATCTTTATCGTTTTTGGTTTAATGCGACAAAGATAGGTCTCTGCAATACGCTACTCTTTTATTTGAGACGAACCGGATGGCTTTGTAGACGAAACTCGGAAATAGCGGCTAAAGCTTGCTCTGCTTTTTCTTCAGGCACAAAAATGTGATCATGGTAGTACGCAGCAACCACATTGGCACTAATATTCTTTTCTGCCAATTTAGTTGAAAATGCGGCTGTTAATCCAACAGCGTCCAAGCTTGAATGTACATTTAGGGAAATGAGCTTATAAACAGATTCATAATCTATATTTTTATCAATAGCCTCTTGTTGGGTGATGATAAGCGTCAGTCCCTCTTTTTCATGGAAAAAGCCGATGGGGTTCAATTGATGTACATCATCCCAATGGAATTCGGGAAAAGTACAAAAAACAAAACTGCGTTCATCCAGAACAGGATCGATACTGGATAATAATGTCCCTAAATCTTTGATGCCTGCCATAACGTATTGATTTATATTCTTTTTCTTCTCGTTGATGAAGTGATTCTTAATATGCCTTCAATTGCAAAAATAGTACTTTTTTTATGATTTAACGGAAGAACCTTTATACTTATGGCTCCTTCTTGTCTTATCTATTACAAAAACCTTACCAGTTGTATAACTCATACGTGTTGAGTTGTATAACCCAGGCTGTATAAGTTGTACAACTAGTAAACCTTTCGTAGTAAGTAAGAGAAAAAAGGTAGTAAGCTATTTGCTTTCTAACTTAACCCATGATTTACAGTTTATTTCTTTCAGAAATTCCTTATCATGTGATATGGCGATTACCGTTCCTGTATAGTCCCGGATAGTTGCTGTAATGATCTCGATACTTTCAATATCCAGATTATTGGTTGGTTCGTCCAGTATGAAAACATCCGGGGTGTTATCTGCAATCATCAGGCAACAGAAGGAAAGGCGCATCTTTTCTCCACCACTAAGTAATCTGCAAGACTTGTTCCATGTAGCTGCCGGGAAGAGATAACGATTCAATATCGTTTTCAGCTCATGCTCCGGCAGATGGCGCCGATTGAAATATTCCGCCTGTTCCAGAATACTATATTCATTATGGATAAGAGAATATTCCTGATCCAGATAAACTGTGCTGAAATCAATACGGTCAAGTGTTCCACTGACGGCAGAAAGATCTCCGCAAAGTAGTTTCAACAATGTGGTTTTGCCGCTGCCATTATTGCCTTCAATATAGCAGCGGTTGCCACTCCGTAGTTGAAAACTCAACGGGATTTTCCACATAGGCTGGGGAGCGTCCGGATATTGAAAGTTCAGTTCCTTCGCAGTAGCCAATATTTTACCTTCATGCAGGGTGGAAGCATTGAAATTCGTTTTTAATTTCTCCGCAAGAGGTAAAGCACTCTTAATGTGCTGCATGTCCTGTTGCAACTTCTCCGCTTTTTCAGTATGCACACTTTTCAGTTTATTAGTGCTTGCTTCCGCTCTGTTCTTCATAGCACCCATCATAATACGGGGGATTCCTTTTTTGATGGCAGCTTTCTCACCCCGTACATTTTGTTTTGCCTTCTGTTCTGCCAATTCACGGGCTGTTTTCCGGGCAAGTCGCAGAGCTTTTTGCTTTTCTTCTAATTGTTCTTGCAAAGCATTCAACCGGATGCCCTTTTGTTCTTTAAAAAAATCATAATTACCACCATAGAAAGTCAGTCCGGTAGAAGATAATTCACAAATGGTAGGTAATAGGTTTAGTAAAGCCCGGTCGTGGCTGATGACAAGTACAATGGCAGGAGTACGCTGTACAAGATCATATAGCCGTTGTCTTCCTGCTGTATCTAGATGATTTGTTGGTTCATCCAGTAAAATAGCGGCAGGTGAGTGTAGTTCCATACCGGCAAGGAAGATACGTGTTTTTTCTCCTCCACTTAATCCGTTCATCAGGCGGGAGAGGGGAATACTATCCATTCCCCAGGCCGACAAGGCAGCTTGGGTACGTTCTTCAATATTCCAGTCATCATTTAGTGCGGTGAAATGTTTTTCGGATACATCTCCATTCAGGATGGCATGTAAAGCTTCCAGTTTGCCATCTATCCTTAAAGCCTGTGCAATAGTCTGATCATCATATTGCCCGAAATGTTGTGGCACATAGTAAAGATGTTCCGGATGACTGACAGTTCCCCTTGTAGCGGATAAATCTCCTGCAATAATCTTCATTAAAGTGGACTTTCCACAACCGTTGTTTCCGGTCAGTGCCATTTTATCCCCCGGATTGACAATGAGGTTCAAATGTTGGAACAGGATTTCTTTGTCGGAATGGACATAACTAAGGTCTCTGATAATAATACTCATGGTAAATACTGTGTTTAAAGAAGTGAATACACTGTATCAAAAGGACTTCTGATACAATAAAATCTCGATTTTGGAGGGAATAGACAAACACAGTATTGGCTAAACATTCACGTTTGTGATGCTCAGCATTCTGAATTATAAAGCATGTGAAAAGTGATGTTTACCGAAATGTTTGTCTTTACTTAGAAATTCTCATCGTAGCAATTATTAGTTAGTGGGCGCAAAGATAAACATTTCTTTTGGAAATAGCTTTTTATAGGAAAATTTTTATTTGTAAAATAAATCCATATATTTGCAAAATATGTGATATGGCTCGTTAGAGTTCAAGTAATCATTTTATTCAATTTACAGTTATCAATCAAATATGAAATCTACTGATTCCGAACAAGAAGAAGTCGGTATGGAACTGGAACAGTACCGTACCCGGCTCGAACAGATGGTCGAAGAGAAATCCAGAGACCTGATTGCCATTCAGGAGAATCTGGAAGCAACCAATCGGCGGCAGGCATTGTTTATTAAGGTACTGCAAATACTTCAATTGGAACCAGATATTCCCACAGCCATGAATATGGCACTTGCAGAAATCGGTCGTTATACCGGCGTTGATCGTTTGGCAACATGGGAAAACCACCTTGACGGAATTACGTACGGATGCACCAATGAATGGTGTAACGATGGTATTGAACCGGCTATAGATTACTTGCGGAGTATGACTATTGAAGCGGGGAAGCCTTGGTTCGACATGCTCGAAGAAAACCATATCATCTGTACGTCTGATATTTATTCACTCGATCCCTTTATTACTCAGATGCTTGAAATTCAGGGTGTAAAAGCTATTGCTGTTTTTCCTTTGTCACAGTTGGGGGTGCATTTCGGCTTCCTGTCATTTAACTTTTGCTGGAATAAGCAGTGGGACGAAAAAGATGTGGAACTAATGAGCCAAATATCGCAAATTGTATCTACCGCTACGAAACGCTGGCAAGTAGAAACTTCCCTGCAATTGTCTCAGCGAACCATGCAAAAAGTATTGGATAATATCAATGCCAATATCTTTGTTTGTGATTATGATACACAGAAGGTGCTTTTTGCAAATAAGCCTTTCAGGGAAGAAGCCGGACAGGTTTCGGAAAATGCAGAATGCTGGAAAATGCTGAATGCAGGGTTGAATGGATTGTGTGCGCATTGCCCGAAACCACAGTTGCTCGATGCTGATCGCAAATTTACAGGTGTTCATTTCTGGGAAGACTATAATCCAATTACTGAACGTTGGTATACCATCCAGAGTATGGCGATAAAATGGCTCGACGGACGATGGGCAATCATGGAATTGGCCACTGATATTACTACTCGTAAGCAGGTGGAACTGGAGCTGATTCAGGCTAAGGAAAAAGCGGAGGAGTCGGATAGACTGAAATCAGCATTCCTTGCGAACATGAGCCATGAAATACGCACTCCTTTGAATGCTATCGTGGGCTTTTCAAGTCTGCTTGCCGAAGCCGATGATGATGAGCGTGAATCGTACATGTCTCTGGTAGAGGAGAACAACGAACTGCTGCTTAATCTTATTTCTGATATTTTGGATATTTCTAAAATTGAGGCCGGTACAGTAGAGCTTATTATAACAAGAGTGGATGTGGCCCGACTTTGCCGCGAAGTCATTTCCACCTGCTCGCATAAAAAACATGATGAGGCGGTGGGGTTACGTTTTGACGAAAGTTCACCGCAGATAATGGTTGATGCCGATAAGAATCGAATTATGCAGGTGCTTTCTAACTTCATAACCAACGCTTTAAAATTTACAACCAAGGGATCGGTCACTCTTTCCTATAGATTGGAAGATGACGGTCTGTTGCATTTCTGTGTAACGGATACCGGTAAAGGTATTCCTGTTGAACAGCAGCATGAGATTTTCAGTCGTTTTGTAAAACTCGACTCTTTTTCACAGGGTGCCGGTCTTGGTTTGTCTATATGTCAGAGTTTAGTAGAACAGATGGGAGGACAGATTGGAGTAAACTCCCGTGAAGGAGAAGGTTCGTGTTTCTGGTTTACACATCCGTATACACTCGATGCTTCATTGGATTCGGATGCTGCAATAAAGGGTGGAGAGCAAGTTATAAAGATCGTTTCAAGGAACTATAAACCTCTAATTCTGGTGGCCGAGGATATAGATAGTAACTATTTGTTGATCGAGGCGCTTCTCAGAAAGGATTACCGTCTGTTGAGAGCACATGACGGCAATGAAGCTATAGACCTTTTCAATACTCAAGCTCCTGATCTCATTTTTATGGATATGAAGATGCCGGGTATGAACGGGATAGATACAGTCGTTATGTTAAGGGAAGGCGGTGCTCAGGTGCCCATCATTGCACTTACGGCATTTGCTTATGACGATGATAGGGCATTGGCACTCAATGTGGGTTGCAATGACTTTTTGACCAAACCTGTTTCGCCACTCGAGTTACGTAGGATGGTCAGTAAATGGATAGAGAAATAAGTTTTGGAAGTATTATTCCATAGAAGACGCGTCAAATGACAAAGGCAGCAAAGCGCCTACACTCTTCATTTCGTAAATACCCTTTTTCCCGAAGAGTAAAATGCGCATCGGTTGTTTGAAGCGTTTTTCTGTTTCAAGCATCACTTGACGGCATGCACCACAGGGTGGAATCGGATCATCCAAAAAATCCCGTTCATTGCGTGCAGCAATGGCAAGTGTTTCTACTGCCTGATCGGGATATTGGGAGTTTGCATAAAACAGGGTAGTACGTTCGGCACAAAGTCCCGATGGATAAGCTGCGTTTTCTTGATTGGTACCTGTGACAACTGTACCATTTGCCAAATGTGCAGCGGCACCCACGGAGAAGTGTGAGTAGGGGGCATAACTGCGTTGGGTAGCTTCGCGTGCGGCATCCATCAGTTGGCGGTCAGCATCACTTAATTCATTATAATCGTATATTTTAATGTCAATTTGTAAGGTCAAATCTTTCATAAGGTAGTGATGTATATTGTAATTAATGTTACAAAGTTAGAAAAGAGATTGGTAATTCCAATTCTTTTTAAGATTTTTGTACTTCAACTTTTACTGATATGAATAGAATTAACGCTATCAGACTCACTGCGATCCTGGCACTTCTGGTTTGTACCGTTGCCGCCCAGGCGCAGCGTCGGAATACCCGTTACGTGGAATATATAGAGAAGTATGCTCCGCTTGCCGTACAACAAATGAAGGAACACAAGATACCTGCCAGTATTACCCTGGCACAAGGGCTTCTTGAAAGTGGTGCCGGACAGAGCGCACTGGCACGCAAAAGTAATAATCATTTCGGCATTAAATGCGGTAGTAACTGGCGTGGGCGTACGGTGCGTCATGATGATGATGCTCGCAATGAATGTTTTCGTGCATACAGCAATCCCAGGGACTCTTATGAAGATCACTCCGCTTTTCTGAAAAGGGGCGCGCGTTACGCTTTCCTGTTTGATCTGAAAGTTACAGATTATAAAGGTTGGGCACGTGGTCTGAAGAAAGCCGGATATGCAACTGATCCCTCTTATGCTAACCGACTGATAACAATCATAGAGGATTATGATCTTTATAAGTATGACAGTCGTGGCATGAGTAAGCGTGAAGCCCGTAAGTGGGCAAAGGAATTGAAGAAGAAACCCTGGCTGGCTAATCCGCATCAGGTATATATAGCTAATGACATAGCTTATGTTGTAGCTCGTGATGGCGATACTTTCCGTTTTCTGGGTAAGGAATTCGATATCAGTTGGAAGAAACTGGTGAAGTATAATGATTTGCATAAGGATTATACATTGGAAGCGGGTGATATTATCTATTTGAAAAGTAAGAAAAAGAAAGCCTCTAAGCCACATACAGTTTACATTGTGAAAGATGGTGATTCCATGCATACCATTTCACAAAAATATGGTATACGGTTGAAGAACCTGTATAAGATGAATCGGAAAGATGATGAATATATACCGGAAGTAGGTGACAGATTAAGATTAAGATAAAATAGATTGCATATACTAAAAATGACCGCTCATAAGCGGTCATTTTTAGTATATGGCAGAGACTTGTAACAGAAATATAATTTGCTTGTAACCGGAAAGTCCTTCTCTTGGGCATACTTTTGCATTTTCTTTTAAAATATTCCGATTATGGCGACAGGTGACTCTTTTTACGAGGACGAGTACTTGCTTTCCTTGCTCAGACAAGGCAGTCAAGATGCATTTACGCAGATATATAATAAGTACTATTCTATGCTATACTCCTTGTCTTGCAGGTATTTGCAAGACAGAGAACTCGCTGAAGACGTGGTTCAGCAGGTATATTTGCGCTTATGGGAATCCCGTTCTTCTGTTTGCATTACGGTGAGTCTGAAAAATTACCTTTATACAATGGCGAAGAATCATGTTCTGAATATGATTCGTGATAAAAATGAATGGATAGTCAGGCAATATGAAAACATCCAGCAAGAAAATGATATTGTAGACGATGGTTTGCAGGAAAAGCTGGAGGAAGAAAGAAAACTGAGTTGCTTCTACCGGGCTGTGAAGCAATTGCCGGGAGCTAAGCGGGAGATATGTTTGCTGAAGATATATGAAGGGTTGAATAATCAAGAGATAGCTCATAAACTGAATATACCTGTGGGAACAGTGAAGAACTATTATACACAATCCATACAGTTATTGAAATACTACCTCAAAGAATTATATTGATGAATGCAATAAAAGATGTAATGATGAATAAGGTACTTGCTGGTGAAGCCGGTAAGGAAAAGGCACGGGAGTGGGGACGTTGGCTGGCTACGAATGAAGGGCAGGCGTATCTTGCTGCGCAAATGGATGCCGATTTCTTTGAGGAAAGAGAAAATATGGATGATGGTGTCTGTGAAGAATCCCGTAAAAGGGTATTCTGCAATCTGCAAAAGAAAATTTCGAGAAGACGTTTTGCCGGACTAACTCTAAAAGTGGTAGCGGTGGTGGTACCCGTTGCAGCTGTTATAGCCATATTACTCTATCTTAATACGCAGGTTTCTCTTTTTGAACCTCCGTTTTACCAGGATATCCGTGTGGCGAAGGGAGAACGGATGCAAATAGCTTTTCAGGATGGTACCCGTGTTTACTTGTATCCCGGTTCCCGTCTTTGTTATCCAGATAAATTCGGTCTGACGGAGCGTAGGGTGACTTTGGATGGGGAAGCTTATTTTGAGGTGAGCAAGAATTCTCACAGACCCTTCATTGTTGATTTGGATAAAGCTTCTATCCGAGTGACAGGAACTTCTTTTCATTTGCAGGCCTATGCTTGCGAACCGGACATCATAGTTGAACTGGATGAAGGGCAGGTAGATTTACTTTATGGTGACCGGCAAGAATACTCTTTGCGTCCGGGCGAATCACTTATATATAATAAGGTGAAAAACGCTTGTATGCTTCAATTACAGGAAGGAGTAAGCGGGCTTATTCGTTGGAAAGAACAGGAGATCGATTTCCGGAATACTCCGATGAAGGAAGTGCTGAAAGAATTGGATTTGCATTACGGTGTCCCTTTCTGTGTCGGAGATACGGTTGTCTATCAGTATTCTTATACTTTTTGCGTGAAGAAAGCCTCTTTGGAAGAAGTGATGGAGACACTTGAAATAATCTCTCCTGTCCGTTTTCAGAAGGGAGATACCATCCGGGTACGAATGAAATAGCATTGACATGTAAAAGACATGTTCCCGTTATACACTTTAGCTTACCTTTTGTGTCAATAGTACGTATAAAGATCATATTGAATTAATTTCATTAATCATTTAACGTATAAAAATGAAACGAGGTATTTTGATTGTTTTAATGGCTTTTCTGGGCTTGACTTCTGTTATGGCTGCTCAGAAAGTAACTCTGAAGTGTAGGGAAGTTGCCTTAAAGGAAATTTTCGCCAGAATTACGAAACAGACAGGGCTGACGGTAGCCTATAGTTCGCAGGTGCTTAATGTAGATACAAAAATCAGTATTGAGACAGAGAATGCGGAAATTGCAGAAGTCTTGGAGAAATTGCTACCCGCTACAATAGGGTATAAGATCGAAAACAATTCAATTCTGATATTCAAAAAAGAAGTTTCCAAGAAAGCTTCTACAATCAGGATGAAGGGAATTGTTTTTGATAAGAAGACGCGGGAACGGTTGGCAGGCGTAACACTGGTTTTGAATGATAATCCATCCGTAGGTACCATTACCGATATAGATGGAGTGTTTCAAATAACTGCTGCCCAAGGGAGCAAGTTGAAAGTGTCCTATATAGGATATGAAACGCAGCTGGTTGCTATAAGTCCGGTCGATGAATTGAAAGTGGAACTTGATCAGGATAACTTCAAATTGGATGAGGTTGTGGTAACAGGCCAGGGGGCTGAGGTGCAAAAACGCCGGTTATCATCGAATGTAACCACTGTCAGCAGTAAGGAACTGGAACGTATGAAACAGGGGCGTATAGAGCAGGTGTTGCAAAATGCTCTCCCCAATGTGCAGATAACGATGTCCAGTGGTCAGGCAGGTGCAACTTCACTGGTAAAGTCAAGAGGTCTATCTTCTGCTTTCTCTAACTCTACTCCCGTGATTTATGTAGACGGAGTGCGTGTGGATAATATGAACACAGGTGCAACTTTGAATAACTCATTAAGCGGAAACAGTGCAGTGACCGGTTCTATCGGTGATATTCCGATGGAGAATATCGATCACATTGAGTATGTGACGGGTGGTGCGGCTACTACCCTCTATGGTTCAGATGCGGCCAATGGCGTTATTCAGATTTTTACAAAGAAAGGAGCAGAGCAGAAGACTACGTTCTTTGCCGAAACTCAATTGGAGGCGGATATTGCTTCTTCCCAGTTTTATCATTTTAAACGTACCAAAGAGCTGTTGCATCAGATAGGATTCACACAGAAGTACCGTATCGGCTTTGACGGTGGAACAGAGAAGTTCGGTTATAGTTTTGGCGGCAGCATGAGTAACGGTACGGGGACTCTGATAAAGAATGGTAACGAGGATCGTAAATATGACTTGCGTTTCGGTTCAAGAATGAAATTCAATGAACAGTTTGAATATCAGAATTCATTTGGTATGGTGATAGAAGACTTTGCGAGAAGCCGCAATGGTAACCAGGGAGGATATACCGGATTATGGTTTACGGAAGGCGCTGCGGCTACCAATTTCAGGTATACGGATGCAGCGGGCGAACTGGTGAATTATGGCGCTGATCTGGACGCTTTGGATGACTATACTTTTGCTCAGATGAAGGCTTTTGTTACGAAAGCAGAGGTATTGCAAAACAACCGTGAGTCCGTAAAGCGTTTTCAGACTTCCCAATCTCTGAGCTATGCTCCTCTGGCTAATCTGACTTTCAAAGGGGTATTAGGAGTAGATTATCGATTGAATACCAATAAGAACATCATAACTAATGAATATCTGATTCACACCCAACAGAAGCCGGAAGGAACTTCAGATGCAGGCAGTATCTCCAACTTCGACCGCAACTATTTCGGTCTGACTTTGGATTTGAACGGACAGCATAAATATCGTTATAAAGATGTTTTTAGTCTGATCTCTACGGCAGGCTTCCAGTTCTTTAGCACTTATGACCACCAGTCGGTATATAATGGAACAAACGTACGTGATGGTGCCCAGATAATAGAGGGTGCGGGAACGTTAACTTCTAATGAATGGCTAAGCTATCTGTATAATTACGGTTACTTTATTCAGGAAAATATCGGTTTCCTGGACCGCTATTACATTGATTTGGGATTGCGTTCGGACTATAATACTGCTTTTGGTGACAATGTAGGCTGGCAGTATTATCCCAAAGTAGGACTTTCTTATGTTCTCTCTGAAGAACCTTTTATGCAGAGACTGAAAGAGAATAATCTTGTAAGCAGTTTCCGTATTCTGGCCAATTATGGTATTGCCGGTAGTTATCCTCCTGCTTTTGAATATCAACGTACTGTGGCGTTCAATTCTTTCCAGGGAGGGCAAGCCGCTTCTTTTGGTAAATATGGAAATCCGGATCTGGCACCTGAAAAGAAACATTCGTATGAAGCCGGTTTTAATGCTGTGCTTTTCAATCGTGTATTGAATTTGGGATTTACTTATTATTATGCTCTGACCAAAGACGCTCTTTTCAGTATCCCGTCCCTCCCTTCATCCGGTCAGTCTGCCAACTATTTGTCTAATGTCGGTGAAATAGAGAATAAAGGTATTGAATTGAGCCTAGGGCTGCAATTAGTGGATACAAAAGATTGGAATGTTCGCCTGAATGCATCTTATAATACGAATCATAATAAAGTATTGAGTATTGGTAATGCAGTGCCTTTTGCTATTGGCGGTTTCTCTTCGCGAACGGTTCAAACGGTGGTAGCTGAAGGAGAACCGGTAGGTTTCATCCGTGGTTATAAGGCCGTACTGAATCCGGATAACTCACTGAAGGAAATTCTGCCTTTACAGAATCTGGGCTCTACACTTCCTACAGCTTATGGTAACTTCTCTTTGTCGGCAAGTTATAAGAATCTTTCGTTCATGCTCAGCGGTGATTATCAATATGGAGCTTATGTACATTCGTTCGACCGCCAGTTCCGTTTCTCAAAGGGTTTGAAAGACGATGCTATTCCAGAGAAAGCACTGGAAGGACTTGACCAGGGTGCTAACTGGCTTAATTTCACTAACTTTTTCGTAGAGAAATCAGATTTCCTGAAAATCAGGAATATCGGAATAGCTTATGATTATAAGCTGAAGAAGTATCTGAAATCAGTCAATCTGGCTTTCAATGTTTATAATCCGTTTGCCTTTACAGCCTCATCGGTAGACCCGGAAGCTGCCTTGGCAGGTGCCCGTTCGCAAGGTGCAGTAGCGGTAGGTGGATTGAACTACTCTTCTTATTCCACTCCCCGTCAGTACGTGGGAACGATACGTGTCTCTTTTTAATCATTGGTTTAACTCGTAAATAAATATAGATATGAACATTAAGAATTATATATTGATAGCTTCTCTGGCTTGTGCCTGTTCGTCTTGTGAACTTTTACAACCGAATGAGATCATTAATCCGAATGTAGATGAAGATACATTTTTGAAGACTCCTAATGCCATGACTACTTGGGTGAACGGAGCCAACCGTTCGTTTGCCACGATTATCGGTTCGTATGTGGAATTGACTGAAATACTCTCCGATAATTATTTTAATAACTATAGCCAGAGTAGTAAGGTTTTCGATTTTCCCACTATCCTGTATACGGATATAGATGTAACCAATTTGCAGCGTCACGTAGGTACATTGCGGGAAACGGCGATCCAGGGATTAGAAGTAGTGGCTAAGGCCGATGCAACTACTACAGATGAACAACGCTATAATCTCTATTATATCAAGGGATATTCTTATCTCCTGGCAGGAGAATATTTCCGGGCGCTCCCTGTTGAAAACGGGGGAGAGATAAAGGGCTGGAAGGAGAACCTGAATCTGGCTATCTCTACATTTACGGAGGCTCTGAAATTTACAAGTGATACGGATGAAACAGCATTTATCAACACCTTGATAGCCCGTGCCTATTATCGGCTCGGAGATAAAGTAAATGCAGTGAAGTATGCCAGCAATGTCTTGACGTTGTCGACGGATTTCACAAAACAGGTGACATTTGATGGGGAGAATAATGTGATAAGTTCTATTCAGGGATATATTTATGGCACCAATTTCCAACCACTGCCTCGTTTGGATTTCCTTGATCCGAAATATTTTCAGACTAAGGCAAAAGAGGCACGTCCTATCTGTATTGCCAAAGCGGAAGAACCCTATTTGATTTTGGCTGAAGCTGCTTTAGCTGACAACGATGTAAACGGAGCAAAAGGTTTTCTGAAAACATTGTTGAGGCTTGTTAACAATCGTCCGGTAGCAACAGATATTAATGATCAGTTGGAAGGACGTTATAACGGAGGGTATAAAGAATATCCTAACAGTTCGGAATACCGGGTAGCCGCATCTTCCGAGGATGAATTCAGGAGCGGACTTGTGCTCGACCGTCAGTCACCTCATTTAATTTCTGTTCCTTATATTTCCGGTACTTCCGTTACAGAAGAAATGATTGATGCCCCAACCACAGTCGATGGGCTTTTAGAAGTTCTTTATCTGATGCGACAAGAAATCTTTATGGCAGAAGGCAGACGTGCAGCCGACTTGGGCATTCGTTTTCCGGTATGTGAAACGGAAGCTGCAAATACACCTTCGGCAGCAGAATATACCACTGCACAAATTCCTTCTTTCATTCCTTTGAATCAGGATATGGATGCTTTTGAGATGGATAAGGAAGCGAAAACGGTTGTGATTAAATATAATATGAATCGGATTATCGTACAAAATAAATCTTCGGAATATGTAGCACCTTTCTTCAATTAAATAATAATCCCCTATGTAGGCATTACTAATATATAATGCCGGCATAGGGGATAATTTGTATAATATCCGGAGTTATAACTGAAGAAGTTGAGATATTAGAATGATAGTCTCATTGTACAACGTATTCCCTTTGTCTGAATGTCCGGATGATTGCGATAGTTTAATCGCCAGACATAATCAACGCGAAGGAACTTAAAGATATTCTCAACGCCCACACTTGCTTCCATATAAGGAGCCTTTCCTAATATATATGAACCCTTTGGAAAAAGATATAGCCCGTCCCCTCCATTCTTAGGATTATTCTTCTCCGTCAGATGTCCCCATAAACCACGGAAACAGAACATCTCCCTTGCTTTCAATTTCTTGATGAGAGGCAGACGATTCAGAAGATTTCCATTCATATAGTATGTCAAATCCCAGGAAACATATTCGTCACTGATAAACTCCATGGCGTTCATATTCGTATAAGCTTCCGGCTGAATGGTATAAGAAAGGTTTGCATTCGGCAGAATTAACAGCGGATACGGAACTTTGCTCCATACCTTTCCGGCTTTGGTGATAATGTCGATATATCCAAAAGCTGAAAACCAGAAACGTTTCTGTATGCCGATATCCGTACGATGATAATCGTAGGATGAGCCAAGCAGGTTTTTCTTTGCCATGCCATGACTGAAATTAAAGATTAAAGCATCAAATGTAATTGGAACACGACTATTGCGAGTCTGATAGAATTTTTCATTTTTGCCATAACGGAGCTTCAGTTCCAGTTCCGTCATATTATAGTGCTTGACATCGCTGATGGTTCCGTCTGCATTGATACGGTCGAAAACAGCATATTCCGTGGCATATTCGCGACGGTTACGAACAATGGCATTATATGCCAGTCCGTTATACTGTTCGTAAGAGTAAGTCAGCTCAGCCTGTCGCAAATAAGTTGCCCGTGTATCCTTCTGACGTCTGATACTTAGAAGGACATTATTTTTGTTGGTGTACATGTACTGCTGTCCCAACTTGTTAATATCATACATATATTCAAGCCGGATTGAATTTATCGGAAATTCCTTGCCGTATTCTTTGCGTTCATTGAATGAATATTCAACAAGGGCATTATACTTCAGCTTTTCATCTCTCGTTCCATACGCCATATAGCCATCGAAGAACCAATTTTTATTGAGTGCGGGCGTCGTTGTGCCTCTCACCCGAAAGCGTGCCCCTTCGATTGCACCAGCCATCCACATCTCATGCCCTGTCTGGCTTTTGGTGGAGGTTACAGGAACCCTGCAATCGCCGAATATCTGAGCTGTGGCTGACGCTTCTCTGCTATCTCCGATACGTGTAGAGGTGGCATGTGCATTGATATAACCTATTTGTTGGGGAGATATACCCCCTTTGTTCAGACACAATTTAAGCGAACGGGCCGGCCCTGCTACATTGGGAGTGGAAATATGATCCCCATTGCCCCAGAATCCCCAACTTACTATTTCTGCGAGTATGGGTGCCCCTCGCTTCACGGCATGTTCGTAACTCTCTATGATTACTGTTGCCGCACCACTGCCGGGTACCAGACCGTCGCGGTCGAACGGACGGCTGGCCTTGGCGGGATTGTCTTCACGTATAGAGAATGATTGGATGCCGTCGAATGAAGCCACGCTGTATAAGTTGGTTTCCTGAGCACCGCCTCATATAATGCAATCCTGCATTCCGCTACGTATAAGTGTGTATGCTAATCCTATAGCCTGGGAACCGGATGCACATGCGACTGAGGCCGTCAGGTTAATACCGCGCAGTTTGAACAGGCAGGCAAGATTCATCGTCACGGTAGAGTTCATCGACTGAAAAATGGCACCGCTGCCGCAAGCTGATGTATCCTTGAACTCACGAAACTTATCGAGCGCCTGCATGGTAGCTTCAGCTACGGAGTCGTTTCCATAGATAATGCCAATCTCATTTCTGTCCATATAATCTTGATCCAGCTTTGCATTTTCGAGGGCCGACCGTGTGGCCATATAAGCATATTGAGCTTCCTCGGGCATGAAATGCCGTAAATTGCGTGGGATGAACGGTTTAAGGTCAGGACGCTCTACCTCTGCACATAATGCGGAACGGAATCCGGCATCTTTGCGTTCCTGGCGGAAGATAATGCCGCTTTTTCCGGTATATAGCGAATCGCGTACATCTTCGAGTGTTTTTCCGAGGTATGACGGGCAGCATTTGCTTGTCTATCAGCAGGAAGTATCGTTTGACATACATATCCACTTGTTTGTCTGATAATTCTGTATAGCCGAAGAGGGGAGCATAGGCAGTGTTTAAGAGTTTGAATACTTTCCTTCCATAACCGTGCTTTACAACATCAGCGTTGGTTAATTTTTTCACGTGTAGTCTGAACATCTCTTTCGAAAGTTTGGTCACACGGGCATATTTAGACGATATTTCTTTGGGTACTTCAATGCAAACCTGCCCCCAATCCACTTCCTTTTCATATCCTAACATGGCCATGTGTTTGGGATAGTAGGGGTAGTTATATATTGTAATCATTGATCCCAGCTTATCGAAATCTTCAATAAGCATCCCTTCCTTGTCGAAATCGAAAATGCCCATCGGATCTTGTATATAATCCATACCATGTTCCTTGCCCCATTGCTCCACGGCTTTCAGCAGTGCGGCTGATACTTCCAGATCATCAATAAAGTCTATGAATCCGAATCGGACGTTCTTCGTTTGCCATTTTTGGTTGGCTCGATAGTTGATGATACCCGCTATGCGGCCAACCGGTTTTCCAGCTTCGTTATATGCAATAAAAGGTTGTAGGACGGAGTATTCCAGTCCTGCATTCTTACGCGGGTTAAATGTATTACGAATATCCATTTCCAAGTCAGGAACGTAGTATGGACAGTCTGCATACAACCAGTTTGTGAACTTCACAAAATCGTCCATTTCACGCTTCGTTTCTACTTTTTTTATACTGATATTTTCCATAATGAGGGTAAAAATATAAAAGGATTTTCTTATCACAAGGAGGATGAAATAAGTTGCGCCTTATTAACCAATGTTTGAGGGTTTCAGAATATCGTTGACCGCTATGATGTGTTTATATGGGAAACTATGACAATATTATTGATACACATATTGTCCTCTTTTTAGTTTGATTCTAAGCCATTCATTTGTTTTACATGAGGGATCATTTCGTGCAGGACTAATGAATAGTATGTTTATCCTTAGGAACAATTGGGTACCAACCTTGGTCAACAGGCTTGTTAACCAAGGTTGACGGATTCGTTAGCCAAGGTTGATAGGCCTGTTAACCAAGGTCAACACCCAATAAGACTTACTGTGGAGATGAAAAACAAGCAGGGCAAAAGTAAACGACTGCCTGTCTGTTGCTAAATAACTGCTGATGCTTTTATTGCGAATGGCATGGGATGAACTTCCTGAAGTATGATATACTTATCCGAAAATGTACAGAGTGTTCGATATCGGACACTCTGCTTTTTTCTCTATCGTCTTGTTTTCAGTTACTTACATTTTTGGCACGCATTTAGTATATATAAATAATGTGAATAATATGCCTGTTCGTTTTTAAAAGCGGAACAGGTTGAAAACTAATAAAATAATAAATAACTCAATATTCAACATGGACAGAGAAATTCCGAAAGAAGTGCGTAACAAAGAGCGCAACAAGAAATTTATTCGCTACGGTGGCATCGGCGTGGCAAGTGTAATCGTTATCAGCGTACTCATCTCATTTATGCGTACGGGAGTGAAAACAAAAGATCTGGTGTTTTCTACGGTTGATAAGGGTACGATTGAAGTCAGTGTTAGTGCATCAGGAAAAGTGGTGCCCGCTTTTGAGGAAATCATCAATTCACCTATCAATACCCGAATTGTCGAGATATATAAGAAAGGTGGAGACAGTGTGGATATAGGTACACCGATCTTGAAACTTGACTTGCAGAGCGTGGAGACGGACTACAAGAAATTGCTGGACGAAGAGCAGATGCGCAGCTATAAGTTGAATCAGCTTCGGGTGAATAATCAGACCAAACTGAATGATCTGGCTATGAAAATTAAAGTATCGGCCATGCAGCTGAACCGTAAAAAAGTGGAATTGCGTAATGAGCAGTATCTCGACAGCTTGGGTTCGGGAACTACGGATAAAGTACGTCAGGCGGAACTCAGTTATAATGTGGCCCAGTTGGAATATGAGCAGCTGAAGCAGCAGTATGATAATGAAAAGGAAGTGCTTGCTGCCGAATATAAAGTTCAGGAATTGGATTTCAGCATATTCCGCAAGGGACTTGCCGAGATGAAACGTACGCTGGATGATGCACAGATTCGCTCACCGCGTAAAGCTATTCTTACCTATATAAATAATCAGATTGGTGCGCAGGTTTCACAGGGTAGCCAGCTTGCAGTGATTTCCGACCTCAGCCACTTTAAAGTAGAAGGTGAAATAGCTGATACATACGGTGACCGTGTGGCAGCGGGAGGTAAAGCGATTGTAAAAATAGGCAGTGAGAAATTGGAAGGTACGGTGAGCAGTGTGACGCCGTTGTCGAAGAACGGAGTAATCTCTTTCACTGTACAGTTGAATGAAGATAATAACCGCCGCTTGCGTTCGGGATTAAAGACGGATGTTTATGTAATGAATGCTGTGAAAGAAGACGTGATGCGTATAGCAAATGCTTCTTATTATGTAGGCCGTGGTGAGTATGAGCTTTTTGTACGCGACTCTGATAAGGAAATCGTAAAACGCAAGGTACAACTGGGAGACAGTAACTTTGAATTTGTAGAAGTTGTCAGTGGCTTGCAGCCGGGTGACCAGGTGGTAGTGAGCGATATGAGTCAGTATAAGAATAAGAATAAGCTGAAATTGAATTAGTTCGTAACTAAAAATAAGGGTATGCTGAGGATATATTTAAAACAGGCCTGGAGTCTGTTGAAAGAGAACCCGCTAATCAGTGGACTCTCTATTGCAGGTACGGCACTGGCAATAACAGCTGTAATGATGATTATTCTCGTGGTGCAGGTACGTTTGGCTGAGTATGCACCGGAGTCCGGGCGTGGGCGTATGTTACACATCACTGCAACCCGCGCTTTTATGAAGAGTAATGAAGGAAACTGGAACAACGGAGGAATGGGAAAACGTGTGGTACGCGAGCTTTTCTATAATCTGAAAACTCCGAAGGAGGTGAGTGGCTATGCCCGCAAAACGGTCTCCGTCAGTTCGGTTGCCAAACGCACCTTTACTAAATACCGGGCTACTTATACTGACGACCGCTTCTGGAATATATT
Source organism: Bacteroides timonensis (assembly GCF_000513195.1). GTDB lineage: Bacteria > Bacteroidota > Bacteroidia > Bacteroidales > Bacteroidaceae > Bacteroides > Bacteroides timonensis. Next base: position 32,821 of record NZ_CBVI010000117.1, on the reverse strand, counting down.
TAATTTCACGTTTCTCGATGGCACTCCTTTTACCTACGAAGACAATGAAAGTGGCATCCGCAAGGCGGTTATCAGTGAGAAACTGGCACGCCGCCTTTTCGGTAAAACGGAGGCAAGAGGGCAACAACTGCTCATCAACCGGACAGAATATACCATATGCGGTGTGGTGAAAAATGTGCCCCGAACAGCCCGTTATGCTTATTCGGATGTATGGTTGCCTTATAATTCGAGTGCCGGTATGGAAACGCCTGCCAATGTGTATGAGGGAATGGTAGGGCCTTTCAGTGTGGTGATGCTTGCACATAGTACGGACGATTTTACTGCTATCCGTGCAGAAGTGGAAAAAGTTACTAAACAGCTGAATGCAAATACATCAGAGTATGGCGTCAGCTTCTTTAATGGACCGATGAGTAATCTGGATATGGTGGTCACCAGCAACAATGGTTTTATTGATGAAATTCCCTATGGAAATTGGTTCTTGCGTCAGGGCAGCTTTATCTTTTTCCTGCTATTGCTGCCGGCACTCAATATGGTTAGCATTACGCTGACTAACTTCCGTAAGCGCCGTGGAGAGATAGGAGTGCGTAAGGCTTTTGGAGCGACAACGGGGAATATCTTCCGGCAGGTTGTCGATGAAAATCTGATTATTACCTTTATCGGTGGTGTATTCGGTTTGCTGCTTTCTATAGGCGTGTTGTTGCTGACACGCGATATCTTCTTTCCATCGGGCACACAGTTTAATTCGGATATGCTGATACGTCCGGAGACATTCCTGATAACTCTGGTCTTCATCTTCCTGCTGAACCTGTTGTGTGCAGGCATTCCTGCCTGGCGTGCCGGAAAGTATAACATTGTCAAATCGCTGAATAATCAAGAATAAACTATGATACGTCATCTCATCACTCTGATATGGAACCAGCGCAAACAGAATGGCTGGATATTTGCCGAATTAGCTTTGGTTCTGCTGGCTGTCTTTATGATTACGGATGCCGGTTACAGTAAATATACACTCTATCACGAGCCTTTGGGTTATGATATCAGTCGTTGCTGGAGTCTTCATCTGGAAGAAAAAGAATCCGGCAACGAAGGCTATACCGGTGAAGACGAACGTGGAGCCAAATGCTGGGAACGCATCACGGAATTATCTCAACGCCTGATGAATACCGGTGAGGTAGAGGCCGTGGGATGTAGTTTCTATAGTTGCCCTTACAGTCAGGGAAATTCCTGGACGAATATTGAGCCTGCCGGTGCGGACAGTGTCAATGCCTATTCCGAATCCATACATCGCCACTTGGGAGATGCAGGCTTCTTTGAAGTTTTTGGAATCCGCGACGTAAATGGTACGCGTATTCGTGACTTGGAGAACCCCGCTAAAGATGAAGTGATTATCACGGAAAAAGTGGCGCGGAAGTTCTTTGGAGATAAAGAAGCTCGTAATTGTCTGGTAAGTACCGGTGAATTGGATGAAGCTCCCGTGCTGGCCGTTGCACCCACGATTCGTGAAAATGATTTTGAACCGGCTACACCTACTTTCTATATCAAGGCTTCAGCTTCTACAATGGAAGACCTTTTTAAGTGGTATCGCCCTTCTTCACTGGAATATTCACTCCGCATGAAACGCGATATGACACAGGCTGAGATGGAAGAATGGCTTGCCTCGCTGGGTGACCGTCTGACATCGGGCAATATCTATGTAAATGCCGTAACAAGTTTCGAAGAAATGCGTGCCGACCGGATAGATTATGTTGTAACTGACTGGCAGATGGTGCAACTTATCATTGCATTCCTGCTATTGAATGTATTTTTCGGAGTTACTGGAACATTCTGGATGCGCACACAGGCACGCCGTTCCGAAACAGGATTGCGTATGGCTGTCGGTGCATCGAAAGGGCGGGTTGTATCTTGGCTGAATATGGAAGGTTTGTTGATTCTATTGTTGGCATTGGTTCCTATTGCTATCATTGTATTCAACTTCTACCACATGGATCTATTGAGTACGAAAGTACCTCATACGGCAGAACGCTGGATCATCGTATTTGCTATTTCATTGGGAACTCTCGCAGTGATGATTCTATTGGGCATTGCAGTACCTGCTCGCTGGATCATGAAGGAGCAACCGGCCGAGGCGCTGCATCACGAATAAATTAGAAATCTAATACACACAAGATGATAAGAATCTATTTGAAGCAAGCTTGGGAACTGATGAGGCAGAATCCGCTCTTTAGTACCCTTTACGTAGTCGGTACAGGCCTGGCTATTGCTATGACTATGGTTATGGCTGTGGTCTATTATGTAAAGATAGCTCCGGTATATCCGGAGGTGAATCGTATGAATACGTTATATCTTTCTAATTCACGCTTTCAAAAAGGGACGGAAGAGAATAAACATACCTATCAGTGGGCTGTATCATACAAAGCACTGCAAGATTGGTTTTATCCATTGGAAAATGCTGCCGTAGTGTCCGGAACGTTAGAGAATGACATGTCGGAAAACAGCTATATCCAGCCTGCTGACCGTAGTGGAGATTTTCAGGCAGATATAAAACTGACTGACCCTAATTTCTTCCGCATCTACTCTTTCCAATTTCTGGAAGGAAAAGCCTTTATGCCCTCTGACCTTGAAAGTGGCATTCATACGGCAGTCATTACCGAAGATTTAGCCCGCCGTTTATTTGGTACTTCCGAAGGAGTGGTGGGGCAGTCGTTTAGCCTGAATTATATCAATTATCGTGTCTGTGGCGTGGTGCGTAGTGCCAGTTATCTGACGCCCAAATCATACGCTCAGGTCTATGTGCCTTATAGTGTTTCACCGGGATATCGCGATCCTAAATATGGCATTCCTTATCTGGGTGCTTTTTATATTACTTTTCTTGTAAAGGATGATGCGCAGGCAGATGCATTGCGTGCCGAGATTCAAGAGATTATCCGCAAAGAAAACCAGATGCATCCTGATGACTGGGTAGTGGACTTCTGGGAACAACCAACTTCGCATTTGGTTAAGGTCTTCCAGTCCTATGCCAGTGAAAAGCTTGATATATGGGCTACGGTGCGCTATTTCTTGTTGATACTTCTGGTGTTGCTGCTGGTGCCTGCCCTCAACTTGAGTGGTATGATAGCAAGCCGCATGGAGAATCGTTTGCCGGAAATGGGAGTACGTAAATCGTTTGGTGCCGGGCGTAACAGTTTGCTTTCGCAAGTGATGTGGGAGAATCTACTGTTGACATTACTGGGAGGGCTGCTCGGATTATTGTTGGCCTGGCTGGCACTTTACGCTTTTCGCGAATGGGTATTTACAGTGTTCGACCGCTGGCCCGATACCGTCCCCGAAGGAATAAATGTCCGTGTTTCCGGAGAGATGTTGTTTGCTCCGGCAGTGTTTGCGTCGGCTCTGGTATTATGCATAATATTGAATTTACTGTCGGCATTGATACCAGCATGGTATTCATTGCGGAAACCGATTGTATGTTCATTGAATGAAAAAAGATAAAGGCTATGCTGAAACTTATATTGAAAAATCTTTGGGCGCGTCGCCGTCGCAATGGTTGGTTACTGGCGGAATTAATCTTGGTGAGTGTTGTTTCCTGGATCATCCTTGACCCGGTTGTGGTAGTTACTCACGATCGTAACATCCCTTTGGGATATGATGCGGATCGTCTTTGTCTTATTTCGCTTAGCACCTTGCAGCCGCAGGCACCTGGTTATGATGAACAGGCGGAAGACTCTACTGTGATTATAAATTCTTATCTGAACCTTGTACGTCTTGTTGAAAATTATACCGGAGTAGAGTCGGCTACACCTATATTAGGCTTTTGCTATCCTAATTCGCAGGGTAATAGCAATAGTCAGCTCCGCGCTGAGGGAGACACACTTGATTTGTCTATAATGTCTATCTATTTTTTGCCTCATACCCGATTCTTTGAAACCTATGGTTTCCGTCCCGTACAAGGTATGATACCGCAACAGTTGTCGGACTATAACTATACGCAGAATGATATTGTGCTGACGGAGAATGCGCTTGAACAGTTATTCCACACAAAAGATGTGCGTGGCAAGCGTTGCTGGCATCGGCAGGGAGCTGACACGGTTTATGTAGCCGTTACTGGAGCAGTGGGTACTTTTAAAACTTACAGTGAGTGGCGGCCAGTGGCAGTGAAATTCATTCCTTTGCTCTCTATTGATATGGAAGATATTGGTGAAGATGCTCAAATACTTCTGCGGTTGAAAGAAGAAGTCAGCATGCAGCGATTCTTGCACGAGTTCCAACCATGGATGGTTAAGGAGTTACGGGCCGGTAATCTTTTTGCCCGTAGTGTGAGGTCGTATGATAAACTGATAGAAGATAGTGAGGCCAGTGGTGCTACGGCTATATATCGTCGTAACCTGGCAATGGCAGCTTTCTTTTTAATCAATCTTTGTTTGGGCGTCATCGGTACTTTCTGGCTACAGACACGTACGCGCCGCGAAGAAGTAGGGGTGATACTTTCCTTTGGTGGTACACCAGGACATATCATGCGTCTGCTGATGGGAGAAGGACTGGTACTGACTTTCATTGCTACACTTATCGGGTGCTTGCTTTATTTGCAATATGCCCTCAAGGAAGGACTGGAGAAAGGCAGTAACTGGATAGATAGTACGGAGACATATTGGGTGACGGACTTCACACAGCATTTTCTTATCGTATCATTCATTGTTCTCTTTATCATGCTGGCGGTGGTATTGATTGGCATCTATATTCCTGCCCGTAAGATTAGCCGTATTCCGCCGACGGAAGCGTTGCGCGACGAATAATATCGTGGTTGTTACTACCAATTAAAAACGGACAGAGTGTTCATTATCGGACACTTGCCTGCAAACTTAAATAGTTGATAATGAATGGATGTTCCTTTTGGCATACCATTTGATTAATAAATGTGAAGAACGAATAAACAACGAATAGAATCAATTAATAACAATTAAATACTTACCATTATGATTAAATTGACTGAGATAAACAAGATTTATCGTACGAATGAGATTGAAACCGTAGCATTGGAAAATGTAAACCTCGAAGTAGAGAAAGGTGAGTTCCTCAGTATTATGGGCCCTTCCGGTTGTGGAAAATCTACGTTGCTGAACATTGTAGGCTTGCTGGATGCTCCTACAAGTGGCATCATTGAGATTGACGGTACTCGTACGGATGGTATGAAAGATAAGGAATTGGCTGCGTTCCGTAACAAGAAGTTAGGGTTCGTGTTCCAGTCTTTCCACTTGATTAACTCACTGAATGTGCTCGATAATGTAGAACTTCCTTTATTATATAGAAAGGTGTCCGCTAAGGAACGTCGTCGTCTGGCCGAAGAAGTGTTAGCAAAGGTTGGATTAAGCCACCGTATGCGCCACATGCCTACGCAGCTCTCCGGTGGTCAGTGCCAGCGTGTAGCCGTTGCCCGTGCCATTATCGGTAATCCGGAGATAATCCTTGCTGATGAGCCGACCGGTAACCTGGACTCTAAGATGGGTGCTGAGGTAATGGAACTGTTGCATCAGTTGAATAAGGAAGACGGGCGTACTATCGTGATGGTAACCCATAATGAAGAACAAGCTAAACAAACAAGCCGCACGGTACGCTTCTTTGATGGTCGCCAAGTGGAATAATCTATACGGTAATTTGTAACTTGTAATTAATATGAAGTCAACTATTCGTCAGGCCTTTACGATTCTGAAGCAGAATCCGTTGCTGAGTACCATATCCATACTGGGTACGGCTTTTGCCATCACCATGATTATGGCTATCGTGATTACTTGGCAGACGAAGTATGCAGATTTGGAACCGGAAGTAAATCGGAGCTGTTGCCTGTATTTCTCTGCTATACACATACAGGGAAAGGAGAATAAGAATTGGAACAACTTTGGCAAGCCTTCGGCTGCATTTATGAAAGAGTGCATACAACCGCTTCCGGAAGTAGAGGCTTGCACGGCTTTCGGTACGCCAAATGTGGCTCTGGTTTCTCTGACTGATGGGAACAACCGGTTGAAAGTGGATGCCATGAGTACTGATTCCGATTTCTGGAAAATCTTCAAACTACAGTTTCTCGATGGAAGAAGTTTCACAGAGGCGGAGCGGGGAGGAGACATGCAGTCGGTGGTTATTTCCGCTTCCGTAGCCCGTAAATTGTTTGGAACGGTGGAGGCTGCGGGACGGCAGATGTTGCTGAACAGGGAGGTAGTACGGATCATCGGAGTCGTGAAAGATGTTTCGGTTACAGCCAAAGATACTTATGCACAGGTGTGGAGTATGTACCATCCGGGTGAACTGGACGTAACAGGTTGGTGGAGCTATAACGGAAATAGGACTATTGCCGTATTGGCGCGTACTCCTGATGATTTCCCTGCCATCAAACAAGGAGTCGAGAAACGGGTGAAGGACATCACAATGCAGGTATGGAAGAGATGCAGATAGATATTATGGAACAACCCGATAACATTGTAGCACACGTAAACCATGTATGGTCCAATATAGGACCGGATTTGCCGATGCTGTATCTGCAATACGGAATCGCCTTGTTTATTATCTTGCTGGTGCCCTCGCTCAATCTGTGCGGACTGAGTAATAGCCGCATGCAGCAACGTGTCGGCGAGTTAGGCGTGCGCAAAGCTTTTGGGGCTACGGATGGCACGCTTATCCGTCAGATCTTGAATGAGAATCTGGTGCTGACGTTGATAGGAGGCGTGGTGGGATTGATATTCAGCTATCTTGCAGTCTATGCCATGCGCACGTGGTTGTTCACCAATAGCGATAATGTTGGTACGGCGGGCGATTTCAGTCTGAGCATGGACGCATTGTTCAGCCCGATGGTGTTTGCCTTGGCTTTTGTATTCTGCCTGGTGATTAATCTGCTGAGTGCGGGATTGCCTGCTTGGATTGCTACTCGCCGCACGATTGTGGACTCATTGAACGATAAATAGAAGGAGGAAAGCTTTATGAAATTCATATTACATAATTTGCGCATGATCGGGTCGCGCCTGCATAGCAACGGATGGGCGCTGGCCGAACTATTCCTGGTATTCATCGTGATGTGGTTCCTTTGCGACTCGCTGGGGTGCCTTAAATATACCTTTTACCGCCCCCTGGGCTACAACATCGACCACGTTTACCGGCTTAACACGATTATAAGCGGTCCCACCAGTGACACTACCCTGACGAATGCCGACAGATATTTACGCGCCTTGCAGAAACTGGAGCAGGAACCCAGCGTTGAAGCGGCCGCCCTGTGTTACTGGAGTCTGCCGATGAGTGGAAACAATAGCAATAACTCACTGGCTGCTCAGGACACTATCTGGGTGAATGGGCGTATTATCAATACAACTGGTGGATACATTGACGTCTTCCGCATGAGCGATGACCCGAAACGCCCCTTTGCCAAGATGCCTGCGGGGTGGAATAACGTAATGCTGAGCCAAGCTACTGTTGATCGTTTCAAGAAGAGAATGCCGGCATTTTCGCTGGATACTCCGTTGAGTAAGCCTGGTGATACAACTTCAGTTGTTGTACAAGCCGGAATGGTAGGTGCTTTCCGGACCTACCGCTATGGAAGCGATGCCGGTTGGTATTTTTACCGTCTGGACGAGAACTTACTAAAAACGCAGTTTGCCGATGAATGGGCGGAAATAGTCTTCCGTGTGAAGCCTGCCGCCGATGGTCCGGACTACCGGGCGAAGTTCGTCCGTGAGATTGCACCGCGACTGGATGTAGATGATTTGTTTGTGGCGGATGCCGTGCCCTATACTGAGCAGCAGTTGGAGTTTGAAGTCATGAACGGTGATACGGATAAAGTGAATAGCCAGGCTATTGTTGTGCTTTTCTTGCTTGTGAATGTATTTTTGGGACTGATAGGCACTTTCTGGTTCCGCACTCGTCGTCGTCGCAGTGAGATTGCCTTACGACTGGCAATGGGGAGTACAAAGAATCAGGTGTTCAGGTTACTGGCGGGCGAAGGATTATTGTTGCTGGCATTAGTAACAATACCTGCCATGATTATCTGTTATAATATAGGAATCGCAGAATTCACCATAGGACGAACGGAACTTATTTCTACCTGGCCGGTAGAGTGGAGTTTTGTACGCTTCCTGCTTGGTTCCTTAGGGGCTTGGTTCTTGATAGCACTTATGGTGATGGTGGGTATTTGGTTTCCGGCGCGGCAGGCGATGAAAATACAGCCGGCTGAAGCTTTACATGAAGAATAGAAAAGAGAAATAGTAAAAACAATTTTAAATAGCAAAACTTATGAAGACTTTATTTATAACTTTGAGTTTATTATTTGCCGCAGTAGCCGGCACAGTATATGCAGCTAACGAAAAGGACCCGCAGGTAAGCGAAGTTCGTAAGGTGGAAGCTTTCTCTTCTGTAAAGGTAACATCTGTAGCGACGGTGTATTTCACGCAGAGTAATTCGTATTCTCTGAAAATAGAAGGTAGGGAAGAGTATGTAACCACTACTACTACAGAAGTGAAAGGAGATTGCCTGATTATCGGTTTCAAGAATAAGAAAGATGGTGATAATAATCGCAACAAAGGTGTGACCATCTATCTGAGTGCACCCGATCTGAAAGATGTAGAGTTTACTGGTGTAGGCTCTTTCAATTGCGAAGGTGTGCTGAAACTGAATGATGTCAAGTTCGAGATAGAAGGCGTGGGTAAAGTGAATGTGAAAGACCTGACCTGTAAATCTTTAGTTGTAAAGATGGAAGGTGTAGGTAAAGCTGATATTCATGTGGATTGTGACCGTTTGCGTGCCAGTATGGAAGGCGTAGGCAGCGTTACCCTGAGCGGACAGGCACGTCAGGCAGACATCTCTAAGGGTGGCATTGGTGGAGTGAATACACGTAACTTGAAGATTGGAGAATAATGATAAAGCAATATTTTACTCAGGCCTGGGCACAGCTTCGGCAACAGCCGCTGATAAGTGCTGTCAGCATAGCCGGTACGGCACTTGCCATCTTCCTCATTATGTTGGTGGTGATGATGCAGCAGGTGAAGGTGGCGCCTTTTGCTCCGGAGAGCAACCGTGATCGTTTTCTGCATGTCCACTACATGAGTATTACGAATAAGAATTGGGGTGGTGGTAGCAGTAACGGTCCGATGGGACTCAAGACGGCACGCGAGTGTTTCCAATCCCTGAAAACACCCGAAGCTGTGACTATCTACACCTGCATGGTAGTTTCTACGCCTGTAAACTTGCCGGGACAACCCGGCACAGGAATCGACCTGCTGCAAACGGATGATGCTTTTTGGCATGTGTTCGATTTCTCTTTCATTGCCGGAAAACCCTATGATCGGGCTACATTCGATGCCGGACAGCCTGTAGCAGTGATTACCGAAAGCGTGGCACGCCGATTGTTTCAGACGTCGGATGCTATCGGTCGTGAGTTCCTCCTGAACCATGCGCCATACAAAGTGGCGGGTGTGGTAAAGGATGTTTCTACACTGGCTACCGTTGCTTACGGGCAGGTATGGGTACCTTATACTTCAACGGAAATAACCAAGGATACTTGGAGTGATGAGCACATGGGTATGATGAGTTGTACCATCCTGGCACGGAGCCGCGATGACTTCGAAACTATCCGTGAAGAAGCGGAACGACGCAGGCAAGAGTACAATGTCATTCTCGGCGAGGATGGCTATGAACTGATTTATCGTAATCGTCCTTATGATCAGGAGAAGAGTTCGATTGCGTTCAGTGCCAATCAGGAGCCCGACGTGGAGCAGCATCGCCGTCAGCGTATGATTATTTTTATAATCCTGTTGATAGTACCTGCCATCAATTTGAGTTCGATGACTCAAAGCCGCTTACGCCAACGTGTGGCAGAGATAGGCGTACGCCGTGCATTCGGATCTATGAAGATGGAACTGATGGGGCAGATTATTTCAGAGAACTTGGTCGTGACGTTGCTGGCTGGTGCTTTGGGGTTGTTGTTGAGCGTGGCGTTTGCTTATCTGGGTAACTCGTTGCTGTTTGCACAGGAATTCAGCCAGACGCTGAGTCCTCCGGCAGTGGATGCTGGTATATTGCTGCATGCGTCTACTTTCGGTTGGGCATTGCTGTTTTGCTTTGTGCTGAATTTGTTGAGCAGTGGGTTCCCGGCATGGCGTGCTTCGAGAGTGGGAATTGTAAACGCATTGGGCGGTCGCCTACATTAATCACTAAACATTAATCATTAAAGAAAATGACCAAGAAACTTCTTGTACAAATAAAGAATGAATGGCGCAATAATCTCTGGCTGGCGCTGGAGCTACTTGTGGTGAGCGTAGTGATGTGGTATGTGGTAGACTACTTGTACACCCGTGCTGCCACTTATCTGGAACCACGCGGATTTAATATAGAAAATTGTTACCTGATAGAGCTGGGTGAACTGACGCCAAAGAGTCCGGATTACATTGCCGATCGGAAATCCGAAGATACTCACAATGATATTGCCGAACTGGTAGAAAGGTTGCGTCGCCGCCCAGAAGTGGAAGCTGTCAGCCTTTCACAGAACTCCTATCCCTATAATGGAAGTAACAGTAGTGGAGAGGTGAAAATCGACACGTTGAACTCTCCCGGTTGGACTATCCGTCGCATGGTGACCCCCGACTTTGTCCGTGTCTTCCGTTATCAGGGTGCACAAGGTGAGACGCCCGAACAAATGGCTGAAATGCTGGAACGTGGTGAGATTCTTACTTCTAACAACCTTTATAGTAAATATAATCGTAAAATGACTGAATTCCTAGGTCAACGCTTTCAGCTTTTTGGTGATACAACGAGGACCTATCGTCTGGGAGCTGCATTACAAAACGTGCGTTATCATGACTATGATCAGGCCCGCAATTCGTACTGTTTCTTATGTAAGCAGTCATTCTACTATGTAGGTATGGAACTTTGTGTTCGTGTTCGTGAGGGACAGGACCATGATTTCATTCAACGGCTGAAAGCAGACAGTGAAGCTCAGTTTCGCGTAGGTAACCTCTTTATTTCAGAAATTCGTTCTTTCCATGATATACGTCGTAACTTCCAGCAGGCATGGACCAATGATATCCGTAACTATGTAATGGGTATGGGATTCCTGCTTTTGAATATCTTCCTCGGATTGCTTGGTACATTTTGGTTCCGTACCCAGCAACGTCGTTCAGAGATTGCATTGCACAAAGCCCATGGGGCGACGGACCGTGCTATCTTCAGCCGATTGCTGAGTGAGGGTTTGCTGTTGCTGGCAGTTGTTACGCCTATAGCATTGGTTATAGACTGGAATCTGGCACACATGGAACTGAATTCATGGAGAAATAACACCACGCTGGAGTGGGATCGATTATTACTTTGTGCAGCTATCAGCTTTGTATTGATTGCTCTGATGATTGCCATTGGCATTGGTATTCCGGCACGTAAGGCAATGAAGGTACAACCGGCTGAGGCTTTACATGACGATTAAATTACTTTAAAATATGATACGACTCTACTTCCTTCAAGCCCTCTATCACTTGCGTGAGAACCCTATTATTACCTGGGTGTCCGTGTTAGGTACGGCAATGGCCATCTGTATGATTATGGTGCTTGTCATCATTTTCCAGGTGCGTCTCGTAGATTGTGAGCCTGAAGTGAATCGCTCACGTACACTCTACGTACCTTATATGTCCGTCAAACTGAAAGGGAAATCGGACAATGAATCGGCTAATGCTTCTATGTCAGTGCGTACTGGACGTGAATGTTTCCGTGCGTTGACTACGCCCGAAGCCGTGACTTTAGTCAGTAGTGCTGGCAAAGTGCGTGCCTCTGTGCCTGCCGGATCGAAAGCTACTGCTGATATGGTACAGACTGATGAAGCTTTCTGGCGCGTTTTTAGTTTCCGTTTTCTCTGTGGTGCAGGATTTACCCGTGCTGATTGTGATGCCGGATTACCGCGTGCCGTGCTGAGTGCTACGATTGCCCGCCAACTCTTTGGTACTACCGATGTTGTCGGGCATACGGTGCAATTAAACTATGTAGATTACACAGTTGCAGGTGTTGTGGCAGACGTATCTATGCTTGCTACAGCCGCTTATGCACAGATATGGGTACCTTACACTGCAGCCGATGCGGAATCTCTCTCTTGGCGGGATGACACGATGGGGCCTATGCATGCGGTTATCCTTGCCCACTCATCGGCGGACTTTGATGAGATCCGAAAGGAAACAGAACTCTTACGCCAAAAGTATAATGACGGATTACGGGATGTGGAGATCTTTTATCGCGGGCAACCCGATACACAACTGGCTTATCTCTATCGCCGTTGGTACGCCGAACCTGATATTCCCGGAGTTATGTTACGTTATGGTATCGTTATCGCCATCTTATTATTGGTTCCGGCAGTGAACTTATCCGGTATGACTCTTTCACGTATGCGTCGCCGTATGGCGGAGATAGGTGTGCGTAAGGCTTTCGGTGCTACTGGCGGTGAACTGATGCGGCAAGTTTTCTTTGAGAATTTTGTACTGACGTTGCTGGCCGGTGTTGTCGGATTAGCATTGAGTTATGCAGCCACATTCCTACTGAATGATTTTCTTTTCAGTAATTCGACGAATGCTTACCTCAGTGGAGAGACAGCACTGACTCCCGGTATGTTATTATCACCGTGGGCTTTTGTAGCAGCTTTCGCATTCTGCCTCCTGATGAATGTACTTTCTGCAGGTATTCCTGCATGGCGTGCGTCGCGGATGAATATTACTGATGCAATTAACCAAAGATAGCTATGAAGAATCTACTTACACAAATTAAAAATGAATGGCGAAGTAATCTCTTTCTGCTCGTGGAGTTACTGCTGGTTTTTGCTGTACTTTGGTACATTGTAGACTGGGTTACTGTCACTGCGCGCGTTTATCGCGCTCCGATGGGCTTTGATACGGAACATTGCTATAATTTGTCTTTCAGTACCTTGACATCCAAGTCGGCGCTTTATAATCCGGAACTCACAGTTGAGGATAATATAGATGCTTTTCTTGAGATAACCGAACGTTTACGGCATCGTCCGGGTGTAGAGGCTGTCTCCATTTCACAGAACTGTTACCCTTATAATGAGGGAAGTAACAGCGCTCAGTTTTATTTGCAGGATAGTATTCATGTGGGTGCTTATCTGGTTTGGTCTGATCCAGATTTCTATCGTGTTTTCCGTTATCAGGCAGTTGATGGAGGCTCTTCCGAGCAACTGGCTGCTGCTATTTCCGACCAAACCATGATTATCACGTCCAATGTCACTGAGGATTATCCGGTACTTGATTTACCCGATGCACGTCCGCTATTGAATCGTGAAGTGGCTCTGACTTATCCCGATCGTGGGTATCATCGTCGTATTGCTGCCATTGCCGTTCCTGTGCGCCGTTCTCATTTTGAAACATCGCACGAATGGGGTGGGGCGTTTATCGGGCATAATCTGAATAGAGATGAGCTGATTAATGAGCTGGGTAACGTGCGCTATGTCCAGGTGAGTCTCCGTGTTTCTCCTGATGCAGACAATGACTTTGTAGATGCACTTATGGCAGATGCCGACCGCTTATATCGGGTAGGTAATATCTTTCTGTTGGAGGCATCTTCTTTCAGCGATATTCGTCACATCAGCGAACTTGAAGATGTGAACGAAGTGAAGACACAGCTTTGCATACTTTTCTTCCTGATGCTGAATATCTTCTTGGGAGTGATTGGTACGTTCTGGTTCCGTACGCAACATCGTCGCCGTGAAGTGGCATTGCGTATGGCAATGGGATCCAGTCGTCGCGGTATCTTTCTGCGTTTGATGGGAGAAGGCATATTACTCTTGACGGTAGCTGCCATTCCTGCTTTGATTATTGCTTTTAATGTGGGTATTGCCGAGTTGGTGGATATCAGTAAAATGCAATTTACGGTCGGCCGGTTCATGATTGCAGCTATACTTACGTGGTTGCTTATGGCGTTGATGATTGTTGTCGGTATCTGGTATCCTGCTTATAAAGCCATGCAGTTACAACCTGCTGAGGCACTTCATGACGAATAGTATTGTTTTCTTAGAAAAAATATACCTATGATAATCAGACAATCATTTACACTTTTGCGACAAAATCCGTTTTTCAGCGTCGTTTCCATCATCGGTACGGCGGTGAGTATTGCTTTTGCCATGGTAGTCTACATGGTTTATGACATTCAGACTGCCAATATTCGTCCCGAATCGCATCGTGATCGGATGGTTTATTCGTCTTATGGTTATAGCTATCGTAAGGCAGACCATAGTAATGCAAACACTGGCATGTCTTACCAGGCTGCTAGGCGTGTTTTCGGGGACCTACCCGGCGCGGAACTTGTTACTTATACCAGCTATGTCACCATGGAGTATTGCGGTGCTTCACCGGAGCAAGGCCGCCGTTGCGAGAAGCGTCGTGTCGATCTGAACTTCTGGCGTCTTTATGACATTCGTTTCGTAGCCGGTCGTCCTTTCGATCAACAAGAGTTTGATGCTTGTTCGGATGTTGTTGTCATTGCCGAGCGGTTGGCACGTGAAGCTTTCGGTTCTGCTGAAGAAGCTATTGGCAAGAGTTATTTTGTCGGTTTCCGTCCAAAACGTGTAGTAGGGGTTACGGAAGATGTAAGTTCCCTTTTCACCTTCGCTTATGGCGAGGTGTGGGTACCTTATTATACTAAAGACTCGGCTTGGGGGAGTGAAGGTTTACGTGGTGGCTTTGAAGCGATGGTATTGTGTAAACCTGATGTCAGTTTGGATGAAATGAAACAACAGATAGAAAGTTCACTGGATCGCTTGAATGCGTCACTTACTGAATATGAGTTGGCACTCCCCGACCTGAGCACTTACACTGAGCGCCAGTTCTTCCGTGATGATTTTCTTAACCCTATGGTTACTTGCATCTTTCTGGGACTTATTTTACTCATTGTGCCTGCAATCAATGTCAGTGGACTTATCTCTTCTCAGATGTCACGTCGCCTGTCGGAACTTGCGGTACGCAAAGCTTATGGTGCCAGTCGTCTTACCTTGATGTCACAGTTACTAATTGAGAACTTGCTGATGGCATTTATCGGTGCATTACTGGGCTTCCTGCTTTCATGCCTATTGTTATGGTTGGGTAAAGATTGGATGTTGGCAGGCGGATATACCAGTGGAAACTTTGAGGTTAGTATTTGGCTTTTCTTACGGCCTGCTGTATTCCTGATGGTATTGGGGGTATGTCTGCTTTTCAATTTGCTATCCGTATTTATTCCTGCATGGAATGCCACCCGCCGTCCGATAGCAGAAGTTATCAGTGGAGAATGATTGTTTAAAAACTAAAGATAAACTATTATGATAAAGTCCATTCTGACCCAAATCTGGAACCAACGCCGCTTGAACGGTTGGATCTTCGCAGAGCTGCTGATTGTTTTCGTGCTGTTATGGTATTGTCTTGACATGCTCTATGCCTTTGCTTATGCAGAACGTCAGCCTAAAGGGTATGATTTGGAGCATGTATATAAAGTCCGTATTTCCACGAATCCCACTCAGCTGGTGCTTTGTTCTTCCGAAGATAGTTTGCAAAATTTCTGGTTCAAGCCTATGGAGGAAGTATTCCGTCGTATTAAGCAAAATCCGGACGTGGAGAGTGCCTGTATCTGGCTTGGTTCTGATGCTTATACTCGAAACACTGTATTTCAGGGATACACCACAGACAGCATAAGTGTGAAGGAGGCTAATATTCGTTATGTATCTCCTGAATACTTTGATGTAATGCGTATTCCAATACAAGAAGGCACAGGAATGTTTTCTGCTGATATGAATGCCTTTGAAAGTACTTCCGGCTCTTCGCTGTCATTTGCTTCAGCCGAGTGGAATCCTGCTATCACTCCATTGCCCGCTGTCATTACATTAGAGCTGGCTGACAGTCTTTTTCACGCTCATAACGGAGTATTGGGGAAGGAATTTTTCGATTATTATACAGGTAGTAGTCTCCGTTACCGGGTGACTGCCGTATGCGACCATCAGAAGACAGATGATTATGCCCGCTATGAATCTTTCATCCTAACCCCTCTTCCGAATTGGTTTTACAGAATGCAAACTATTCCTTTTATTTCCATTCGCGTGCGTCCCGAAGCTGATACGAATGATTTTGCTACCCGCTTCTCCCGTGAAATGACTTCACGGTTGCAGGTTGCTCCGTTCTATCTGTTTGAAGTCCGTAGCTATGATGAACAGAAAGCGGAGCGTGATGCATCCGAAGGGATTACTCCGTATATTCGCAGTGCACGGCTTATCGCTGTATTCTTTAGCTTCAATGTTTTTATCGGGTTGATGGGGACTTTCTGGTTCCGTACCCGCCATCGCCGTAGTGAAATAGCTTTGCGTATGGCGATGGGAAGCAGTCGTTCCCGGATACGTTCCCGATTATTGGGAGAAGGGTTACTGTTGTTGGTGCTGGCAGCCGTTCCGGCTTTGATTATTTGTGGTAATCTGGTTATGGCGGAAGCTGTAATGACGGAACAGGCTGACGCTACCGGACTTCGCTTTGTAGTAGTCTCATTATTCACTTTCTTTCTTATGACTTTGATGGTAATTGCTGGTATCTGGTTCCCTGCAGCACAAGCGATGCGGGTGAAACCGGCGGATGCCTTGCACGACGAATAGTCAGATTTTCTTCTATATGGTGCACCTTTTCTTTTGCATAAGGTAAAAGAAAAGGTGCATCCTGTTCTGTATTTCAATATAATCCGTATATTTGCGTGGAAAATTCATAGCACATTTATTCATAAACAGAAGAAAAACGAGATATGAAGAGACGCTTATTCCTCGTGATGCTGATAGGTCTGTTTCCTTGCATTGTTTTTGCCGGACACTTTTATGCTGCAGAACGTACATACAACGTGCTTTTTATCCAGTCATATAATCACCGTACTCCTTGGAATGACCGTTTGACGGAAGGAGTGCGTGATGGTTTGTCACGTGGAGGTATAAAAGCGAAAGTTGCGACAGAATATCTGGATGCCGATTACTGGGCTTTTTCATCAGAATGTGTCATTATGCGGCGCATTTGCGAACGGGCACGTCAACGAAATACCGATATTATTGTTACAAGCAGTGACGAGGCTTTCTATACGTTGATGCATTGTGGAGATTCCCTGCCCTATAAACTACCGGTTGTGGTATCAGGTATCAAATATCCCAATGAAAAGCTGATGTCGAAGTTACCCAATGTCTGTGGATATGCATCCAAGATTGATTTCGCGCATCTGCTCGAAAATGCACGACGTGTATTTCCCAATCGTACAGAGGTTATTTGTGTTTCGGACAGCAGTCTTTTAGGGCTGAAAGGTGTTGCTGAACTGGAGCGTACATGGCTCGATTTCCAGCAGCTTCATCCGGAATATAAAATGAAAGTAATGAATGTACAGGCACAGGCTTCTAATCCTGTCATTTCCTCTATATGTTATGATTATAATGCCTATAACCGCATTGTCATTGTCCCCAAATGGACACCTTTCCTTTCTTTCATCGGAAAAAACTCTAAAGCTCCGGTTTTTGCCGGACAAAGTCTGGCATTGACAAACGGAGTATTCTGTGTGAACGATATGGAACCTTACGAAGGAGCTAATGCGGCTGGAAAGTGTGCTGCACAGGTGTTGCAAGGAGCTATCCCTTCCGTGATAGGGGTCGTGGACCTTCCCGGTAAGCTGCTTTATGACTTCAAACAGTTGGAATTCTTCGGAGTGAACTCGGATAAAGTGAGTGATAGCGGCATTATCATGAATGCGCCGCTGATGGAGCGCTACCGTGTCTGGTTTGTGCTGTTTTACTCTGTCGTGGTAGGTGCATTGGTCTTCCTTGTAATCTGGCTCTATCGCTTGAACCGTCATGAATCACGTCGCCGTATGCACGCCCAGACACGTTTGCTGATACAGAACCGCTTGGTGGAGCAGCGTGACGAATTTGATAACATCTTCTGTTCTATCCGCGACGGACTGATAACTTACGATACGGATTTCCGTATACATTTTGTCAACCGTGCTTTGATGTTGATGCTTGAACTGGATCCTGATACTCATACGGCACGCTCTTACGAAGGGCAGATGGCGGGTTCCATCTTCCACATTTACTCAAACGGAGAGGACATCCTGCAATCATTATTGAAACAAGTGAGGACAGAGTGCCGTGTAATCCCCATTCCGGAAGAGGCTTTCATGCAGGAAGTCCATAAGGGAACCTATTTTCCTGTTTCCGGTGAAATTGTGCCGATTTACTCCAAGAACAAGATGACAGGTATGGCTATTTGTTGCCGCAATATCTCGGAGGAGGAAATACATAAACGCTTCTTTAATCTGGCTGTGGATGCAAGTTCCGTATATCCCTGGCAATATGACATACGCACGCATAGTTTCCACTTCTCGGGTGCATTGCTTGATTACTTCGGACTTCCCGGCAAGCAGACTATCTTGCAGAAAGAATTGGAGCTTTTTATTCATGCGGATGATTTGGAAGAGGCTCACCGGCATTTCACAGCCATTTTCAAAGGTGAGAAACTGGACACTCGTATGAGTTTCCGTATGCGTAGTGGTGAAGGTAAATATGAATGGTGGGAATTCCGTAGTGCCTCTTACAATGGTCTGGATTCTGAGGCACCTTATATGGTACTGGGTGTTTGCCAAAGTATACAGCGCTATAAGACTACCGAAGAAGAGTTGATAGCGGCCCGTGACAAAGCTTTGCAGGCTGATACTCTGAAATCGGCTTTCCTTGCCAATATGAGCCATGAAATCCGCACTCCGTTGAATTCTATTGTCGGTTTCTCCGACTTACTGAAAGATATTGATGCATTCAGCCCTGAAGAAGTAAAACAGTTTGTAGATACGATCAATACGAACTGTACTTTATTGTTGGCATTGATTAATGACATTCTCGATCTGTCTCGTATCGAGTCCGGTTCAATGGACTTCCGTTTTGCCGGATATAACCTTACGTTTGTAATGCAGCAGATTTATGACTCTCAGCGTTTGAGTATGCCTCAGGGAGTAGAACTGGTTATGAAGCTGCCCGAAGGTGAGAGTAAATCGATAGTAACGGATTCTGTCCGTCTGAAACAGGTGATTAACAACTTCATCAACAATGCCAAGAAGTTCACTACTCAAGGCTCTATCACTTTCGGTTTCCAGACAGAAGATCCGGGCTATACCGTTTTCTTCGTGGAAGATACCGGAAGCGGCATTTCAGAAGAAAACCAGCGACGCATATTCGAGCGTTTCTATAAAGTGGATAGCTTTACGCAAGGTGCCGGTCTAGGACTGAGTATCTGCCAGACTATTGTAGAGCGTTTCAGAGGGGAAATAAACGTATCTTCTGAATTAGGAAAAGGTACACGTTTTACAGTACGTGTACCCGATTTTAATGAATAGTATTATTCAACTCTTTTGCATCCGTTCGCTTGCAGGAATTCATCCAGCAGTATTTCGTAATTCCCCTGTATCAGGGTATGGTGGTTTCCCAATGGATTTTTGAGGAAATACTCTGCCGGTGTGTCCATTTTTATGCGTACCTGTGTGCGGCACATATTGATGTAGTTGGTGTTCTCGGTCAAGGTGCCTGTACTCAGGTAATACTCGTCCAGGCATTCTCCGCCACATTTTACCAGTGTCACCTGGCCTGTAGGCAGGATTCCTTGAATGCCGATGCCCATTTCAGTTTCAAAATGGCTGCGGATAATGTATTGTTCGGTTTGTGCAATACCTACGGTGCAGTGAGCAAGTACGATTTCGTTGGTACGTGCATTGATCATGGAAGGGTTTGCCATGAACGAAGCCTTGCCGGTCAGCACTTTTACGGCAAGTTGGGTAAAGACAGATTGCAGGTCACCTTCGCATCCGGCAATGATACCGTCATCGTTCAATAGGGAGAGAGCGAGGCATCCGGTGGTTCCGGTTTGTTCTATGAGCTTGAAGCAACTCAGAGTGAGTGCGCTCAGTTTTTCTTCTTCCACAATCCGTTTAATGGCGCGATACAGACGCATGGCTTTTATCAGATCCTCCGGTGTAGCTTCGCGGCAGGCAAGCGCTTTACCGGCAAAAGCAGCGCAGGCTTCGCCCACTTCATCATCTGTGATCTGATTGTAATACTCGTAAACGCGTTCCAAGGATATGTCGGTGTATTCAATTCCCCAGCGCCGTTTGGAGAGAAGGTAATCTACATTGCTGGCAACAAGCCAGGAAGAGGGGGAGCCTATTACGCCGATACGCGATCCGGAGAGTGCCCGTTGGGCTTTGAAGTTACTGTGGAGTACGAAGATACGTTTGATGATTTCGGGTAGTTCTCCATGGAGGATTTCACTTTTCATACCCCGGCCACGTAGCCAGGACGAGATTTCGAGAGCGGCGGCCAGTGAGTTTTGCATACCGTCTGCCAGTAAGATTGCAGGGCGGGGCAGAGACTCGAAGTGCTGGATAACCAACCGTTCTACACCGCCGGTAGCAATGAAAAGCAGGCTGAAATCGTCTTTAGTGAGTTTGTTTATGTTTTGATATTCTACAATATTTACAGTGAAATATTTCTCCAGTTCGTTTAATATAAGTTCGTGTGAGCCGAGAATGGATGCTTGTTTATGAAGCAACGATGCAAATGTTATCAGGTTTAATACCATGGCATTGTATATGATTTACGATTTGATACTCAAAGGTACAATTTCTTTTGAATTCATCACTATCTTTTAAGTCATAGCTAGTGTTTTTAAACTTTTTTGCCAATGCTTCCCCGTCATTTCAAATAAAGTGTTACTTTTGCACCTTCGATTGCATATATATGGAAGTGTATCATCAATCGTTAACATTTATTTGTCAAATTGTAAAAACTTAGACATGCCAGCAATATCTATTCGCGGAACGGAGATGCCCGCGTCTCCTATCAGAAAACTGGCTCCTCTGGCTGATGCAGCCAAGCAAAGGGGAGTGCACGTATTCCACCTGAACATCGGACAACCAGACCTGCCCACGCCGCAAGTCGCGATTGATGCTATACGCAATATCGACCGGAAAGTTCTGGAATACAGCCCCAGTGCCGGATATCGTAGTTACCGTGAAAAACTGGTGGGCTATTATGATAAGTTCAACATCAAGTTGACGGCAGATGATATCATCATTACGTCCGGCGGTTCGGAAGCTGTACTGTTTTCTTTCTTAGCGTGCCTTAATCCGGGTGACGAGATTATTGTTCCCGAACCGGCTTATGCCAATTATATGGCGTTTGCCATCTCTGCCGGTGCCAAGATACGCACCATTGCCACTACCATAGAAGAAGGCTTTTCGCTTCCTAAAGTAGAAAAGTTTGAAGAGCTGATTAACGAGCGCACCAGAGCTATCCTGATCTGTAATCCTAATAATCCGACAGGTTACCTTTATACCCGTCGCGAAATGAACCAGATACGTGACCTTGTGAAGAAGTACGATTTGTTCCTCTTCTCCGATGAAGTGTATCGTGAGTTTATTTATACGGGGTCTCCTTATATCTCTGCCTGCCATTTGGAAGGTATTGAAGACAATGTGGTACTGATTGACTCTGTATCCAAGCGTTACTCGGAATGTGGCATCCGTATCGGTGCTTTGATTACGAAGAATGCGGAAATCCGTAGTGCTGTAATGAAGTTCTGCCAGGCACGTCTCAGTCCTCCGTTGATTGGTCAGATTGCTGCCGAAGCTTCTCTGGATGCCGATGAGGATTACCTGCGCGATACGTATGATGAATATGTAGAACGTCGTAAGTGCCTGATAGACGGACTGAACCGTATCCCCGGTGTGTATTCGCCTATTCCTATGGGAGCATTCTATACAGTGGCAAAACTTCCGGTGGATGACTCCGATAAGTTCTGTGCTTGGTGTCTTTCCGACTTCGAGTATGAAGGACAAACCGTATTCATGGCACCTGCTTCCGGCTTCTATACCACTCCCGGTTCCGGTCGGAATGAAGTGCGTATAGCCTATGTGCTGAAGAAGGAAGACCTGACCCGTGCGCTTTTTGTCTTATCAAAGGCATTGGAGGCATATCCGGGAAGAACGGAATAAAGTGATTATATCACCCTATCACTCTGTTATTTAATTAATTAGCGCTATGAGCCTGCCGTTGTTTTTGGCCCGACGTATTTATCGTGACAGCGATGCCGGAAAGCAAGTTTCCCGTCCTGCCGTGCTCATTGCCCTGATAGGTGTTGCTATCGGTCTGGCGGTGATGATTATCACGGTGTCGGTGATTGTTGGGTTCAAGAACGAAGTGCGTGGTAAAGTAATAGGTTTCGGTGCGGACATTCAGATAACGAATTCGAATGCTGCACGTTCCTACGAGACGCGTCCTGTGGTGGTGAATGACAGTATCATCTCCATTCTATCCGAATATCCTGAGGTGAAGCATGTGCAGCGCTATTCCACCAAACCGGGCATGGTAAAGACTGCCGAGGATTTTCAAGGCATGGTTCTGAAGGGGATAGGACCAGAGTTTGATCCTGCTTTTTTCCGTGAACATCTGGTGGAAGGAGAGTTACCGCAGTTCAGTGATACGGCTTCTTCCAATCGGGTAGTCATTTCTAAGGCATTGGCTACAAAGCTGAGGTTGAAACTTGGAGATAAGATAGATACCTATTATATCCAGGATGATATCCGTGCCCGTCGGTTGCAGGTTGTGGGAATCTACCAGACTAATTTCTCGGAATACGATAACCTCTTTCTCCTTACAGATTTATATCTTGTAAATCGTCTTAATAACTGGGAGTCGGGGCAAGTGAGCGGTGCAGAACTACAGGTACGCGATTATGACCGTCTTGAGGAAACTACCTATCAGATTGCTGCCGACCTGAATGGAATAGAGGATAAGTACGGAGAAGACTATTGCGTGCGCAACGTGGAGGAACTGAATCCCCAGATATTTGCCTGGCTCAGCATTCTGGATGTGAATATCTGGGTGATATTGATATTGATGGCTGGCGTAGCAGGTTTTACCATGGTATCCGGTTTATTGATTATCATCATCGAACGTACTTCCATGATCGGCATACTGAAGTCTCTTGGCGCTAACAACACCACCATACGAAAGGTATTCCTTTGGCTCTCAGTCTTTCTTATCGGAAAAGGTATGCTATGGGGCAATGCTATCGGATTGGCGTTCTATTTCCTGCAAAAGTGGTTTGGAATCTTCAAGCTTGATCCTGAAACGTATTATATGGATACTGTTCCTGTATCTTTCAGTATCCTGTTGTTCTTATTACTGAATATTGGCACTTTACTGGCATCCGTTCTGATGCTTTTAGGACCTTCTTTCCTGATTACACGCATCCATCCTGCCAATTCTATGAGATATGAATAGAAATGCCACATTTCATTGTCCCAAATGCCACACCTCAACAAGTGAAATGCCACACTTCGTGGGTGATAAAGTGTGGCATTTGTTCTATTGAGATGTGGCATTTGGGACGATGAGGTGTGGCATTTGAAATGCTAACCTGCGGCATTGGAAAATAGTCATCTTCTTAGGAAATCACTTCTCTTTCTGAACTGGCAATAAAGCTTCCAGCGAAGTGATTGCATCGGCTGTAAAATATCGAATACCGGAAGGGTAAAGAAGTAACGCCGTTTTTCTCCGAGATCTTTTGCTGTCTTATTGATAATTAAAGCTTGCATAGTGTATCGCAAGGCGAATATCAGAAATGCAATGCCGGCTGTCAGCCAGTGAAAATTCAGTATTCCAATCACCAGGGCTGCTATCCATGCTGCATGAAACAGTAAACGCGTAGTTGTTTCAAAGCCCGATAAATAGCGTTGGATACCCCGGTAGAAGTGCGCTGTAGCCATATAGCTGATTTTCTCTTCCCGCCAGTCTTTGGCGCGGAAAACGGGTTGCACACGTACAACTGCATTTGCATCTGTTTCTACTCGTGTATTCTCTGAGGTAGCCGTTTTATTGATAAATAAGTCATCATCCCCACGTTGCAGATTCAGGTGTGCAGAAAAGCCTTTCTGGGCATAGAATAACTCTTTCCGGTATGCCATGTTGCGTCCGATGCCCATATAAGGCTTTCCTGCCAGTGCATAGCCCAGATAGCGCATGGAAGTGAACAGATTATCAAAAGACACCCGTTTGTGCAGCCAGCCTTTTCCACGTTCATACCCACTGTATCCCAATACGATTTGTGTACGCGAGGTAAAATTACGTGCCATAGTGCGCAGCCATTGGTTGCTTTCGGGCAGACAGTTTGCATCGGTAAACACAAGCCAGTCATATTTGCTTGCTTTTATCCCAAGAGTAATGGCCAGTTTCTTGCGACTGATGTAACGTGAAGAGCTTGGAACGAAACTATGGTACAGTTTCGGATACTTTTCTCCTTGCAGCGTCAGATAATCTTCGCTTTCATCCGTGTTGCCATCATTGATGACGATCACTTCGAATTGCGGGTAATCCTGTTCCAGCACAGCAGGCAGATTACGGCGCAGGTTTTCCACTTCCTCGCGGGCATAGATGATGACCGATAAAGGAGGCAACTCTTGTGAAAAATGTATATCACTTCGCTTTACGGCACGGCTACGGGCATGTATACGATTATAAAGACAAAAGTAATAAAGGAGTTGAATCAGGAAAAGGATACCGACAGCGGCAAGTAATGCTTGTTCTGTAGTATTGAATGTTAATGCTTCCATGTGGTCGTATGACGTTTTTTGTGTTGCAAATGTACACAAAAAATATGATTATACGACAGGTACCACCACAAACTTGCTTTCTGGGAAATACTTATTCAGATACCGGTGGATATACTGCATCGTATCTTCTTGTATTGTAGTATCTTCTACGGTAGGATAGAGATTATACAGCACCGTATCCAGTTGTATTCCTCTGCTTCGGATTGCCTCGAAGCTGAGCAATGTATGGTTGATGCTTCCCAGTTTGCCGGAAGTCACGAATATCAACGGATATTGTTTTTCTGCAATGTAATCAATCGTCAGGTAATCCTCGGTAAGCGGAACCATTAATCCGCCTGCACCTTCCACGAGCACCACATCGTAGCGTCGGGCAAGTTCTTGCGTGGCACGTTCTATCTTTCCGAAGTCAATCGGGCGGTTGTCGATGCGTGCAGCCAGATGAGGGGAGCAGGGATAAGAGAATATCTCAGGCATGGTCAACCCCTCACGGTCTTCCTCCGTCATGTCGATGCCCATGAGGCGGCGGTGCAGGTCTATATCCTCGGAATGCCCGACGTTACCTGTCTGGATGAATTTCTGCGTGATAACGCGTTTACCGCTGCCAATCAGTTGACAGGCATAATAAGCTGTACAATAAGATTTTCCGGCATCTGTATCGATACCGCTGATAAAATACACATTCTTTTCCATTTCCTTTAATGCTTAATACTTTTTCTTCGTGTAACAATATAAATAGGATGATACGTCAGAGTGACGTTTCCGTCTTCCCGGCTGAACTGTCCGGTATAACTGTTGCAGAAAGTCTGTAACCGTCCCCGTGTCCATACTTTCTTTTCCGTTCCTGTCACTCCGGTTTCCTTCAGATGTTGCAACACCTGGAGTGGGGTGCTGAAGGGGAGGGAGACTATTTCCTCTTCAGCATACACAGTCTCAAAATGAGGGGCAAGGAGTTCTTTCAGCGCTTCTATGGGCAGATAATCAAGTCCATGTCCTGTGAGTGTGCGGATTTCGCGCATATTTTCAGCACCGAAGGTACTGAAAGCCAGATAACCGTCTTCCGACAGGAAACGATGACAGCGGGTGAAGAACTCCTTCGGATCATTGAACCATTGCAAGGTAGAGCAGGAAGTGATTAAATCCGTCTTTTCGGGGAAGTCCAGCGTTTCGGCATCTCCGGGAATGAACTGCACGGCATCTTGCGGAAGCAAATCGTCGAGGCACTCTTTCATCTCCGGACATAGATCATTCAGCAGCAGGCTTTCCGGTTGCAACCTGTGCAGCAATAACCTGGAATAGCTGCCGGTACCACATCCGAACTCCACGATACGGCGAAAGATCGGAGAAGCGCGCTCCGTCAGCAGTTGCAGCATTTTCTCGGCTACCTGTTGCTGTACGCGTGCTTCGCGCGAGTAAGTATCCCGTGCACGGGCAAATCGTTCCGCAATCAGTCTTTTGTCCATATTTCCTGCAAATAGTATCGGAACAGTTCTACTTGATAATGGGCATCTTCCGTGTAATGCACCCGTATGCTTTTCCGGTTATTCTCTTCTTCTTTTCGCCAGGCATTCAGTTGATTATCGGGAGGAATGATGCGGTCGTTGTTTCCCACTACCGCCTGTTGCCAATAGAACGAAGCGGCGGGCAGTGAGAGATACATACGTTCTATTTCCACCAGTTCCTCTTTCAGTTCCTCTAGCGGTCGCCTGGGCGTAATGTTCAGGAACTCTTTGAAAGCCTCCCCGTTGAAGCACATTCTTCTCAGAAACTTATGCAGGGAAGGGCCGGTCAAACCTTCCAGGGTTCCGTGATAGATTGCAGTCGGAATACCGCATGTATCATCAATAGGATAGGGGGTTCCATTGATGGCTATACTGTTTTTGATGACGAGAGCTGTATCCGTTTCCTGCAATTTACCCATTACCTGAGTCGCCGCCCATACTCCCATTGACCATCCGATGACGTTGATCTCACGGTATCTTTTCAGCAAGGAAGCGTCAAACTCCAGCGTCCGGTAATCATAGCAGAGCATGTAGTCACTGTCCGCAGGTTGATAATCTTTGAACGGTGTTTCGTCGGCTCCCCATCCGGCAAAGAATAGTAATAACCGGGGATGTCTGTCTTTTATGATATAAACTTGCTTCATAATTCTGTATCTTTTTTCTAAAGTACGCGGACAACACGGATAAAGCGAACGAATGCGGAAAAATAAATCCGTGTAATCTGCGTCATCTGCGGATGAAAAATTAAAACTCCGCGTTCGTCCGTTTCATCCGCGTCGTCCGCGTACCTGTATTATTATTATTTAATATATTTTACTAACTTCCTGACTTCTTCCTCCCTTATTTCCGCCGTCAGCGAAAAGCGGATACGCGATGTTCCCTCCGGAACCGTAGGTGGCCGTACAGGCAAGGCATAAAAGCCATGCCGTTGCAACTCCTCGGCCTTCAGAATAGTCTCTGAGCTTTTCCCTACAATCATAGGAACTATATAACTGGCACTCGGACACTCATATCCCTTCTCTTTCAGAGCTTCGCGAAGAATATTGCTGATATTTTCCAAATGTATTCTTCGCTCCCTGAAACCACCCAATCGGCGGACGATAAACAAAGTCCATGCGATATTTACCGGAGGAAGAGCTGTTGTAAAAATAAGTGTTCGCATTCTGTTCACCAGATACTCCCGAATGGTGCGTCGGCAAACGATGTATGCTCCGGCTGATGCGGCTGCTTTGCCAAAAGTGCCTACCAGAAAATCAATCTCCTGGATGCACCCGGTTGCTTCGGCGCAGCCCAGTCCTTGTTCGCCCCGTGCTCCGAAAGCGTGCGCTTCGTCCACGTAGAGCAATACATTTTCGTACATCTGTTTCAGCCGTACCAGTTCTTTCAGATCGGCAGTATCTCCGTCCATGCTGAAAATACTTTCGGTGACGACAATTACCTGTCTGTATGCCGCATGATTTTCGGCGAGCAACCGTTCTAATTGTTTCAGGTCATTGTGTCGGTAGCGGATACATTTGGCTGACGAAAGCCGGATGCCGTCAATCAGGCTTGCGTGTACCAGCTTATCCGCCAATATCAGTGTTTGCGTATCGCTCACGGCGGGCAGGATACCCGTATTGGCATGATAACCGCTGTTGAACACCAGTGCCGCTTCCGTTCCGAACAGTTGTGCAAGCGTCTGTTCCAGTTCCATGTAGACGGTAAAGTTACCGGTCAGCAGGCGCGATGAGGAAGAGGTGGGCAGAAAACTGTCGGCTGTCAGTTCTTGCAGAAACTCTTCCCGCAAGGTGCGGTCGGCAGCCAGCCCCAAGTAATCATTCGAAGAAAGATTCAGCATACGCTGTCCGCCTGCGATAACCTCCCGTCCTTCATGGATTAGCGCGGGCAGGGTTCGCAGGTTGCTGCGCTCTTTCAGTCCTTGCAGTTCTTGCTGCATTTGATCTGTTACATTCATCCCATTTCTCCTATAATCTTCAATAATCCGTTTGTCAGCTTTGTCAACTGCTCCGGCTCTATGATGAACGGTGGCATAATGTAAACCAGCTTGCCGAAGGGGCGCACCCAAATTCCTTCCTCCACGAATCGTTTTTGCATCCACGCCATGTCTACCGGCTCTTGTACTTCAATCACACCGATGGCGCCCAACACCCTCACATCTGCCACCTGTGGAAGTGCCAGCGCAGGTTCCAGTTCACGCCACAACTGTTCTTCAATGCGGCTCACTTTTCCCTGCCAATCGTATTCGGGTGACGTCAGCAGGCGTATGGAGGCGCATGCCACTGCACATGCCAGCGGATTTCCCATAAATGTGGGGCCGTGCATGAAAGCTCCCGGTGCATGATTGGAAATTGAATCCGCCACTTCGTTTGTAGTCAGCACGGCGGACAGCGTCATGTATCCGCCCGTCAGCGCTTTGCCTATGCACATGATGTCCGGTTCCACGCCTGCATATTCCCAGGCAAACATCTTGCCTGTGCGCCCGAATCCGGTGGCTATCTCGTCAAAGATCAGCAGAATGTCATATTCCTTGCATATTCTGGCGGCTTCACGCAAGAATTGCGGATGATAGAACCACATGCCGCCGGCACCCTGAACGATGGGTTCCAGAATCAGTGCAGCCAATTCCTCGTGATGCTTTTCCACAATGTCCAGCAGTTCCAGTGCGTCGTCGGCATCCCAGTCGCCATCAAAGCGCGATTGCGGACGGGAAGTGAAATACCGCACCGGCAATGCTGAGCCGAACAGGGAGTGCATTCCGGTCACCGGATCGCATACGGACATTGCGTTCCAGGTATCTCCGTGATACCCGCGACGGATGGTTACGAAATTACTTTTCTTTGCCAGATGCGCCCGTCCGGGAGCCGACTGACTCTTGGCATACCAATACTGTACAGCCATTTTCATGGCTACTTCCACAGCTACCGAACCGGAGTCGGCATAAAATATCTTTTGTATGGATGGCGGCACCAGTGGCAACAGCAGTTTGCCCAGTTCTATCGCCGGATCATGCGTCAGTCCGCCGAACATGACGTGTGACATCTTTTCCGTCTGTTCCCGGAGAGCCTGGTTCAGCACCGGATTGTTGTATCCGTGCACCATGCACCACCAGGACGACATACCTTCTATGAGCACCTGTCCGTTTTCCAGTGTGATGGTTGCTCCGTCTCCCCGTTTCACCTTATACACCGGTAAGGGGTTGGTGGTAGATGTGTAAGGATGCCATAAATGTTCCTTGTCGAATTGTGAGTCGCTGAAGCGGTAGCCTGCATCTTCTATCAGTGCTTTGTCTTCTGATACTTTCGATCCGAGGGTCGTGAGCAAATCTCCCACGATGGCGGAGTTCACACCTATGTACAGGGATTTTTTCACGGCTTCCTTTGTCAGTTGAGAGCGTCCGCCCGCAAAGCGCAGGTAGGCTGTGGGGTTAATGAAGCGGAACAGGGCGATGGTGGTCAGCACTTCTTCCTCGGTCAGCCGGGTTTGGCTTTCCAACGGCGTTCCCGGAATGGGCTGCAACAGGTTCAGCGGGATCGAGGGCACTTCCAGATCTCTCAGTGTAAAAGCGAATTCAATCCGCTGTCCGGCTGTTTCGCCCATGCCGATGATGCCGCCGCAACAAATATCCATTCCTACGCGACGGGCAGCTGCTAGGGTTTGTCGTTTTTCTTCCTGCGTGTGCGTGCTGCACAGGGTGGGGAAGTGGCTTGGGGCGGTTTCCAGGTTGCAGTGGTAGCGCGTCACGCCTGCTGTATGCAAGGCACACAGTTCGTCTTCATTTAGCAGTCCCAGCGAAGCGCAGAGTTGGATGGAGCTTTTCCGTCTCATATATCGGGCTGCTTCACACAGCTTCTCCATGTTTTTCCCCGAAGGTTTCCGCCCGCTGGTCACCAATGAGAAGCGTGCTACGCCTTGTGATTCGTTGTGCAGTGCATGGCGCAGGCACTCGTCCTTATCCACCAGATCGTAAACATCCGCTTTCGTCTTATAGTGTAATGATTGTGCGCACCATTTGCAGTTTTCGGGGCAGCGGCCGGACTTTGCATTGATGATGGAGCACATATCGAACTCCTGCGATGCCCGTGCGGCGGTGATCTCGTGTGCCGCTTCATAGAGGGCTTCCTTATCCGGCTGTGTGGCCAACCATTCCGCTTCTGCCTGTGTGATGGGGACATCTTGCAGTACTTTGTTTTTCAATTCTTCTACTGTCATATTCTTACGTTGTTTTTATGAGCATACAAAATACATATGACGCGAATCGTGCAAATCTGAAAACAGCATTTGCATGATTCGCGTCACATGTGTTCCACTCTTATTTATAATGGTGTTTATGTTCACCCCCTGTCTTGTTCTGAGATAGGGGGGATTTACATACTTTTTCCCTTTAGGACCGATTGTAACCGGGCACAAAACAGGCGTCAATCCTCTGAAACCAAAGATTTCGAGCTTTGTTAATCCGTTCTCGCTTCCCAACGGTATGCCTATGTCAGTTTCCTGTCCTTTATCGTTGTCTGTATCTTCCAGACTTTGCCTGCCGCTTTTGCAACCGGCTGATGTTCCGGACTTTTGTTTGGAGAGCGAAGAGTCCGCCACACTTTTGGGCAGGCAACCGATAGTGACGCAACGTCCCAGGCTGGCAAATGCAGCATAGGCTTTCCGGCTCCATTTCCTGAAGCGCAGGGTCGTTCTATTGAGTTGTCTTTTCCTCATGGTGTTTCTGGATCGGTTCAATGCCGTTTTTCGGTATTATTCTTGTTAATCGGCTGCAAATGTAACAAAAATATTCTCGTTTGTGCGACTTCTTGCAGATTTGTGGAGAGTATAAAAGTGCTTATCTTGCTCAAAGGATGCGGAAGGACTAATTTCGTATGCGGAAATAAATGCCGTACTTCGCTGCCGATATCGGATGACAACCAGCACGGAATCATGTCCGTCCACGATCCCCGCCTGCAAGTTATGATAGAGCAGGAGGGTGGCAAGTCCTACGGTACCTCAAAGCTTTCGCCTGCCGCGGATTCACCTTTGCATACATGATGAAGATTGTCCGGAACTTCGGCTTTTTCACTTTCGAGGGTGATTTCTTCATGCCCGCAGAACTGAACGTTTCCCCCGGCTGCCCGGGGAGTGATCATATAGTCATGTGAATAAGATGTTTCCTACAGGCTTTTCTTTTTTCGCTGTTTGCCTATCAAGATCTATTCCGTTAGGCATTTTTTATTCGTTATACTATAGTTTTTCTTACGGATAACAATTGTGTAACGTAAGAAAGACTATAGTGATCCTTTCGTATAACTATAGTTATACGAATAAATAGTAGGCAATGAAGACAATCTTATTAGGCAATGAAAGGTGTTCAAACAGCATCCTGACGAAGAATCTGTCGTGGAACCTTATGTACATATCCATACATTCTATTCATATCCGTACAGATATGAATTCATTCAAAACCGCTCAGATACGAATTAGCCCATAGCCCATTCTCACACTTACTTGTGCGCCCATCGCGCGCATGTATATATATAATGTATTCCTTTCCACCCCCTTTCATACTTCCTTTCAAATTTATGTTCTACAACATCCTTATCAATCAGCCATTTACAAAATTGTTTCAGAAATATGGTGAAAAAGTGATAGATATATTTGGATTGAATCGTAATATGCCCTACTTTTGCATCCGCTTTCCAAGAGACGGTAAGCCTTGAAATTGACATTCTGACAGAAACGGTGTAGGAACTCCAACGTTTTTCTTTTCTTTTGCCTTAATTCCAACCAAGATTACAGCATTCTAAAAGAAAAAAGAAAAAAAACTTCCGGAACATTTGGAAGTAATGCTTAAAAGTTCTTACCTTTGCACCCGCTTTCCGAACGAAGGCAATCGATAATTGACTTGCTGATTAAGAAACCGGTGTTGCTAAGAACTCCTTTCTCTTTCCTCTTTTATCTCCCTTTCGCAAAGAGAGACGACGAGAAAAAGAAAAAAGAAAAAAAACTTCTGAAATTATTTGGAAGATATACTTAAAAGTTCTTACCTTTGCATCCGCTTTCTGAAAAGAAAAGCAGTTTTAAAAAGAAGCGATCTTTGAATAATTTACATAAACAATACAAGTAGTACAAGAGCAGAATGCTACAGTGGTTAGTGATGAATAATTAATAACCGAACGTACATTCTGGGTATAAAAAAAGAACCGTCAAGTAACTTATATATATAGGTGATTTGAAAACTTTTAATAGACCGAGCGTCCTGAACAGAGCAACATCACTAGTATTCATACTAGTAATAACAATACTTTTACAATGAAGAGTTTGATCCTGGCTCAGGATGAACGCTAGCTACAGGCTTAACACATGCAAGTTGAGGGGCAGCATAGTCTAGCAATAGACTGATGGCGACCGGCGCACGGGTGAGTAACACGTATCCAACCTGCCTACCACTCGGGGATAGCCTTTCGAAAGAAAGATTAATACCCGATAGTATGATAATAGGGCATCCTATTTTCATTAAAGAATTTCGGTGGTTGATGGGGATGCGTTCCATTAGTTTGTTGGCGGGGTTACGGCCCACCAAGACATCGATGGATAGGGGTTCTGAGAGGAAGGTCCCCCACATTGGAACTGAGACACGGTCCAAACTCCTACGGGAGGCAGCAGTGAGGAATATTGGTCAATGGACGAGAGTC
>NZ_CBVI010000116.1 GCF_000513195.1 Bacteroides timonensis | reverse complement strand
CTATACATTTGATAAGAGCTTTTTGTATAACAATAAAGCTAAGAATATAAAAAATTACATCATAAACTATTATTTATGCCATTAAGTTACTTGATAATATTATTTATATAAATATTACATATTCCGTTAGCCCAATATTTAACCTATAAAAGATTCCGCCAATTCTGAATACACCGTTCCAACGAAAATCGTTCATCAAACAGGCATAAATTCACTCTAAAATTAGTACATAAAAGAGAGTTGATTGCAGTACATAAAAATTGATTTGTGATCAAATTATCTTCATTTATTGCTGGAATTAAATATCCATATGGCGTTTGAATAATATCATCACCCCCTGATTTAACACCTAGGATCTCAGCAGGTCCAGATAAACAATCGACCGCAATAACAGGAGTTCCACACAATAAAGACTCAACTAATACTAATCCAAAACCTTCCCATAAAGAATAAAGAATTAAGCAAGAAGAATGTCTAATATATTTATATGGATTAGCTTGATAACCTAAAAGAAAGACTCTATTCTTTAAATTTAAGCGAATAATTGTATCTTTCAAAAAGTTGTAGTCAGGTCCTTCCCCAATAATCAATAAATTTACATCTTGTCTTTCTTTTGCTATATCAGAGAAAGCCGTTAATAAAAATCTTTGCCCCTTTTCATAACTTAATCGACCAACAATCACTAATGTTTTTTCTCCAAATAAAGTCTTCTCATCATCATTTATTTCAGCCTCAGCCAAACACTTTATACGCTCACCATCCACTGGATTATAAATAACTTCTACCAAATTTCCTTTAACTCCCCATTTTTCAACTAAATCGTTTCCTACTCCTTTAGACACCGCAACTACTCGATCCGCCATATTATAGAATATTCCAAAAGCTACTTTATAAAATATCTTTCTTATTCCATTCAATTCGTTTGACTTATAAGAATGAGTTGATACTACAACTTTTTCTCTACATCTAGTCATTACATTTATCAAATTTGCACTTTCTTGAAAACTCACCACTGCATCAAAATGACATTTTTTCTTTATACGTTTTATAGCAATACATTTTTTTATAAAAGAAAATATTTTCAATATAAAATTACCTCCAATTTTGACATTCAGTGAAATTATATGTCCAGAATAAGGATATGCTATCACTTTAGAATTATATAAAATGATAACTTTTAGTACATCATCACCGATATTTTGAGACAAAGTGGAAACTACTGCCTCTACTCCACCACTACTTAATACAGGTACTATTAGAGCTATTTTTTTCATTAAAGTAATTGGAAAAATTATAGAAACAATAAAAAAGAAGCAACACCTTAATATTCATATTTGAACCTAACAAAAAATCTCCTTTTACATGTGAAAGTATAAAATAAATAATCAAGAATATAAAAAAGCAAAATTGTAACTTATTATTTCGGTTATAGTACAATACAGATGAAAATATTTTACTATAAATAAACATTATAAAAAAAGTACCAATAAGACCGAAATAGAAATAATGTCTCAAAAAGCCTGCATCTATCCCTAAATAATAAAACTGACTATCAAAGGGATCAACATAACGGCCATCCCCAAATATCACATCAGTATGAGGTATGTTAGAATACCAGTCTATCAAATAATTAGAAGAATGCGTTTCTATTGCCCCAGTTTTTTCATATGAGATAAACATTTCAAATGCATAAGGTATCATATATTCATCAATCATAAATTTTAAATCAGCCGACATAATTCTATAACACAGCAACGCAATAATAAATAATATTCCACATCCCAATATGCAACCCTTCAACAATCTTATTAAGGTTGTCTTAGAGATCAATGTAAAGTTACTACCAATACAAGATAATAATACAAGAACAAATGACAGTATTATTCCAATAAACCCCGTTCTCCCCGATATAAAAACAGACAAAATAATCACCACAAATTTAAGAAAGAAAAATCCTTTCATTTGCGCTTTATACAACAATGGAATAATCATTAACCCAATAGATTGCAACACCGCCAAATCATACGTAGTACTAGCCGCTAAACCAACTCCACGAAATCCTCCATACCTGTCACTTATGAGCATCCTTGTATCCTCCTTCACTATTGAGAAAAGAAAATCTTTTATATAGGGAAAAGAAATGCTTAACAACATTATCACAGCTTGTAAGGTAATAACATTCACAAGCATTCGCATTATAGAGTTAATATTATTTTTACCAACTTTAATAAGCAAATACACTATTGTAACTGCCCCTAATAAATGCTCTATTACAAATAACAATTCAGAATAAATCAGACTAAAATCATAAGTTCTTTTACCTATTACTAAAAAGCAAGAATAACAAATAAGTATAATCCATCCCCAAAGGATAGTTCTCATATTCAAAGGAAGAAATACCTTTTTCTTCTTCTTCACTATAAACAATAATATTCCCATGAAAGCAAGTAGTTTGCCTGATGATACGGGAAGAAACCTAAACGGAACATTATATACATATACAAACATTAATATATATGTACATAAAATTGAAGAAAAAGAAAATATTTTCGAATTCAATTATATAAGGAATAAAATAATGTATCGTATACAGATTGAGATAAAAGAGGAGAAATATTGTTATCCATGCAATATTCTTTCTTAAATGAACGTAACTTATCTGAAAAAGAGAATACTTCAATGTTTTTTTGTAATGCGTAAGCAATAATCAATGGATGCATCCGCCCAGATATAACAAGTTCAGCTCTAGATAAAATTGTCAGAAAAGTATTCAAAGAATCAACCTGCACAATTTTTATATCCGATACATGTTTTTTGAATGAGTTCAAAAAGACAAAATCTTCATAAGTACTATAAAACAAACTAACCTCATATCCTTGTGCACACTTTTGTCGAATCAAATCTATCCAATACGAACAATATTCCTCTAAATTCAACTTTCCATTATATAAACGATAAACTTTATAATCAACTATTGAAATCAAACAGAGTTTACTATAAGAATCCTTCTTTGTTAATAACCGATGAATTAAAAAGGCTGAATCCGGAACAAAACCAACATTTAAACCAAATTCCTTTTTCATCATATTTTGTGAATGTTTATCACGAACATATATTGAGTCAGCTCTCCTAAAACTTACACGATATAAAAAACTATCTAAATAGCTAAAATGACTGCCGCACCCAACTGCAAATAAAATAATTTTTGATTTCAAAAGAAGTGTCCACATAAACATAGCTATTGGAAAATTTGATTTTGACAATACTAATTGCCCACCTCCTATTATAGCAACATCAAATTTATCAGCTAGTACATTTCTAATCCTAAAATAATTTTTAAATAACCATATCAAATATTTGGGTAATATAAATTTAAATATATTTTTTAATATTCTAAAATTAGTATTACAATTAGCAATTTCATGATAATTACCAAAAGAATCACCAGAGAAATTAGCAACAGATACTTCATGATTTGCTTCTTTCAAAACTCTTTCTAAACAATAAGCAATGGCTTGATCTCCATAATTATCAGATAAGCCCTGATTCACTATCAAAATTCTCATGTTTCAAATAAATCTATATAGTAAATTCAGCCAATATAGTCGAATTTTTGAAACAAAATCATTTCTATCATAGGCAAGTTGACACAACTCTCTATATCTCATATATTTACTAACCTTTTTTAAAAGACAAACTCGTTTTTTTTCCGATATGAGTTTAGAATTAAAGGCCGTCTCTATGTCTGTAAAATACTGTTCTGCAATACACTTCGTTTTCAAAGTATATATATTACCAGGTGATGACATATTATTATCATG
This sequence comes from Bacteroides timonensis, assembly GCF_000513195.1. Taxonomy (GTDB): domain Bacteria; phylum Bacteroidota; class Bacteroidia; order Bacteroidales; family Bacteroidaceae; genus Bacteroides; species Bacteroides timonensis. Next base: position 49,527 of record NZ_CBVI010000116.1, on the reverse strand, counting down.
AATCCTATAATACATGCAGCTATCTCCCATCAGAAGAATTCTTCCCATTAATAAACACCTCAAACGAAATGTACTATCTTCAGTGGGACAAGAATCATTCAATTCCCCAAATACCTCCATAACTTCTCGAATAAAAGATAATCCCGTACCATATACCATAAAAGAACTCTTCCTTAAATAAGAAGCATTTAACTTATAAATATGATTATATTTTTTTCGAGGATTATCTATAATTCCCCCAATTGTATTTATTTTTACAACTGGAAAGACTACACCTACAACTGTATCTTTACTAAGAGCTTTAACAGTTAGCTTAGTTCTATGAGGTAATGAAACGTCATCACCAGCAGCTAAAATAATATATTTTCCATGAGTATGATTAAATAGTACTTTATTAATATGAGGTACTAACCCCATATTATAATCATTCCTCAAAAGAATTAGTTTATGTTTACCTGTATAACAGTTTGTTACACTTTGTATTATCTCAAATGTCTCATCTGATGAGCAGTCATCAGAAATTATTATTTCTAAATCATCATACTCCTGAGATAGAGCGCTTTTAACAGCTTCCGCCACAAAAGCAGCTTGATTATAAGTAAATAAACAAAAAGAAACCGAAATTTTATTCACATTAAAATATTTTTTTCTTTAAAGAGAGAATAGAATAAATAAAACTAAATAGCATAACTATGCTAGTACAAACATAAGAATATGGTTGAGCCATATATTTTATAAAAGCGAAACTTGCCAAAACAAATAAGGAGGAAAAAAGAAAAATTGAAATAGCATTACGAGACAACCGAAAATCATATCTTCTTTTCACAATAAAATAAACTTGCAACATATAAACTAAATACCCAAGTGAAAATGCAACCCCTAGTCCATCAATCCCCCATGACAAATAGCAACATATATTTAAAAGTAACATATAAGCATTAGCTATTAACTCATTATATATATATAATTTACTCTCTCCTTTTGCAACAAATGAATATCCCATTACCCAACTTCCTACTTTAAAAATCATACCAAGCATTGAGAGTTGCATAAATGTCGTAATTGCAATAAAATCAGATGAATATAATATAACCACAGCCAATGGAGCAAAAAGCAAAAATAATATAATTATCGGAGTTATTATCAACAATGAAATTTCTCCTTGCTGATTCATCAACTCACAACATTTTACATCATTTTTATTAACAGTAGCCAAACGTGGATAATAATCTGTACCCATTGCAGTAAATATCATTCCAACATAAGTACTAACGACAGACCAACCTGCTTGAAAGAGTCCAACCTCAACAATTCCACCATTAATATTTAAAAATGCGCGCATAAAATAACTAATACATAACCCCAACATGCTATTAAGTCCCATTGCAAACCCCATCGCAATCATATCTTTCCCATTTCGCCAAATAACCTTCAACGGCAATCTCACATATTCTATTTTCAATTTCTTATAAAAATAGGATACCGATAAATAAGTTATAATAGACGTTAAAAGCAATGTTGGAACAATTCCATCTATTTTCCAAAAATAATAAAAAGGTATGGAAATTAAAAAAGCTAGAATAGCTCCTAATACAGAAGAATTAGCTAAATATTTTATTTTTCTCATACCCTGAAGGACAGACATTTTAGCTTGCATCATCTGCTGAAACAAAATAGTTATAGATAAAACTATAAATGCGTATTCAAAGTCAACACTATCAAATGTAAAAATACTAATAAAACGTGATAACAAAATTGTTACTATAACTCCAATCCCTCCCAATAACAACATCAGTTTATTCACAACAGATACTGTAATTGTTATTTTTTCCATATTTTCTGAAGCATAAGCCTCAGATATATTCCTAACAGAACTCGAAGATATACCAACATTGGTAAAACCTGCAATCATTTGTATTGTAGACTGCAATAAACTATAAAGCCCATACCCTGAGGGTCCCAATAATAAAGCAATAATCTTAGAACGGGCTATCCCAACCAATATATTAATTACCTGTACCCCACCAAATATAGAAGTTGCCTTAATAATCTGTCGATAAGCCTGTTTATTAGATACATCCTTCATCTATCCGTTTAATTATTCTCGCAGGAATTCCACCAATAATAACATTTTCTGGAAAAGAGCCAGAAACTACCGCTCCAGTAGCAACAATAGAGTTTTTCCCTATATATGTTTCTTTCAATATTGTAACATTACTACCAATCCATACATTATCTCCGATCCCAACACTTCCAATATGCCCTAAGCGACTTCTCAATAACGGATTAGTATTATGCGCTTCATGATCCATAATACATACATTGAAACCTATCCTCACATTATTTCCAATTTGGATAGAATTAATTGCACATACAAAAAAATTATTATTTATAGCTACATTATTTCCAATTACTATTGTGGCTTCAATTTTTCTAGTCTGTAATTCAATACCTGCCCCCCTGTAATATCCTCCTATTTTATATCCCAATATACAATTATCACCAATATAACATTTCCCTTTTCCTAAATAATATACCTTTTGAATGGATAAAGGAATTCGCCCCCTACAAACAAGCCTATTAAGAAATAATGCCATTAGATTACAATATATAAATCTAGCTTTATAGAATATTCCCTTTCCTCTCATCTATATTTATTTAAATAATAAACAATAAATTCCAACTCTTCTTTCAATATTACCGGACTCATCGGCAAACTCAATTCTTCATCATGTATTTGTTCAGTAATAGGGAATGAAAGATTATTCCATTCCTTATAGCATTCTTGCTTATGAGGAGGAATCGGATAATGGATGATTGTCTGCACTCCGTTGTCAGCCAGATATTTCTGCAACTCGTCACGTTTCTTTGTACGGATGGTAAAGATATGGAATACATGAGCATCCCAGTCTTTCACTATTGGAGTAATGATATTCGGATTGGTTATATGCTCAATATAATATTTAGCAATTTTCTTACGGATAGCCACATCCTCATCCAAATGCTTCAACTTTACACCCAATACAGCAGCCTGTATTTCATCCAAACGACTGTTACGGCCACAATATTTAAACACATACTTCTTTTGAGAACCATAGTTAGCTACCGCACGAACGACTTCTGCCAATTCTTCGTCATCCGTTGTCACAGCACCCGCATCGCCAAATGCCCCCAAGTTCTTGCCCGGATAGAAACTATGACCAGCAGCATCACCTAGAGACCCCGTTTTTCGTCCATTAAACTTGCAGCCATGAGCCTGCGCATTGTCTTCTACGAGCTTTAGATCATATTTCTTACACAATTCACCTATCTTTTCCGTATAAGCACATTGTCCATACAGATGGACAATCAAGATCGCCCTAGTACGTTCCGTAATAGCAGCCTCTATTTTTGAATCGTCTATCTGATAAGTTTCAATACTCGGCTCTATCAATACAGGCTTTAAACCATTTTCTGAAATCGCTAGAATAGAAGCAATATAAGTGTTTGCAGGTACAATCACTTCATCACCAGGCTTCATAACTCCCATTTCTATATAAGCTCGGAATATCCAAATCAATGCATCTAAACCATTAGCACAACCTACTGCATATCTCGTTCCTATATATTGAGCATAATCAGCTTCAAATCTTTCATTCTCCTTTCCTTGAAGATACCAACCGCTATCCACTACCCGATCTACGGCTTCATGAATTTCATCAGCATACTTCTGAGTAATCTTTTGTAAATCCAAAAACTTTATCATAATAATTAGAATTTTAAAACAGTACCCGCCCAACTCAGACCAACCCCGAATCCGGCAATCATCACTTGCATATCTTTATGAATTATTTCATTTGTCAAACAGTCTTTCAAACCTATCAGTATAGTAGAAGAAACCGTATTGCCTGTTTCAGAAAGGTTTATATAATATTTTTCTTTAGGCAGTACACAGACCTTCCGTATAGTGTTAAGCATGAATTTATTTGCCTGATGAAAGACAAAATAATCTATCTCCTCCTTTTTGATAGTATTTTTTTCAAGTACCTGCTTAAGCATCAAAGGAACAGCATCAAGAGTAAAATTAAAGATAGCACCTCCATTCATGTAAAGGTAGTCATCATAACGAAGATGCCCTTCATCATCTTCATCCGAATACCCTGTCCTGTTTTTATAACGGGATGCCCCAGTCTTTACTATTAGATTTTCCGCCCCACTGCCATCAGTTCCCATAACAAAGTCTCCAATCTCAGCCATACCGTCAGAAGATATCAGACATGCAGCAGCTCCGTCTCCAAAAATAGAACGATTACTTTTATCCTGAGGATGCAAATATTTATTATACGTTTCTGATGTTAATAAAAGAATATTCCTTGCTATGCCTGCCAATATAAGGCCTTTAGCCAAAGCAAGACCATAGACACAGCCAGAACATCCAAGATTATAATCAAAAGCACCACTATTCTTTGGAATCCCCAAACGGTTCTGAAGCACACAGGCCGTAGAAGGTAAAAAATAATCAGGACTTTGAGTGCAAAGCATGACAAAGTCTATTTCCTTTGGATTGACGTGATACTCGTCAAAAAGTTTTCTCGCTGCTTTCTCTGCCATATCACCTGCCGTTTCATTCGAAGCAGCAACATGGCGAAAATCAACTCCTACTTTGGAAGCTACTTTCTCCACACTCCACTCTGGAAATAGACTGACTAATTCATCATTGGTCATTATTCTTTCCGGTAAATAATAAGAAATTGCTTTTATATAAGCCTTCATACTTTCAAATTGTTAAAGTTCCTTCGCCCCCCCCGTCAAATCAATACTACTACCTGTCATCCAGGAAGAAGCATCGGACAAAAGATAAACTGCTAAATAAGCAACATCTTCCGGAGTTCCATAACGTTTCAACGGGTACTTTAATTGAGCCTGTTCCAGTTCTTCCTTGGATATGCCGCCCTGCAAAATTAAATCAGTCCAAACCATCGCCGGGCAAATACTATTGACGCGTATCAGCCTCGGAGACAGTTCCAAAGCCAGACATTTGGCATAACTCAGGATTGCTCCTTTGGAAGCACTATATGCGGCATTTCCAATACTTGGAGCATCAGCCGCACGGGAAGCGACAAAGACGATAGAAGCTGCTCTGTTAATTTTCTTTTGTGACAACAATGCTGTCTGTAACAATATAGGAGCTTCTACATTAGGCTTAAAAACATACTGCAGATCATCTTGTGTTATTGACTTGCACAACACACGACTCCCCACACCGGCACATTGAACTATACCATCCAAATTAGAGATACTTCCAACAAGGTCATCAATGTCTTGTCGTACATTCAAATCGGCACAAATAATGGTATGCATCCCAGCAGACATCAAAGACAAGGTTTCTTCCAGCTTCTGACGGTTACGTCCTGTCAATACCACAGTAGCACCCATCTTAGAACATGTTATCGCAATCGCCCTTCCTATTCCGGAAGAAGCACCTGTAACAAGTACTTTTTTTCGGGAGAGAGAAAAAGGATTAAAATGCAACTCTTCCATTATTTGGAAAGAACAAGTTTATACAAGTCTTCCACGGTGTCACAGGAACGAATTTCTTTACCTGTCACAACTTTATTGAATGAAGTCTTTACAAAGGCAATTAGAGACATAGCCACCAAGGAACTCCATTCATCCAATTCTCTGAAACGAGTATCCTTATCAAATACAGAAGCATCAGTTTCATCGAACTGATCCGCAAAATTCATTATAAAATCATTTAACTCCATTATTTATTCTTTTAAATTCAGTAATTGAAGTATTTTTTCTTTAGAAGCCTGATAATCTGATTTTGACAGTTTGAACAAATAATCCAAATCCGTTTCACCTATCATTTTAGCGCCCATCATTTTATGTATCTTTTGAACGTGACTATTGCCTTTCCTAACGTCAAAGAGGTCATTTTGTAATCCTATACAGTCAAACATAATATCACGCATAATCAGCAGGGTAGCAATGGAAGCTTCAACATCAGTGTCAGGTTTACACAGCCAGCTTCCTCCCGTCCCGCAATCACCGTGGATATCATAGATTCTGTTCAGACCAAACGGACCATCATCATTAGTGTAGATAAAATAGTAATCCTCCCCCTTGCGCTCCCTTTCCTTATAAGCTTTCATCCATTCAAGCTGTTTCACCAAATCATTATCTGTCTTATGAAGAAATCTTGATAGCCTTTTATCTGTACGTAAGGAGAGTATGAAAGAGGCATCCTGTTCCGTCACCAATCGGACTTTCACACCATAACGCTCCAACTCAAAATTCTTAGAGAGTATATTCATTTCTGGTATTCTATAAATGCATTATAATCTCTGATATAATCACCTTCATCATAGCCATGAGAAGCAAGTACCAAGCAGATAGATCCTGATGAGAATCCTTGCTCAGCGGCCCAAATACCGGGAGGAACATGCAATCCGTAAAAGGGGCGATTTAAAAGTACAGTACGTTTATTAGTACCATCATCCAATATCACCTCATAACTGCCACTGGCAGCTATTAAAAACTGGTGACACTTTTTGTGGGCATGCGCTCCTCTGGCTTTCCCCCCCCCGGAATGTCATACGAATAGAATACGCGCTTTATAGCAAATGGTACATTTACGTTACCATGAATCGGCGTGATATTACCCGAACGATTCTCTATCTTCGGAAGTTCAATAATAGAACAATCATAAACTGTAGGCTTATTCATATCAATCTCTTTTTAATGAGGTCTTGAACTCATTATAATCATAGATATAGTCAGTTCTATCGTAAGGAATTGAAGCCAAAATTAGCGCCAATGAATTAGTAGAAAAGTTATTCATTTCACGCCACAGTCCTTTAGGCACATACAAGCCATAATAAGAACGATTCAAAGAAAAAATCTTCTTTTCTGTTCCATCATCCAGTACAATGTCGAAGCTACCGGAAAGCGCTACAATAAATTCTTCATTTCTACGATATGCATGACCACCACGGACTTCGCCACCGGGGACATCATATATCCAATAAGTACGGGCTATTTTAAAAGGAATATTTTTAAATTCTTCAATGATAGACAAATTACCTCGCTTGTCTAAAATTTTAGGCAAGTCGAGAAGGTGAGCTTCTGAAACTTTCATGAGCTATCGAATTAATTATTTGCCAATACAGGAATATTCAATTCCCACCTCTATTAACTCTTTCTCCTCATAGATATTTCGCCCATCAATCACCACCGCTTTCTTCATCGTCTTCTTCACTACTCCCCAACTCGGCATCCTAAACTCTTTCCACTCCGTCACCAGCAACAACGCATCCGCATCTAACACCGCATCATACATATCCGTAGCATAGCCAACCTTATCCCCTATCCTGCGCCTACATTCATCCATCGCAATCGGATCATAAACCTTCACATTTGCGCCAGCCTCTATCAACTTATCAATCAAAACCAATGCCGGAGCCTCTCTCATATCATCCGTTTCAGGCTTGAAAGCCAAACCCCATAAAGCGATTTGCTTACCTTTCAAATCTCCATTATAATGCTTCAACAATTTCTCAAAAAGAATACTCTTTTGCTTCTCGTTCACCTCTTCCACAGCCTTCAACACACGCATCGGATAACCGTTCTTTTCTGCAGTCTTTATCAATGCCTTCACATCCTTCGGAAAACAAGAACCACCGTATCCACAACCGGGATACAAAAATTTACTGCCAATACGACTATCCGCACCAATACCTTTGCGAACCATATTCACATCAGCACCAACCAACTCACAGAGATTAGCAATATCATTCATAAAGCTAATCCGTGTAGCCAACATAGAATTAGCAGCATACTTTATCATTTCCGCACTCGGAATATCAGTAAATATCAACCGATAGTTATTCATCATAAAAGGCTTGTAAAGACGTTCCATTATTGTCTTGGCCTTTTCCGATTCCACACCTACCACTACACGGTCAGGCTTCATGAAATCATCTACCGCATCACCTTCTTTTAAAAACTCGGGATTGGAAGCCACATCAAACTCTATCTCTACATTACGCTTGTCAAGTTCTTCCTGAATGGCAGACTTTACCTTTTGTGCAGTACCCACAGGAACCGTACTCTTAGTTACAACCAGTACATATTTATTCATATTGCGTCCAATAGTACGCGCAACTTCCAGTACATATTTCAAATCAGCACTGCCATCCTCATCAGGAGGAGTACCAACTGCACTGAACACAACCTCTACATCATCCAGACACTCCTTCAAGTCCGTTGTAAATTTCAGACGACCCGCAGTATAATTACGATGAACCATATCTTCCAAGCCCGGCTCATAAATGGGAATAATACCTTTCTTCAGATTTTCTATCTTACTTTCCTGCACATCCACACAAGTCACGTCAATCCCCATCTCCGAAAAACAGGTACCTGTCACCAAACCGACATAGCCGGTACCAACTATTGCTATTTTCATATTATCTTAGTTTACTTTTGATTACAATTGATAATAAGAACGATACCAGTCTATCGTTTCCTGAACTCCCTCTTTAATAGGTTTGTCAGGCTTAAATCCCAACTCATTCTGCAAAGCCGAAGTATCTGCATTTGTCTGATAAACATCTCCCGGTTGCATCGGAAGATATATTTTCTCTGCAGGATGCCCAATAGCTTCTTCAATAGCCTGAATAAAGTCCATAAGTTTCACTGGATAAGAATTACCTATATTATAAGTTTTATATGGAGCAGTGGAAGAACTGGGATCAGGGGTTTGAGCGCTCCAATCCTGATTAGAAGTAGGAATATGGTCTATCACCCGAAGGATTCCTTCAACAATATCATCAATATAAGTAAAATCACGCAACATATCACCATTATTGAAAACCTTTATTGGCCTCCCGTGTAACATGGCATCTGCAAAAAGGAAAGGTGACATATCCGGACGCCCCCAAGGGCCATAAACTGTAAAGAAGCGCAAACCAGTAGAAGGAATGCCATATAAATGGCTATAAGTATGAGCCATCAATTCATTTGATTTCTTTGTCGCTGCATAAAGGCTTACAGGATGCGCGATACTATCTTTTTCAGAAAAAGGAACTTTTCCGTTCAATCCATAAACACTACTGGAGCTAGCGTAAACCAAATGTTTCACTTTGTAATGACGGCAACCTTCCAGCACATTCAAGAAACCATCTATATTACTTTCCACGTATGCATATGGATTCTCTATTGAATAACGTACTCCAGCCTGAGCTGCTAAATTTACAACTTTGTCAAAAGACTCATTGGCAAAAAGCATCTGCATCGCCTGTTTGTCCTCCAGATTTATACGAACAAACCGAAACTGCTCGAATATATTACTTTGGACAAATTTATACCAATCAACTGTATTTTTATCAATGCCTAAAGCACCCAAACGTCCATACTTCAGATTGACGTCATAATAGCTGTTGATATTATCAAGCCCTATCACCTCATCTCCACGAGAAAGCAGACGTTTACAAACATACGAGCCAATGAAACCAGCAGCCCCCGTAACAAGAATTTTCATATAAAACTATGGACAAATATTAAGGAATAAATTCATTTAGAAGTTCTTGTTGTTCAACAGTTAGAGAATCACCCCAGCCATTCATAATCGCACGTGCTTCTTTCGCCAACTCCTCATCGGACGTCTCTCCATAGCAAACCACCAACAATTGGCATTTCAACAAAGAATCAGATATTTTATTCAGAACCTCCCAACTACGATCAAGCAGTATTTGAACTTTTTCTCCTTTATCACCACGATCATAAATCGTAGCACTATAAGCTTTCAAGAGAGTAACACAAAGAGTCGCTTCTTCTTCATCATTCCGAGCTTTTTTCCGATACAAGGCTTCCGCCTGATTATAAACATCCGAATTTAGTTGACGAAAACGATCCGCATAAATGGGTTCACCATCCATACCAAGATAAAGAAGCTCATGCGTGAGTTGACGCAAAGCATCGATTTGAGACTTCATACAATTAAAATTACAAATTATGAATTACGAATTACAAAGCGTATAAGTAACAAAGTACAATGTGCAGAATTATGAATTATTCTTCTGTTATCGGAACAATAAGAGAGGGATGAATAAAAGTGGTAGCTACTGCCATAACCCCCTGAATAGAAACAACTACCCGACGATCACCTTTTACACGAACAAATATACCTTCGACACCTTCGAAAACCCCACCGGTGATGCGGACACGATCTCCTTTCTGCATGGAATATTCCGTAGGCGGCAAGTAAATTACTTGTTGGTCGTAAGAGCCGGCGATGGCTATAAAGTGGCGCATTTGGATTTCCGGAACGATAATCGGCTGCTTCGTCTCACGATCCATGATATAGCGAAGAGGTAGAAGAACAGCATTTTCCTCCTTAATTTCGTCAATCTTCTTACGAGTGGAATAAATGAAAACCAGATTATGTATGGCAGGAACGAGTTTACGAATACGTTGCTCCTTCCGCGTTACATATTCATAACGCATAGGAATGAAGTTTTCGATATTATTCTTGTCCAAAAACTCTTTCAGAACGAGTTCCCGGCTATAGGTGATACGCAAAGCATACCAATGATATTCAGAATTCAGAATGGAAGATTGAGAGCTCATGAATGATTAACTGTTCTCGTCTGGATATTTCTTGGGGACACCGGGGAATGAAAATTCCTTCCGGTTAAAACGTAAATCCGTGATGGTGAATTTGCTACGTTCAACGGCCTAAATTCAGACTCCCTATCGCAGGAAATGCAAACAGGCACTTTTGAAGACTGGAAAAGCTGATTTTGCTGAAAAAGCACAGTTCTCGACTTCTAATATACTGTAAACAAAAGACTTAATAGAACAAAATGTACTATTAATCGTTCGCTTAATGGGCACAAAGATAAGGGGGATTTTCGAAAGAACAAAGTGTTTAATAAAAATAATTCTAATCATATCATTTAATCCCATCCACAAGTACCTGTAAGGGCACTTCCAAAGGGCTACACCATTTACCCCGGATGGCTACACCTTTTTGTATGTAAGGCTACACCCTTTGCGGCAAAAGGTGTAGCCCTATACAAGCTATGCTTAACACACCAAACAATAAAGAATTTTATTTAACACTATTCGTTCATTACCTCAACTACAAAGGCACTTTAAAACTACTCTGAGAATTAGTCACTTACAAGAAGTTAAGAGTTTGTCGACAAAGAGTTAACTTCCTGTCGACAAACTCTTAACTTCTTGTAAGCAGGCTCTTAATGCCTTGCAAACAGGACAAACTTTGTTACATCACAAGACTTCTAAAGCTTATTCAAATTTAGTGACAAATGATATAATTCAGTGCATTATCTGCAACCATCGAGTCAATGCAAAGCCTCCCATTTCAGAGGTTTCTTACCCTATATTTGGTTGACTACTATTAGTATCAACTAAATATAGGGTAAGAAACTCAGCAAGAAGTCATACAAAGAAAAAAAGAAAGGGGTGTGTCTAATTTATAGCCTGACACACCCCTTATTTACCTAATGCCTAATAAAAACCTCTTTTTACCCTAATTTTAGAGTACCTCTCAATCTGAGAGTTATCCGATGAATCTTATCTATCTCCATTTCTTCACAACCTTCTTATCTGCCGGAGTAGCCTCAATCAGACTCAGGGCGAAGCCACCACTACGTGCCAACTTCACAGACATCTTAGTCTTACTGGTCACAATACCTTTCTTTATCTGATAAGAAGTCGGATTCTCTTTGTAATCAGCATCTTTACCATCAGCATAAAGAGTAGCTACATATTGCTTGCCAGGTTCCAGAAAATCCAGAGTAAAGTTAGCAGTACGTGCATTCTCATCTGTGATGCCACCTACAAACCAGTTATTCGTTCCTTTCGCCTTACGAGCTGCCGTAATATAATCACCCGGTTCCGCTTCCAGATATTTACTATCATCCCAATCTACCGCTACATCTTTGATGAATTGGAAAGCATCCATGTGCTTCTCATAATTCTCAACTAAATCGGCAGCCATCTGCAACGGACTGTATAATGTCACGTAAAGAGCCAACTGCTTACAGAGAGTAGTCTGTACCTGTCCATGAGGCAGATCGCCCATGAAATCGAGTTTTGTATCAAAGATACCCGGAGTATAATCCATCGGGCCACCAATCAGACGATTAAATGGAAGCAAGGTAGTGTGGAACGGTTTACTGCCACCAAAAGCCTCATATTCCGTACCACGGGCAGACTCGTTACCAATCAGGTTAGGATAAGTACGGCAAAGTCCGGTAGGACGCACAGCTTCATGGGCATTTACGCAAATTTTATACTCAGCAGCTTTAGTCACGGCGTACAGATAATGGTTGTTCATCCACTGACCGTAGTGATGCTCTCCACGAGGAATCATATTGCCTACATAACCACTCTTCACTGCATTGTAACCGTTGTCTACCATAAACTGGTAGGCTTTATCCATATGACGTTCATAATTGCGTACGGATGCCGAAGTTTCATGGTGCATCATCAATTTCACACCCTTACTTTTAGCGTAAGCGTTCAACATCTTTACATCAAAGTCAGGATATGGAGTTACAAAATCAAATACATAATCTTTAGAATGACCGAACCAGTCTTCCCATCCTTCGTTCCAACCTTCTACCAGCACTTGATCAAGGCCATTTTCAGCAGCAAAGTCTATATAACGTTTTACGTTCTCATTGGTAGCGCCATGACGTCCGTTAGGTTTAGTTTTGGCATAATCCGTTTCACCCAATTTTACAGAAGGCAGATCATCGGTATAAGCCCAAGTGCTCTTTCCGGCAATCATTTCCCACCATACGCCTACATATTTCACCGGCTTAATCCAGGAAACATCTTCATAAGCACAAGGCTCATTCAGATTCAACGTCAGTTTGGAATTCAGAATATCACGGGCGTCATCACTTACGATAACCGTACGCCACGGAGACTTACAGGGAGCTTGCAGATATCCCTTATCCCCTTTTGCGTCAGGAGTAAGCCAAGATTCGAATACGAAATTCTTATCATCCAGATTAAGATGCATACAGGAGTAATCCACCAAAGCAGCCTCATGCAGGTTAATATAAAGACCGTCAGCTGTTTTCATTTGCAGAGAAGTCTGTACACCCGTCGGAGAGAACGTAGTCTGTGAAGAATTAGGAGTGATTGCACCATCCATCAAGCCACGGATTTCAGAGAGCTTAGATTCTGTATAATCATATTCCTGTGTATCATAATCACCCGGTATCCAGAAAGCTGTGTGATCGCCCGTCATGGCAAACTGAGTATGCTCTTCCTTGATAACGAAATAATTCAGGTTCTTAGACAAAGGGAATTCGTAACGGAAACCCAAACCGTCATCAAACAGACGGAAGCGGATGATCATATTGCGATCTTGCGCTTTCTGGTTCAACGTTACAGCCATCTCATTATAATGGTTGCGAATTTGTTTCACTTCACCCCATACCGGCTCCCAAGTCTCATCAAAAGTGGAAGTTTGGGTATTTGCCAGTGTAAATCCATTCATCAGTCCCGGAGCATCTTTCAGTTCCAAGCCGAGTCTAGAAGGTTTGATAACAGCTTTTCCTTTGTAGGAAAGTTCATAGATCGGTTCACCTTGTGCGTTCACTGAAAAGTTCAGTTGCAGTTGTCCGTTCGGCGAGGTGATACTCTCAGCCATTGCCCAATTGCTTACAAACAAAAAGAGCAAGAGACAGAACAATTTGATTGCTTTCATGTTTTTCATGATTTGAATTATTTTAGAGAATTATAATCGTGATGCAAATATAAGGATGAAATGACATGTGAACGAAGGAATAAAATGAAAATATAGATGATTTACCGGCAAACGTTTGCATAACTGGTTTAGTTTCTGATTTTTAAGCATTAAGGGGAAAAGCCGGAATATAAACCCGATATAAATGAAAAATTGTACCTTTGCAGGCATTATCGGAATAATAACAGAATAAAATGAAAGAATTGATATACATTTTCCTTGGTGGCGGAACAGGCAGTGTGCTCCGTTACTATGTACAGGAACTACTGCACGAACGGATCATCCCCTATTCCTTTCCTTGGGCAACATTTACAGTCAATATCTTCGGCAGTTTTCTCATCGGATTGTTTTATGCCCTTTCCGCCCGTTTTAATCTCTCGCCCGAAGTACGTCTGTTATTGACTGCCGGTTTCTGCGGTGGATTCACCACTTTCTCTACCTTTTCCAATGATGGTCTGACCTTGCTGAAAGGTGGTTTCTATGGAACGTTTATAGCATATACCTTAATCAGCATCACGTTGGGAATATTGGCTGCATTGGCGGGGGGAGCAGTTGGCGGAAAATGATAATCTAATTGCAATTACAGTACTACTTTCCTGAACAAAAACCGATTGTTTCTTGTTCACTATTTAAAATAATTACAAATAATATCATAATTATGAAAATAGAAAAGATTATCGGACGTGAAATCCTCGATTCAAGAGGAAATCCCACAGTGGAAGTAGATGTAATGTTGGAATCAGGCTTTATGGGCCGTGCTTCCGTTCCTTCCGGCGCTTCTACGGGAGAACACGAAGCATTGGAACTCCGTGATGGCGACAAAGGACGTTATGGAGGCAAAGGCGTATTAAAAGCTGTAGAAAACATCAATGATATTATCGCTCCGAAACTTGTCGGAATGTCAGCCCTCGACCAGATGGGCATCGATCATACCATGCTGGCATTGGATGGAACAAAAACAAAATCAAATCTGGGCGCAAATGCTATTCTCGGCGTATCCCTCGCCGTAGCTAAAGCTGCCGCCGCTTATCTCGATATCCCCCTGTACCGCTACATCGGTGGTACCAATACATACGTAATGCCCGTACCGATGATGAATATCATCAACGGTGGTTCACACAGTGACGCTCCTATTGCCTTCCAGGAATTCATGATACGCCCTGTAGGTGCAACTTCCTTCCGTGAAGGTCTGCGCATGGGTGCCGAAGTATTCCACGCTTTAAAGAAAGTACTGAAAGATCGTGGTCTGAGCACTGCTGTAGGTGACGAAGGCGGTTTTGCACCGAATCTGGAAGGTACAGAAGATGCCCTGAACAATATTATTGCCGCCATCAAAGCTGCCGGATACGAACCGGGCAAAGATGTAATGATTGCCATGGACTGCGCTTCTTCTGAATTCTATAAAGACGGAATCTACGACTATACCAAGTTTGAAGGCGAGAAAGGCAAGAAACGCACAGCTGACGAACAGATTGACTATCTGGAACAACTTATCAACCAATTCCCCATCGACTCTATCGAAGACGGCATGAGCGAAAATGACTGGGAAGGCTGGAAGAAACTTACCGACCGCATCGGCGACCGTTGCCAGTTGGTAGGTGACGACCTCTTTGTTACCAACGTTGACTTCCTGGCCATGGGTATTGAAAAAGGTTGTGCCAACTCTATTCTAATTAAAGTAAACCAAATCGGCTCCCTGACCGAAACATTGAATGCCATCGAAATGGCTCACCGCCACGGATACACTACCGTGACCTCCCATCGCTCCGGTGAAACGGAAGACGCTACGATTGCCGACATCGCCGTTGCCACCAATAGCGGACAAATCAAAACCGGTTCATTGAGTCGTTCCGACCGTATGGCAAAATATAATCAGTTGCTTCGCATCGAAGAAGAACTGGGCGCTAATGCTGTTTACGGTTATAAACGCATCAAATAACCATGAATTCTATTTAAGTGTCATAAAATAATCAAGAGGGGCGAACCATCACAGACCGCCCCTCTCCTACTTTAACCTTAAAATCACCAATCAGTCTACTACCTTGAAGAAAACTTCTTCTCCGGACTGACTATCCGTTGCCACCCAGAGCCCAAAGTCTCCGGACTCCACAACTTTAGCCATATCTATGTTCCAAAATGCAAGTTCACTAATAGGGAGTTCAAACGAAACGCTTTTCTTCTCACCCGGCTTCAATGTCACACGAGTGAAACGTTTCAGTTCTTTCACCGGGCGGGTCACAGAACCAACCTTATCCTGTATATACAGCTGAGCTACTTCCGTTCCTTCATATTTCCCGGTATTTTCCAGATCGAATGTCACTGTCAGCACATCATCTTTTTTCAGTACCTCAGATGCCAGTTTGATGTTGCTATACTTAAATGTGGTGTACGACAGACCATAGCCAAACGGGAACAAGGGATCAAAACCTGCATCCATATAGAATGAAGTACATCCCAGTGAAGTCTGTCCGGCCTCAACAGCAATATCATTCAGCAACACTTCATTCCGTGTGGCCGGACGTCCGGTATTATTATGAGCGTAGTACACAGGAATTTGTCCCACCATCCTCGGGAAAGTGACCGGCGCCTTTCCGCTCGGCACAGCCTTCCCCCAAAGCAAATCAGCCAATGCAGGACCGCCCATTGTGCCCGGATGGAATGAATAGAGAACAGCAGTCGACTCTTCGACTTCTTTACCGATAGTCAACGGACGACCCGCCATCACAATAGTCACTACAGGTTTACCCGTCTTAGCCAAAGCAGTAATCAAAGCTCCCTGATCACCCCGCAAATCCAGATCAGCCAAACAGTGAGCTTCACCCGAAAGAATAGATTCTTCACCCACAAAAGCAAGAATGACATCTGCACGCGCAGCGGCGGCAGCTGCTTTAGCCACACTTGCCGGATTTTTCTCACGACTATATGCCAGTCCCGGTTCATAAATCACCTGTACTTTATCGCCAACCATTTCCTTAATAGCGTTCAACGGAGTCTGAGTACGAGCTTTCTCACCATCAAATATCCAA
The DNA here is from genome assembly GCF_000513195.1 of Bacteroides timonensis. Classification (GTDB taxonomy): domain Bacteria; phylum Bacteroidota; class Bacteroidia; order Bacteroidales; family Bacteroidaceae; genus Bacteroides; species Bacteroides timonensis. The sequence continues at coordinate 32,727 of NZ_CBVI010000116.1, read as the reverse complement.
GTACCCAACTGTTCATAGGGTGCATTAGCCATAGGTCCTACCACTGCAACAGTTTTCACAGATGGCTGTAACGGCAACACTTCCCTATCATTCTTCAGCAGAATAGCCGATTCGACAGCCGCTTGCTTAGCTGCTTCCAAATGAGAAGGAGCATACATGACAGATGGTTGTTTTTCGTCTACATAAGGAGCATCAAACAGTCCCAAACGATACTTGATACGTAAAATATTGCGAACGGCCTCATCAATAGTGCTTTCTTTCACCTTTCCTTCTTTCACCAATTCCGGCAATTCCTTCACAAAAGTGTAACTCACCATTTCCATATCTACTCCTGCATTCACAGATTTCATTGCCGCTTCTTTTGAACCGGCTGCAAAACCATGGCTTATCATTTCGCTGGCAGAAGCCCAGTCCGTCACAACAAAACCATCGAATCCCCACTCATCACGGAGTACATTCTTCAAAATAAAAGCATTCCCGGTAGAAGGGATTCCATCATTATCATTAAATGAAGTCATAAACGTGGCTGCACCCGCTTTGGTGGCAGCTTCAAAAGGCGGCAAATAAACATTGCGCAGACGACGTTCGGGAATGAACGTGGAATTATAATCACGTCCTCCTTCGGCTGCACCGTAACCTACAAAATGTTTAGGGCAAGCAGCAATTGAAGTAGGGCTATTCAGCGAATCTCCCTGAAAACCTTCTACCATAGCAGCTCCCATTACGGAAGTAAGGTACGTATCTTCACCACACCCTTCGGCAATACGTCCCCAGCGAGGATCGCGGGCAATATCAATCATTGGCGCAAAAGTCCACCGGATACCTACAGACGAAGCTTCAATAGCTGCTACCCGTGCACCGTCTTTCGCTACCTGCGGATTGAACGAAGCCGCTTGTCCCAAGGGAATAGGGAAAATTGTTTTAAACCCGTGAATGACATCACGCGCTATCAATAAAGGAATACCCAACCGGGATTCTTCCATTGCCACACGCTGTAATGCATTAATACGCACCGGATCCACCTCATTCAAGATAGAACCGATTTCACCTTTCTTAATCAAAGCACTCATATCCTCAATATTACCGTAAGAAGAAATCTGGTTCATCTGACCGATTTTCTCCTCAAGGGTCATCTTAGACAGGAGAGATTCTACTTTTTTCTCAGTTGCCGCATCACTGCCTTTATTTGCTACTTGCGTACAAGAGACAAAAGACAAGAGAAACAAGCAGGCGGAAAAAACCTTTATAGCTTTCATACCTATTCAATTATTTTTTCTGAAACACGCGTACATAATCAATCTCGTAAGTTGCAGGTAAAGCCGACTCATCTATACCTTGAGCACCTCCCCAGTCACCTCCCCATGCAAGGTTCAGTTTTAAATAGAAGGGAGCATTAAAAGGCCAGGTATCTTTGTTACCTTTTTTATCATTATCGAAAGTAAAGTAACATTTACCATCCACATACCCTTTAATAAACTCTTCCGTCCACTCAACAGCATATACATGAAACTCCGTCTGCGCAGTCGGCACTTTTATGGTTCCTGACTTTTGAGTACCTATAGAATGATTATAAGCTTTACAATGAACTGTTGATAAAATTACATTAGGATCATAACCCACTTCCTCCATGATATCAATCTCACCATCATCGGGCCAAGCTGTATAATTCTTCGGCATCATCCAGAACGCAGGCCAGGTTCCTTTACCTGTGGGCAATTTGAGGCGAGCTTCAAAATAGCCATACTTCCAACTTTCAACCGTATTCATACGAATGGAATAAACCTCATTACCCACCTTTTTAGCGATAATCTTCAATGTTCCGTTACTTACCTGAGCACAAGTTTCTCCATTCTTCGAACCGGGAATGTAGTTTTGTATCTCATTGTTTCCCCAGCCACTGGCACCTGTCTCGTACCACCACAATGATTCGTCGGGCGTAGACAGTTTGGAGTCATTAAACTCATCCTGCCATATCAACCGATAGCCTTCAGGAGTATCGATATCCGGATCTACAATGTCAGGTTTTGCTTCTTGTGATACCGGAACAGAAACGCGTGTAGTACCTGACTTTACCACTACCGCCCCCTCTCGGGGTTGGTAAGTGGTATTAGCCTTGACCGTCACTTCAACAGTCCCCTGTAAAGTATTACTCGATATTTCACAAGTAATCCAATCTTCATTACTGAAAGCGGTCCATTCCTGATCGGACTTAACCGAAAGAGTTGTAACAGAGCTTTCATAAGTAGCCGTTATCTGAGTGGGCGCTACGCTGACTACAGGAGAGGATACTTCCGGTTCGCCGTCGCTACTGCTACAGCTAAAGAAACCGAGCAGGCAGGTAAAGAAAGAAAGTATTGTCATTAGCTTTATATTCTTAATCATATCAATCTTTATGTTTTTGGAAGATGATGTCTTTAATAGTTACATCAGTATTGGCAGGATTACCTCCGAAGTCAAACACTAAAGAAATAGCATGCATAGCTTCAGAAGCTTTGACAGAAGCTACCCAAACTGCTTTTTCGGAATCGGCAACTAAATCGACTTTCTTATCAAAGAAGAAGTTACCATCATGCTTAATTTCTTCGCCATTCTCATCTTTTTCATTGGTTTGCACCAGCTTAACAGTCACATTTTTAAGGTCCACTGTTGAATATAAAACAACATGGAAGTCATACACCGTTTCTGTGTCAGCTGTAAGATCTGTTTCAAATGAGAATTGATTCTGCCATGCTTCTGCAGTAGCTTCCGGGAAAGACAAAGAATAAGATCTGCCGTCAATCACCAATTCCGGATTCGGTTTGGGACTCCAGTCACTATTTGCATAAAAGAATTTGTTAACATAGGTTATGCCATTCCAAAGATTATCCTTACTATCGACAGCAACCCATGTAGGTTCAGGAGTTTCATCGATCACAGGAACTTCAGTGCCATCGTCATTCGCATGGTCTTTCAACACAATACTTTCAATAGTCATATCCGTACCAGCTGCATTACCGCCAAAATCAAAAACAAGCTTCAGATTGGCGATATCAATGCCCGGCATATTACTCTTCCAGAAGCAAAGCGGTTCGTTGGCTTCTAATTTTATACCTTTTTGTTCAAAATAGAAATTACCATCATCTGTACTATCCACCAATTTTACTGTAACATTGGAGTGTGCTACTGAAGCTGTAAGAATTACTGAAAAGTCATAATTTTTAGCAGCCTCTGTTGAAATATTGGTTCCCATTGCCATTTGTGCTTGCCAAGTTTCACCAGTAGCCTCTGGCAATTTTACACTATAAGTGCCATTTTCCAACGTATACACAGGATCTGCAATAGCTGACCAACCCGGAGCATAATAGAAAGTGGGAGCCGCTATCGTAGCCTTCGTCCACATATTAAAATCACTTTCATACACAAATCCGCCGAAACCATTCATAATCGTCTTATTAATGTGGAAGGTTTTGGAAATACTGCCGTCACTTATACCGTTGGCATTGGCAATCTTTACATCCACACTATAGTCACCGGCTTTTCTATAATATTTCTTCATGGAAAATGAAGATGAATAGGTCTTACCGTCAAATATCCAAACGGGAGTAATGCCCGGTTGAGCGTTGAAAATAAAAGTAACCCAATTCGTTTCCTGATCTACATCTATTTGAATCGTATTCTCATAAGCAGATGCAGTCGGAACGCCAGCCTCAGTGGGCGATGTAAAATCATCAGGTGAACAGGCTGTGATGCTAAAAGCCATAGCCGTCATCAGCAACATTCCTCCGATATAGCTATATATTTTTTTCATAATCCTTCTTTTTTAATGAATTAATAATTGTTTTGAGTTAAAGTACCTTGTGCAGCATCAATCTCGCTCTGCGGAATAGGCAGATACTTCTTATTTGCTGACCAGGTATTTGTACGGTAACCATATTCATCGGGCACCAACACGCTGGCCGCTTTGCCTGTACGTATCAAGTCCCAGTAACGCTTACCTTCACCTGTAAACTCAAGATGACGTTCGTCAATAATATTATCAATGGTCGCTTCTTTTTCAGTAGTCAATCCAGCGCGTTTACGCACGCGGTTCAAATATTCTTTCGCATCCCCCGAACCAGCACCGCGAGTAATCAGCTCAGCCGCATTCAGCAAAGTTTCAGAGAAACGATAGATACGGAGATTGTTGTTCCAGTTCAACTGAGCATCTGCCTTCTGTCCAGCATTATCACCTGTATGCGCAGCATACTTTTCGAGGAAGAAGCCTGTATCCTGATAGCGGTGATTATAAGTAAGTTGATTCGTAGGGTTAGCGGCATTGTGAGCATCAATTGCAGCTTGTGCATTCCAGCAAGTAACATCACGACGAGCATCATTATCAGCAAAGCGTTGATATGTTTCCAGACGAACCGGACAGAATCCCCATCCTTCATCATGACCGTCTGTTCCATTAGGCCAAGTATGGGGACTAACCAGCGTAGGCAGTACAGTACCGCCTGCATTCAACGGACCATTCCATGAACGGATAGCATCATCATCCTTATAATTCACCTCAAATATAGACTCCTTGCCCCATTCGCCTGATTCCTTGAATACATCAGCATAATTTTCAAGCAAATCATACTGAGTGCTACCGATAATCTCCTGCATATACTGTAAAGCTTTACCATATCGAGACTCATCATTCTGATACATCACAATTTCAGAGTAAAGCATATATGTCATAGCCTTAGTTACACGCCCATAATTATCTGCAGTTTCTTTCATCGGAAGAACATTACTTGCGATTACACCTTCAAGATCAGTAATGATATTCTCATATACCTGGTCTGCAGATAATTGCTCGGCAAGGTATGGTGATGTCAAGTTAGTATTATAGTAAGGTATATTGCCCCAGAACTTCCATAACCAGTTGTAGTAGAGTACGCGGAGAGCGATAACTTGAGCTTCGTAATATTTCCGATTCTCTTCAGTTACATTATCTCCTGCCCAACCTAAGTAAGTAATGACATCATTACAACGCTTCACACCACTATAAGAAACAGTCCACAACCCTTTAATGACATTTGTAGGAAGCGCCTCAAAATTCATCATTAAGTGCCATGCCTGATTATCCGTCCTGTCCTGACCGCCAATCCAAAGATCATCAGCCATGATATCACTCATAAGAGTCACAGGATTATATTCATCCATCGCCCAGTCGGACCAATGCAACGGGTCATAAGCTGCTACTACAGCTTCTTGAATGTGCGCATCGGTAGTAAAATAAGTATTGATCGTTTCATCCGTTGGAGAAGCAACCTCCAGAAAGGACTCTGAACATCCTGTAGCCAAGAAAGCGGACGCTATCAAACTTGCTACTATATATTTATATCTTTTCATAACTTTTTATATTTTAAAGATGAGAAATTAGAAAGTGAGGTTGGCACCAATAGTCCAGGTTCTGGCCTGAGGATATACACCATAGTCAATACCAAGTGAAGTACCACCGGATGAAATTTCAGGATCGAAACCATGATATTTGGTGAAAGTAAGCAAATTCTCTGCTGCGACATAGAAGCGCAGTGAAGAAACAAACACTTTCTGCGTTAATGCTGCCGGCAAAGTGTAACCTATCTGGATGTTTTTCAGACGCAAATAACTGCCATCGTAAACATACAAGTCAGATGATTGCCAGTTTGTATTATCACCCAGCATAAAACGGGGGATACGGTTAGAAGTACCTTCACCGGTCCAACGGTTCAGCATCCATGAAGGAAGATTAGTAGCTGAAATGTCCGTACGACGAGTTGCATCATAGATATCATTGCCCATAGTACCTTGCCACATCATACTCAAATCGAAGTTCTTCCAACTTACATTCAAATTAAGGCCATAAGTCCAGTCCGGCATACCTTTTCCGATATCGGTACGGTCATCAGCATCAATTGAACCATTACCGTCCACATCCACAAAACGAACATCACCGGGAACTGCGTTCGGCTGTATCAGTTCTCCCTTAGAATTAGTATAAGCGTTCACCTCATCCATGTTCTGGAATATACCAGCCGTCTTATATCCATAGAAATACGGGAAAGGTTTACCATTCTGAGCACGGCTGATCGCGCCTGTTCCCTGGAAAGAGTCGAGGTTTGCCCAACCTGATTCGTTTCCGTATTCAATCAACTTATTCTTCAAATAGGTTAGATTACCACCAATGCGGAAGTTCCAGTCAGATACGCGAAATCTGTATGCTGCTTCCAATTCAATACCACTGTTTTCCATCTTACCTACGTTGCCAATCGGCTTGGATTCACCCACATATGAAGGGATATTCATTTCCATCAACATGCCATTGGTAGTTTTCTTGTAATAGTCGGCAGTAAAAGTCAAAGCGTTATTGAAGAAACCAAAGTCAATACCAAAGTCCAACTGTTCTGATTCTTCCCATTTCAAGTCAGGATTAGCGAGTCCACTGGCCTTCACCCCGTTGATCACCTTTTCTCCGGCTCCGAAAATGTAATTGTTGCCGGTTGAAGTTAACACAGTATATTTAAAATTACCGATGTTTTCATTACCGTTCTTACCCCAAGAGAAACGAACTTTTGTAGATGTCAGCCACTCAGGACGTCTCTCCATAAACTTTTCGTTTGTTAAATTCCATCCAAGTGAGAAGGAAGGGAATACAGCGTAGTGATTATTAGAACCGAAACGGGAAGAACCGTCACGACGGATTGTAACCTGGAACATATATCGTTCATCATAGTTATAGCTGGCCCGTGCAAAAAGAGAAGCCAATGTAGCAATCTCAGAAGGAGCACCCTCTGCAGTCTGATCACCATCTGCCGCCTGTCCGTTACTTGCATTGATGTAAGGACGACTATAATTGATTATATTGTTGCGTGTACCTCTAAGATATGAACCGGTGTTCTTCTTGGCTGACTGACCTAACAATACTGAGAAAGTATGCTTGTCAATGGTCTTATCATACATCAACACATTTTCCAACTGCCAAACAGTGCCGTCATGTTTCTCAGAGTAGGCTGTAGAGCGTGATGAAGCACCACCACTTCTCAAATAGTAAAGCGGAGTATAGCCGTCATTGCCCCAAAAAGAGAGGTCGGCACCATAAGAAGTCTTGAACTTCAGGTTATCCCATAATTGCAGTTCCGCAGAAAAATTAGCCACAAACTTATGGCTCCAGTTCTTAGCACCGGGCAAAGAAAGATTAGCAATAGGATTGGTCATTTCACCAAATTCCGAACCGGGAATACTAAAGAGCTTGCCATTGCGTGGGTCATAAATCGGAGTGTAGTCCGTTGTATTGGCATACTTGTCAAGCTGAGCCTGTGCAGCAGCATCTTCATCATAAACAGTCAACATCGGAGATAAAGCCAAAGCAGAACCTAGCGGAGATCCCCAAGTAGAGTTAGCCTCGATACCGGTGCTCTTAATACGGGCATAAGAAAGATTGGAAGTAACCTTCAGACTATTCAACCAATTACGGTTCTTAGATTCATCAAAGAGAGTATACTGTGTATTGCTACGCAAAGTCAAACGTTCATAGTTAGAACGATTAAAGTTACCACCCACAATACCATCTTGAGTATAATAACCGGCAGAAAACAGGTAGCTCACCTTATCACTCGCACCGCTCACGCTCACCTGGTGATTCATTACCGGAGCATTATCATTAAACACTTCATTCTGCCAATCGGTTCCCGTACCATAAGAATATGGATCATTGTACTTGGGAGCCATCCCCGCATTAATAGAACCCTCATTCATCATGAGTGCATATTCCGTAGCATTCAACACATCCCGATTCTTCCATGCACTTTGCCAGCCATAAGAAAAATCATAAGTCACTTTTGTTTTACCAATCTTACCGCTTTTAGTAGTAACAAGAATTACACCATTCGCAGCACGTGCACCATAAACGGCACCCGAAGCAGCATCTTTCAGAACTTCAATAGAAGCAATATCACTCGGATTCAAATAGTCCAGACCACCTTCAATAGGCATACCGTCTACAATATAAAGAGGATCGGCTGCACCATTTTCCGTACGAATCGTACCTACACCACGTACACGAATTTGAGCTGCAGCACCCGGCTGACCGGAAGAAGAAGTAACTGTAACACCGGCTGCCAAACCTTTCAAAGCATTATCCATACGAACCGGAGCCGTATTTGCCAAATCTTCAGATGATACTCTGGCAATGGATGCGGTTACCACACTCTTTTTCTGAGTACCGTAACCAATAACCACCACTTCATCCAGCGCTTCTGAATCCTCTTGCAGAACAATTTTCAGTTCACGCTTGCCACTAACCGAAACTTCCTGTGATTTGAATCCTATATAAGAAATAGAAAGGATTGCGTCGGAAGGAACCGACAAAGCAAATTCACCGTCTATACCGGTGATTGTTCCCGTAGTGGCATTACCTTTCACCACCACATTTACTCCAGGTAAGGGTTCATTGTCCGCACCACTTACCACCGTACCTTTTATCTGTATATCTTGTGCATATACAGCAGAAGCTAAGGTAAAGCTCAGTAAAAATAAAACTGATAATAACTTTTTCATAAGTTTTACTAAATTAAGATTAACAATTCTCGGTTTCGTTCTCAATTGAACACTGCAAACATAGAGTAAAATGCAATAAAAGAAGCCCTAAGTACCCATTCTTAAATACGTCAATTCAAAATTCAGAATACGTTATCAATACGTCAAAAACAAATAAACAATTGATAATCAGAGAAAACACTATACTTTCATCGAATACGTCATTGCATGTTATAGAACATAGAACACTATTTTTCTAAACTACAATAACACGAAAGCCGGGTAATTTATAAAGGAAGTTAATAACAGAAATACAGGAAAAACTTAAAGATTATCGGTTGAATAACTCAAAAGTGAATTTGCAACCTATCTCCTTAAATTTCCAGTTGGCAAAGCTGCCAAAGACTCCAAAATCAAAAATATTGGTGCCGATGCCATAGCCAACCTCAATATAAGGATTCAGATGTGGAACAACCAAAGCGTTCAGATAAAGACGCTCATTGAGCACATGCTGTGTATACTTCACCAAATGGCGCAACATCAGGAAAGGAGATTCGTATGTCAAATGCCCACGAAGATATTTACGGGAGGAGTTATACCACCGCCCGTCAAGCAACTGGAATACGCCGCCAATTTCATCATTCCATCCCACTGGGAGATTGGAACGGGTAAAGTTGGCAAAATCCACAAAGTATATATCTTTTTGATTGGTGAAAGCGCCCCATCCAAAGCGAAGATAAAAATCACGCATCAACCCCAAAGGAATGGAGTGCTGAATATCCACTTCGACACGCTCATAGGTACCGGTACTCTTAAAAACACCATTGATGCCCCGCTCCCAGTCCACTGAAAAACTGGGATATTTGGAATGTAAGTTCACTTTACGATCCCCATTCATATAGTAATACTGACCGGGCGTCCACGTCAGACGGACACGCGGAGCAAAACTATTGTAAGAATGACGCATTTTCTCTGTCCAATCAGGATAAACTTCTGAAGAAGAGCCTACACTTCGCGAAGCCGCCCTCGTGGATACATACATCGAGCGATTGGCCTCCGTACGCTTATGCATGGAGAAACCGACATCCAGCGACAGGCCGTTCACAATTTCCCAACTATGGCGCACCTGCAAGTATAAGTCATTAAAGTAATCCAGTTGTACCTGATCAAAATCGAAAACACTATCCGGAATGTTTTTCAATTCATCCAGCATCCTACTACTATAAATGCGGTGGCCGTTACCTACGTTGATGTGAAGAGCCGCACGCTTACGTGGCCAGTAATCAAAGTCAGACTTTACCGACCAATAAAACTCATTATACTTGAAGTTATAACCCAATCTGGGAACGATACGTAACAGGCGGTCGCCCGTAAAAATACGGTTGTACTTAAATTCCTGCCGGTAAGAAAAACCATTCTTCCCGCTATAACTCAGCAAGAATGGATTGATAAGCGGTGAACAGCGCACACTTCCCAATTTCGAAAGATCCACCGTATAGCGGCTGATAAGCGCATCACCTATCTGCCCCCAGAATTCCAGATTCTTATTTTTGGGTTTCTTATATCGATATGAAGTATCACGGCTCAAAAAGAAATCCTTATATAAGTCTTGTTCATGTACATCTAGCGGAATCGGACGTATACTCTCAAAATAAGAACTATCCCTCCTGTTGGCATTCGTATCACTGCGCAATGTGTAGGAATCCGACAGATCATACTTGCTCTTCAACCTTTTCCGCTCCATCCGTGAAGGGTCTTTTTGAAGAATGGTTTTATAATCGAGAACAGCAATATAATTGGCATCGACCACATTACCCAGAAAGCGGAAAGTGGCATCCACATCATAATGCACAGGCAAAAACTCATCCGACTCACCCACATCTCCCATACGTATCATATTGTTGAAACGCAACATTTCAGAACGCCCGCTAAAATGCATCTCACGCACACTCCAGACATTCTCACTGACCACCATGTGACCGCTAACCAACTGAAAGCTTTTGCTTTTCGGTTTGAAACTAATTTTATATTGCAAATCATGCACTTTACCCATTACTGAATCGACATGATAAGAATAATACTTCATCGCATTTGGAGCCAGAGGCGAAAGGAGCTTATCATATAATAAGGTGGAAGCGTAGATATTAACATGGAAATATTCCGGCAACCTGCCGTCCAGCTCCCAAAACTCGGAAGAAGTGCCGACACTGGCTTTTACTTTCTGATCATAAATGTCGGGAGCAGTAAAATGCAAGTCACTATAAGTTTCCATCATATACTCCCTCACTCCTTTCCGGATACGGAACATGGTAGGAATAAAGCGTAAGATATGATTTTTCTTGCGAAGATTCACTTTTCCCTTAATATAAAGAGCGGCTCTATAGTCGTCGATGATGCTTTCATAAAAAGGAGCAAAGAAGATGACTTTCTTCATAATAGAGTCCGCAGAAAGCAATCTCGCATCGTAAGGATCAGGGATAGAAGCTGCCTGCGCTTTCGGACAAGCTGAAAGCAAAAGACATAGCAAGGTTCCTATACAAAAGACGTGTTTCAACGATAATACCTCCAAATATATAGGGACAAATATAGAAAAAAAGGTTGGAAAACGACGAAATACCTCTCTTTTTAAGAAACCGGATGAAAGATTCTTCATGAAAGTTAATTCAAAATTGAGTCCATGCGATCTCCGTAACAGTTCCGTATCATCTCCGTAACAGTTCCGTATCATCTCCGTAACAGCTCCGTATCATCTCCGTAACAGCTCCGTATCATCTCCGTAGTAGCTCCGTATCAAGTCTAAGCATATAGGTACGGAGATAACACGGAGCAGATACAGCCCAGACATAGCTTTAATATAGAAAAGAGCGGAGATAAAATCCCCTAAAAGAGTTTTTCCTGTAACATCCCCCGAATATTTTAGGGGGTATCCGCAGAAAAAACATATTATTTTCAATAATACCCCCTAAAAAATAGGGGTACTTCCAGAAAAAACATATAATTTTGCGCCCAACAATCAACAAAAGAAGGACAAATATGTCAAAAATGAGATTTTACGCCTTGCAAGAGCTTGCCAACCGGCGCCCTCTTGAAGTTACTACCCCTTCGAACAAATTATCCGATTATTACGGAAGCCATGTGTTCGACCGTAAGAAAATGCAGGAATATCTACCCAGAGAAGCTTACAAAGCTGTAACGGATGCCATTGAAAAAGGAACTCCCATCAGTCGGGAAATAGCTGACCTGATAGCAAACGGCATGAAAAGTTGGGCTAAATCCCTGAACGTTACTCATTACACTCACTGGTTTCAGCCGCTGACGGATGGTACAGCCGAAAAACATGATGGCTTCATCGAATTCGGAGAAAATTCAAATGTAATTGAACGCTTCTCCGGCAAATTGCTCATCCAACAGGAACCGGACGCATCTTCTTTCCCCAACGGAGGTATCCGTAATACATTTGAAGCACGCGGATACACGGCATGGGATGTTTCCTCTCCCGCCTTCGTGGTAGATACAACTCTGTGTATCCCTACAATCTTCATCTCATATACCGGCGAAGCCCTGGACTACAAGACTCCATTACTGAAAGCACTCGGTGCCGTAGACAAAGCCGCCACGGAAGTATGCCAGTTATTCGATAAAAATGTAACCCGGGTGTTCACCAACTTAGGCTGGGAACAAGAATACTTCCTGGTAGACTCTGCCCTATACAACGCCCGCCCCGACCTTTGCCTGACCGGACGCACGCTAATGGGACATTCTTCCGCCAAAGACCAACAGCTGGAAGACCACTATTTCGGTTCTATTCCGCCACGGGTAACAGCCTTTATGAAAGAACTGGAAATAGAATGTCACAAACTGGGTATTCCGGCAAAAACACGCCATAACGAGGTTGCCCCCAACCAGTTTGAACTGGCTCCCATCTTTGAGAATGCCAACCTTGCCAACGATCATAACCAGTTAGTAATGGACCTGATGAAACGCATCGCCCGTAAGCATAACTTTGCTGTATTGCTGCATGAAAAGCCATACAGCGGTGTAAACGGCTCGGGAAAACACAACAACTGGTCACTCTGCACTGATACCGGCATCAATCTTTTTGCACCCGGCAAGAATCCTAAAGGCAACATGCTGTTCCTGACTTTCCTGGTGAATGTACTGATGATGGTCTACAAAAATCAGAATTTGCTGCGTGCCTCTATCATGAGTGCCGGCAACAGCCACCGTCTAGGTGCCAATGAAGCGCCGCCCGCTATTCTGTCCATATTCCTGGGCAGACAATTATCGGCTACTCTGGATGATATCGTACGCCAGGTAGGCGATGACAAGATGACGGCTGAAGAGAAGACAACCCTTAAATTAGGAATCGGACGTATTCCTGAAATCCTTCTCGATACGACAGACCGCAACCGTACTTCTCCGTTTGCTTTCACCGGAAATCGTTTTGAATTCCGTGCCGCCGGCTCTTCTTCCAACTGTGCCGCTGCCATGATTGCCATAAATGCAGCTATGGCAAACCAGTTAAATGAATTCAAAGCCTCTATCGACAAGTTGATGGAAGAAGGAATTGGTAAAGATGAAGCCATCTTCCGTGTTTTGAAAGAAACCATTATTGCTTCCGAAGCTATCCGTTTCGAAGGTGACGGCTATTCAGACCAATGGAAAGAGGAAGCTGCCCGTCGCGGATTGACGAACATCTGCCACGTACCCGAAGCTCTGATGCATTATATGGATAACCAGTCTCGTTCCGTACTGATAGGTGAACGCATCTTCAATGAAACAGAGCTTGCCTGCCGCTTGGAAGTGGAACTGGAAAAGTACACGATGAAAGTACAAATAGAAAGCCGTGTACTGGGTGATCTGGCCATTAATCACATTGTCCCCATTGCAGTCAGTTACCAAAACCGTCTGTTAGAGAATTTACGTGGACTCAAGGAAATCTTCTCTCCCGAAGAATACGAAGTACTGAGTGCTGACCGCAAGGAACTGATACGTGAAATATCCAAACGAGTAACGTCCATCAAGGTTCTGGTGCGCGAAATGACCGAAGCCCGTAAAGTTGCCAATCACATGGATAGCTACAAGGACAAAGCTTTCGCCTACGAAGAAAATGTCCGTCCTTATCTGGAAAAGATACGTGACCACATCGATCACCTCGAAATGGAGGTTGACGACGAGATCTGGCCGTTGCCGAAATATAGGGAATTGCTGTTCACTAAATGATAATTTAGCGGGCTGTGCCCGCTAAGCTACAGGCTACGAGCTACAAGTGACAAGTTACCCTTTGGGATGATCCCTTGAGTATCTCAGTTCTCCTCCTTCTGGAAGGAGGAGTACCCCAACGGGGGGAGGTGGTAGGTAAGAAAAGAATTCCTTATTGATATGATTCATAGGTATTTTCTTGCTTTACCTACCACCCCGCCCTTTGGTCACCCACCCTCTCCGACTCCCCCGTTATCGGGGGAGAGCAACCTCCGGCGGAGGAGGGGAACGTACTTTAATGAGAGAAATCAGATAATATGTCAGCGAAGCTAATTGAGATAGTTATACCTATAAATAGTATACCGAAAGGCAACTCGTTACTGGTAGCTCGTAGCTCGTAACTTAATTTAGCGGCTTCGCCGCTAAATTATCATTTTCCTGCCCCCAGACTGCATCTTTTCGTGTCTTTTGTGCAATATTTAATTTTTTCTTTTTACATTTGTGCTGTATAACACAGTTTTGCAGCAGTTATGGTAAAAATGAATTTGTCAGACGTGAATGTTCCGGAGCTGATAGCCGATATGTGGGAGCCCCTGAATGAAGAACAGCGGGAATTTCTCGCTAACCATTTTACGCTCCAGAATTATAAGAAAAATGAAGTCATTCATTGCGAAGGTGAAACCCCTAAATACCTTATGTGCCTTCTGAATGGAAAAGTCAAGATTTATAAGGATGGTGTCGGTGGCAGAAGCCAGATTATCCGCATGATTAAACCCGTCGAGTATTTCGGTTACCGTGCTTATTTCGCCAAAGAAGACTACGTTACTGCTGCCGCCGCTTTCGAACCTTCTCTGATCTGCCTGATACCGATGAGTGCCATCACAACATTGGTGACGCAGAACAATGATCTTGCCATGTTCTTTATCAAACAACTATCCTTCGATCTGGGAGTTGCTGACGAGCGCACTGTTAATCTGACGCAGAAACATATTCGTGGAAGATTGGCGGAATCGCTGCTCTTCCTCAAAGAAAGTTATGGATTGGAAGAAGATGGCTCAACTCTCAGTATATACCTTTCGCGGGAAGATCTGGCAAATTTGTCGAATATGACAACCTCCAATGCCATTCGTACGCTATCACAATTCTCTACTGAACGTTTAATCACTATCGACGGACGAAAAATAAAGATCATCGACGAAGAAAAGCTGAAAAAGATAAGTAAAATAGGATAAAGAATAGTAGCGTCTCCCCCCCTTGACGATAGCTACACCTTTTTTCCCTGTTTTGCCCGATTTATAAACTTAACACACATTTATGTCATGAAAAAAGGATTAAGTGCTTTGCTATTAGCAAGCCTGCTGTGTGCCTCTTCCGGCTGTCAGCAAAATCAAAAAGAAGTGGTGAACGAGTACAACATCGTTCCGATGCCTAATCAGATGACTCCCCAAGAGGGACGTTTCTTACTGAGCAATAAAGTATCTGTCGTCACAGCCGGTTGCACTCCCGAAGTACAAGCCATTGCGGACAGCTTGATTGCGCAAATTCAGTTGACCTCCGGTATTTCTCTGAAAACCAGTTCACAGGAGAATCCGGAACAGCCAGACATACGCTTCGTTACGGAAGAAGGTATGCCCAAGGAAGGATACAAGCTTTCCATCGCACCGAATGAGATCACCCTTTCGGCATCACATCCCAACGGTTTCTTTTATGGAATACAGACTATGTATCAACTGCTGCCACCCGCCATTTACGGAAAGGCAACTATGAAACGTGCCAACTGGTCTCTGCCTGCTGTTGAAATAGAAGACGCTCCCCGTTTTCCTTACCGAGGCCTGATGCTGGATGTCTGCCGTCATTTCTCTACGACCGACTACATTTATAAATTCATCGATATGCTTGCCATGCATAAGATGAACACCTTCCACTTTCACCTGACTGATGATCAGGGATGGAGGATAGAAATCAAGAAATACCCGAAATTACAGGAAGTCGGTTCGAAGCGGAAAGAAACGTTGATAGATTACTATTTTGTCAACTGGCCGCAAATATTTGACGGCAAAGAACATGGAGGATACTATACACAGGAAGAGATTAAAGATATAGTGGCTTATGCAGCAAGCAAATACATTACCGTAATCCCGGAAATAGAGATGCCGGGACATGCCATTGCCGCACTTGCCTCCTACCCTGAACTATCTTGCAGACCGGATACGACGTATGAAGTAACCGGTACATGGGGAGTATTCGAAGAAGTCTTCTGCCCCAAAGAAGAAACGTTCCAATTCCTGGAAGGTGTACTGGATGAGGTGATGGAATTATTCCCCAGTTCATACATTCACATCGGTGGTGACGAATGTCCCAAAGATGCATGGATGAAGTGTGCACATTGCCAAGGACTGATCAAGAAGTTAGGTCTGAAAGATGATACCACTCCGAATGCCATTGACGGTAAGAAACATACAAAGGAAGAAAAGCTGCAAAGCTACTTCATCACCCGCATGGAGAAATATCTCAATAGCAAAGGACGGAATATCATCGGTTGGGACGAAATCCTGGAAGGCGGACTCGCACCCAATGCAACAGTGATGTCCTGGCGTGGTGTGGAAGGCGGTATCACTGCCGCCAAAGCGGGACACGATGCAATTATGACTCCCAGCCCGTATGCTTACCTGGACCAGTATCAGGAAGAACCCGAAACCGCACCGACTACCATCGGCGGATATCAGACACTGAAAAAGACCTATAGTTATAATCCTGTTCCCGATGACGCTGACGAACTGGTGAAAAAACATATCATCGGCGTGCAAGGTAATATATGGAACGAATACATGCAAAGTGATGAACGTCGTGACTATCAGGCATTTCCCCGTGCCGTGGCTTTGGCAGAGACGGGCTGGACACAGAACAACCGGAAGAACTGGAACGGCTTCCGGAGTCGCATGGTAGAAGACTTTGAGCGTATGGACGCCATGAACGTAAAGGCATGCCGCAATTTCTTCGATGTCAATATCAATACGCACGTGTACGACGGCACATTGAAAGCCGTGTTGGAAACATTCTATCCGGATGCCGAAATCAGATATACCACGGATGGAAGTGCACCGACTGCAAAGTCTGAACTTTACACTCAGCCATTCATTTGGGAGGGTTACATCGATTTGCAGGCAGCAGCTTTCAAGAACGGTAAAATGCTGGGGAAAGTGAACGGCAAGAAACTGTATGCAAACCTGATAAGTGGAAAGCAATACACCACCACTCCTCATTGGGGTTGGATGAGCGGTGACATCTTCGGAGAGAATGATGTATTAGGCGCAGATACCACAACATTGGGATTGACCAATGGAAAACGCGGCAATATCGCTTCCTTCACGCCATGGGTAGCCTTCAACCTGAATGAAAAGAATAACAATGAGCTCGTATTTTCCGTCGATCTGGAAAAACCGGCCACGATCAGTAAAGTGATTTTTGGTACACTCTATAATCCCGCTTTCCGTGTACTGCCCGCAGGCGCAGCTCGTGTGGAAGTATCCACTGATGGCAAAGAATTCAAGGAAGTAGCTCAGGCCTCCTACACCCGCGAATATCCTGAACATGGCAGGAAGATGTTCACTGATGTACTGGAATTTACGCCAACCGAAGCACGCTATATCAAAGTGACTTTAAAAAGTGGTGGTACATTGCGCAATGGAATTGACTGTCGGAAAGATTCACCGGAAGATATTATCCCTTCGGACTTATACGTAGATGAAATAGAAGTATATTAAAAAATAGAGAGTGTGTCAAAACTGAATAAAAGAACGCAAATTACACAAATTACGCAAATAACAAATCAGATAAGCTCTGATTATCAGAAGTCTAAAAAATCATTATTTGTGTAATTCGTGTAATTTGTGTTCTAATCCTTATTTTGACACACCTTCTATTTTTTAAGCGTTACTTAATATAAGGAATTTAGATCAAGCACTTGGATGAAAGATATCTTTCCGCTTCAAGTGCTGCCTTACAGCCGCTTCCTGCTGCCGTAATAGCCTGACGATAATGCGGATCGGCAATGTCACCGGCGGCAAACACACCCGGCACTTTCGTACGAGGACTGTCGCCTTCTGTAATGATATAACCTGTCTCGTCTGTATCCAGATAGGGTTTGAAGATATCTGAGTTCGGTTGATGACCGATAGCCAGAAAGAAACCATCAATAGCCAGGTCGTAGCGTTCTTCATCCGATTCACCCATACGTTTCACCAGATGAACACCTTCCACACCATTCTCTCCGAACAAGCCCACGGCATTGTGTTCAAATAGCACATCTATATTCTCATGCTTCATCACACGCTCCTGCATGATTTTGGAAGCACGCAGAAAAGGCTTCCGCACAATCAGATAAACCTTCTTAGCCAGTCCGGCCAGGTAAACAGCCTCTTCACAAGCCGTATCACCACCACCGACCACTGCCACCACCTTCTTGCGATAGAAGAAACCATCACAAGTAGCGCAAGCACTGACGCCCATACCGGCATATTTCTTTTCATCATCCAATCCCAAATATTTGGCAGTAGCACCCGTAGCAATTATCAACGTATCAGTTTCAATCACTTTCTCTTCGTCAATCGTTACTTTATATGGAGCCGCACTCAGGTCGGAAGCGGTTGCAATACCAAAACGCAGATCTGCACCGAAACGCTCTGCCTGTTTGCGCAAATCATCCATCAATTGCTGGCCACTAACACCTTCCGGATAACCGGGAAAGTTCTCCACATCTGTAGTTGTTGTCAACTGACCACCCGGCTGTAATCCTTCATAAAGCACCGGAGAAAGGTTGGCACGCCCTGCATAAATAGCCGCAGTATAACCGGCAGGACCAGAACCTATAATCAGACATTTTACTTTTTCTGTTTTCATAATCGTTATTTATATATTTAGTTATTATCTATCTCAGATCAATCACTTCAGCAGTCGGATACGCTTTTTTGTCAAAAGTGAAAAAATGATCGTTGTATGATTCTCCCGCTTTATAAGATGTAATACGAATAGCCACGCTATTTCCACCCTTTTGCGTCATGCTGATACATAAAGGCTGAAAGGTGTCTTTCGTTACATAAATAATAACGCACTGCAAATCCTTCTTTTTATCAGAAGCAGTTAATATCACCTCGTAAGCAGGTTTACCTCCATAAACATCAGTTTTGCCCAATTTCATGTGATACCCTTGCTTGTAAATAGACAGCAGGGCATAAGGATTGATACTTTGCAACTCTTCAGGAGTAGGTTCGGAAACGTTCACTTCGTCACTGTTAGTGAGATAGCTCCATTGCGTACAACCATCAAACCAGGTTTTCACCCCGTCGGCATCCAACAGGAACTTTTCTCCTTTCAGACGGATGGTCCCGACAGAACTCCCCTGCAAAGCACCTTTCGCATACGTCTGAACCGTAAAATCCGCTTGAATACCTCCCGCCTGACGGAAGGCAGTAGCTGTACGGTCCAATATATCTTGGGCATCCAGTTTCTGTGCCGAAAGCGGCAATGCCAGACCGAACAGGCAGATATAAACAAAAAGAAGATTCTTCATCATTAGTTTAACACGATTTATAGTAAATTGTTCAGGCGCATTTGCAGGTCATTTTCATCGACACAAAGCACCTCGCGCGCTTTGCTGCCTTGTGCAGGTCCCACAATACCGGCTTTTTCCAATTGGTCCATCAATCGCCCGGCACGATTATAACCGATAGCGAACTTGCGTTGGATCAACGATGTAGAACCTTGCTGATGGATGACAATCAGACGGGCAGCATCTTCGAACAACGGGTCCAGACGTCCCATATCCACATCTCCCAAATCGTTTCCGCCACCATCTTCACCTACATACTCCGGCAAATAGAATGCAGTAGGATACCCTTGTTGCTTGGCAATAAACTTAGTAATCTCCGCTACCTCCGGTGTATCGATAAAGGCACATTGCACACGTACAGGATCTGCCCCTTGCAGGAACAACATATCACCACGTCCGATCAGCTGATTAGCTCCGGGACGGTCGAGAATAGTACGCGAGTCTATCATGGCAGATACACGGAAAGCAACACGAGCCGGGAAGTTCGCCTTGATTGTACCGGTAATGATATTCGTTGTCGGACGTTGCGTAGCAATAATCATGTGGATACCCACCGCACGCGCCAACTGGGCGATACGGGCAATAGGCAACTCTACCTCCTTACCCGCCGTCATAATCAGGTCACCGAACTCGTCAATCACCACCACAATGTAAGGCATAAACTTATGTCCCTTTTCAGGGTTCAGCTGACGATTAATAAACTTCTCATTATACTCCTTAATATTGCGCACGTGCGCGGCTTTCAATAAGTCGTAACGGGTATCCATTTCCACACAGATAGAATTCAGCGTCTGCACTACCTTGGTTACATCCGTAATGATAGCATCTTCCCCATCAGGCAACTTGGCAAGGAAGTGATGTTCAATCACCGAATAGATACTGAATTCAACTTTCTTAGGGTCTACCAGCACAAACTTCAGTTCAGCCGGATGCTTCTTATAAAGCAAAGACGTGATGATGGCGTTCAGTCCAACAGATTTACCCTGACCGGTGGCACCGGCCACCAGCATATGCGGCATCTTGCACAAATCAACCATGAAAACCTCATTGGTAATCGTCTTACCCAAAGCTACCGGCAAGTCATAAGTAGACTCCTGGAACTTCTTGCTACCGATGATACTCTGTCCGGAAACAATCTTCGGATTGGAGTTCGGCACTTCAATACCGATTGTTCCTTTTCCCGGAATCGGCGCAATGATACGAATACCCAATGCCGAAAGGCTAAGAGCGATATCATCTTCCAGACCGCGAATCTTGGAGATACGAACACCTTGCTCGGGAGTAATTTCATACAGCGTCACCGTAGGCCCCACCGTCGCCTTTATCGTACTGATTTCAATACCGAAACTGCGCAGTGTATTTATAATCTTATCTTTATTGGCATTCTGCTCCGCCATGTCGATAGTAGGCTCGGCATTCTCATAATGCTTCATCAGGTCGACAGTAGGATAACGATAGTTTTCCAGATCGAGACGGGGATTATAGGGTTCCTTTTCCGGACCTTTATATTCGTCATCATTTTCAGTAGCTTCTATTTCGAATACGGGTTCCGCCGCTTTTTCGTGGAAAGGAGGTACAGGGTCAGGAACAGGCGTCTCAATAGTCATAGACACTTCTTCACCCGATACCTTGGCAGGCTGTGTTTCCGTAACGCCACCCAAATCCAATGTAATTTCATTTTCCGGTTCTTTTATAGGTTCGGGAATTTCAACGGGAGCCTCTTCTTCTTTTATATCTGCCACATCAGGAACAGGAACCGGCTTTTTCTTTCCTTTTGCCGTCCAGGAGTCTGTAAACTCTTCCGGTGTTTCTCCTTTCTCTTCTTCCTCTTTCTGTTTGCGCTTCAGGAAGCTAAGGCTGAACAATCTGCGCAACCAGATAACCGTACGTGCGCTGAGGTAGATAAGGAAGCAGATAGCAGTCACCAACAGAATCATCCAAACGCCCGGAACACCTACCTGCGATACCAACCAATTGCTGACATTATATCCGTGCATACCGCCCAGATACAGGAAAGAGTCTTTATACTGCTCCACAAAGGCAAAGCCGAAGAAGACAGAGAACCAAACCAACAACAACGAACAACCGATAAACCACTTCCAGAGACGAACCACCCGTACACGCATCAACTTCAACCCCGCCACCGCAAGGAATACAAGAATGAAGAAAGAGGAAATACCGAAGCAGTCATTAATCAGATAACTTGCCAATTGAGCGCCGCGCGAACCGGCATAATTCTTCACCCCATTATTGGTAGAAGCCAATTCCTGTGCATTACCCGAGTCAATGATACTTTGATCCGCCGCTCCCGTAAAGAAGAACGAAGAAAAGGCCAGCAGCAAGTACACAGAGAAAATGACCAGTACCAAGCCAATAACAAAGTGAATGGTTTCGTTTTTGAAGATCGCCCTTATTTTACCAAACAGGGAAAGGGATTGCTCCGTATCTTTTGTAGAATTTTTCTTAGCCATGAAATAGAATTCCTTAGTAAATGAATGATAGATTGGTGCAAAAGTAATAAAAATATTGCTCTCTTTATAACCTTATCTTCTAAAGATTCTTCAGCTTCAACAGCACTATGAGACTGAAGTGTCGCATTTATAACTCGAACCCATTCTCTGCATAGAGTTTATACTCACTTTTACCTACACGCTTGCACTCTCGCTCCGCATCCCCCTGTTCATCGGCAATACAGCGTAGTGCAAGCAACCGTGTATGGAGTGCAGGCAATTTTACCTACACTCCATACATTTAAGCATATCTCATTCATAATCTATCAATTACACCTCTTCAGCACATAAATCGGCTGTTTCTGCAACCCTCTATTTTCCAGCTTTCCTTCCTCACAAAGACGCCGAATATGCCGGGTAGCTGTGGTTCTTGTCATTCCGGTGATAGAATAGAAATCCCCTTTCGTCATAAAATCATGGGTAGCGAAGAATTTTTCCAGCCGTTTGTCAATCTCTTCCGGGGTCAGTTTCTTTTGCAACACATTCCGTTGTTTTAGCGGTTTAACTTTTATGTTGCCTATCTCGCTTCGCAGCTCTATGTCGGGACGGAAGGTGATACTTTTCAGTTTTACCTTCGTACTTTTCAGTTTGGTGTCCACCTTCACCGGTCCGGTGCAGGTCAGTGTGGGGCGGAAGTAGCCGATACCGTCCAGATGCACCTGGCGTCCTTCACCCAATTCCCGCCCCATGAAGTGCGACAAGGCATCGAGCACGGCCGAGACATCGGTTTCGGTCAGCGAACAATATTCTTGTATGAACCTCCGCAGTTGGGCGGTGCCCGTGGAACCGTTCAGCCGGATGCGCGGGTGCAGGGTCAATTCTTCGTCCTGCTTGTCTTTGGTTTTGGGATTCTCGTACCAATCAAATAATATCGCCATTGTTCTTTTATTTTTTCGCATTTTCCCGCCCATTCCGGTGATGTCCAGAACAGGGATTGCTTATGTTAATCTCCTATGTTTCTTTCGTTGGCTGCCTATGTTTCTTTCGTTGACAAACGATGTTTTCGCATTACCCACAATGGTGAAGCACATGCTTCATTGCTGTGAGCTTGCTGCTTCTCAGCTGTAAAGCAGGGCTGACGCATTATGTTTTTTACCATAAACACTTATATTTAATTTATCAAAATCTCACTATATATAATTGATAATTAATGCATAAACTATTTTTATATATCATCTTAAATTCTTATCTTTATACGTAATTAAGAAACATAAATTGACTAAAATAATGGCAATATTTAGTATTTGTAAACAAATCAATGACCCTCGTATTGACAGGAAACGTGTACATTCTGCCGATGCTATCGTTTATATTTCAATGGCTGCTGTAATATGTGGTGCAGAATCCTGGTATGAAGTAGAAGATTTCGGCAATGCCAAGATTGACTTTTTCCGTGAACGGCTGCCCGGATTGGAATCTATCCCCAGTCACGATACCTTCAATCGTTTTTTCAGTGCTCTGAATCCTGAGTATTTCGAACGTATTTTTCGGCATTGGATGTTTGAAATCTGCGAGAAATATGAGGGTGTTGTAGCTATTGACGGCAAAACCATTCGTGGTGCCAGTAAATGTAGCTCATCTCACCCCACTGGTAATCCAAATTTTAAACTTCATATGGTTAGTGCTTGGGCTACAGCTAATGGCATCAGTCTTGGACAGCTGAAAGTTAATGAAAAACATAACGAGATCGTGGCTATCCCGTTGTTGTTAGAAGCCTTGGATTTAGTCAAGTGCATTGTAACCATTGATGCGATGGGGTGTCAAACGGATATTGCTAAAAAAATAATAGAGGGTGGAGCAGATTATGTCTTAGCTCTGAAAGAAAACCATAAGAATCTTTATAATACCGTCAAAAGGTGGTTTGATGATTTGGATGATAAAAATATCGATGTGAACAAAGCACATTATGCCACCAGATACGGCAAATATATAACAGAGGAAGAGTCTCATGGCAGACATGAACGCCGTGAATGTTTTGTGTACAGTTGCCAGGCGTTAACCGGAATGTTCAAAGAATGGAAGGGATTGAAGGCGGTTGTGAGAATATCTTCACAAAGAACAATCAAAACAACAGGCGAAACCTCTGTAAGCCATAGGTTTTATATCACCTCTTTAGGGCTGGAACCTCAAAAAATAGCAGAGTCTATACGGGCACATTGGGCTATTGAAAACAATTTGCATTGGCAGTTGGATGTCTCTTTTAATGAAGATGCAGGCAGAAAAACCGGAAATGCGGCACAAAACGTTTCACTTATGAATAAAATAGCACTGATGGTTATTAAGAAAAATGAAAGAAAAGGAAGCGTAAAAGGGAAAAGAAAGGCAGCAGGATGGGATAATGAACTACTTTGTGAACTTTTATCCATGAAATATTTTTAATGCGTCAGCCCTGAGCTGTAAAGCAGCAAGCTCACAGTCGTGGACAAACCAAAACAACGGATACAAAGATAAAGGAAAGGCGATGTAAAAGCAAGGAAAAGGCGATGTTTCTCTTAAGAAAGTGTAAGAGGACTTTTATTGAAGCTTCGCAAGCCTTCAGCTTGCTGCAGTTTATTAGTTTGTGAGTTCTTGAGTTTATAAGTTCTTGAGTTTACGGACTGCGATTTTTACTTCTTTTTGTGAGTAAAACAGTCATGAAGGAAAACTCATGAACTACAGCAAGTTGAAAGCTTGAGAAGCTTGAGCCACCAAAAAGTTTGTAAACAAAAATGCAAAATTATCAGATTTCAGTTTACAAGAAGTTAACTCTTTGTCGACAGGAAGTTAACTTTTTGTCGACAAACTCTTAGCTTCTTGTCGACAGGAAATTAAAGCCTTGCATTTCACTGATAATCAATATCAAATCAGCCATTTCGCAAGGAGCGTTTTGTATAGAGATATTACCCTGCGCTATTATCATCCGAACATAACGGAGGGTGTGTCAAAAGAAAGATCAGAGCTTATCTGTTTTTTATTTGCGTAATTCGTGTAATTTGCGTTCTTTCGGAAAGAAATGAGTTTTCACCACAGAGTAACACAGAGTTTCACGGAGTTCTATTCTTTTGATTTCAAATTGATTAAACTCTGCGAGACTCTGTGTTACTCTGTGGTGAATTAACTCATAACCAAAAGAATGATGGAATTTTACTGTCAGATTAAGAATTTAACTTCGTAATGGTTCTTTCACATCCAAAATAATCCAGTACATAAAGAGGAAATGCGCTTAATACCGCAACTTCGGGACATTTATGACAAATGTGCTTCGCTAATTGTTTTAAAAAGATAGCTTCCTGCGATATCAAAGAAGTAGGCAAAGTAAAAGCATCATTGACAAGATCATTAGCTTTGCATAAATGGGCGGTAATCAGTTCCTGCCAAACTGTTTTTGTATATGAATTTACATTTGATAATTGTGGCTTGCTATCTGTAGCAGCAACACTTTTGTAATGAGGTTCTTTCAAGCATTCGTCCTTGTCATGACATTCGTCTTTATATGGACAATTCCTGCGCTTGCATTTTATTGTCAAAGACTTGAAGCTTTCCAAATCCTTGAAATGTCGTATGGCTTCCACCATTGGATAACTGATGTAAAGCATTCCCTCTTCAGTTTCGTCATTGAAAAAAGAAAGCATTTTTTTTATTTTATCGTCATCTGCCAACGTAGAATGAGCATCATAGTCAAAAAACAAATATATATAGGCAAAACTGTCTCGGGTGTAATTTTCTAGAATTTTAGCGTTTTCAGCCGTACGTTCTTTTAATAAGGAAACTATATCTATTGAGAACTCTTTTTCTTCTTTTATGACACGATATAATTGGTATATCTCGGCATCAAATACACATTTTATGGCATTCGTTTTGCCCAAGAAATTATGCTCTAATTTCTCTATAAGTTTATCTTCTGTTTTGACTCCTTCAAAGATAAAAAGCGTTTTTTCCTTATTTATCATAAAAAGCTCCTGCACGATAAATTTTTTCGATGTTATGGCCAAAACGCAATTCTTTGTCCGTACAATCAGCCAAACACTTGATTTTGTTATTGTTTAGGATAAAATTGCAGTCTGGGCGCAACAAATCATTCGTCATCAAATATGTGTTATGTGACGATGTGAAAATCTGACAATCCAATGCAAACAACCGCTTGCACACCTCAAAAGCTAAGCGAAAATGATAGAAAGCATCAAACTCATCTATAAAGACAAACGAGGCTTCGTCCATGCGTTTCAGCCAAAAATACAATAATTGTAACGACTGTGTACCTGTTGATGCTACCAGTCTAAATGGGACTTCATTTTTATCTATTTGGCAAAGAATCTGCTTATCCGTAGTATTATGTGCAATAAACCGGAAAGTCTGACCACTTACTTTTTGTAAAAAATCGGAGAAATCATCAAGCAGATTGTTTGTGATGATAAACTCATCCAACATTGTTATATTTGTTTCAAGTCCAATAAATTCACGGACATCAAGATTCCTAAACCAAAGCATGGAATTGACAAACCTATTGAGTTTAATCAGATAATGTTCTGAATTGAGCGGATAAGATGTAAACAGGAAGTTGATTACAGACACATTATTGGCATTGTTCTCAAGATTCTTTTCTATGCTTTCGTCCATAGGGAACTGCTGCTTGTCAATACGAAATGAATTATCCTTCCGTTCAAAGATGTTCATCTTGTTTACAAAAAGGCTTTCCTCTACCAATACCCCGGAAGCATTCTTGGCATAGATGTAATCTATTGTGTCATTGTCAAATTTAAATGTGTATTCAAATTTAACGGCTCTGTCATTGTTACCTGCATAAACGAAATTCACATAGTAATCTATTTTCTTCCATTTCGGAGACAAATGGTTCTCTATGTCGAATATTGCTAAACTAAAATTCGTCTTACCAGACCCATTTGGACCATATATGATACCATTTTTTATGACACCATCTTTAATCACAGATTTGTTAAACTCATAATTGGCAGGATTGGATAAATCCCACTCAATACGATTGGCAAATCCTCTATAATTTGTTACTGCAAATTTTGTTAGCATATTTATTTTCAACTTGATTCAATAGCAAAGATACGTATTATTTTGATTACTCCGTAATTTTCTTACGGTTATATCTGATTTCACCCCTTCAGGGCTCCTGTAGAGAGGGATACTATTACTACCATTTTCCGGATAAGAATATTCAATCCGACAGACAATTTATCAGGTACACTTGATTTTCCCCTCAAAAAAGATAGTTTTTTCAAGTGTACCTGAAAATTTTCTATTATATTTAGTCTGACCACTCACCCTATACCCGTTTCGGCACAGAATTCTTTTTTTATTTGAGAAACACTTTGCCCCCCGTTTTTTTGTTGTACCTTGCGCCGTCTTTTAAAAACAGTAACTAAAAATAACCACGATGAAGCTAACCCTTATACGTGCCGACCGTGAAACCGGCAAAGAATCTTTCAGTACCCTTGATGCTGAAACCTTAATAGAAAAAATAAAGAAAGAGAACAAAGCGGCACATGTATCAGCCCTGCGCCACCTCATACCTATGCTGCAAGGAACAGATAACCACTATCTGAACATAGATAAATTACCCCGCATCTACCCCGCCGTGGAATATGCCCGCACCAAAGACGGAGAACATCGGGTGAAGATTTACAACGGACTGGTACAGATTGAAGTCAACCATCTGGCAGGTATCACCGAAGTGGAACAGATAAAGCAACAGGCTTCCCTGCTGCCTCAAACCTTTGCCGCCTTTTGTGGAAGCAGCGGACGCAGTGTAAAGATATGGGTGCTCTTCGCCCTGCCCGACGGCTCATTCCCTAAACATGAAAATGAAATGGCCCTGTTTCATGCCCACGCCTACCGCCTTGCAGTAAGTTGTTACCAACCCCTGCTGCCCTACTCCATCACCCTAAAAGAACCGTCGCTCAACCAGAGTTGCCGCATGACGCTGGATGAGCGACCTTATTATAATCCGGCTGCCATCCCCTTCTGCCTGGAACAACCCTTCGCCATGCCCGGCGACACCACTTTCAAGGAACAGAAGCAGGCGGAAACCAATCCGCTATTACGCATGCAGCCCGGCTACAGTTCATCGGACACCTTTTCCATGCTCTTCGAAGCAGCGCTCAACCGCGCGTTCGACGAACTGACAAACTGGAAACGAGGTGACGACCTGCGCCCATTATTGGCACGGCTTGCCGAGCACTGTTACAAAGCAGGCATTCCCGAGGAAGAGGTAGTCCGGCAAACCCTGATGCATTATTATCGCGAAGCGGACGAGCCCGTAATACGTGCCGCCATACATAATCTTTACCGTGAATGTAAAGGTTTCGGCACCCGCAACAGCATGACCGCCGAACAGGACACAGCCTTCCGCCTGGAAGAGTTCATGAACCGCCGCTACGAATTCCGCTACAACACCGTGTTGGGCGAGCTGGAATACCGCCAGCGCGACCACTTCCAATTCCGCCCCGCCGACCAGCGGATACGAAGCAGCATAGCGCTCAATGCCCTGAAAGAAGGTATCCGGGTATGGGACCGCGACAT
Source organism: Bacteroides timonensis (assembly GCF_000513195.1). Classification (GTDB taxonomy): domain Bacteria; phylum Bacteroidota; class Bacteroidia; order Bacteroidales; family Bacteroidaceae; genus Bacteroides; species Bacteroides timonensis. The sequence continues at coordinate 4,356 of NZ_CBVI010000116.1, read as the reverse complement.
AGCACGCTACCTTACTTCCGACTATATCCCCCTCCATAATCCTGTGGAAGAATACCTCAACGACACCGGACGCTGGGACGGAAAAGACCGTATCCGTGCCCTGGCCGATCTCGTTCCCTGCGAAAACCCGCATTGGCGGGAATTGTTCTACCGCTGGTTTCTCAGTATGACGGCTCATTGGCGGGGACTTGACCGGCAGCACGGCAACAGTACATCGCCCCTATTGGTAGGCGCCCAAGGGTATCGGAAATCCACGTTTTGCCGCATTCTTTTACCACCGGAACTGCGTTTCGGCTACACAGACAGCATCGACTTCAAGAGCAAACAGGATGCCGAACGAAGCCTGGGACGTTTCTTTCTGATCAACTAAACTAAAAACTTTTATGATTAAATTTAAAGTGCTATATTTGTACTGAAATTCAAGCATTAAGGAAATGAAACGAGCAGCATTATTGCTAAGATGTAGCACAAATATACAGGATTATAATCGCCAGAAGTTAGAACTTGAGAAGGTCGCCAACAGATTTAAATTGAAAGTCGCTAAGGTCTTTGGTGAACATGTAACGGGTAAGGATGATATTCGTAAGGGCAACCGTAAATCAGTGGATGAATTGATTAATGCCTGTGAGAACGATGAAGTTGATGTCGTTCTGATTTCAGAGGTTTCACGGCTGACGAGAAATTTTCTATATGGAGTTACTTTGGTCGATAAGTTTAATCGGGACTACAGCATTCCAATCTACTTTAGAGATAAGAGGAAATGGACTATTGACGTAGAGACAGGTGAAGTCAATTTAGAATTTGAGAAGGAGCTGCGTAAGGCATTTGAGCAAGCAGAGGAAGAACTCGTGTCAATTCGTTTTAGAATGGCATCTGGTAAGCGGGATTCGGCAGGCTTGGGACAATGGTTCGCAGGCATCCCACCATTCGGCTATACAAGGCAAAAAGATGGATTCCTGGTTAAGAATGAATATGCTACAATCGTAAAGGAAATGTTTGACAAGTACCTTGAAGAAGGACAGGCTTTGATCACTACAACAAGATACATTTATGGTAAATACCCTGCCATTAAGAAACTGAAAAGCATCGGTAACACAAAGTTTATACTCAATAACAGTGCATATACAGGCAGGGTTGAAGCCAATATCTATGACGAGATAGACAAGATTACTGACACATTCTACTTTGACATTCCTGCTATCATAGATGAAGAAACCTATAACAAGGTACAGGAGAAGCTGGCTCATAACAGGACGACAACCCCATATCCCAAAGCCACCAAATACTTATTACAGAAACTCATTAAGTGTTCTGAATGTGGAGCATTCTATACGAGGTTACACTCCAATAAAAGGGATACTGTACACTTCAAATGTACAAGCAATAAGAGTAGTTCAACAGGTTGCATGAGCCAAGTCTATCTGAATGAACGAATTGTAAACCCTATTATATGGAACTTCATTAAGGAGCAACTATTCTATGTTAGTAAGATGAATGCGGAACAACGACTTGAAGCCGTAGCAGAAGAGAATGAGAACAAGAGCAGAACTATTGAGGAACAGGAGGCTCTCAAAACCTCTTATAAGGAACAGGAGAATAAACTGACGAGGTTGGAGGACTTATATTTAGATAATGACATAGATAAGAATCGTTACAAGGAACGGAAGTCTAAGATTGAGAAGGAACTTACATCTATCAGGGTTCAAATGAATAAACTGACTGACAGAATCAGGCTTTCAGACTTCAATATTAAACGGTACAACAGTACGGACTTCACGGAGCAATATTTTAATGAGGTGGAAGCCGACCTTGAGAAACAGATGAAAGTGTTGCGTGAATACGTGAAAGGCATTTACCCATTATACATAGATAAGGTTTATTGTTTCCTGAAAGTTGATACCATTGAAGGAATGTTTAATATATTCTACGAGCCACGAAAGGCTAAACAGAAATGTGCTTACTTCATCAATGATTCGTTGGCACAATATCATCCTGACATACGGAACTTCTATACTCCCAATAACACGCTACTGACTGACAGCGATGAAGTGGATGCTTACTACACATTGGACGAAATGAAAGAGATTTGTAACAGGAATGGCTTTGAAGTCCGATATAGGGAATAATTGTAGTGGCAATCAGGAGGAATTGAGCAATATGCTTATCTTTAAGCGATATTTCACCAACTTGGGACAGAATTGTTCAGACCCTAATATAGATAACTTTGACTGATTTTGTCTCACAATATGAACGATTTAATTTAAAATTCAGATTATGATAGAGAACACCAACTTAGAGTTAAAACCCGTTGAAATTCAGGTCGAGGAATACATGTCAGACCTTTATCCTGACGGTCTGCCGAGCAATGCTATAATCGACAAGACTTTGACAGCCAAAGGTGCTACGACCTGTGAATTGGACGATAGATATGCCAAACGTAACTCCATAATCATTGAACCCAATGTACCCGTGATTGACGGCAAGCAGGTTAAATATCCCAACTCATTGGGGGTACGTGAAGGCATTTCGGATAATGATGTTAAGAAATATCTACTTAACAGGTCTATTCGTTACAAGAAGATCATAGTAACCCCTGAAAGCTATTCCAAAGTCAAACGAGTGGCAGAACATATAAAAGTGAACCTCTTCGAAGACTTCTTCCTCTTAATAGATGAATGTGAGAAAGTTGTACAGGACGCAGGTTTCAGACCTGATATAATTCTACCATTCTTCGATTTCTTTAGCTTTGACAACAAGGCATTGATTTCAGCCACCCCATTATTCCCAACCTTAAAAGGTTTTACCAACCATTCATTTAGCTATATCAAGATTGTACCCACCTTTGACTATAAGAAGAACTTATCATTAATAGGTACAAATAACGTACAGCAAGAGTTTCTGAATCAAATATCCCTGAACGATTACAAGAAAGCCATATTCTTAAATTCACCTGACTATGCCAAGGCATTGATAGAGAAAGCCGACATTAGAAACCGTAGTAAAATCTATTGTTCTAATAAGGATAACGCCATTCGTAAGCTCCATGAGGACGGGTACGAGGCTTCCGACAGCTTTATGTCGGGCGAGATATTGGAGCAGTACAGTTTCTTTACGAGCAGGTTCTATTCAGCGGTAGATTTAGACACTCCTGATAAACCTGATATAATAATGGTTACAGATTGTTTGAGCAAGCCACAGACCATGATTGACCCATTCACTCATGCAGTCCAAATAATAGGCAGGTTTCGTTTAGGAATTGGTAGCATCACCCATATTACGAATTGGGATGATGAATTGAAGCCACAATCCCGTGAAGAAATCATTGAGGAGATGGAAGCACAGAAGAAGGTTTATAATATCCTTACTGACTTGAAAGAAACTCTTAAAGGTAGGGAAAGGGAACTTCTGACAGAGATTCAGGAACGCATCCTTGTTTATAAGTTCTTGTTTAAGAATGACGCTTACAAGGGCAAGATAAACCCATTCCTGATAGAATGCCATATTCAGAAATCTAAACTTGAATCTTTCTATAAACATCTACAATCCTTAGTAAATGCTTACAATGAGACAGGACATTTTAATGTGTCGTACCATTATGAGCATTACAAAGAGAAACCTAAAGCTGTAAAGGCTAAACCATTGTCAAGAGAGAGAAAGTTACAGATATTGGAACGGTTACAGGATTTAGACCCTAAAGGGTTAGTCTTAAAATTCTTTACAGAAGATCAGCAGGAGGAATTGAAGTCTTTAAAACATGAAGCTCCTGAGCTTTGTAAATACTATAAGAAGTTTGGTATGGATAGAATTGTAGAAATTGACTATGATTTAGCCACCATGAAGCGGCAACTTAAAACCGCACACAAGAAGGAGATTTACTTCGTACCGATAGATGAGATTCATGATACCTTTATAATAGGCAGACCATATTCAGAAAATGAGATAGTAACCACCTTACAGGACATATATGATAAATATGAGCTTGTGGATGATAACGATAAATCCTTACAAGCTAAGGCTACCTACTTGGCTAAATATTTTGAAATTTCTGACAGGATAACTGTACCCGGCACTCGACTTAAAGGGTACATTCCTCTTGAAGAGAAGTACTCGTTTGAATAGTCCAAATTTGGGACAGAATCACTAAGACTTACTCCTATTATGGTCTGAATAGTTTTGTCCCAAACTGTAACAATTTGAAACTGAGAGCATTCTCAAATATAAATTTAGGGGGAAACCGAGCGTAGCGAAGGTTTACCCCAGCAACCGAACTGACCCCAGCAACCGAACTGACCCCAGCAACCGAACTGACCCCAGCAACCGAACTGACCCCAGCAACCGAACTGACCCCAGCAACCG
>NZ_CBVI010000115.1 GCF_000513195.1 Bacteroides timonensis | reverse complement strand
ACTGACCCCAGCAACCGAACTGACCCCAGCAACCGAACTGACCCCAGCAACCGAACTGACCCCAGCAACCGAACTGACCCCAGCAACCGAACTGACCCCAGCAACCGAACTGAAACCCACGCACACTACTCCACCCACTTTAATTCCCCCCTCGTAGCTCCTTAATAAAAAGGATGCTTTAGGAATATACTATTACCTCACATCATCTAATCAACAATCTTTTCCCTTGTCAGCGTGGATGCACTCTAAACTATTACCTATCCTGATGAAAAATTACTATTACTCCCAATCTCCATTTAATGATACTTAGGGAATAACACTAAATAGTTCTAAGTGTAAAATATCCTAAGTGATATAACACTTATAGCTATTTGACAGTATGTAGTATCATCTGAAATGAAAGTGAATGCATTCCACTTACAGATCAGATGTTACTTGCTGCATTAAATTAATAATCATTTAATTCAATCACATTATGGAAATCAATTACAAAGTAGCAGAAGTAGAATTATGTTACAAACCAACAGCTAAAAGACTACATAAGATAACAGGCTCTGCCGATGCTTACAAGGTCTTACTCCCTACATTTAAGGAAGGAACTATCTGTTACAAGGAATATTTTAAGATCTTATTTCTGAACCAAGCTAATCAGGTCTTTGGCTACACCCTCATATCAGAGGGAGGATTAACTACAACAGATGTTGATGTAAGAGTAATCTTACAGGCTGCATTGCTTACCAATTCAGTAGCTATCATCCTTGCACACAACCACCCAAGTGGTAACATGAAGCCAAGTCAGCAGGACATTGAGATAACACAGCAGGTTAAGAAAGCTGCCAAACTCATGCGGATTGAAGTTTTAGACCACCTCATTCTTTCGGATGTAGGATATTACAGCTTTTCTGATGAAGGGCAGTTGTAGGACTTCCTATATATAATAAGGCGAAGGGCATTCAATTTCTAAGTTGGGTGTCCTAACTTACATAAGCTGAATGTTCGTTCAGCATTTGTAACCAACTATTAAAATTTGTAAACATGAAGACCTATATAGCATATCTAAGGCAATCCACCATGAAACAACAACTATCTGGTTTAGGAGTGGAAGCACAACGGGAGATTATACATAATTATGTAAGGAACAAACCTATACTTGCCGAATACATTGAGACAGAGAGTGGGAAGAAGTCTAACAGACCCCAACTTCTCACAGCTTTGGCTATGTGCAGGAAAACTAACTCTGTTCTGATTGTCGCCAAACTGGATAGGTTGTCAAGGAATGTAGCATTTACATCTAAGCTACTGGAATCAGATGTTGAGATTGTCTTCTGTGACTTCCCACAGGCTAACAGATTAATCTTACATATCATTAGTAGCATCGCAGAGTACGAAGCTGGGTTAATCAGCCAGAGAACCAGACAATCCTTACAAGCTAAGAAGGCAAGAGGAATCAAGTTAGGCAAGTCTGACAACTTAATGAATAAGTTTGAACAAGCTATCTACAATAGTTCCCGTACCAATAAGGCTAAAGCTGATAACAACCCCAATAATATGAGGGCAATAGCTTTACTACGGTCACTGTCAACGCAGGGAAAATCATTATCCGAAATGACTGACCTACTAAATGAGCAAGGCTTTGTTACATCTAAAGGTTGTCAGTTCCAGATTACCCAAGTTAAACGACTTCTTATCAGAGCAGGACTTACCATTTAATAAACATAGTTCTTGCCAATTCAAACGTTTTTAGTAACTTTGCATCGTAATCCCTTACACCTGAAACGTTAGGTCACTGAGGGAGGACATATTTTAGTTAACGATGAGCGTTTGACATATTATCCCTTATTGGAATCTGGACAATTTCAACTACTAAGGATAATAGGCAAGAACGCTCACGTCAGTGCTATATATCTACTACTAAGTAGTTTATATAACAGTCTGGCGTGAGCTATTGTTTATTATTTAGTAGTGGGTCGTCCAGAACCTCAATAAGATAATATTCAATAGTTTCACGCCTTCATTGTTTAGTACTGATTAATTAACTAAATTTTAAATGATATGAGAACAATTAGATTATTCGCAACCTTATTAGTGGTTGCATTGTGTACAGGTTTTACATCGTGTAGCGATGATAGTGAAGAACAGGAGGGTGATCAAACATTAACCCTGTTAGTTGGCACTTGGGAATATACTCATGAATGGAGTAACACTAATGGAGGGACAGATGTCGTCGTTTACACCTATCAATTCAATGCTGATAAGAGCTATGCCTATACTGAAACAAGCGATACAAGTTGGCATGACTATGAAGAGAATGGAACTTATAACTACTACCAAGATACTAAGAAACTAACTCTTGGTGATGAGACTGGCTCTTATGCTGTTACTATATTAGAAATTTCAGACAATAAGCTGATTATTGATGATGATGGTGACGTAGAAGAATATACCCGTAAGAAATAACCCCCATTTTTGAATAGCTAAAAGACATCATGGGAGATTCTTTCTCCTTTGATGCTTCTTATAACAGAATAAGAGCTATATGTTTAGAGAGTACGGCATTTGAGGAAACTCATATGCAACCTTTAATATTAATCAACAAATTATTAAACAATGAGAGCATTTAAATTAATCGGAATGACCTTATTAATGGTCTTGTGTGCTGTAAACTTTACAGCTTGTAGTGACGATGACGATGAAACAGTCAGCAACCCCAATGACATTATTGGTAAATGGGAATTGACATGGACTAAGGGTTGGGAACTGAATGATGACGGTCACAAAGAATATTGGGATGAAGCTGATAGTGGACTATATTTCGTCTTTAAGGATGATGGGACAGGCTATCACTATGAAGACTACGGTTCTAACGCCTACTTCAATTGGAAGCTGGAAGGTAATCAGTTACACGTTACCTATACCCAATTCGATGGTGCAGACATCTACAAGGTTGAGGAACTTAATTCATCGACCTTAAAGATAACAAGTACAGATGATGATGAAGTAGATACTTCAACCTACAAGAAGATAGCTGGATAAGAGCTATATATTTAGGAAGAACAGCATTTGAGGAAACTCTTATGCTGTTTTTTTCATTATAAGCTAATCTTTACTACCTTTGCAGTACAAATAATGTGTTCTTTGGTTTAGTGTACATTAAATTACTGTAAGACCATTAGCAGCAAACGCTTGATTGTGCATAAGAGCATCTTTAAACGTTACATGTTCACATAGTAAACCTTACACGAGTTGTAGAATTACTTAGAGGTGGAATCGTGGTCTGTTGATAGGCACATATCATAATCAATTAGTTTTAATTAATATAAATGATTATGAACAAATATAACCTATCAGAAAGAATGTTCGATAGAACTAATTCTTTCATTATATCAGCTAATATGGTGTCTAAAATCTCTAATAAGGAGGTTGTTAAACATTTAGTAAAGGACTTCTTCCATTTTAGGGTAACATTCACTAAAGCATTTGATGCAGTACGAGATGATGTTACAAATTTAACTAAGGTTGAGTTTGTAAAAGTTACTTTCAATAAGGTTAATGAAACCCATTTTAAGCTGGATTTAGAGAGGGTTACCTCATTGAATGAGTTGGCTAAATCATATTTCATCATTAATGATGTCAATGCTGCAATAGCTGCACTCATTTGTAAGGCAGCCCACCCTAACATATCTATAAATTCTTTCTTCTATAGGTGTGGTTATATTGATTCTATGTCGGGAATGATTGGGGCGGCAACGCTTCCATTAACCCCGAAGACAATAACAATACCTGATGAGGAAACTTTAGAAGCTTTACGGGAAGAATATTACCGTAAGCAGGAGGAAGCTATGAATATAGACATTCCCATAGACTGCGTAGTTGAAACGGCAGAGGATGCAGGATATAAGTTCTTGCCTGATGATGTCGAAGATGCTATCATTGTCGAATGATCAAAGTTAGAGACATTTAGAGATAACTTTAAATCAAAATAACGCAAGTAACATAATGTACACGTCCGAGACACATTATTTGTTCTTACCCAATTGGGAGAAATCACCGAGTAAAACTAAAGTGGTCTATAACGCCCCTACCTCTATAATTCATATTTAACAATTAGAACCTACCTTATATTACATTGATTTACAGCTAATTATTTAGTCAATAATGTTTTTAGCTTAATCAACATCGACGAGTTCGACCAGATCAGCGTCAGCCAGCAAGGTTTCCTGAAACATCTGTTGCAAAAACCCGTAGCCAACCTGCGGAAACCTTATGGAACCGCCATTCAGGAGATACGCCGCTACGCCTCCTTCATAGGCACCAGCAATCAAAAAGATTTGCTGACCGATCCCAGCGGCAGTCGCCGCTTCATCTGTATCGAAGTAACCGGCCCCATCAACACCAACGTCACCATCAACTACCGCCAACTCTATGCCCAGGCCATGACTGCCATTTCGCAAGGTGAACGCTACTGGCTGGACGACACCGACGAGGCCATTCTGAAGCAGAGCAATCAAGAGTTTGAACAACCTACTCCATTGGAACAACTCTTCCTGTGCCACTTCCAGGCGGCACAAACAGAAGACGAAGGAACGTGGATGACACCGATGGAAATACTTTCTTTTCTCCAGAAAAAGACCAAAGACCGATTAGCCATCAACAAAGTCGCGTACTTCGGGCGTGCACTCCGCAAACTTGGAATCAGTAGCCGCAGAAGAAACCGGGGAACGGAATATCACGTAATAATAAATGAAACGGCATTTCAGTAAAATGCAAATAAATTTGCTACTGCACTCGGTTTACACTATCTTTGCGTTTCAAATCAAGTAGATTATGAAAAAAGAAAGCCAAGTGATATTCGACCGTAATGTAGTGGAATTCGTCACCGTAGCTGCTGAATTCTGCAAATTCCTGGAGCAGGCGGAAACGATGAAACGTGACATATTTGTCGATACCTCATTAAAGATACTTCCGTTGCTCTACCTCAAGGCGGCCATGTTGCCCGAAACAGAAATAATAGGCGACGACGCTCCTGAAAGCTACGTAACGGAAGAAACGTATGAAGTGCTCCGCATCAACCTTGCCGGGATTCTTGCCGAAAAAGATGACTATCTGGACGTGTTCATACAAGATATGGTTTATAGCGACCAGCCTATCAAGAAGAATATTTCCGAAGACCTGGCAGATATTTACCAGGCCATCAAAGATTTCATTTTCGTCTTCCAGTTGGGATTGAACGAAACAATGAACGACTCCCTGGCTATCTGTCAGGAACAGTTCAAAGAATACTGGGGGCAAACCCTGGTAAACACACTTCGCGCATTGCACGACGTAAAATACCGCCAGTCTGAAGAAGACGAACCGGAAGAAGATGATTGCGACGATGATGATTGCCATTGTCATGGACATCACCATCATGAATAAAGACTTAAATTATGGTTATTAAAAAAACGATTAAAAAGGAAGATATCAAAGAGATGCCCAAAGTACTCTTTCCGGGACGAATACATCTTGTACAAACCCCCTGGGAAGCGGAAAAAGCAGTGACTTATCTTAAGAAGTATTCTCTGTTGGGAATTGACAGCGAAACCCGCCCGTCATTCACCAAAGGGCAATCACATAAGGTAGCCTTACTGCAAGTATCCTCTGAAGAAGACTGCTTCCTTTTCCGCCTGAACCTTACCGGCCTGACGCTTCCGATTATTTCATTGCTGGAAAGTCCGTCAGTTACCAAAGTCGGCCTTTCGCTGCGCGACGACTTTATGATGCTGCACAAGCGCGCTCCTTTTGAACAACGTTCCTGTATCGAGTTGCAAGAATATGTCCGTATGTTCGGCATACAGGACAAGAGCCTGCAAAAAATCTATGGTATCCTGTTCGGTGAGAAAATATCTAAATCACAACGTCTCTCCAACTGGGAAGCTGAGCATCTGACCGAGCCTCAAAAGCAGTATGCAGCTACCGATGCATGGGCATGCCTCAATATATACAACCGATTGCAGGAATTAAAAGTTACCGGTGACTATGAATTGGAACCGGATGAACCGCTCAACCAGGAATCATTAATCACTAACCCATAATCGCTAATCACTAATCGCATGTACAAAGTATATCTCAAATCCGGCAAAGAAGAGTCATTAAAACGTTTCCATCCCTGGGTGTTTTCAGGTGCCATCGCCCACTTCGACGGTGAACCCGAAGAAGGTGAAGTAGTTGAAATCTATACTTCCAAGAAGGAATTCATAGCCAAGGGACATTTCCAAATAGGCAGCATCGCCGTGCGCGTGCTTTCTTTTCATCAGGATGAAGCTATTGATTCTGATTTTTGGAAACGCAAACTCAGTATTGCCTATGAGATGCGTCGCAGCATTGGTATTGCTGAAAATCCGACTAATAACACTTACAGACTGGTACATGGCGAGGGGGATAACCTTCCCGGGTTGATCATTGATATTTATGCCCGCACGGCTGTAATGCAAGCACACTCTGCCGGTATGCACCTCGACCGCATGGAAATAGCCAATGCCCTGAGTGAAGTGATGGGTGATAAAATAGAGAATATCTATTATAAATCAGAAACGACTCTCCCCTTCAAAGCCGACCTCTACCCTGAGAATGGATTCCTGAAAGGTGGCAGCACAGATAATGTGGCAATGGAATATGGCTTAAAATTCCATATCGACTGGCTGAAAGGACAAAAAACGGGCTTCTTCGTGGATCAACGCGAGAACCGCGCACTGCTGGAACGCTATGCTAACGGACGTTCTGTGCTGAATATGTTCTGTTATACCGGTGGCTTCTCTGTTTATGGTATGCGTGGTAATGCCGAACTGGTACATTCTGTAGACAGTTCCGCCAAGGCTATTGACCTCACGAACAAGAATGTTGAACTGAATTTCCCCGGTGATACCCGCCATGCCGCTTTTGCCGAAGATGCTTTCAAATATCTGGATCGTATGGGCGACCAGTACGATCTGATAGTTCTGGATCCACCCGCATTTGCCAAGCATCGCGATGCCTTGCGCAATGCGTTGCAAGGTTACCGCAAGCTGAATGTGAAAGCTTTCGAAAAGATCAAACCGGGCGGTATTCTATTCACCTTCTCCTGCTCACAAGCTGTCAGCAAAGAAAACTTCCGCACGGCGGTCTTTACGGCTGCCGCAATGTCAGGTCGCAGTGTACGTATTCTGCACCAACTGACGCAACCGGCTGACCATCCGGTAAGTATTTACCACCCCGAAGGAGAATACCTGAAAGGGTTGGTGCTGTATGTAGAATAAATCCTCTTGTATATTTATTTTTCACCTATCGTATAATCCGACTCATTCTTCACTCCGATTATCTGTCTTTGATTGATATCGGCGTGGAAGAGTGCGTCCAGTTCTTTCCAGGTCAACTGTTCGGTAGGCTGAAAAGCATCAGACTTTATATACCGAAGTAAGGATGTACGAAACTGATTGCCTTCAGGTGTCCCTGCAATGGCTTGCAGATCGGTCATGCAAACTAACAGTTTTCCCTTTCCTACAGCAAATTCAAAGACCAGCCCCAGCTTATGGTTGCGCTCAATGTTATCGATCACCTGAATAAGCGGACGATACTCACCACGGGTTGCATTCAGTATCATGGGACGGGAATTACGGGTAATACTCCACCATTGCCAATCACTGTGATATTCAGTCGGAAAGTATTTCAATAACGGATGTCCGGGATCAGTCAATATGGAAAGTGTACCGGGAGAAACTTCTTTTCCGGCATTTTCCGAAATAGTCTTAAACATGGAGTAATTCCAGTAATCAGGGGTAAACATTCCTCCAACACTCTGTGCTACAATACTGTCATGATCGGGAATCAACAGAACGGACGCTCCGCTTTCCAACCTTTTTCGCAGATCATCGTTCAGGAAAGAAGCCACATGAACAGAACCTTCCGACTCGGCAGTTTCATCAGGATATACCCAAAGATGATAATAGTTACGATACTTACCGGTGGTCAATGTCAGTGTCAGGCGTTGAGCTTCTTTCAGTCCGGAAAGTGAAAGATCAATACTGCCCGCCTTTCCTACTTTGCCCTGAGGAATGGAGGCCATGAGTATTCCATCACGTTTCCATACCCCATTATCAGATACTAAACTCCAGCGGACAGGCTCATTCCAATCGCCTTCCACATAATTAGAAAGAGCAACATCTATGTGAAGCGGCTGAGTATTCAGCCAACAATGATCCTTCATCAATGCCAAAGGAACAAGAGGTGCACAGAAACCATAAAAAGTTTCGGGAGCAACGATACCCTTACTATCCATAAAAGCATCCAGAATACCCACTAATGCGGAACCTTGTCCGGGATAATCCTGCAAATCGAGCAACTGGAAGCCACCAAAACCGGGAGTACGGAAAGCATATTCCATATCTGCCTTGTAACATTCAATGGAAAAGTGTCCGGTAGCCTGGTGAAAAGTTTTTGCCTGAGAAGAAAGATGGTTCTCTTTCAGACGATCACGAAAAATCTCAAGATTATAAGGACGAAGCACCCCAGTATATTTCTCTATCTGACCGTAATCGGGATAGATTTGAAACTGACAGTTTTCATGCCCCACTACAGGACGGGGGCAGTGCGCAATGGCACCGGAATAGTCTTTATCCGTAGCCGGACGCGTATTATTCAAAATGCCACCCTTCTCAGCATCTACGTACGCAAAAGAAGCACGTACATGAGTCGTATATCCATCTCCACCGCCTACACGGCAGGTCACAAAGAAATCTTCTCCATCCTGCGGCCCTTTCCAACCAAGGCTATTATTGGAACCGAAGCAATACAAATGACGATTATCCCGATTGCGGAAATCATCGAGCCATTCACGCACCACATCTATCTCCACATCCAATTCATTACCCAAACCCAGCATCATAAATGAAGGATGATTCCCAAAGTGTTCCAGCAACATATCCCCTTCCTTTTTCAGAAAATCGTTCAGAACCGTATTTTCACGCTTGATATACCCCCACAAAGGCAACTCAATCTGATAATAGATACCTTCGATATCGGCAGCCTCCAGCGCAGCACGCGGCGGAGTAAAAGAATGACAGCGATAATGATTAATACCGTATTGTTTAGCTATGCGGAATACACGCTGCCAGGACGCTACATCCATCGGACCATAACCGGTCAGGGGAAAAACACAGGCATCATGTTTCCCACGCAAAAAAGTTTTATAACCATTTATCACAAATTGCGTACCCTCCACTTCAAACTTGCGCATACCGAAATCTACCATCCGGCTATCCCGGTTTTTCCCGGCATGGAGCGTAATGTTCAGTTTGTAAAGTGCGGGATGAAATTCACTCCACAGTAATGGTTTATCACCCATATTCACAGGAAGCTCAATCCGGTTTCGTCCTTTCTTCAATTGCACGGCAAGTTGCCGGGGAGACAAGGTGTGTGTGTCAGAAGTATTCCAGGCATATCCATTGACATCCAGTATCGCTTTTCCGTCTTTGTCCGCATCGACTTCCACTATAACTAATGCTTGTTTCTTATCCACTTCCGGATATACCTGTACCGACTGAATATAAGAAACAGGAACTGCCTCGATATAAAATTCTCCCAGAATGCCGTTCCAATTCGTTTGCGTAGCATCTGTCCAGGCATGAGAACCCTGTATTTCTTTAGGGACAGAAGTCGGTGAGTTATCAATCCTGATTTTCAGCTGATGCTTTCCTACTGCCAGGGCAGGTAGCTCATACCGGTGAGGCGCATACAGATGACCATAGCTACCGATGCTGTCACCATCTACCCACAAAGTGCTCGGTTTGGTACGCTCCATCATCAAAAACAGTTTCTTACCCCGGAAACTCTCAGGGATATTTATTTCACGGGTATAAATCACCTTACCACTATAAGGATAGAGACGTGTTAACTGATACGTCACCAGCGTATCCCGGTTTCTTTCACCCAGTCGGTTTTCATCTGTCGTACCGGGCAGGCGACAGGTGCCTAAAGAACTCTCCCACTCTCCCGCTAACTGGATTTGCTCCCGCAAAGAAGTGTAACCTTGTGCAGTAATCTGTGCCATCATGCTCATACATAACGCAGCAGTCAATAAGATTCTGTTTTTCATCATTTCTCGATTTATGAAGCAAAGGTAAGCAAGGGATAGAAGATTAACTAATACTATCTTTGCCAAAAATGCACTTTACTCTCTCATAAATAGGACAAAAGCCGCCCTGTAATCTAAAAGATGTTAAACCAAAGAAGAAAATTAGTAAAACGTTATGTTGTATAACATAAAACCTCTACATTTGCACTGTGTTTTTCATGGTATTAGATTTAAGGTTAATAAAGATTGGCTGTCTGGGATAGATAGCCTTCTTTTTTTTTATACATAAACGTGCTCACCCAATCAACGAAAATATTATATTTGCATTTATTATTTAATGTGAAAAGAAAACACACAAATTAGAAAAGTCATGAGTATAAAAGTTCGTTTGATTATCATGAACTTCCTGCAATTCTTTGTATGGGGGTCATGGTTAATTTCATTAGGAGGTTACATGGGTAGAGAACTACACTTCGAAGGAGGCCAAATCGGCGCAATCTTCGCAACCATGGGCATTGCCTCTCTAATCATGCCCGGCATCATTGGTATCATCGCCGATAAATGGTTCAACGCTGAACGTTTATACGGACTTTGCCACATTATAGGAGCCGCATGCCTTTTCTATGCCTCTACCGCTACGGGATATGACCAGATGTATTGGGCAATGTTACTCAATTTATTGGTATATATGCCTACTTTATCACTGGCCAATACAGTTTCGTACAATTCACTTGAACAATATAAGTGTGATCTGATCAAGGATTTCCCACCCATTCGCGTATGGGGAACCATTGGGTTTATCTGTGCGATGTGGGCAGTAGACCTTACCGGATTCAAGAATTCAAGCGCCCAACTTTATGTAGGTGGTGCATCTGCATTAATGCTGGGTCTGTATGCTTTCACCCTGCCGGCATGTAAACCTGCCAAGACCGGAAACAAATCACTGCTTTCTTCTTTAGGACTGGATGCATTTGTATTATTCAAAAGAAAGAAAATGGCTATTTTCTTCTTGTTTTCCATGCTTCTGGGAGCAGCGTTGCAGATTACCAATACGTATGGTGACCTTTTCCTGGGTAGTTTTGCCAGTATTCCGGAATACGCAGATTCCTTTGGCGTGAAACATTCGGTTATCCTGCTATCCATCTCACAAATGTCCGAAACATTATTTATTCTTGCCATACCTTTCTTCCTGAGACATTTCGGAATCAAGCAGGTTATGCTGATCAGTATGTTTGCATGGGTATTCCGGTTCGGATTGTTCGGCTTTGGAGATCCGGGATCCGGTTTGTGGATGTTAATCCTATCCATGATTGTTTATGGCATGGCATTCGATTTCTTCAACATTTCGGGTTCGTTGTTTGTTGAACAAGAAACCAATTCCAATATCCGCGCCAGTGCCCAGGGATTATTCTTTATGATGACTAACGGTTTGGGCGCCATTATTGGAGGATATGCCAGCGGTGCCGTGGTAGATGCTTTCTCTGTATATGCCGACGGCAAACTGGTAAGTCGTGAGTGGCCTGAGATTTGGCTTATTTTTGCTGCTTACGCCCTGGTCATCGGTATATTGTTCGCCTTGGTGTTCAAGTACAAGCACCAGCCGGAAGAAGCAGTAAATAAAAAGTAAGTAAGCAAGTGGTTGGCAGTTGTCACCACTCAGAAAAAGATTATGGATAAAAAGAAAAAAATAGAACTGGAAGTACTAAACATCTCCAACAGTCAGGAACAGGCAGGAGCTTATGCCCTCGTATTGGGAGAAGTGGAGGGTGCCCGTCAATTACCGGTTATCATCGGTGCGGCAGAAGCACAAGCGATGTTAATCAGCCTGAAGGGAATTGTTCCGCCACGCCCGTTGACCCACAACCTTTTCGCTTCATGTCTGGAAGTATTAGGGGTAAACATGATGCGTGCCCTTATCTACAGGGTAGACAACGGTGTATTCTATTCTTATATCTATCTGAAAGCAGACGATGCTATCATTCGTATGGACGCCCGTACATCAGATGCAGTCGCAATGGCTTTACGAATGAAAGCTCCGATCTTTATCTACGAAGAAATTCTGGAGTCGGAACAACTTAAAACCGGAAAGGAAAGCGAAGCGGGAAGCGTAGCTCCTATAGGAGAGAATCCTTCTCCATACGAAGATGAATTCTTCCATGGAGATACAATGGAAATGCTGCAAAAAGCTTTGCAGGAAGCTATAGCCAATGAGAATTACGAACGCGCCGCCCACATCAGGGATGAAATTTCCAAACGAAAAGAACAGCAATAAACTTATGCACGTATTCTATACACCCGACATACAAACCCGTGCCGAACTTCCCGAAGAAGAAGCCCAGCACTGCGTCCGCGTACTGCGCCTTAATATCGGTGATCAGATTACGCTGACGGACGGTAAAGGTAATTTCTATCGCGCAGAAATCAGTGCCGCCACCAATAAACGTTGCATGGTAAACATCCTGGAAACCATTTATCAGGAACCTTTATGGAACGGGCATCTGCACATTGCAATGGCCCCTACCAAGAATATGGACCGTACAGAATGGTTTGCAGAAAAAGCTACTGAAATAGGCTTCGATGAACTGACTTTCCTGAACTGTCGTTTCTCTGAACGGAAAGTCATCAAAACAGAGCGTATCAGCAAGATATTGGTATCTGCCATCAAACAATCCCTCAAAGCACGTTTGCCACAACTGAACGAGATGACGGATTTCAATAAGTTCATCACACAGCCATTCAAAGGGCAAAAGTTCATTGCGCACTGTTACGAAGGAGAAAAGCCGCTGCTGAAAGATGTGTTCCGCAAAGGAGAAGATGCACTGGTATTGATAGGTCCGGAAGGGGATTTCAGTGAAGAAGAAGTACGAAAGGCTATAGAAAACGGCTTTACTCCCATCAGTCTGGGTAAGTCGAGGCTACGCACAGAGACGGCTGCTTTGGTGGCTTGCCATACACTGAACTTGCAAAATCAATGATAATCACATTTTAATAAGAATTGTATGAAGAAAAGTTTGTTTCCCCGTTTGGCGTTGATGGCTGTAGTGATAGCTCTTGTCAGCGCATGTTCCGAGAAGAAGTTCGAATATACGAATGTTATTCCTGCCAATGCCTCTACGGTAGTCAGTATCAACATGAAATCATTGGTTGATAAAGCAGGGCTCAATGACAAGGAGAACAAAGAAGCGCAGCAAAAGCTGACGGATGCTATGAAGAGTGGCATGAATGCCGCAACATTCCAGCAAGTGGAAATGATAATGAAAGATCCGAAGAAATCGGGAATCGACGTATCGGCACCTTTATACGTTTTCAATACTGAGACATTTCCCACTACTGTAATTGCAAAAGTCAGCAACGAGGACGACCTGCACGCACTGCTGGAAACATTAGAGAAAGAGAAAGTTTGTCAGCCCCTGGCAAGTGGAGATGGCTTTCAGTTCACGCAAATGGGTAATCAGGTATTCATGGCATACACTCCTTCAGTACTTATGCTAACTAATTACAAAGGTACTACCCAACTTGAAAAAATCAAGCAAGATATTCCTGCACTGCTGAAACAGACCAATGAAAACAGTATTGTTTCAACTGCCGTTTTCAAGAAAATGCAGAAAATGGGTGGAGATATCGATGCTATGTTCTCTCCGGCAAGCCTGATGGGTCCTTACGCCAATATGATCAAAGAAAGTGATATGCCTTTTAACATGAAGGATCTGAAGATGTTGGGAAGTCTTTCTTTCGAAAAAGGTAAGATCAGCATGAAATATGAGAACTTCACTGAAAGTCCTGAACTGCAAGCCTTGTTCGATAAGCAAAAAAAAGCAACTTGTCCCATAGAGAATACTTTCCTGAAATATTTCCCTAAATCGACTCTGATGTATATCAGCATGGGTATCAACGGAGAGGAATTCTATAACCTGCTACTGGAGAACGAGCAATTCCAAAAGAACTTCTCCATTGCCAAGGCCAATGAAGTAAAAGAGTTGTTCGGCACATTCCAGAAAGATATGGCAATGGGGCTGATAAACTTCACAATGGACAATGCTCCCACTTTCCTGATGTACGCCAGCGTAAAGAGTGCGACACCCGTACAATTACTGTATGAAAAGAAGAATGAACTGGGCTTGAAACGTGGAGAAGATATCCTGAAACTGGGTGAGAACGAATATGTATATAAGTCCAGAATGCTGAATATATTCTTTGGTGTCCGCAATAATAGCTTGTATGCTACGAATGACGAAATGTTGTATAAGAGCATAGATAAAACTGTTAATCCTTCAATCAAAGATACCGAATTTGCATCTAATATCAAAGGAAAGAATGGTGCTTTCGTTATTAATACAGAAGCGGTTCTCGCTTTGCCGATTGTGAAAATGCTGTCGGAATACGGTGGTTCACAATATGCAACGGCTTTTGCTCTGGTTGATAAGATAGCTTATGTAGAAGCAACCGGCAATTCCAATAATGATGCAGACATGGTCATTCAGCTGAAAGACAAGAATGTAAATGCATTGAAACAGATCGTAAACTTCATCAAAGGGTTTGCAGGCATCTAATCCCGATAAATAATGGAAATCATTCATCTGCGGCAAACACTTCCCCAAGTGTTTGCCGACCGGGATGCCATCACATCCGACGTGTGGCATCAAGACCTTGTGCTACGAAAAGGAGAGCGGTATCTGATAGAAGCTGCTTCCGGCACAGGTAAATCTTCTCTATGCAGCTATATCTACGGATATCGCCGCGATTACCAGGGTATCATCAACTTTGATGAACGCAATATCCGTTCGCTCTCCATTCATGAGTGGGTGGAACTGCGGAAACATTCGCTGAGCATGCTGTTCCAGGAGCTGCGCATCTTCCCGGAACTGACAGCTTTGGAAAACGTTCAGTTGAAGAACCGACTCACCAATTATAAGAAGAAAAAAGAAATCCTTGCACTTTTTGAAACACTCGGTATCGCTGAGAAAGTAAACGAGAAAGCCGGAAAGTTGTCTTTCGGACAACAGCAACGTGTAGCCTTCATCCGTGCCCTCTGCCAACCGTTCGATTTCATCTTTCTGGATGAACCTATCAGCCACCTGGATGATGATAACGGCACACTTATGGGACGCATGCTGACCGAAGAAGCCGAACGGCAAGGCGCAGGAATAATTGTTACTTCCATTGGAAAACATATAGAATTAGAATATAATAAAGTGATGAAACTATAAATGATAATTTCAATGAACAAGCTTGTTTGGAAACTTCTTCGCCAGCACATCAGCATCGGACAATTAAGTGGCTTTTTTCTCGCCAACATCTTCGGTATGCTGATTGTACTGTTGAGCGTGCAATTTTATAAAGATGTTCTTCCCGTCTTCACGCAGGGAGACAGTTTCATGAAGAAGGATTATATCATCGCTACCAAAAAGATCAGCACTCTTGGCAGCATTACCGGACAAAGCAATACTTTTTCCAAAGATGAAATCAAGGAGCTGGAAGCACAACCTTTTACACGCAGCGTAGGCGCCTTCACACCTACCCTTTTCAAAGTATCGGCAGGGTTGGGAATGCAACAAGCCGGTATCCGTATTTCTACGGATATGTTTTTTGAATCTGTTCCCGATGCTTTTGTCGATGTCAGCCTGGACAAGTGGCACTTTGATGAAGGTACACAAACCATACCTATCATCATCCCCCGCAATTATCTGAACCTTTACAACTTTGGTTTTGCGCAAAGCCGTAACTTGCCGAAATTATCGGAAGGGGTGATGGGACTGATACAAATGGATATCAACATGCGTGGCAACGGACGTGTAGAACAATACAAAGGAAATATCGTCGGTTTCTCCAACCGGTTGAATACCATCCTTGTTCCTCAATCCTTTATGGAGTGGGCAAATCAGAATTTCTCCCCCGAACGGGAAGCGCAACCCTCCCGCCTCATCGTGGAAGTAAAGAATCCCACAGATACAGCCATCACCGACTACTTCCTACAAAAGAACTATGAAACCGAAGGAGACAATCTGGATGCCGGAAAAACAACCTATTTCCTCCGCCTCATCACAGGTATTGTTTCGGGAGTAGGACTATTTATCAGTATCTTGTCTTTTTATATTCTGATGTTAAGTGTATTCTTGCTGCTTCAGAAGAATACGGCAAAGTTAGAAAACCTGCTATTAATAGGTTACAGCCCTTCTAAAGTCGCATTGCCCTATCATGTATTGACCGTAGGCTTGAATTTACTGGTACTGCTCCTCGCCGTCATTGGTGTAGTCTGGTTAAGATCTTACTACACCGGAGTCCTGCAAACTTTTATTCCACAACTGGAAACAGGCTCTCTTCTGCCCTGTATCCTTGCCGGAAGTATCTTATTTATAGTGGTATCCGCTTTAAACATCCTCCTGATACGAAAGAAAGTTCTCTCCATCTGGAAAGGCAACAAATGATTACTGTTTTTAGGCTTCAAGAGTAGCAACTTACATTTTTATCCATACCTTTGCGCCCGAAAAGTAAAGAGTATGATAAAACGAAAAGTAACCAAAGTAATAGTAGCATGTCTCATGCTGCTATTTCTTTTATCAACAGGTATTTTCATCTTCCGGGGAAGCCTACTGCGCCATATCGCAGATAAACGCATTGTCAGACTGGAACAGCGTTACGGATTGGACATAAGTTACAATAAACTCCACATGAAGGGGTTGAATACGATCTCTATCGACGGACTGAATGTGGTTCCACAGAAAAGAGATACATTGCTTTCCCTTCAATCTCTCAATATCCGTATCGGTCTTTGGAAACTGCTGTGGAGAGATATCAAGATCAAAGAAGTCCGCCTGGACGGACTCTCACTCAATTTCATGAAAAAAGACTCTACAGCCAACTATGATTTCCTTTTCCTGCCCTCTTCCGAAGTAACTGCCTCCAATGAAAGCAATACCAGTACCGATTACACCCGTCGCATCAATACAACATTAAATCTCCTTTTCGGCCTGTTACCCGGAAACGGTGAACTCACCCATCTTACAATCACTGAGCGGAAAGACCGTAATTTCGTCAGCTTCCGTATTCCCCGCTTTGTGATTGATGACTATCATTTCCAATCAGAAATAACAGTTCTAGAAGACAGCCTGAACCAACAATGGAATACCGAAGGAGAATTTAATCCTTCGGAAAGGCGATTGCATGCAACTTTACACGCTCCACAACTGACTGTTCCTTATATCCACCGCCGATTCGGTGCAGAAGTACAGTTCGACAGTCTGACGTGCGACTTCTCACAAGAAAAAGCAAGCAACGGACTCACATATCTGGTTGGCCAGTCGGAAGTACGGGGATTGCAGGTATATCATAGGCGGTTGTCGTCCGAGACGATCAACCTGGATCGCGGACAACTGGATTTCCACGTAAATGTCAGTCCGCAAGCCGTAGAACTGGATAGTACCAGCCTTGTACGTTTCAATGCACTGACCTTCCATCCTTATTTAAAGGCAGAACGTGTCGGAAAAAGTACAGGCAAGAAAGAGTGGCATTTTATAGCTTCTGTTCGGAAACCCTGGTTCCCTTCGGAAGAGTTGTTCGGTTCATTGCCCAAAGGACTTTTCGAAAACCTGGAAGGTCTCGGCACTACCGGACAATTAGCTTATCACTTTCTATTGGATGTGGATTTCTCGCAACTGGATAGCTTGAAGTTTGAGTCGGAACTGAAAGAAAAAGATTTCCGTATTCTCCATTATGGAAAGACGGATTTAGGTAAGATGTCCGATGAGTTTATCTATACAGCGTACGAGAACGGACAACCCGTATACACCTTCCCAGTCGGTCCGTCATGGGAGAACTTCACACCCTTAGACAGCATATCTCCTCTGCTGCAAATGTCTGTCATGCAGAGCGAGGACGGAGCTTTCTTCTATCACCGGGGATTCCTGCCGGATGCCATGCGAGAAGCTCTGATTCATGACCTGGAAGTTCGCAAGTTTGCCCGCGGAGGTAGCACGATCTCCATGCAATTGGTGAAGAATGTTTTCCTGAACCGTAACAAAAACATTGCCCGCAAACTGGAAGAAGCGCTTATCGTCTGGCTCATCGAAACCGAACACCTCACTCCAAAGGCACGCATGTACGAAGTTTACCTGAACATAGCGGAATGGGGGCCTATGGTTTACGGCATCCACGAAGCGGCATCTTTCTACTTTAACAAACGCCCCTCACAGTTAAGTTTAGAAGAAAGTATTTTCCTGGCTTCTATCGTTCCAAAACCGAAACACTTCAAAAACTCATTTACGGCAGATGGGCGGTTGCAAGAAAGCCAGGAAGGCTACTTCCGCCTGATTGCGGAAAGATTAGCCAAGAAAGAAGTGATAACTGATGCACAAGCGGCACAGGTAAATATTAATAATGTGGTACTAAAAGGAGTGGCTAAATCAAGTTTTGTAAATGAAGGTTGGCAATAAAGCAAAACGGAAAAGAAAGGAATGAAGTTACAAGCTACAGGCTACAAGTGCCTTTCGGAACATAGCGCAGCTACTTGTAGCTTGTAGCCTGTAGCTCGTAACTGATTCATAACCGTTCCATAATAAATAAATTCCTAAAACTTACCCCTGATGCGCCAACATATACTCCTTAGGCGACATCCCATGCACCTCCTTGAAAGAACTGGAGAAATGTGACAGATTCGTATACCCCGTAGCATACGCCACTTCGGAAACCGTCAGTTTCTTCTCTTTCAGCAGTGCGGCAGCCTGTTGCAAACGGATATTCTTGATAAAATCACGTGCCGAAAGGTTTGTCAGTTCTTTCAGCTTCCGATGTACATGGACGCGACTTAGACCGACATTTGCCGCCAGCATCTCTACATTCAAATCCGGATTGGAAAGGTTCTCATTGATAACTTTCATTATCTTGCTCATCAATATCTCATCCGCCGATTTCATGCTCAGCTTCTGCACCTTGTCCTCTTGCTGTTGCGCACCACTGAATTTACTCTTCAGCAGTTTACGGTTAGCAAGCAAGTTGGCAATCGTACTCTTCAGCAGTTCAGTATTGAAAGGCTTCACCATATAAGCATCCGCACCGGTTGCCATTCCCTCCATGGTATCTTCGGGTTTCGACTTGGCAGTCAATAAAATTACAGGCACATGATTGACATTCGTATTCTGCTTAATCTTCCGGCAAAGTGACAGACCATCCATTTCCGGCATCATAATATCGCTGATTACCAGATCAGGAGTATCTGCGAGAATAGTATCATAAGCCTCCCTGCCATTCTTCCGGGTCATTATCCGATAGTCCCCTTCCAATTCTTCTTTCAGATAAGAAAGAATCTCCTCCTCATCTTCCACTATCAATATGCGCATACGGTTCTTCGCCTTACCGGTCTTCTTGCTTTCCTCATCCTCTTCACCCTCTCCTTCTTCAAAGACTTCCTCCAAGTCCGTCTTTTCCGGTTTAACCAGCACGGGATGAGGGGTGATGAGTGCTTCCACATCTTCCAGTTCGTCCGTACGCAGATGTGCTGAACCCAAAGGAATACGAATCACGAAACGACTGCCCGGAGCATCCTCCCTGTTCTCTGCCAAGATAATGCCATGATGCAGTTCCACCAATGAACGGGACAAATGCAAACCGATACCCGTACCGAAATTCGACTTCGTCACATCATTATCTATCTGATAGAAACGCTCGAATATACGCTCTATCTTCTCCCGGTCGAGTCCGATACCACTATCCGTGACCGTTATTTCAAAATATTCCTTCAGAGGATCGCGACGGGTGGCATCGCGCCCGGTGGAAAGCGAAACCGTAATTTCACCCTGCTCCGGTGTATACTTGAAGGCATTGGAGAAGATATTCATCAATATCTTGTCGAAGTTATTCATATCCACCCATACCTTCAACTGCGGCATAGCGTGTTCGAAACTGAAATTTATCTTCTTCTTCCGCGCCATATAATCGAAGGTAAGCATCACATCATCAATGAAACCAACCATATCCGTTTCACGGAACTTCATGAACATCTGTCCCTTATCCAGTTTACGGATATCCATCAACTGATTTATCAGACGAAGAATACGTTGTGCATTCCGGTAAATCATCAGATAAGTCTTTTGTACTTCCCCTCCCTTCTTTTCAGCCAACAATTTCTCCAGGGGATTAATGATCAACGTCATCGGAGTACGTATTTCATGCGAGATGTTGATAAAGAACTGTAGCTTTGCTTCATTCAGTTGTTCGGCATGTTCGCGCTTCATGATTTCACGGCGGTGGCGCATACGCGACAGGATATAGTTCACAATGCCCAATACAAGCAAGCCGAGCAGAAAAACATAAATGCAATATGCCCACCACATTTCATACCAGGGCGGAGTAATCAGAATCTTAACTGTACGTATCTCCGAAAGATTGCCGTGACTCAGCGCCCGCACATGGAAAGTATATTTGCCCGGCGGAAGATTATTATAAGTCACCCTGTTCACTCCCGGCTCGGTACTGAGCCACTGGTTACTCAATTCCTCAATCTTGTACTGATAGGATATCTGCTCCGGATTGTTATACTGCAACGTGGAGAAGACGATACTGAACGTATTATCGTAATGAGCCAGTTGGAACATATTCGCATCCGGCACAGACGTATAGATAACGGTATGTCTTCCCGAACGCGTATTTTTCCGCACAGGCTGGTTGAAGATAAAGAAGTCCGTAATCCAGACCTTGGTGTCTTTCAGCACACTCCCTATGGATAAAGGCTGGAAATAGGTAATACCATTTATACCGCCGAAATAGACTTTTCCCGCCTGGTCTTTATAGAATGCGCCGTGCGTGAACTCGTTTCCCTGCAATCCGTCGCCCGCATAATAATTGATGTAACGGTTGTTTTCGACATTATACTTACAGATACCCATATAGGTACTGATCCACATATTATGTTCCTCGTCTTCGCAAATTCCACAGATTACATTATTAGGCAAACCATCCGCCACCGTAAAACAGGTCAGTTCTTCGGTCTTCTTGTTGAAGCGATAGAGTCCGTCCGTCGTACCTGCCCAAATATTTCCGGCATGGTCTTCCTGCAAAACATACCCTACCCGGTCTTCAATCAGAGTATTCACATTGCGGTAGTTAATGAAACTCTCATTCACCGGATTGAAGCAACTGATACCTTTATAATGCCCCAGCCAGATCATTCCCTCACTATCACAAAAGATGTAGTTCACCCAGTCATTTGCCAGTTCATTCCGGGTCAGGTCGCCCGACTCATCTTTAGATGACTCATAATGCTTCAACTCCTTCGTCACCAGATTATAGCGGTAGAAACCCGAACCGAAAGTAGCGATATAAAGGTTCTTATGCCGGTCTTCCGTAATCGAGAAAATCTTCTCATTATCCACCGGTAGCGGATATTCGCACTCACCGGTTCTCCGGTTTAGTTTTGCCAGTCCCCGGGTGTACGTGCCGAGCCAGAAATCTCCGTCCGTATCCTCGTACATACACATAATCGTATTAGCCATCGAACGCGGGTTATTGCCGGGCTGATAATGCCGTAGCCTCTTTCCTTCCGCATCTAGTTCAAAGATTCCCTCATTGTCCGCTCCTACCCACAGGTGACGGTTACTATCCTGATAGATGGACATTACACATCCTTGTCCGATGGGATTATAATAAATGGACTTGTTGCCATAATACTCAAACGGATTCTCCTGCTTGGGCATCAGTACAATGCCTTTCTGAAACAATCCTACCCACAGGTTCTTGTCCCGGTCTTCCATGATAGCGTGTATCTTTCCTTCCGAAAAATCCAGCGGCGCGGAATTGATACTATAATCCTCTATCTTCCCGGTCATCCGGTTGTAAGTCTTCAGCCCCTGACCGTCGGT
Organism: Bacteroides timonensis; assembly: GCF_000513195.1. Classification (GTDB taxonomy): domain Bacteria; phylum Bacteroidota; class Bacteroidia; order Bacteroidales; family Bacteroidaceae; genus Bacteroides; species Bacteroides timonensis. The sequence continues at coordinate 49,497 of NZ_CBVI010000115.1, read as the reverse complement.
GCCTATCAACAGACGGTCGTCCACCAGCGTCAGACAATAGATGGACAGCTCCTCGCTACCCGTATAGGGAACAGGAATAAAACGGTTCTGCTCACGATCATAACGGGACAAGCCATGCTTTTGAGTGCCGATGAACAGATTCCCGTACTTATCTTCACCAATAGCCGACACATAGTTATCATTAATCACCGGATATCTGAACACACGGACTTCTTGCGTAGCGGGCAGATAGCAAATCAATCCATGCCCTTCCGTACCAATCCAGATATTATAATCAGAATCTTCATATAAATTCGACTGGAAGTTATAATTCACTTGCCTCATGATGGCGTCAATGGACTCCGCCTGCTGCTTCTCTTCGTCTAAACGGAAAATACCCTGTCCGGTAGTTACTACCCAGATCTCACCATTATGCAATTTCTGCATCTGCGTGATGTGTGGAAAAACCCGCTTGCCCGCGCGTATCATTGGAATCTCCCGGAAAGTATCCGTTTCCGAATCATACTTCATCAACCCGTCGATGCAACCTACCAGCAGATTCTGCCGGCTGTCTTCAAAAAGCGTGCGCACATAATTGTTTTTAATGGAAGTGGAGTCGCCGGATATATGCTTATAGTTAGAGAAACGAAGTCCGTCGAAGCGGTTCAGCCCGTACTCGGTAGCTATCCAGATAAATCCACGCTTATCCTGAAAAATCTGGTTGATAAGACTGCTGGACAATTCGTTGTTAGTAGAATAGAATTTACCCGTTTGCGCCGCCAAAGGCAGGACGGTCAAACATAGCAATAAGACTATAAGGAGGATTTTACTAAGAGCTGTTTTCATTGCATTTTATACTTAAAGGCAAGCAAAGATAAGAAAAACTTTCGAAATGGGCAGGGAAGCCATTGCATATATGTTCTTTATCTCTTCCGCATTATACCTAAAGGAACGGAACCTTAAACCCTTTCACCAGGAAGCCTTATACATTCATTGCAAAAGATGGCATCTTTTACATCGAAAGGTAGCATCTAATGATACAAAAGATGGCATCTTTTACAGCAAAAGATGCCACCTTTTGCATCAGCCCTCTTATTGATGCAGATGAAAGGAATAAATGATATAAGTGAAAGGAATATGGGATTTATCACTTAATTATTTATCTTTCGGGCATCAACAACCGCGGGACGTAACACCAGCAAATGATTTTGTAACATAGGGAAAAGTCATGTTACATTTAAATGTAACACAGGCTACAATTAAATACCTGTTTCTCCATTTTATAAAATACCTTTGTCACAAGCGAAAAGTAATGTTTAACCCTTTAATCTGATTAATGCAAATATGGAAACTTGAAAATGAAAAACATGTCTTCACATCTTTATTAAAGAAAGAGAATATTATTGTTATCCAACTAAATTAATTTCAGTATGAAATGCACAAATTATTGTTTTAAGCCTTTGGGGCTTCTATTCTTATTATGCCTGATACCTCTATGGGCATTTTCACAGAATATCACTGTGAAAGGTGTGGTGAAGGACGCCACAGGAGAATCGGTTATCGGTGCGAGCGTAGTGCAGAAAGGCACCAGCAACGGTATTATTACCGACATCGACGGTAACTTTACACTGAATGTTCCATCCAACAGTACCATCGTAATTTCATTTGTGGGCTACAAAACACAAGAAATTCCTGTAGCCGGGAAGACACAAATCAATGTTACGATGAAGGAAGACACTGAGATGCTGGACGAAGTCGTTGTAGTAGGTTACGGACAGATGAAACGTTCGGACCTGACGGGTTCGGTGGTATCTGTAAATGACCAGGCCATCAAGAAGTCGGTTCCGACTTCTATCGATCAGGTGTTGCAAGGCCGCGCTGCCGGTGTGCAGATTCAGGCAAACTCTGGTACACCGGGTGCGTCCACCTCTATCCGCATCCGTGGTATCAACTCACTGAACGCCACCAACCAGCCTATCTTCGTGATAGACGGCGTAGTGGTGGACTCTGCTACTGACGATGAAAACAGCAACCCTTTATCAAGCATCAATCCATCGGACATCGTATCCATGGACGTACTGAAAGATGCTTCGGCAACCGCCATCTATGGTTCGCGCGCATCCAATGGTGTCATCATGATTACTACTAAACGCGGACAGGCAGGCGAAGCAACCGTAACCTACGACGGCTATGCGGGCTGGCAGGAAATGCCTAAACAACTGGATATGCTGAACCTACGACAGTATGCACAGCATCACAATGACCGTTCGGCTCTTGGTCTGGTAGAACAAAGCAGCTCTTTCGTACGCCCTGACTTACTTGGCGAAGGTACCAACTGGCAAGACGAATTGTTCAGCAAAGCCTTCATGACGAGCCATAATATTTCTGTCAGTGGCGGTAACAACAAAACCACTTATGCTTTTAGCGGCGGATTCCTCGATCAAGACGGTATTGCATTAGGATCCAGTTTCCGACGTCTTTCCCTGCGCGCCAATATCGATACTGAAATCAAATCGTGGTTACGCGGAGGTGTAAACTTCTCGTTTGCTGAATCCAAGCAAAATGTCGGTACCGACAATAATACGATTATGAGCGCACTGATACAGCAACCTACGGTCGCCGTTACATCTCCCGATGGTTCCTTCGACGGTCCGGACGATGTGTGGATGCCTGAAAACCCCGTAGGACTTGCTTCCATACGCACCAACAATAACCGTAAAACCAACTTCCGTTTCAATACCTATCTGGAAGCAAACCTACTGAAAGGATTAACTTTCAAGACGGAATTATCAGCTGACTGGAACTTCAATAACTATTATTATTATCAACCAGACTACCAGTTCGGTATCAAAACAAGCGACACACGTACCTCACGCTGGACCAAGACCAATACCAAATACTGGTCATGGCGCAATATCCTTACTTATAATAATACGTTTGCAGAAAAACATAACATCAACGTAATGGTAGGTCAGGAAATGTCACACTCCAACTGGGAGACACAAGTAGGTACAGCCACAGGATTCCTGAGTAATACAACTCCCGACCTGAGTGCAGGTGATGTCACCACTTCCACTACCACCGGTTCACGCGTGGTGAATTCCATCGCTTCCTTCTTCGGACGTGCCTTCTACTCTTTTGACGAACGCTACCTGCTGACCGCTACCATTCGTCGGGACGGTTCCTCCAAATTCGCCAAAGGCAATAAGTGGGGTTGGTTTCCGGCAGTGGCTCTTGCATGGCGTGCGTCACAGGAATCATTCCTGCGCAACAACGCAATTATCAACAACCTGAAACTCCGCGCAGGTTGGGGTGCCACGGGTAACCAGAACGTAAGCGACTATGCTTATATGGCACTGCTCTCTTACAAAACCACTCCCTGGGGAACCGGTGTACTGACAGGCAATACCGCCAACCCTGACCTGACATGGGAAACCACTCATTCTTATAACGTAGGTATCGACCTCGGTTTATTCCAGAATCGTATCGAAGTAATTGCCGATGTATATTATAAGAAGACTAAAAATCTGTTGCTGCAACTCCCCTTGCCCGCCTATCTCGGTTCAAGTGGACAAGGTGCCGCTTCCAATCCTTGGGGTAATGTAGGTTCTCTTGAGAACAAAGGTATCGAGCTTACCGTGAATACGACTAACATCACAAACAAGGATTTCCAATGGACATCCAACCTCGTATTCTCACTCAACCGTAACAAAGTGCTGGAACTCGATACGGACAATTCTTCCATTGAAAAGAGTTATCAACCCAGTTCCGCAAGCTACATCGTAACCAAAACGACCGTAGGACAGCCTATCGGACAATTCTGGGGCTACAAAGTAATCGGACGTTTCGATGAACCGACGGATTTCTACTACAAAGATGCCGATGGCAACGTGAAGCAAGTAGCCATACCCGAAGGTAATACAATTGCCAAGAACAGTACGTGGATAGGCGACTATATCTATGAGGACCGCAACGGTGACGGTGTCATCAACAACGAAGACTGTACCTACATCGGAAACCCGGAACCAAAGTTCACTTACGGTATCGGTAATACATTCTCTTACAAAGGATTCGATCTGACAATATTCTTCTCGGGGTCTTACGGCAACAAGGCTTTGAATCTGACCCGCTACCGTATTGAAGATCCCCGCTCCAACGGTAACATACTCAAATCTTCGCTGAACTATGCACAGATAGGTTTGATAGACCCCAACGGTCCGGATGACGACTATCGTAACCTCCATGTAGTAAACGGCTCTGTCACTACATTGCCGGCTTTGCAGGAATCGGATGCTAACAATAACTTCACCCGTATCAGCGATATGCTTGTAGAAGACGCTTCTTACATCCGCCTCCAGAATATTTCCATCGGCTATACATTCCCCAAGAAGTGGATAAACAAGATTTTCCTCAACAATGCGAGAATCTATGCCAACATACAGAATGTATACACCTGGAGCAAATATAAAGGCCTCGACCCTGAAGTAGGTGCCATCTATGGAGATGCATTAATGACAGGTGTGGACTACGGACGTTATCCTTCGCCACGCATCTACACATTCGGATTAAACATATCCTTCTAATCCTTTAAAAAGAATTATACGTATGAAAAATAAGATATTAATCATAGCAACATTGGCCGGTTCATTGGTATTGAGTTCCTGCGAGGACTTCTTGACACACGATAACACCACCAGTGCCAACCAAGAGACCTTCTTCGACACTGACGAGGCTCTGGAAGCAGCTACCGCACCGCTTTATAACTATGTGTGGAACAGTTTTAATGATAAGGCCTACTATAGCATGGGAGATGGACGTGCAAACAATATCACCGCCCGTTGGTCAGACTATATCTATCCTTATACTAACTTTACGGAAACAGCATTGAGTCCGGGACTTGAAGATGCCTGGGGATCTTTCTACTCCGTAGTGGCACAATCCAACTACGCCATCAACAATATTAAGGATTATTCCGGTCCGCAAGTCAGTGAAAAAGCCAAAGTACAAGCTTATGCCGAAGCACGCTTCATGCGCGGACTGGCATACTGGTACATCGGCTCTTTATGGAACAAAGGTATCATCTATGAAAATACGGCAGAACAAGTAAACAACTCTGTGGTTCCCGCCAACCGTGGTGTGGATGTGATAGAATTCGCTATCCGCGACCTCGAATATGCAGCAGTCAACCTCAGCAAGACAGCATCTGATGTAGGTCGCGTCACTTGTTACAGTGCTTACGCTATTCTGTCACGCATGTATCTCTCTATGGCAGGTTTGACAACCGAAGGCGAATACAACGACAGTAATATAGCTACTGATTTCAACCGCGGTTCGCGCAACACGTACTATCTGGATATGGCGCGCAAAGCTGCCACGAAGGTGATCGAAGAAGGCCCGTATTCACTTCTCGACAACTATGGAGACCTTTTCGCACCAAGCACATGCAACAACAACAGTGAAGCCATCTTCCAGTTGCAGTGGTTGCAGGGTAGCACGGATGCCATCGGTTGGGGATGCAATAATTCCATATCAACCTATTTTGGCTGGTCTACTATGGTAAGCGAACAGAACTGGGGTAATGCCACCTATGCCTCTTATGACCTTGTACGTGCTTACGATCCTCAAGACCGTACCCGCCGCCATTACACTATCGCCACCGTAGGTGAATATTATCCGGATCTCAACACCAAGAACGGAGGATACACGTATAACGTCACCGAAACCGGCTATGACAACAAATGTAACTTCAAAAAATACGTGATAGGTAAGATTGACGACAATGGCCAAAGCTATGCACAAAGCAGTGGAATGAATACCTACATGATGCGTCTGGCAGAAGTATATCTGAATCTTGCCGAAGCAATTCTTGGAAATAATGCTTCGACCAGCGATCAAGCAGCTTGTGACGCCTTCAATGCGGTGCGCAAACGTGCTGGTATGCCGTCCCTGACAACCATCACATATTCAGATATCCATTACGAACGCCGCATCGAGCTTGCTCTGGAAGGACAGTACTGGTACGATCTGCTGCGCCGTTCCTATTACCAGCAACAGGAAGTGGTGAACTACCTCAACAGCCAAGAGCGTAATGCCGGTTACGAATGGGATGAAACAGAAGCCTGCCAGTATGCAAAGACTTCTGACGGAACCGGAGTTTCAACCGCTACATCGGCCAATCTGACACTGCCTATCTCGGATGTAGACCGCGGACGTAATCCGCTTCTGAATAACGACCCGGTAGCTTACGAATTCGGCGCAAAAGAAGTCACAGAAAATGATTTGTTCAATGATTAACAAACTATAGAAGATATGAAAAGCTTAAAATATATATGGATATTATGCTTGTCATGCCTGGCCGCAGGCATCACCTCATGCAATGAGGAGGATAAATACTTTGACAGCAAATACCAAAGCACAAAGATTGTGATTGACCAGATCTATCTGGAAGATTATGAATCGTCTGTACCCGACCGACCGGTTACTTTCGCACGCCTCGGACAGTTGATCCGTGTAGAAGGTAGCGGACTCTATGGCATGAAGAAAGTCTACATCAACGGATATGAGACTTACTTTAACCGCGCCTACGTAACCGACCACTCCATGTTGATTCAAATCAACAGCAATACTCCCGTTGAAGACGCTGAAGAGGCAGACCGCAATAAGATCCACTTTGTAAAAGATGACGCCACGCTGGAGTACCCCTTCATCATCCGTGCAGCATCTCCTACCATAACAGGCATCAGCAATACTTTACCTAAGGACAAGGAGAAAGTAACCGTATACGGCACCGGCCTACAGGAAACCACCAAAGTAACCCTGCCCGGCGGAATAGAAATCACAGCCGACATTGAAAGCGATGAAGACGGTGAATGGTATTCATTCATCATGCCGGAAAACTATTCAGGAAGCGGTTCCATCTATTCGGAAGGCGCCAACGGACAGGCAGCCACTCCGGCTTACTTCAACTTTGCAGACTGTATGATACTTGATTTCGATGGCAATGGCAGCCAAGGCTTCTGGAGCTGGAGCGAAACCGGTTCGATGATAAACGCTGACGACCTTGTAGAAGATCCTCATGATAGCGGACGTGGCAAATGCGTTCAGATTGTTCCCGAACGTTTATTAAAAGCAGGAGTTATATCCGGCAAACCGCGTGTATCCGAATGTTGGACAGCCGGCAATGACGATGCAGCAGATGATTGGAGCCGTATGTATTCTTATATACCGGCAACTACCCCACTGACCGAAGTAGCATTGCAATTCGACGTTTATGTGCCCGAAGCATGGAGCGGCACAGGACATCTGCAAATAAGCTTATTCAACAACTTCAATTTCGGAGGTATAGGTTCCGACGATGATGGTGCTTCCAATCAAGTGGCATTCTATGTTCCTTGGATTCAGGAAGGTGCTATCGTTCCATTCTCAACCACAGGTTGGCAGACTGTAACTATTCCGTTTAGCCAGTTCAACAAATACGCCACCATGATAGAAGATAAAGAAAGCCCGGTATTCCAAAATGTGGTAGAAGACCGCAATGCCGCCACTTACAGAAACTTCGGTATGGGATTTGTCAATACAGACTTTACTTACCAAGATGTAAGCATCACATCCACAGCTTTCTCAAGCCGTATCTATCTGGACAACTGGCGTGTAGTACCTTACAAGACTGTCACGATCTCCGATTATCCTGAAGATGAAGAAACTACGGAATAAACTCAGTAGAAACCCATTAAACATTAAGAATTATGAAACTAAATAGAATTATTCTTCCACTGATGGCTTGTGCACTGACATGGAGTAGTTGCGATGACCAGATAATGGAATGGAAAAACTCCGACGGAAGTATCACAGCCTCCGACATTCCTCTTGCATTAAAGGAAAAGATAGCAAATTATGACTACATAAAATCGTATGTGGCACAATATGCTCCTAACATGAATGTAGGACTTGGCTTAGGAGCCGATCTATACATCAACGATGCGACATACAGAACCATAGCCGATGCTAACTTCCAGATGTTTACAACCGGAAACGCCATGAAACATTCGGCTGTAGTAAAAGCGAACGGTGAATTGGATTTCACAACAATCGACGCATTCCTGAACCTGGTTCCGGCCGACATCCAGATATATGGGCATAACTTCCTCTGGCATACTCAGCAAAAACAGACATACCTGAAATCACTGATCGCGCCGGAAGTTATCGTTGAGGTAGGTGATGATGATGTATGCGAGAATGTCATCAGTAACTACGGATTTGAAGGAGGCAATGCAAATGGATGGACAGGCCTATGGGGGAAATATACTTACGCCGTGGAGCAACCGGGTCGCGACAGTGACTACGCCCTTCACTTCACCATGACCAATGAATCAAACGTGAACTATGACAGTCAGCTATTCTGGCCGACGGGATTGCTTGAAATAGGCGTAACCTACGCTTACTCGTTCTGGGTAAAATCGGATGTCGGCTTAGAGGTTCAGTTCATAGGGCAGAATGCTTCTTATGCAGGTATCTATAAAGACAAATTTACCGCACCAAGCGACTGGATTCTCTGTACGGGCGAATTCACCTATACAGAAGGTGACACTGAAAACATCGAACGCATAGGTATTCAATTCGGCGGAACGCCGGGAAGCAATTTATGGGTAGATGACTTCAAGTTCGGAAAGAAGATAGAGGAAAAGATGATCAATATCATAGACGACGGAAAGTTTGAAGACGGAACTCTCGGCTCATGGTTCGGTTGGGGTAATGGCTCTACCCGTACTATCTCAGAAAAGGGACAAGGCTACAACAGTGATTACTGCATGGTGATGGTCAATCCTTCCGATGGAGATTCCTGGAGTGCTCAGACTGCTCACTCATTCCCAGAGACATTAACCGTTGGAAAGACCTACATGTACTCTGCTATGGTAAAGGCAACCGTCATCAATCCGGACTTCACATTCCAGGTACAAGACGCCAATGGCGGTAACGGTGAAGGATATGTAAGTGCTGCAACAGCCGTTGATCAGTGGATACCTATTGAAGGCGAATTTGTTTGTAGCCATGAAGGTATAGCTCGCCTCTGCATCAACTACGGAAAAGTTGCCGGAACTTACTACATTGACAATTTCAAATTCGGTGAAAAGAAAGAAACTGCAACAGCCCAGACTTTACGCGCATCAACCCGCGCCGGTGGCATTAGTTACAAACTGAAGACTCCTGAAGAGAAAAAAGCAGCTTTACTGGGTGCAATGGAAGCATGGATTAAAGGTATGCTGCAACATCAGGGGATGGAACGCGTAAAAGAATGGGATGTCATCAACGAACCTATTGCGGACAACAATCAATGGCGTGGCATAGACGGTAACTTCATGAGTAATGGTGATGACGCGCCGGACACTGCACCGGTAGAAGACGAAGAAAACGGTCTGAACCTGAACTGGGCAAACGATCACTTCTATTGGGGATACTACATCGGTAAGGAATATGCCGTGAAAGCATTTGAATATGCACGCAAGTATGCAGCAGCCGACGTTAAGCTCTATGTTAATGATTACAATCTGGAGACAAACCCAAGTAAGCTTGCAGCTTTGATAGACTTCGTAAATTACATCGAAGACAATGGACAAACCGTTGACGGTATAGGAACCCAGATGCACGTGACTGCTTCCAGTATCACAAGAGAACAAATAGATGCCATGTTCAAGACAATGGCTGCCACCGGAAAACTGGTTCGCGTAACAGAATTGGATGTAGCATTAGGAACATCCAGCCCCTCTGCCGAACAACTGGCAACTCAGGCCAACGTTTATCAGATGATCTTTGAATCATACAAAGCAAACGTTCCTGAATCTCAGCAGTCAGGTATTACCATCTGGACGCTGAGCGATAATGCCGCAGAGCATGAATATTGGCTGTCAGGCGATGCACCGAACCTTTTCGACGCAAACTATGAACGCAAACATGCCTATAAAGGTGTATGCGATGGTATTGCCGGAAAAGATATCAGTGAAGATTTCAGCGGTGACGACTGGAAGAATGCGTATGAAACAGAAGGAGAAGAAACTCCGGCTGAATAAAGTGTGAAGACAGGAAATCCGGTAAGGCTCCGGCCTTACCGGATTCCATTCATCAAACCATTTACCAAACTATTCCCGAATACGGTAAAAACACCTATTTTACCCCCTGAAACAGGGAAATGTACGATAAACAAAAAATTATGTAACATCATTGAGGAATGATGTAACCGAAATGAAGTTTTCTGCAACACTGCGAAAAGCTTTCTAAATTATAGCTCACTATCTTTGTTGCAATGGAAAACATCTCAAATCAATACCAGAGACAAACGATGAAGAATTGGATTTTAATTTTAGTTTTGAGTGTAATGACAGTTGGGTATGTAAATGCTCAAAAAAGTACATTACAAAAACAAGGCACCGCTACTCAATTAGTAGTAGACGGTAAACCATTTCTTGTTTTAGGCGGTGAATTAGGAAATTCATCGGCAGCATGCACAGAAGATATTGAACGTATCTTCCCGAAGCTGCAACGGATGGGACTGAATACAGTACTCGTTCCCGCATACTGGGATTTGATAGAACCGCAGGAAGGACAATTCGACTTCACCCTCACAGATAAAGTCATCCGTCAAGCCCGGCAGAACGATCTGAAAGTAATCTTTCTTTGGTTCGGTGCCTGGAAGAACTCCATGAGTTGCTACGCTCCCCTCTGGTTCAAGGAAAACTACAAGAAATACCCACGTGCTTATACACAAAAAGGGAAACCACTCGAAATAGCCAGCGCATTCTCTGAAAATGTATTCCAAGCCGACAACCGCGCTTTTTCCGGGTGGATGGAACACGTCGCAGCCATTGATAAAGAGGAAGGTACCGTCATCATGATACAGATAGAAAATGAGATAGGTATGCTGGAAGATACCAGAGACTATTCTAAAGAGGCCAACGCACTGTTCAATGCACCGGTGCCCGCGGAATTAATGAGTTACTTGCAGAAAAATAAGAAAACGCTCCACCCCCAAATGCTTGAGAAATGGGAAAGCCAAGGTAGCAAGAAGCAAGGTACCTGGCAAGAAGTATTTGGAGCCGATATCTACACCGATGAATTATTTATGGCCTGGCACTACGCCCGCTATGTGGAAAGAATGGCACAAAGCGCCCGGTCCATCTACAATATTCCACTATACGTGAACGCTGCCATGAACAGCCGCAACCGGAAGCCGGGGGAATATCCTTCTGCCGGTCCGCTGGCACACCTTATTGATATATGGCATTGCGGAGCGCCCAGCATCGACCTTCTTGCTCCCGACCTGTACGACAATGGCTTTACAGACTGGGTAGCTAAATATAAGTTACACAACAACCCGTTGTTTATTCCCGAAATCAAACTGACAGATAATAATGGCGTAAGAGCTTTCTATATCTTTGGTGAACATGATGCCATCGGTATCAGCCCGTTCTCCATCGAAGGAGGTTCCGACTCTCCCAACTCTCCGTTGGTGAAAAGCTATCGTACGCTGAAAGAGTTCATGCCTCTGCTCGCTAAGTATCAGGGTAAAGGCGCAATGAAAGGATTACTTTTCGATCAGGAAAATAAAGAACGTATCATTTATCAGGATGATCTGAAGATAACCTGTCGCCATTTCTTTACTCTTCCCTGGGATGCGCGTGCCACTGATGGCAGTGTATGGCCCGAAGGTGGAGGTATATTATTAAAATTGGCTCCTAATGAGTATATAGTAGCTGGTAGTGGTATCGTTATCGAGTTTGAAAAAGCTACAGAAAATCAGGCCAAAGTCCGGGCATTGGGCGAAGACGGATTTGCCCAGACAGGAGGAAAGGGGGATAGGGTGATAAGTGATAAGGTGATGTGGAAAGGGGCACGTTGCGGCATAGGTTCAGTAGATGAAGTGAAGGTGAACGAGGACGGTACACTCTCTTATATCCGCCGTCTGAATGGCGATCAGGACCATCAGGGACGCCATGTGCGCATCTCAGTGGGAGATTTCCAGATACTTCATGTGGAGTTGTACGAGTATAAATAACATATTTTAAGAGTTGGACGAACGACTTGTCCAGGGTGGACAAACGATTTGTCCAGGTTAGACTAACGATTTGTCCAGAAGTAAGCTGGCGGTTAAGCTAAGAGGTAGATTTACGGCTTATCTGCAGAAGGAATAAAAAGATAAACAAGATATGAATAAGGTTAGGTTTAATAAAGTTAGGTTGAGTCTGGCAGTGTTACTTTGCCTTTGCGCTACTTCCATGGTGGACGCAAAGGTAAAGTTGCCTGCCTTGATTTCTGACGGAATGGTACTGCAACGCGAACAACCCATCCGAGTATGGGGTACGGCAGATGCCGGAGAAAGTGTACAGGTAAAGTTCCTGAAGAATGCCACTCCTACAGGTGTAAAAGGTGGAAAACTAAAAGCTATCTACACAGCCACAGCAGATGAAAACGGCCAATGGTCCCTCACCCTTCCTGCCATGAAACCGGGCGGGCCTTACATCCTTCAAGTAAATGACATCGAACTAAAAGATATTCTGGTGGGAGATGTATGGCTATGCTCCGGTCAGTCCAATATGGAACTGTCCGTCAGCCGGGTTACGGATATGTTCCGTGATGAAATCTCCGCTTATGAGAATACGAATATAAGGCAGTTGAAAGTACCCAATATCTTCAACTTCCATGCACCGCAAACGGACTTGCCGGATTACGTTGCCTGGAAACCACTGACGCAGGAAAACGTAATGAGCTTCTCCGCTCTGGGCTATTTCTTTGCCAAAGCCATGTATGAAAAGAACAACATACCCGTCGGACTGATAAACTCCAGTTGGGGCGGAACTCCCGTTGAGGCGTGGATAAGCGAAGAAGGACTGAAAGAATTTCCGAAATATATCAATGATAAACGGCAATATGAAGATGATGCTTATCTGAAAAGCATTAAACAGACAGAAGGTTTGAACTTCTATCGCTGGAACACTTCCCTATACCGGGGAGATGCAGGACTGCACGAAGCAACACCTTGGTATGCCGCCAACTACAATGATAAAGACTGGAAGACCGTTGATTTATTCTCTACCGACTGGGGAACCAACGGTTTGAATCCGATAAACGGTTCGCACTGGTTCCGCAAAGAAGTGGAAGTACCGCAGGATTGGAATGGAAAAGAAGCGACCTTGCGTTTAGGTTGCATCGTAGATGCAGACTCCGTCTATGTGAACGGTACATTCGTAGGTACTATTTCCTACCAGTATCCTCCACGCATCTATACCATTCCGGCAGGTGTACTGAAAGCGGGAAAGAAGAATACAGTGACCATACGCCTCATCAGCAATAACGGTTATCCGCACTTTGTGAAGGAGAAACCTTATAAGATTATTTGCGGAAATGAAGAAGTAAGCCTGCAAGGAGAATGGAAATACAGACAGGGTGCTTCCATGCCTCCGGCTCCGGGAATGATGTTCTTCTGTTACAAACCGGTATGCCTGTACAATGCCATGATTGCCCCGTTACAAAACTATGGCATCCGTGGTGTCCTCTGGTATCAGGGAGAGTCCAATGTGGACCGCCGCAATGAATACGCTGCCCTACTGACAGCTCTGATTGCTGATTGGCGCAGCACATTCGGCAACCCGGAATTACCTTTCTACATTGTAGAGCTGGCAGACTTCCTGTCCCGAGATGACGTCAGCGGTCGGCAGGCCTGGGCTGAGATGCGCAAAGAACAGGCCAAAGTAGCTGAAACCAACCGGAACACCCGACTCATCCGCAACAGTGACCTGGGCGAATGGAACGATATACATCCATTGGATAAGAAAACCCTGGGACAACGCGCAGCAGAAAGTGCGCTGGAGAATAATAAATGACGGACAGCCGGAAACGGATAACAGCAAGCGAACAACTGATTACTGACAATTAATAACTGAATAATACAGCACTATGAACGCACTAAGTCAAAAAGTGTCTATGGCCGAGAAGATTGGCTATAGTTTAGGAGATTGCTCCGCGAACCTCGTGTTCCAGATGATGATGATTTACCAAACCAAGTTTTATACCGATGTCTTCGGTCTGGAAGGCGCCATTGCAGGATCAGTGATGCTGATTGCCCGCATTGTGGACGCTTTTGTAGACCCTACCGTAGGTATATTGTCCGACCGGACACAAACCAAATGGGGCAAATACCGCCCATGGGTACTCTGGACTGCATTGCCGTTCATGGTGTTCTATGTGCTGGCATTCTACAATCCCGGTATCGAGGATAAAGGTTTGGTAGCGGTATATGCTACAATCTCTTATACCTTGTTGATGACGCTTTACTCGTTCAACAATACACCGTACGCATCGTTGGGTGGTGTAATGTCAAGTGACATCAAGGAACGTACAAGCATTACGTCTATCCGTTTCGTTGCCGCTACCATTGCGCAGTTTGTGGTACAGGGCTTGACGCTCCCGCTGGTAAGCAAGTTTGCAGGTGAAAGCGGTGATAAGGGGCACGGTTGGCTATGCACTATTTCCTTGTTTGCAGTCATCGGTTTCGTGTTCCTGGTTATTACCTTCTTCTCCAGCCGCGAACGTATCACACCGCCGGCAAATCAGAAAACTGATACCCGGAAAGATATCAAGGATGTATTCAAGAATATTCCCTGGCGGGCGATGTTCATCCTGACACTCTTCCTTTTCACTACCCTCGCCATGTGGGGAAGCGCTATGAACTACTACTTTGAGAATTATGTGGATTCGGGCGCATTATTTGCCTTCCTCGATAAACTGGGGTTGGTGGCTACACAGACCAGTGATTCGGTGGGCTATACGATACTGAATGCTTTCGGCCTTATTGTCAGTAGTCCTGAAAGGGCTTATGAAGTGGGGTTCGGTGTGTTTAATATGCTGGGAGCAGTGGTACAGTTCTTCGGCGTTATCTTCCTGTCCGGCTTCTTAGCCAATCGTTTCGGAAAGAAATCGGTGTTTATCGTTTGTCTGGCACTGACGGCAGTGTTCACCGCCTTCTTCTATTTCCCGAATGAAACGGATGTAGAAACAATGTTCGTCCTGAACTTCCTCAAGAGTTTGGCATACGCTCCCACCGTTCCATTGCTTTGGGCTATGATTGCTGACGTGGCGGATCATTCGGAATATGTCAATCACCGCCGTGCAACGGGTTTCGTGTTCGCAGGTGTGGTGTTTGCCCTGAAGGCCGGATTGGGTATTGGCGGCGCTATTTTGGGTTTCCTGCTCTCCGGTTTCGGTTATGTATCGGGTGCAGGGATCGCACAAAGCGAATCGGCTATTCATGGTATCGTGCTTTCATCCAGTATTATTCCGGCTGTTACGTTCTTTATCGGTGTCATAGCGCTGTACTTCTATCCTATTACAAAGAAGTATAATGAAGAGATGCAGGCTGAACTGACGGAACGCAGAAGTAAAGAAGATTATTAACCACCCCGGGTACGGGATATTTTCCTAATCCCGGTCTGAAATGAGTTAAATAACAGCTTGTACTATCTAAATTCTCCTCCTTCTTGAAGGAGGAGTCCCCGTAGGGGGAGGTGGTAGGTAAAGCAATAAGTACCTATTAATCATACTAAAACAGCATGAAATTAAAGTATTTAGCATTATCAGTTTGTGCTGCCGCATTAATGTCTTGTAATAGTGACAAACCTGTTGCGGCAGACCCGACTCTAACAAACATTCTCGGTGATAAATTCCTTGTTGGTGTCGCCATTAATTCCGAACAGGCTGCGGGTCGCGACACCAGCGCAGTCGATGTAGTGCGCCGCCACTTCAACTCCATTGTGGCCGAAAACTGCATGAAGAGTGAAGTGATACACCCGGAAGAAGACAGATATGACTTTAGCCTGGCAGACGAATTCGTTCAGTTCGGCGAGGATAACGGAATGTTCATCATCGGGCATTGCCTGGTGTGGCATTCCCAGCTCTCACCTTGGTTCTGCACAGATGCCGAAGGAAAGAATGTTTCACCCGAAGTCCTGAAAGAGCGACTGAAAAGTCATATTCATACTATCGTGGGCCGATACAAAGGTCGCATTAAAGGCTGGGACGTAGTAAACGAAGCCATCGAAGGAGACGGAAGCTACCGCAAAAGCAAGTTCTACGAGATACTGGGAGAAGAATATATCCCGCTGGCTTTCCAATATGCACATGAGGCAGATCCGGAAGCGGAACTCTACTATAACGACTACGGTATGCACGAACCGGGACGCCGCGACGCAGTGGTGCGCATGGTCAATTCACTCAAAGAAAAAGGATTGCGCATAGATGCCATAGGTATGCAGGGACACATGGGATTGGATTACCCGAGTATAGGTGAATATGAAACCAGCCTTCTCGCCTTTGCCTCCACAGGCGCTAAAGTGATGATAACGGAATGGGACATGAGTGCTTTGCCAACCGTAAACCGCGGAGCAAATATTGCCGACAAAGTAGCCTTTGAGAAAGCCTTAAATCCCTATCCCGAAACTCTGCCGGATAGTGTTTCCAATCTGTGGAATGCACGTATGAAATCGTTCATGGAACTTTTCATAAAGCACTCGGACGTCATTACACGCGTAACCGCCTGGGGAGTATCGGACGGCGACTCCTGGAAGAATGACTGGCCCGTACCGGGAAGACGGGAATATCCCCTACTCTTCGACCGTAACTATCAGCCCAAGCCCTTCCTGAAAGAAATTCTGGAACCGAAAAAGGCTGTGTTCGATGAGTTCACGTATACGGTAGCTCCCAAGGATACCGATAAAGCAACTGGTCAGGTTACCACACCGGGCACATTGAATCCCGTGTTACCGGGTTGTTATCCCGACCCGAGCATCTGCCGCGTAGGAAACGACTATTATATGGTCAACTCCTCTTTCGCCTTCTACCCCGGCGTACCCATCTGGCACAGCACAGATCTGACGAACTGGGAACAACTGGGCTACGTCCTCAACCGCCCCTCACAGTTGCCTATGTACGACGGCCTGCGTATCAGCGGCGGTATCTATGCTCCGGACATCAAATACAATCCTCACAACGGACTGTTCTATCTGATCACCACAGCCGTAGACGGTGGCGGCAACTTCTTCGTCACCACGGATGATCCGAAGAAAGGAAACTGGAGTGATCCCACTTTCCTGCCCGAAGTGGGCGGCATCGACCCCGGATTTCTCTTCGATGAAGACGGGAAAGCATACATTGTGAACAATGACGGTCCGGCAGGAAAGCCCGAATATGACGGTCACCGCGCTATCTGGATACGCGAATTTGACTGGAAAAACGGTTGTACCATAGGAAAACAGAAGATGATTATTGACGGGGGTGTAGACAAAACCCAGCATCCCAGCTGGATAGAAGGTCCACACCTCTACCACATCAACGGCACATACTACCTGATGGCTGCCGAAGGTGGCACAGGCCCCAACCACTCGGAAGTGATCTTCACCTCTGCGTCTCCATTCGGCCCTTTCAAACCTTGTGCCATCAACCCGATATTGACGCAACGCGGCTTGCCGGGCGACCGTCCCAACCCGGTTACCTGCGTCGGTCATGCCGATCTGGTGGAAACTCCCGATGGCGACTGGTATGCTGTTTTCCTCGGTGTCCGCCCCTATCGCGACGGTCACGACGTGATGGGACGCGAGACTTTCATGCTCCCGGTGACCTGGAAAGAGAATCAACCCATTATTCTTCCTGAGGGTGACATCATCACTTATACCGCCGACCGCTCCTACGGTCCTGCCCCACTATGGACAGCAAACGGACTGGCTAAAGAAGCATTTTTTATCCGCACTCCACTGGTGCCCTGCTATGATATAAACAGCAAAGGGCAGTTGGAAATGACCGCCAGCAGCACTGATCTTAACCAAAAGCGTCAGCCTGCTGCCATCGGTCGCTGGATTAACAATTGGACATTCACAGCTCAGACCGGCTTGGACTTCGTGCCACAACAGCCGAAGGATTTCGCAGGCATCATCTGTTTCCATGATGATAATTGCTATATTCGCTTCGGAAAGACATTGGATCAAGACGGCAACCCCGTCATGCTTCTGGAAACATACAGCCATGGCAGACTGTGCAAACAGGCAAACAGCCCGCTAACCCGGACAGATGGAAAAGTATATCTGAAAGTGGAAGGAGATAATGCAGTAAACTATACCTTCAGCTACTCCACCAGTCCTAAAGGTAACTGGACGCAAGTAGGCGAACCCGTCTCCGCCGACCTGATAAGCACGCAGACAGCCGGAGGTTTTACCGGAACCATGGTCGGCATTTATGCCACAGGAGATTATGAGAATACTAATAATACGAATCAGTAGATGAATTATGTTCATATCCGTATAGAAATGAACATAATTCAACTACTGATTCACATTAATAACTGAAACTATCAATAACTTAAAAACAATACCATTATGAAGAAAGAAAAAAGATATCTGGTACCCGGAGATTATATGGCAGACCCTGCCGTGCATGTGTTCAACGACCGTCTCTACATCTACCCTTCCCACGATTGGGAAAGCGGTATCCCCGAAAATGATAACGGCGACCATTTCAATATGAAAGACTACCACGTCTTCTCTACCGATGACCCCATGAAAGGTGAAATCGTAGACCACGGACTGGTACTCACCACCGAAGATATTCCCTGGGCAGGACGCCAACTCTGGGATTGCGACGTAGCTGAGAAAGACGGCAAATATTATATGTATTTCCCCCTGAAAGACCAGAACGATATCTTCCGTATCGGTGTTGCCATCAGCGACCGTCCCGAAGGTCCGTTCATTCCCCAACCCGACCCGATGCGCGGAAGTTACAGCATGGACCCTGCCGTTCTGAATGATGGAGACGGTAACTACTACATGTACTTCGGTGGTCTGTGGGGCGGACAATTGCAACGCTATCGCGACAATAAAGCCCTGGAAAGTGGAGCTACTTTCCCCGCAGACAACGAGCCGTCCATCCCCGGACGCGTTGCCAAACTCAGTGCGGACATGCTGCAATTTGCCGAAGAACCTAAAGCCGTAGTGATCCTGGACGAAAACGGGCAACCGCTGACAGCCGGAGACAACGAACGCCGTTTCTTTGAAGCAAGCTGGATGCACAAGTATAACGGAAAGTATTACTTCTCCTACTCTACCGGTGATACCCACCGTCTGTGCTACGCCATCGGCGACAATCCTTATGGTCCTTTCACCTATCAGGGAGTAATCCTGACTCCGGTAGTAGGCTGGACTACCCACCACTCCATTGTGGAATACCGGGGCAAATGGTATCTGTTCCATCACGACAGTGTGCCTTCCGGCGGACGCACCTGGTTGCGCAGCCTGAAAGTATGCGAACTGGAATACGACGCCGACGGAAAAATTATCACCATTGAAGGACTGGATTAACCGTTGCCCGATAGAGTATGGATACTGTCAAAATAGGTATTATAGGTACCGGGTGGATTGCCGAAAAGATGGCAATCACCCTCGAAGGAATGGAGGGAGTAGAAGCTTATGCAGTCGCTTCCCGCCAGTTGCAGACTGCCTGTGACTTTGCCGACCGGTGGGGTTTCACCCGTGCCTACGGTTCTTATGAAGAAATGCTGGATGATGAAGAGGTGGAGTTGGTATATATTGCCACTCCCCATTCTCACCATTTCGAACATGCACGTATGAGTCTGCTGAAAGGCAAAGCGGTTTTATGCGAAAAGGCATTCACCGCCAATGCCCGCCAGGCGGAAGAACTGCTGAATCTTGCCAAAGAAAAGGAGCTCTTCATCACCGAAGCTATCTGGACACGTTATATGCCTCTATCGCAAACCATCAATGACCTTGTAAACGGTGGAATCATCGGACGCCCCATGACGCTGTCTGCCAATCTGGGTTACCCAATCGGCAACCGTGAGCGCCTCCGCCAACCGGCACTGGCAGGCGGGGCTCTGCTCGACCTGGGAGTGTATGCACTGAACTTTGCTTCCATGGTTTTCGGGACGGATGTAGAGTGTGTCACCTCTACCTGCGTAAAGACCGATACCGGAGTCGATGCACAGAATAGTATAACTCTTACATTCAAGGATGGGAAAATCGCTGTACTGCACAGCAGTATGCTGAGTATGACCGACCGCCAAGGCATCATTTCCGGTGACAAAGGCCATCTAATCATTGAAAATATCAACAATCCACAACGAATCAGGGTGGTAACAGAAGATTATAAGACGGCAGTTGTCTACAACTGTCCGCCACAAATCACCGGATACGAATACCAGGTATATGCATCCATGGAAGCTCTGAGGAACGGGTGGCTCGAATCTCCCTATATGCCTCACGCCGAAACCCTGCGCATCATGCGCATGATGGATGACTTACGCCGCGAATGGGGAGTACGCTACCCCGCCGATGAATAAACCAACCAATACTTTTTGTTTATGAAAAAACTGCTCTCTTTATTCTTATTATTATCTTGTTTACTCGGACCCGTATCCGCGGAAGACGGCAGCCGTTTGTGGCTCCGGCAATCGACAGATGCCCGGGCACAAATTACAGCGCCTCGCCAGTCTCCGACACTAAATATAGCCGTCCGTGAACTGAAGCAGGCATGGCAGGGGCTCCCCGTTACGCTTGTACTGAAGAAAGACAAACAACTATCTCCCGAAGGCTTCCGTATACGACAGGCAAATGGAAAACTCACCGTCACTTCTCCCAGCGAAGCGGGTTTGCTTTATGCTGCCTATCACCTGATCCGCCTGCAAGAAATGCGGAACTTTGGAAAACCTTCGGAAACAGACCAGGAAATAACGGAGAATCCTGCCTATGACCTGCGTATTCTCAATCATTGGGACAACCTCGACCGCAGCATCGAGCGCGGTTATGCCGGCAAATCTCTCTGGAACTGGGAAGAACTGCCCGGCACACTCTCCGACAGATACGAAGCTTATGCGCGTGCCAATGCCTCCATCGGAATCAATGCAACGGTACTGAACAATGTAAATGCTTCTTCTAAAATCCTTTCCGCCGAATATCTGGAAAAGGTAAAGGCTCTGGCAGACATATTCCGTCCTTACGGCATCAAGGTATATCTCTCTATCAACTTTGCCTCCCCCATGCAACTGGGCGGGCTTTCCACAGCCGATCCTTTGGACAAAGATGTCATCGCCTGGTGGAAGCAGAAAGCCAAAGAGATCTATCGCACCATTCCCGACTTCGGTGGCTTCCTGGTGAAAGCCAATTCCGAAGGACAGCCCGGCCCGTGCGACTTCAACCGTACACACGCCGAAGGTGCCAATATGCTGGCAGATGCATTGAAGCCCTATAAAGGTATTGTCATGTGGCGTGCTTTCGTCTACAGCCCAACGGATGCAGACCGCGCTAAGCAAGCCTATCTGGAATTCCAGCCTTTGGATGGACAATTCCGCGACAATGTCATCGTACAGATAAAGAACGGTCCGGTCGACTTCCAGCCTCGCGAACCGTATAGTCCTTTATTCGGCGCTATGCCCCGGACTCCGCAGATGGTCGAATTCCAGATTACACAAGAATATCTGGGCTTCTCCAATCACCTTGCCTATCTTGCCCCGATGTGGGAAGAGTTCTTCGACTTTGTGAAGCCGTCTTCACTGAAAGCCATAGCAGGTGTTGCCAATATAGGTACGGATACAAACTGGTGCGGTCATCCTTTCGCCCAAGCCAACTGGTACGCTTTCGGGCGCATGGCCTGGAATCCTTCCCTGACATCAGAAACAATCGCAGAAGAATGGCTGAAACAGACCTTCTACAATGAAGAACTAAAAATGAAGAATGAAGAAGGTTTGCAGACCGATAGTGCAGCCAATTCTTCATTCTTAACTCTTCATTCTTCATTAAAGCAAATGATGATGGAAAGCCGCGAGGCTGTGGTAGACTATATGATGCCGCTCGGGCTGCATCACCTCTTTGCATGGGGACACCATTACGGCCCGGAACCTTGGTGCGATGTGCCCGGTGCACGCCCCGACTGGATGCCGTCTTATTATCACAAAGCTGATAAGGCAGGCATAGGTTTCGATCGTAGCCACACGGGTAGCAATGCCACAGCCCAATATCCCGATTCACTCTGCCACCTTTACGATGACATCCGTACTTGTCCGGATGAGTATCTCTTGTGGTTCCATCATGCCCCTTGGCAACACACCATGCAAAGCGGACGTACTTTATGGGACGAGCTTTGCTATCGCTACGATCATGGTGTACAGCTGGTAAGAAGTTTTCAGAAAAAATGGGACCTGGCCGAGAACTATATCGATGCGGAACGTTTCAAGGATGTACAGTCACGCCTGAAGATACAGGCACGTGATGCCGTATGGTGGAAAGATGCCTGTCTGCTATACTTCCAGGAATTTTCGGGTATGCGTCCCCCTTACGAAGTGGAAAGGCCAATACATGAATTGGACGATTTGAAACAAGTGAAGCTTCCTATCGACAATCATGAATGCCCGACACCGAAAATGCTGAATGAAAGAAGGTAATCACATACTTCACAAACCTATCTTCAAGAGGAGAAGCCAAAGCTTCCCCTCTTTTTTATATTCGGCTGATTCTATGAAAACATGAAGGCTATTTTTATACACGAACAAAGTCCATGCTTATATACACAACTACTTATCAACACATTAGCAATCAGCAAGCGTATTTCAAACGTATAATTTACCTCCGACAAAAGTATGTAAAGAGTAGTGATTCGCTTGCTTTTACTCTTCCCACCCTCTACTTTTGTATCAGCCAAACAGACCAAAGGATGGACGGACTACAACGCGCGGTAACCTCGGATATCCCTTTTCTCTGTATTGCATGAAAACACTATTATTAACTATTAAATCTTTTAATATTATGAAGAAAAGACTGCCACTTATCACACTGCGGCCTCTTGCATGGATACTATTTCTTCTTATAACGGCAAGCGGATACGCACAAGAGAGTCTTATTCAAGGTCTGGTTATTGATGAAAACGGAGAGCCGCTGATTGGTGTATCCATACAGGACCAGAAGACACAAAAAGGTACCATCTCCGATATAGACGGTAAATTCTCGCTCGAAACCCGCATAGGAAACATGCTGAAGATATCTTATATAGGATATCGCACCGTAACACTTGCCGCTGCCAAAGATATGCGTGTAGTTATGAGTGAAGACAACATGAAACTGGATGAAGTAGTAGTCGTGGGATATGGCGTCCAGAAGAAAGTAAATCTGACAGGTGCCGTAGCTTCCGTGAAAAGCGACGAGATTCTGAAAGCCCAATCGGCAAATACCTCCAACGCACTTATCGGACAGATTCCCGGATTGATAGCCAAACAAACCACCGGAGAACCGGGACTGGACGGCTCACAAATCTATATCCGCGGTGTTGCCACTTTCCAGGGAGGAACTTCACCTACCTATATCATCGACGGCATCGAACGCCAGGCAGAAGACTTTGCCCGCATAGATCCCAATGAAATAGAATCGCTGAACGTATTGAAAGATGCCGCCTCAGCCGCTATCTTCGGTATGCGCGGTGCCAACGGGGTTATACTGGTCACTACCAAACGAGGCAATACCGGAAAAGTCCACGTAAAGTACTCGGGCAACGTATCAATACAGAAGCCTACAAGTCTGCCGGAATTTGCCAATTCTACCGACTATGCCCGAATGAAGAACATATACATGGGCAATACAATCTATACAGACGAGGAAATCAGAAAATTCGCCGACGGCTCTGATCCCGAACGTTATCCGAACACCGACTGGTACAAAGAAATGCTGTCAAAGAATGCAGTGCAGCATCAGCACAACATTACCGTGGACGGCGGACGCGATAACATCAAGTTCTTTACCAGCTTCGGATATGTACATCAGGATGGTTTGTGGGACAATCTGAACTACGAACGCTACTCTTTAAGAAGCAATATCGACATAAAGATCACTTCTACCACTCAGCTCTCGGTAGATGCATCCGGTCGTGTGGAATACCGTCATGGAAGCCCACAGAGCAGTACCAATGTCTTCCAGCAGTTGATCCGTAATACTCCTGTGCTACTTGCCAAGTATGACAATGGCCTTTACACAGTACCCGATGCCACTCACCCGAACATCATGGCGCAAACCAGCAAAGACGCAGGATACAGTGACTCACGAAACAACAGTCTGTTAACCCGCCTCGAACTGACTCAAGACCTTCCGTTCGTAACCCAAGGATTGAAAATAAAGGGTGTCTTCTCATACGATAAAAACAATTACGCCCAGAAGACCTGGTCACTCTCCCCTTACCTGTATGTACGCGACCAAGACAACAACTACAACTTGCAGCCACGAGGTAGCGCCTCACTCTATCAGAATCAGAATGACAACGAATACATAGAGTGGCAGGGACATCTTACCTACGACCGTTCTTTCGGCAACCATACCGTTTCAGCCCTGTTGATGGCATTGGGACGCAAAGAAAAATACCACAACGTATGGGTATCCCGCAACTCTTTCGACTCGGACGTAATGGACCAGATCAGTGCCGGTAACAGTACCGGACAGCAATTGGGTGGATATGACAGAGAGTCGGCACGCCTCAGCTATGTGGGTAGAATCAACTATAATTATGGCGGCAGATACCTGTTTGAAGCGAATATCCGCCGGGACGCTTCCGAAAACTTTGCTCCCGACAAACGTTGGGGAACATTTGCATCCGCGTCTATCGGCTGGGTGGTTTCGGAAGAAAAGTTCTTTGAACCTTTGAAGAATAAGATAAATTTCCTGAAGATCAGAGGATCCTATGGTACATTGGGTAACGACAATACCGGTGGTGTAGCCTTCCCGTATTACAGCCGCTTCGACTTGTACGCTTCACGCGGTTCGCATGGCGGCGGACTGGCGAATAACCTTGGCGATTATGTATTCGGAGAATTGGTTACCAAGGGTTTGGTTCCCGGCCCCATAGCCAATGCACTGGCAACCTGGGAAACTTCCAAGAAGATGAATATCGCGATAGATGCAGGTTTGTTTGATAGGTTCAACCTGTCTTTAGATTTCTTTAAAGAAACCCGTTCCGACATCCTTGCACAGCGAGGAGCCGAAGTGCCCTGGTCGTTCGGTGGAGAACTCCCGCTTGAAAATATCGGCAAGGTGGAGAATAAAGGTATCGATGCCAACCTGACGTTCAATCATCACATCGGTAAAGTCCGTTACTCCATAGGCGGAAACTTCACTTATGCCCGCAACAAGATATTGGAAATGGCTGAGGCCGCAGGAACCTCCGAGTACTTGAGAAAAACCGGGCGTCCCATCTACAGCTACTACGGTTATAAGACAGACGGCATCTTCCAGAACCAACAGGAAATAGATGCGTATGCCAAGCAGGAAGTGGCAGGAAGCGACTATGTGACCCGTCCCGGTGATATCAAATATGTAAACGTAAACGGTGACGAAGTGGTAAATGCCGGTGATATGACCTATCTGGGATACGGCAACGTACCGGAAATCGTATACGGTATCAACGGAAGCCTGGCATGGAAGAATTTCGACCTCAGTTTCCTCTTCCAGGGAGCAGCCCATGCGCAGGTTTATCTGAATGGTGGCGTAGTAATGCCTTACTTCAATGATGGCAATCTGCCTCAGTTCTGGGTAAAAGAAGCATGGAGCGAAAACAATCCCGGCACACGTTATCCGCGTCTGGAGCAGTCCACGCACAACTTCCCGAATACGGATTTCCCGCCCGTGCAGACCTATCTGTATGATGCGTCTTATTTCAGACTGAAAAACATTGAAGTAGGTTACAACTTCCCGCGCAAATGGTTGAGTAACCTCCGTTTAGAGAATGTACGTGTGTACGTCAGCGGACAGAATCTCTTCACCATTACCGATGTTCCTCAGATAGACCCTGAGAATGTAAACTCACAAGGTTGGTCTTATCCGCAAATGAAATCATTTAACGCAGGTATCAGTATTCAATTTTAAACAGACAATATCATGAAAGAAATATTTAAACCCCTATTCATACTACTTGCCGCTATCAGCATGACTTCCTGTACTGATATGCTGGACATCAAGCCTACGACATTTGTCTCCGACGACTTGATTTGGCAGGACAAAAAGCTTATCGATCAATTCGTAGCCAATACGTACGGTACACTGGTATGCGGCTTCAACCGTAATACGCAGGGATGGGATCAAGACTGGGCTGCCGCTTTCGGCGGTAACTTCGATGCCGGTGCCGACGACTTTGACGGCAAGTTCGATGCAAATGTAAATCAGTTCAATACAGGGCAGATCACAGCGCAAAGCACTCCGTTCATCGATGAAATATGGAAGAGCAATTACAGCATTATCCGCAAATGTAACCTGATAATTGCCGCCGTTCCGGACACCAAAGACGTGGTGCTGACACCGACCGAAAAGAAATATTACGAAGCGGAAGCACGTTTCCTGCGGGCATTCTGTTACTTCGACCTTGCCAGGACATTCGGACGGGCACCGTTGATTACGGAAGCTCAGCAACTGGAAGACAATCTACTGGTACCGGCCACCGATTTCGAAGGATTGATAAACTTCATTGCCACCGAGAGCGATAACTATGCGGAAGATCTTGACCCGACCGTTTCCGATGCCATGAAAGGGCGTGCCACCCGTGGTGCCTTCCTGGCGCTGAAAGCCCGTGCCCTACTCTATCTTGCCAGCCCGCTCAACAATGCCTCCAACTCTAAAGAGCGTTGGGAAGATGCCGCCAAAGCCGCACAAGCTGTCATGACTCTGGGAGTACATCATCTTTACCGCAACGGTGAATATGCCTACGGTTCTTTATTCTTCGACAAATCGAATGCCAACACGGAGATTATCTTTGAGCGCCGCTTCCAGTTTCCGGAAATCACGCATAACATCCACATGCAATGGAGTCTTGACCCTGCCGATGCCGACCGCGGTTCCTGGAACGGTTTATATCCCACCCAGAACTTAGCCGATGCTTACGAAACCACAGACGGTAAACTGATAACCGACCCTACATCCATTTACAATCCGCAGGATCCATACGCCAACCGTGACAAACGCTTCTATCAAACTTTGCTTTATCATGGAAGTTACTGGGAAGGAAGCCAGTTACTTATGCATCGCCATCTGCAAAACCCGGATTGGAGCGGCAACTGTCTGCCCAACGATTACCGCGCACGCTGCGGGTATGGGCTTCGCAAAATGATGCAGGAATATGACGGAGCATCTGCCGACTTATACACCGGAGCCTTTGCGCAGGATAACAACTGGCCTTATTTCCGCTATGCAGAAGTGTTACTGAACTATGCCGAAGCGCAGAATGAGGCATTGGCTGCACCGGACAAAAGTGTGTACGATGCCGTCAACGAAGTTCGCGACCGTGCAGGCCAACCGGGATTACCGGAAGGTTTATCCAAAGACGAGATGCGTATCCGTATTCACAATGAGCGCCGCGTAGAGTTGTGCCTGGAAGAACACCGCTTCTTCGACTTGCGTCGCTGGAAAGAAGCAACGACTCTACGGGCACCCATCAAGGGAATGACGGTTGAGTTTGACGGAAACAATAATAACTATAAAATAGTAACCATTGAGGAACGGGTATTCAATGAAAACAATTACTATCTACCCATTCCTCACAGTGAAACAGAGAAGAATCCGAATCTGAGGCAGTAATGGGATGAATTCAACGTGGTGCGGTAATGAGCTACATTCCCATTAGGACTGAACATACTTCCCACTACGACTGAAACCACTTCCCACTACGACTGAAACCACTTCCCACTACGACTGAAACCACTTCCCACTACGACTGAACTAGTGTTCCACTACGACTAATCTTAGTGGAACACTAAGTACACTATCACACAAGAAGTTACGTTCTTCTGTTCACTCCTATATAACGCATATCGGTATAGTAATGAATTTATTGAAACTATAAACTCTTATTAAGCATGAAATCAATACTAAAGTATATCATATTTCACCTCCTTTTCACCTCCTGTATCGGATGTGAGAATAAAGAGCACGATACCCCCGCCCCGGAACCTGACGGACGGGAACTCTCCAAATACGAACCTGAAGACGGCCAATGCTTTGTCTTCATCGGTCAGGATTTAGGAGCAGTAGGCGGACTGGAACAATACAATGAGGGCTACTGCGATCATTTCCGGACTCCGGCAGGAATAACTGTTTACCTGGGACTGGGCGGTAGCGACACCGATAAAGTATCCGGTCTTTATGATATCGACAATTGGGGTTCAGGCGATTGTTGTGCCAACTTATACCCTCAATCAGAACGTTTCAACAACTCAATGATCGCTGTAGGGCTTGCCATTGTGGGAAATGAATCGGACATAGCATCCGGCAAATATGATCGGAAGCTGGACATAATAGGTGAATGGTTCAAGAAGCTTGCTCCCCGTCCCGTCTTTCTGCGTATCGGCTATGAATTCGACGGTACAGACTGGAATCATTATGTACCCGAAACGTATATCCCCGCCTACAAACACATCAAAGATCATTTTGATGCGGCAGGCATCCGCAACGTAGCTTATGTATGGCAGTCCAAAGGAGATGGTACTCCCTTGTCCGATATGCAGAAATGGTATCCGGGAGATGAATATGTGGACTGGTGTGCCTACTCTTATTTCGGTCAGCCGGATCAGGTGATGATCGAGTTTGCCCGGATGAAAGGCAAACCGGTATTCATAGCCGAATCGACTCCCGTCTTCCAGAAGGGACAGACTTACTTCGATGCGGATATCAAAAAGCCTGAGATAGCCCGGAAGATATGGGATGAGTGGTTCACCAAATTCTTCAGTGTTATCGAAGAAAACAGCGATGTGGTTAAAGCTTTCTCTTACATCAATGTGGAATGGCTCTCACAACCGATGTGGATAATAAATGTAACCTTCCAGCAATGCGACTCGCGTATTCAGCAAAGTGAATATGTAAGCAACCACTGGAAAGAGAAAATTTCGGGCAATGGCTATATACATGCCGCGGAATTGGATTGGAGTAAGCTGCCTCGATAAACACGCTGTAATTATTTACCCTGAATAAATAAATCAATGGATAAAAGAAACAATGCATATCTGTACATCACCTGCTTCATCGTCTCGATAGGTGGTCTGCTGCTGGGCATATCAGCCAATGTATCGGGAGCAAGCATGTACTTCGGCGACTTTTTCGGTCTACAATCCGGCTCCTTTCAGGAAGGGCTGGCTGTAAGCATCACCATGCTGGCAACCTTCATCGGTAACTTCTTTGCCGGAAATGTCAGCGAAAGAATCGGACGAAAGAAATCACTCATTCTGGCAGCACTGCTCTTTTGCTTCTGCACATTGGGCAGTGCACTCAGTCAGACGTATATGTTTTTTCTGATAAGCCGCTTCATCGGTGGACTGGGTATAGGAATCTCACTGCTGGTAGTCCCCATATACATTGCGGAACTTGCACCTTCCGATAAGCGGGGTTTTCTCGTATCGTTCAACCAACTGAACATCGGAGTAGGTTATCTGGTGGCTTACGCTTCCAATACGTTGGTGAATGGCTGGTTCGACAGTCCGGAACTGAAATGGCGCTGGATGCTCGGATTGGGTACTTTGTTCCCGATTATCTACCTAATCGGATTGACATTCGTACCGGAAAGTCCGGTATGGACCGAAAACCGGAGCCAACGGAAAGACAAGGAAAAGACTGCCCTCTCCTATCAGGAACAGGGACGCAGATTGTTTAAACGCCCGATGCGGCTGATACTGTTTATTGCTTTCAGTGTCGCCTTCTTCCAGATGGCATGCGGAATCAATGCGGTATTATTCTATGCACCCAGAGTTTTCGATATGGCGGGTTTCACCCCCGACAGCTCTTTCCTGCAATCCAACCTTATCGGGATATGTATGGTGGTTATGACCCTCGCATCCATGACATTGATTGACCGGATCGGACGAAAACCTCTGCTGATTATCGGTTCGTGTATCATGATAGCCTCACTGCTGACTGTATCTGCTACGTTTTATATGTCGGGCTCCCCCGTCATTATCCTGATCGGACTGCTCTGCATGATAGTCGGCTTCTCTATTTCATTAGGTCCGATTACCTGGATATTACTGTCTGAGATATTCCCGTATCATGTAAAAGGACTGGGTATATCGCTTGCAGGTGTTTTCAACGGAATTATCAGTTTTGCCGTCACCACCTTGTTCCCGGTCGAGATAGACCATCTGGGTGCAGGCAATACCTTTATGATTTATGCTATCATCATGGTATTCTGCCTGATCTCTGTCAGCCTGCTCTACCCCGAAACAAAGGGGCGCAACATGGAAGAACTGGAAAAAGAACTCATAAAAACAACTTAGCACTATGAATATGATTACAAACCCTATTCTGACCGGATTTAATCCGGATCCGTCTATCTGCCGCGTAGGAGATGATTTCTACATAGCCACCTCCACTTTTGACTGGTTTCCGGGTGTACAGATACATCACTCCCGTGACTTGGTTCACTGGCATTTACTAACCCGGCCACTCACCCGTGTGTCTCAACTCAATATGAAAGGAAATCCTGACTCTTGCGGAGTCTGGGCACCCAATCTGACCTACAAGGACGGAAGGTTTTATCTGGTCTACACAGATGTCAAACGCTTCGATGGCAGATGGAAAGATACGCACAACTATCTTGTGACGGCAACCAAGATAGACGGTGAATGGTCCGACCCCATCTATCTGAACAGTAGCGGATTTGATCCTTCGTTGTTCCATGACGAAGACGGGCGTGCCTGGGTTCCCAATCTGCTTGTAGATCACCGGAAGGGAAAATTCTTCGGTGGGATTGTCTTGCAGGAATATTCTTACCGGGAGCACCGGCTTATCGGAGAGGTTTATTATATCTTCCCCGGTACTGCATTGGGAATTACGGAAGGTCCCGTACTCTTCAAGCGCAACGGTTGGTATTATCTGATAACAGCCGAAGGCGGAACGGAATATAATCATGCCGTAACTCTGGCACGATCCAGACAGATTACCGGCCCCTACGAAGTGCATCCTACGAATCCGGTACTGACTTCCGCTCACAATCCGGATTTGTATCTCCAAAAGGCAGGTCACGGCTCGGTAGTATCTACTCCCGATGGCAGATGGTATCTGACTCACCTTGCAGGGCGGCCATTAACTACCCGTGGCAGATGTACCCTGGGGCGCGAAACATGCCTGCAGGAAGTGGTATGGCACGAAGATGACTGGCTATATCTGAAAAGCGGAGGTAATGAACCGCAGGTACAAATTGAAGCTCCCGACTTGACAGCCTGCCGTTGGGAGGTTTTACCGGAACGATGTGATTTTGAAGACGAGACTATGCCTATCGACTTCCAGTCACTCCGTGTGCCGATGGATGAAACCTGGGTATCACTCAGGAAACGGAGCGGATTCCTGAGTATTAAAGGTAGGGAGTCACTTTGTTCCACCCATAACCAAAGCATGATAGCCAGGCGACAACAAGATTTCAACTTTACAGCCAGCACCCGACTGGAATTTCAACCAGATACTTTCCAGCAAATGGCAGGATTGGCCTATTACTACAATACAAGGCACTTTTACTATCTTTTCATGTCGTGGGAAGAATCTCTCAACAGCTATGTGCTGAATATATTCGTTAATGATGATAATCGCTGGAGTGAGCCGTTACCGGAATATATCCGGCTGGAAAAGGGAGAAGTATGGCTGCGGGCAACTATTCAGAGAGAAAAGTTGAGCTTCAGTTATTCCACCGACGGGGGTACATGGCAGGAAATAGGGGGTACATTGGATGCTTCCATTATATCCGATGATTACGTTTGCAACAAGTTTGAATACAAAGCCGCCTTTACCGGAGCTTTCATCGGTATGTGCTGCCAGGATGTATCAGGACGGGGCAAATGGGCCTATTTTGACAGCTTTGAATACAAACCTTTATTGTAAACTCTATTAATTTGCTATATGAAAAAGCTATTTTATCTCGCTATAGTTCTTTGTGCCATAGCTTGTACAAACAAGAAGTCTTCCGTAAACTATGCCAAGTTCGAGCCGGAAGACGGCAAGTGCCTGGTTTTCATCGGTCAGGATATGGAAGCAATAGGCGGTATAGAAGGGAAAGAAGGATATGTTGACTTCTTCGGAACTCCGGCAGGTATAACCATCTATACCAACATCCGCCCAGGAGATGTATCTTACGGATATACTTACCAGGGACTTGACGGGCTTACATCGAATGCCAATTGGGGTGCAGGCAATTGCTTTGCGGACGCACAACTTGCATCTCCCCTGCTTAAAGACTGTGACGTAGCCATCGGTCTTGAATTAGTAAACCATGAAGAAAAAGTAGCCAGCGGAGAACATGACAGTTATATCATTCGCTTGGGAGAATGGATACAAAACATTGCCCCCCGAAGAGTATTTCTGCGCATCGGCTATGAATTCGACGGGCATGCCTGGAACCACTATCAACCAGAAGCTTACATTACAGCTTTCCGCCGTATCCATACCCTATTCGATTCACTGAACATATCCAATGTAGCTTATGTTTGGCAATCCACCGGAGGCAAAAGCAGTATGGATGAACTTTATCAATATTACCCCGGTGATGAATATGTAGATTGGTTTGCATACAGCCAGTTTGCCCAGGGGCGTTGCCAGACTATGATAGACCTAGCTCGCAAACATGGCAAGCCACTCTTTATTGCGGAATCTACTCCTATGTTCCAGGAAAAGGGAGTTGTAGCTTCCGAGTTACGCCTTTCCAATCCGGAACAGGCCAATCATGCCTGGCGTACCTGGTACAAGGAACTGTTCAATACAGTGGAGAGTAATCCGGATGTCGTGAAAGCATTTTCATACATCAATGCAGATTGGCCTTCAGAAGCAATGTGGCAAGGGGATACGGTGATTTTCAGCAATATAGATGCACGGTTACAGATCAATCCGGACATCACTGTGAAGTGGAAAGAGAAAATGAAAATGGAAAGATATATCCATGAACCGATAGCTCATATTGAATAAATTTATATTTTTGGAGCAAAAGAGGCTGAAATGAAATACACACTGATATTGTTATTACTCATCTTCTCCGTTCATGCATACTCCATAAAGAACTGGTTACCTTATATCAATAACATCAGCCGTATGGAGTATGGTGGGGGCACGCAGAATTGGACAATCACCCGTGACAACAACGGCTGGATTTATGCAGCCAACAACTCAGGGTTACTACAGTTCGACGGTTACTCATGGCATCTGTTCAGCAATGGCATGATTATCCGGACGGCTTACCATGACGGCAAGGAACGTATCTATGTAGGAGCATTCAACAATTTCGGTTATTTCTCGCCGGACGAAAAGGGAGCTATGCACTATCATTCCTTATCCGACAGTCTGGAAGATAAGTATCGAAATTTCAGTGATGTATGGGATATCTATTGCATAGATCATAGCATCTACTTTGTATCCTACAACCATATATTCAAACTTACGAACGATGAAATTACTGTTATCCAAAGTAAGGAACGTATGCTCTGCTCCGCCAATATAAACGGAAATTTATATGTGTTCAAGGAAAACGCGGGGGTATTTCTGCAAACCGGACAGTTATTTATACCGTTGGCAAGTACGGAAAAAATCAGTAACTACCATATCAGCGAAATACTCCCCTATCAGGATCAAAAGCTATTACTGATAACTGAATATCATGGCATTTATATCTATGACAATTCAACAACTGTTCCGCTCATCACTCAAAATGATCCGTTACTCAAATCCAGTCAGCTGTATTGCGCAGAAATAAAGGATGACAAGATTTATATCGGGACGATTAAGAGCGGACTGATAATTGCAGATATTCCTACGGGAGAGATTGAGCAATATGATATTCGGTCGGGACTACAAAACAATTCCGTACTGAGTCTGAACGTGACCGAAGGAGATAATATATGGTTAGGACTTGACAATGGCATCAGTTATCTGGAAACCAACAGCCCATTATCAAACCTCTATACCGGAAACCAGAATTACGGAGTAGGCTACGCGTCGATTATTCATAATGGATACATCTATTTCGGAACGAACCAGGGATTATATTATAGCCCCTGGCCTATCAAAGACATCCGCCACCTGGCTCTCCGTCCCGTAAAGAATGCCGATGGACAAGTCTGGAATCTGACTGCCATTGGAAAAACTCTATTCTGCGGTCACAATAATGGAGCCTTTATGATTGAAGAAGGAACGGCCATCCCCCTGATAGGTGAAAATGGCTTTTGGAACTTTACACCGGTCGGAGAAAATAAATCCAAAGTGCTGGCAGGCAGCTACACCGGATTGGTTTTACTAGAAAACAAAGGCACGGAATCTGCACCTCTCTGGATATCCACACGGAAAATAAAAGGTTTTAATCTCTCGGTACGCTATGTAGAATATGATGAATATGATGATATTTGGTGGATATTTCATGGGACAGGTCTAAGTGCGGTCAAATTAGATTCGGAATATAGTAAAGTAATATCCTGCCAGCATTATCCGAATCAGAATAACTCTTACCAGACCAATCTGTTTAAAGACAAAGGCCGTGTTTACTTCACAACAGATTCCGGTATCTATCGTTATAACCCCATCAGGCAGGAATTCGAATTATCCGAAGAATGGAATCAGCGTATAGGTAACAGAGATTATCTTCGTGTAGTCAGCAATGAAGAAAACAGTTGTGTATGGTATATGCAGTCCGGTAAACTGAAAATCAATTATATTACTCCGCATGGTTATATAACAGATTCTGTCAGTACCACCCGTTTGCAAAACAATCTGATGGGTACCTTCGAAAGTATCAACAGAGTGGACTCGGCTACTTGTATTATCAGCACTCTGGATGGTTTCAGTCTTTATCGTATCACCACAGATTCATTGTCATCCCTCTCCAACAGTTACAAGTTCCTTATTAAAAAAGTAATAATCTCTTCCAGCAATGAAGAAATAGATTCTTATTTCTACAATGGCTTTCCAACTGACAAACAGCATCAGACTATCCTAAGAAAATATCGTCCGGACGCTTCATATCGGTTTGAAATGAATCCGAATACTAATTCTTATGATAAAATCACTTATTCCGTCCAGCTAAAAGGGCTGGATGAACAAATGCTGGCATTGAATGCTTCAGGCATAAAAGAATATACTGGACTGAAAGAAGGAAATTATACCTTCCTTATACGTGCCTACAATCATCATACCCACCAGACGGAGGTAGAAGAAATTCATCTC
This sequence comes from Bacteroides timonensis, assembly GCF_000513195.1. Lineage (GTDB taxonomy): Bacteria > Bacteroidota > Bacteroidia > Bacteroidales > Bacteroidaceae > Bacteroides > Bacteroides timonensis. The sequence goes on along the minus strand of NZ_CBVI010000115.1, from coordinate 14,275 downwards.
AGAATTCTTCCACCCTGGTATAGAAGTATTTATGCTTACATCTTGTACGTACTTCTCATTGTTGCACTCGGATATGGAATCTATAAACTATTGAACCAGAGATTCAACAAGCAACACCAAAAACGTCTGGATGAACTGAAGGAAGAAAGCCTTAAACGGGAATTCAAACTAAAAGAGGAAGCTCTTGCACAGGAAAAGAGGATCGTTGAACTGGAAAACAACAAGCTTCAACAAGAGTTATTATTAAAGAGCCAAGAAGTCTCAAATTCCATGTTCTATGTAATCCAGAAGCAAGAAATTTTCACTTTCATGCAAGACGAACTCCAGAAAATTTCTGCCTACCTCCGTAAAGAACAGACCAAAGACGCCTTGCGTAAATTGAACAGACTTCTGGAGAAAGTACATGCCAATATCGAAGACGAAGATAACTGGCAGAAGTTGGAAAATAACTTCAACATCGTACACAATAACTTTCTCAGCCGCCTGAAAGAGCGTTATCCCGATCTTACATCCAGCGAATTAAAATTAGCCGCATATATCCGTATGGATTTAATCACCAAAGAAGTTGCACCACTATTCAATCTATCGGAACGGGGTATGGAATCAGCACGATACAGGCTTAGAAAGAAATTAGGTTTGTCACGGGAAGAGAGCCTGTCGAAGTTTTTGCAAAACTTCTAACAGGATTGTAGAAAGTGGCTAAAAGTATAATAAAGCAAATCCCAGTCCACATTTCCATAAAAAAAATGAGTTGACTCTTTTAAGTGAACAAGTTGTAAGTACTTCTCCGGAATTGTTCTCTCGAAGCACTTCACGCTGGAAGCACTTACCAATTCATCATCATCTGCATGAAAGACCAATGTAGGAATAGAGACCTGAGGTAGTACCTCTCTTGTTTTCTTCATCAAACAAAACAAGTCAATCATTCTCGGTGCCCAACTCAAATAAGTGAGTATGGAACAAGGAGCTACACTACTCGCCTCCAATAGAGCATGAGCAGGATCACTTTCCGGGATTTCTTTGCAGAAGCCTACCTTCAGATTATTTCTGAGAGCTCTACCTTTAACTCTCACATATAAAGGGGTATCTATAGCTACTATGCCTATTATTTGCTCCGGGCTCTCGGTATAAGTAAGAAACGACAAAAGACTACCCATAGAATGCCCAACCAAAATAATCGAATTATAGTTTTTCTTATAATGGGCGATTTCTGCATTGACATGTTCCAACCACTGCTGTCTGCTACTGCGTGCAAACTCCTCTCCTGTTCTGCCATGTCCCGGTAGTAGCAAAGAAGAAGAAGCAAAACCCAGTTCGAAGCTTCGTTTCATTAAATCTAGAAACTGATCCGGTCCTTCCACTATACCATGTATGAAAACAACAATAGTACTCGCACCTTCCCGTGGATAATAACACGGTTGTTGTCTCTCCATCTGCTCGTTGGCTTCTCTCTTGTTCATCTTCCAATTCGTTACTTTCAATTGACATGGTATCTACCATTTACACAGAATTCAAAATTAATAAAAACATAAAAGCCCCGCAAACTCTGAATAAGAAATTCGACATATAAGTTCATATTTTAAAAGGAAATATAGCGGATATTAAGTATATTTGCGAGCATAAAATTAATAACTATGAAGACTGTATTTATTTTATGCCTATTAGGTTTATGCTTATCTAGCACATCTCATGGACAGGAAGGAAAGATGTTCACGGTTGATAAAGACCTATCAAGCAGTATGCTCAATAAAATATACCAGGATCGTGACGGAATAATATGGATTGCAACAGAGGATGGATTGAATCGATATGACGGTGCTAAATTCACCGTTTATAGAAATGAAAAAAGTAATCCCCATTCTCTACTTAACGACTACGTACGTACACTCTATGAAGACAAGCAAGGGCGCCTTTTCATAGGATCTCTGAATGGACTACAAATATATGATCGGGCAACAGCCAGTTTTACCACCATTCCGATGTACCTTTCCAGTGGAGCTTCGATAGACCCCAATATAGCAACAATACTTGAACGCAATAATGGAGAAATACTAATAGGAACCTCAGGGCATAGCATGTTTTTACTGGAAACAAGGGGAGACAGCATAAAAGCCAGGCAAATAAGCCGGTTTATCTCCAGTAATCTGATTACTTATGCATATGAAGATAGAAAAGGGAATTTATGGATAGCGACAGGAGATAATGGCATCTTTCGTTTTGATAAAAACAACCAATCTAAACACTATTCAGGCGAAGAAGACATAGCCAAGAATACAGTTTCAAGTATGTGTGAAGACAAACAGGGTAATCTTTATATGAGTAGCTTAAAGAAAGGGTTATTTATATATGATGACAAAAAAGATGTGTTTATTCCCCTTACATATACTCCTAATCCAGATTTGCCTATTAAAATCTTATATCCCGGAGATCAGAATGAGATATTTATCGGTACAGACGGTTCGGGAATGAAAGTATATGATACTCAAGAACAAAAGATAAAAGAAGCCAATTTTAATATCACTACATTTAACCTGAAAAAAGCCAAAGTACATTCCATTCTGAAAGACAAAATAGGAAATATATGGTTAGGCTTTTTCCAGAAAGGAGTTATGATTATACCTGCCACGACAAACGAATTCAAATACATGGGCTATAAATCTTCCGTACATAATGTAATCGGTTCTAACTGCGTCATGTCAGTATACAAAGATCACACCGGAACACTCTGGGTAGGTACTGACAACGATGGAATCTATGCAATTGCTCCGGACAACACGCTGAAAGCGCACTTTACCCCTACAGATGATCCACATTCTGTTCCTGCAACCATCATGAGTATCTTCGAAGATTCCAACTACAATCTGTGGATAGGCTCTTACCTTCACGGCATGACACGATTGGATCCCAAGACCGGTCGTTGCGAATATCTGAAGCTATCGGAACAGCCGTCTAATCTGACAGAGAACATATATTGCTTTGCAGAAGATGACAATAAGACATTGTGGATAGGAACCATGGGAGGTGGCTTATTTTACATGGATATCAATACCAGAAAAGTAGTCCGTTGCCCGATGCTTGCCAATAATAGCACCGACTGGACAAAAGTAAACATGCTACATAACTCATGGATAAACAGTCTCTTATACACTAATGAAGGCAAACTGTACATAGGAACTTATGACGGTTTGGGATGCGTGGACATAAAGACCATGGATTTCATCTCTCCTTTGAAAAATAGAAGAATATTATATGGAGACGTAATCTATGCCCTTCACGAGGGTAGTGATGGAAGCATCTGGATAGGAACATCTAAAGGATTAAAACACCTCAATCCCAAAAGTCTTGATATTCGCGAATATACAGTAGAAGACGGTTTGCCGAGCAATTATATCTGTGCAATCAAGGAAGATACGAATGGATATCTCTGGATCAGTACGAATTATGGAATCAGTCGGTTCAACCCCCAAAACCAGAGTTTCATTAATTTCTATGCAAGTGACGGATTGCAAGGTAATGAATTCAGCAAAGGAGCCGGCTTTGCATGTCAACAAGGTGAACTTATTTTTGGAGGTACAAACGGCATCACTTATTTTAATCCGGCAGAAATAACCTACTCAAGCAAAAAGCCTGAGATTCGGATCACAGACTTTTATATCCATGATAAAATGGTAAAGAAAGGGATGGAATCAGGAGGTAAAGACATTGTCACTACTGCAGTAATGGATGCTGATCATTTCCAGCTTTCCCACAAAGATAATTCTTTCAGCATAGAATTTTCAGCCATGGAGTTTTTCAGTCCGGAACGAATTACCTATATATATCGCATTAACCATACAAGCTGGATTAGTTTACAACAAGGTATCAACCGAGTATCATTCAGCAACTTAAGTCCGGGTGACTATACATTCCAGATAAAAGCAAAAGATAATGACTCTTATTCTGATATTAGAGAAATACGTATCACCATTGACCCGGCATGGTATGCATCTGGATGGGCCAAACTAATGTATGGGATATTGCTGATAGCCATCATCTATATCATCGTCATCCAAGTACGCCATCGTTACCGTGCCCGCCAGGAGATATTAGAGCATATTCACGCAGAGCAAATCAATGAAGCCAAATTACAGTTCTTCATCAATATATCCCACGAGATACGTACCCCGATGTCTCTCATCATAAGCCCACTGCAAAAGCTTATCTCTACTGATAAAGATGGAGAGCGACAGAAGAACTATCATACTATTTATCGGAATGCTGAACGTATTCTTCGTCTGGTTAACCAGCTAATGGATATTCGAAAAATTGATAAAGGGCAAATGTCACTGAAATTTCAGGAGATGGACATCGTAGGCTTCATCCGGGATTTATGCTATACCTTCGAATATCAAGCAAATGCCAGACATATCACTCTTAGTTTTCAAACAAAGATGGAAAACTTACAGGCATGGATAGATCCTAAAAATTTTGATAAAGTTATCCTGAACATAATTTCCAATGCATTCAAATTTACACCGGAAAACGGAGTAATCAATATTTATCTCCGTACAGGTAAAGATATGAATGCCTCCCGCTCTTTACAACATTATTTTGAAATAATAGTGGAAGATAGCGGAATCGGAATTGATCCTGCAGAGATAGGAAGAATTTTTGAGCGTTTCTATCAAATCCGTAATAACCACAATAACTCTAATGTAGGTACTGGTATCGGATTGCATCTAAGTCGTTCATTAATAGAACTACATCATGGAACAATAGAAGCAGAAAATAATGAGGGGAAACCGGGCTCCCGCTTTATTATACGATTGCCCTTAGGCAAGGAACATCTGAACACTGAAGAAATAGATAATAACCCGGCTGAGAATAATTCTCCCGTACATATCACAACTGCCCTACCCACTTCTCCTGTTGATGAAGAAGACGAAAAAATACGTTCCAGAACAAAGAATCGTGTTCTGGTAGTAGAAGATGATGAAGAAATACGAAAATACATCTGCCACGAATTGGCAAGTGATTTCCACATGAGCGAGTGTACTAATGGAAAAGAAGCACTTGCAATTATTCTAAAAAAAGAACCGGATCTGATTATCAGTGATATCATGATGCCTGAAATGGATGGATTGACACTTTGCAAAAAAATAAAGCAGAACGTAACCATCAACCATATACCAATTATCCTCTTGACGGCCAAATCAAGGGAAGAAGATAACCTGGAAGGTTTAAACATGGGAGCAGATGCATATATAGTGAAACCATTCAGTATCGAAATACTGAGAAAAACGGCTATCAACCTCATCAAGAGCAGAGAAGTATTGCGCAATAGTTTCAGTGGTAGTCAGATGCAAGAACAGAAGTTGAAGAAACTAAAAGTCCAATCACCTGACGACAGGCTGCTTGATAAAGTGATGAAAGTTATTAATGACAATCTCGGTAATCCTGACTTGAATGTTGAAATGATAGCAACTGAAGTAGGTATCAGTCGCGTACATTTGCACCGTAAGCTAAAAGAGCTGACCAACCAGTCGACCCGCGACTTAATACGCAATGTCCGCCTGAAACAAGCAGCATCACTATTGGCAAACCAGTATCATAACATTACTGAAGTCGCTACCCTTACAGGTTTTACTAATATAGCATATTTTTCTACTGCTTTTAAAGAATTATACGGAGTACCACCCACCACCTATATGGAAGAACAGCAAAAGTCTTCTTCTGACGAAATTGAGCAACAGAACTAAACAGAACAAAAAGAAAGCCAACTAATTCACATAACTAATTAGCTGGCTTTCTTTATTATATCAATATATTACACTTATACTACTTTACGTGTTCTATCCATCAAGCAATCCGGAAGTTTCCACTGACATGCAGCATAGACATCATATATACCATACCGCTGTAATAACGAAATTTACCCGTAGGCAATGGTTCATCCCACAATTTCTGTATGCATTCTTTCGCCAGATTCTTGTCATTCAGAGCAAAAGCTCCGACAGCATTTGCACCGATCATACCTGTTGAATAATTACCGGCAGGTGCTGAGCCATCCACATTGAAATATTCGTGCGTAAAATTATCTTGCTTGAAAAAGTTAAGCAATCGACTCATCATCTCTGTCTGGTTAGCAGCATCTTTTCCAAACCAATAATAATCCATACCGACATTCATGGCACAACGGAGGGCATCAAACTGATACCTTCTTGTATCATATCCCCAATCCTTAGGTTTCCAAGGAGTGCCATCGAATGCAGAATAATCAGGGAACAAACCCGTCTTTTTGTGCGATGCATCAGCCAGCAAGCGACGGGCTGCATCAGGTGTCTGCTTCCAGAATTCCTTATTAGTGTCAGACCACAAAGCCCAAAGTTCAAAGAAAGCAGGCAGATTATAGGAAGGATCCGTATAGTTATAATAGACCTTTTCCGGTACAAATGTAACGAGTTTACTCTCAGTATTGAACAGGTTATAAACGCCTTGGGAACCATCTTTAGACATAACATCTTTCAATATTTTCTGAGCCTCCTGATTATAGTCATATGCCCCGTCATTCCCCCAACGGTGAGAAGCAAAGAATAAAGAAGTTATAAAATAAATTTCACCATCAGAAGCGCAACTCGGCTCCTTACCTATTTTAACACCATGAGGCGTACAGTGCCAGGCATAATATCCCGACCATTTGCCCGAAGTATATAGCATATATTTCTTGGCCCACCGCCATAACTTATCGAATTCAGCCTGCTTATCCAACTGTACACATATCATCATTCCATAGGACATTCCTTCTGTACGTACATCCTGATTCCCTGTATCATAAATATAGGCAGTATTGTCATCACTCTCATAGTAAACCTTTGTTTTTTCATTCACAAAGAAATGATTCCAGATTTGCTCCATTTTCCGGTCGGTTTGTTGCTGAGAAATACCTAAATACTCATTAAACAAATTCCGATAGTTATCAGTATAGTAAGCTCCTGCAGGAACCGGGTCCCCACTACTGTTTTCCTGAACAGGATGAGCCTGAACTCCAAGTGAACAAAAGCCGGAAAGTATCAGGCTGACACTAACCGCAAATAAAGTTGTAAGTTTCATCATTCCAAGGTTTTAAGTAGATATTCAAAATTGTTTTGTACTACGCTCCAGCCAATAGTCCTCGCCCGGCTGAGTAACAATATCATATTCATAAGTACGATAGAGAATCGGAGATTGAGGATTTATCTGTTTTGAAACGATTGGTTCTTTTATAACTGCCGGTGCATACAGAGGATTCGGGCAAGCACCGTCTGCCACTTTCACTCCTTTTCCCTTTAAAGGAACATAAGAACGGATACGCAGTACACCGCCCAAACGAGAATGTATCTTCGCCTTTTTCAGTTGAACGCCATCCCATTCCATATCCACCACAAAACCACCACGGGCAACAAGGCCTTTCACACTTCCTTTTTTCCATGCTTCGGGCAATGCGGGCAACAAGTGTACTGCACCGTCATGGCTTTGCAGCAACATCTCTGCAACTCCTGCCGTATAACCAAAGTTTCCATCGATCTGGAAAGGTGGATGGGCATCAAATAAATTAGGATAAGTACGTCCCTCAGGATATTCTTTCTGAACCTTATCATTAGGTAAAAGATGAAGCATATTCTGTATAATCTTATAAGCATGATTGCCATCCAACATACGCGCCCAGAAATTAATCTTCCACCCAATGCTCCAACCGGTAGCCATATCTCCACGCTGTATCAAAGTATTCCGGGCAGCCTGAAATAACTCCGGATTTGTAGTCGGAGAAATCTGATTACTGGGATATAAGCCATACAAGTGCGAAATATGCCGATGGTCATCCAGCGGATTATCAGCATCAACCAACCATTCCTGCAATTGGTTATGTTTCCCAATCTGCATGGGTGGCAACTTACTCAGCATTACCTGCAAAGAATCCTCATACTGTTTATCTCCACCCAGAATACGACTGGCCTGAAGTGTACTGTACAAAGCATCAAAAGCAATCTGATTATCCATTGTACAACCTGCCGTAATCGTTGTTTGTGAACCCCGATAACCATGTTCAGGAGACATGGAAGGTACCGTAACCATCCATTTATACTTCGGATGTTCCACTAAATGACTTAAATAAAAATCAGCAGTTCCCTTCAACAGCGGATAATACTTCTTTAGAAACTCTTTGTCACCGGTAAACAGATAATGCTGCCACAGATGCTGTGCCAGCCAGGCACCTCCATTAGGCCACATGCCGAAGTATGCAGCATCCACCGGTCCGCAGGCACGCCATATATCCGTATTATGATGTGCCACCCAACCTTTTGCATCATAAAGAACTTTAGCAGTCTCACTACCTGTAACTGCCAAGTCGGCTACCATATCAAAGAGGGGTTCATGCGTCTCACTCAGATTGGTTACTTCAGCAGGCCAATAATTCATCTCCGCATTGATATTAATCGTGTATTTACTATCCCAGGGAGCATATGGGCTATGATTCCAAATACCTTGAAGATTGGCAGGCTGTCCACCGGGCTGCGAAGAAGAAATCAGCAAATAACGACCATATTGGAACATCAAAGCTGCCATCGCCATATCATTCCCTTCCATAAAACGTTGCACACGGGCAGGTGTCTCCAAAGCAGAAACTCTAGTACTTTCTAAAGTCAAGGCCACACGGTCATATTGCTTGCGATAAGAGGCAATATGACTCTTCAAAGCCTGTTCGTAAGGAATACGGGTAGCTTTCTGCAAATAAGTAGCTGCACGTTTCGACTCGTTCGCACTAACATCATAATAATTCACAAAATTTGTAGCTGCTGAAATATACAAGGTAGCTTCAGTAGCCCCATTCACGGCAAGTGTGCTTTCTTCCTTACTCACTTTACCATCTGTTCTCACCTGTACTTGACATTCGGCACGCATAGCAGCAGGAATTCCTTCATGTTCAGCTCCCTGACAAGAAATAATCAACTTCCCCCCCTTTACTTGTACATCTGATTTCAGCGGACTGCTGTATGATACGGCAAAATTCAAGGCCTTTGCCTTATCCGCCTGAATACGTACAATAATCACATCATCACTCAAAGAGGTAAATGCCGTACGGACAAACTTCACTCCATCCACTTCATAACGTGTTGTAGCAGTTGCATTCTCCAGATTCAAATCCCTATAATATTCAGAAGGATTTTCATGCCCAGGGAAATTCAGGAAAAGACTCCCCAGCGTCAAGTAACGCATACCATGCTGAGGTGTCATATAATTCTCATCAATGAGTTTCTGAGCCTCCAAAGTTTTGCCTTCAAAAATAAGGCGACGTATTTCAGGCAATACCTGCAATCCTTTAGGATTATTATTATTGTACGGTCCACCAGCCCAGAACGTCTCTTCATTGAGTTGCAATTCTTCACGGGCAGTTCCGCCAAATACCATAGCCCCCAAACGGGAATTACCTAATGGCAAAGCTTCCAGCCAGTCTTGTGCAGGACGATTATACCACAACTTCATATTCTGAGCAGACGTCCAATCTCCATATCCTAAAATAGAAAGCATTTTAGCAGCATAGCGAGCTCCTAACATCCGGTATCCTTCGGCTGTAAAATGAAGGTTATCGAATGCGGCCGGGCAACCGGCAGAAGATATCACATGTGCGGTAGGAATCACCTGTGGCAAGCTGTCGATGATTGTATTCATGCTGGCACAAACGCCATTCTGATCTGCATGTACCACCTCACCCGCCAGCAAAGGCACATTAGCGGCAGATAATCCTAAATCGTTCAAAAGATTATCATACACTCCCTTTACTTTTGAGGGCCAGTCTTTATCATTTGTATTCGACTCTCCCTGATGTAACAGAATACCTTTAATCACTCCGTCTTTTTGAGCAAGCTTTGCCATCTCAACCAAACGCGCATAAGGGTTGCCGCCATATTCCTTTACCATATTCTTCAGCCAGTCCGGAGAAGTTTCTACATAGGACTGATAGTTATCCTTGTCAAACAGTTCTATCCTACAACCGCCTACGGCAACATTGATAATTCCTACCCGCACATTAGATGGAAGATTAGCCACCATAGCCCGGCCGAAATAATCTCCCGGGGTCAAGCCCGTATAGCAACGAGCCAAAGGAGGAACCGCCTTATACCAATTCCCTTTGGTTCTCCCCAAATTAGGACAATCGACAGCCGCTAATACCTGAAAGCGACTGTCAACTGCCACTGTATCCTGTTCTTCTACCTTTGCATTTCCTTCCATGTTCGATTGTCCCAAACACAGATAGATATGGAAATTCGCGTCCTGTGCAAATGTCGTCATGCCTAAAAGAAGCAAGCATGTAAATACAAATGTTCTCATAATCTGTCTATTATTGTTTTTTATATGCATATTCATTCCTTATCAAATATCCGGGTTACGAAAGGTAAACACTGATAAAGAGCCGAGTGCCAATATTCCCAATCATGTCCTCCATCGCGCACCCTGAACTGGCAAGGTATACCGGCATTACGCATTGCTTGATAGAACTCTATATTACGATCAAGCAGGAAATCATCATCCCCACAATCTACAAACCAAGCAACATTACGTAAATCAGCCTTACGGTTCTCGTCAGCCTCCATCACATATTTCACACAGCTATTTTCAATAACACTACGGGTAAGTATGGCTATCTTCGAATTCGGATCATCAGCAGGCACTGCTCCCTGTTCAGGAATAGACATCAGGGCGCTCATCGCATAGACTGCACAAAACATATCACTATGGCGCTGACCATAATTAGTAGCTCCTCCACCGCCCATCGACAAACCGGCAATGGCACGATGCTGCTTATCACCTATCACCCGGTATTTCTTCTCTATATAGGGCAAGAATTCCGTATAAAAGAAAGTCTCATATTTCCACCCCGGCATATCAAAATATCCGTTCCATTCCATATGGATATTACCACCGGCATTCGGAGTAACAATAATCATCTCACATGCTTCTCCACTGGCTACAAGGCGATCCATCACATCTTTTACATGTCCACGCTCGGCCCAGACAGGATTGGTCTCCCACATACCATGCAAAAGATATAGGACCGGATATTTTTTCTCTTTATTCTGTTCAAAGCTCTTTGGCAGAAAAACTGTATAAGCACGCTTTGAATTCAGCACTTTACTGAAAAGAGTATCCGTGACTACTTTACTCTGAAAATTCCAAGGTGCATTTTGTGCATAACCGGACAATGTATACATCATTACAGCCAACCATACAATTATCTTCTTCATCATATCTTTTATTTAAAGTTTATCAGACCATTCATATATATCTGCAAAAATAAGGCATGAATCCGATCACTGATTTGCAATTTTAGATATTTGAATATCAATATTAGATAATACTCAATCCGCCAAAGTAATATTGGATATTACAATCGGTTTGCCACCTGTAGACCAGAAACCTATAATATAAAGATGTGAAGGATCAATCTTCCCCCCACTCTCATCAGTCATCCGATTCAACTCGATAACTACTTTACGAGACGAACCGAAATCATAAGTGGCAGGTTTTGTCCAATAGCTGGTTTTATCAAACAAACGGAATGAAACACTACTTTCATTATCATTGCCCAATTCTACTGTCAGTGTTTTATATCCTGACAAATCAAGCCCGTCAGTATACTGCCAACCACCGAACCCATACCGGCCTGTCACCAAAGTACGGGTAGCCTCATCAAAAGTGCCATTCTCCCAAATGGACGGATTAAACACATCCGCTGTTAATGAAAAAGGAGAAATCACCGTAACCTTCAGTGATAACTGCTTACTGACTCCGGCCGCGGATTGATAAGTAACAATCACCGTCGCTTCGCCCGGTGCCACAGCCACCAGTTTACCGGCCCGTTCCACTTTCAGTACAGACGTATTCGAACTACTTACAGTTGCTTCCGCAGTCACCATTCGTGATGTACCGTCCGAATAAGTAGCTTTCACCTTGAGATAACTTGCACCTCCCATTTGCAGGCGAAGTTCACCTTCCTCTCCCATCAGTTCCAGTTTTTCCAACTCCCCGTTCACGATTGTACCTTCAGCATATTCTTTGAACCAATGATACATAGCCCACGGACAAGCTTCAGGATCATTAAGAAAAGTATAATTACCCGATTCACCCGGTACATCCTTAAATGCCGCCAACTCATGAGACCTTGTGGTGAAAAACAACCAAGAGACGTTACCCGAGTTATCAGCTATGTACTTGAAGTTAGCACCAAAGCCTTCACCCCCTGCCGTGCCTGTTATACTTTTACCCCAAGTGGCATCATATTTCTTCGGTGCCCAGTCTATCTCCGTCACCATGATAGGGGCAAAAGCCGCCACAGGTCCTACCTGCGCATCCCATCCACGCTGAAAGGCCTCATACCCTCCTCCTGTAGGCGAGCCGATTCCTTCACCGCTATCCTGTTCCACATCACTGCCATACCAACCCGGATAGCAATGAACGGCAAAGCCAATATTCTCACCTTCAATACGGTGAGTGGCATAGCCTGCATAGGATGACTGATACGCAAGCCCGGGTACCCAGATAATATTATTACAATGACTTCGTATTTTATCGACAATCGCTTGAAAATAGATTTTCATGTTAGCAAAGCAAGCGTCACCCGTACTTCCATAAGTTCCGTCCGTTCCTTTTATATTGACCGGTTCATTAGCCAATTCAAACATGATTCCGGTATTGTTCTTCAACTTTGAGTGTTGTGATACGATATCCCAGACTTTTAATAAGAACTGCTGATAAGTATCCCCTACTTCTATCCCCTGATATTTATCCGCAGGTTCCCTGTTAGGACACACACCGGGGGGACGCATCACAACATACATCCCTTTAGAAATGAAGTATTCCGCCATTGGCACAAACAGTTCATCCAGATATTTCCGGAAGCGCGTTTCCGAGAAGCGCTCATGCCCCTCATATCTCACAGATGACTTGGCAGGATCATCGCTCCAATAAGGATCGAGATGCATCCTCACGAAACTGAATTTCCAACCGGCAGCCACGATTTCATCCACCATTCTCTTGTTATAGCTGAGACATGCCTGCACGTCATAGTTACCCCAAGCGTTGTTGTTGAAGAAAGGACTGTAAGTCTGCGTAAAGCCGTGCAAATTTACAATCTCCCCTTCCGTATTCTTAAGATAACGCCCCACTACACTTAGAAGAGGCAATGTATTATTATCCCCCGGTTCCGGATCAGGCTCAACGGGCTCCACCGGTTCTTCCGGCGGCACTGCCTCTTGCATTGCATTATCGGAACAAGATGACAATAGTATAAAGCCCAAGAAGAAAAATACTGTTACAATCCTTTTCATTTTAATATCTTTAAGTAATTAATTATAAAACTGTTTTTTCATTTGTGTTCCTGCACACTCTTCACAGAGGATGCAGGAAAGATATTATAAAATGCACAAATTACATCAAGTTCTCGGGAAGATGAGAACTGATATATCTTTTTAAAATTATTTCCTTTCGATTAGTTCCTTAACAAAAGACTTCTTGTTTCTCATGTTGTTTTTCATTTGATCTTTAATAATTATTTTAGAAATCTTTCCGGTTTCAAATGTAACGGATAGAAATGAAACGAACCGCATCTTCATGATACATAGTTATTCGCTGATGTTACATCTTTAATGTCGGTGTTACATTTTCTTTCGGAAACATTCCATCATGGCTCTATACTACTATCCAAGAAAGTCGAAGCGGTAAATCTGGTGGATAGCGTATTTAATTAGCGAAACATTTTGAGATGCGAAACTGATGAAGTGATACGGAGCTCGTTTGTTCTCCATATTTACTTCCATTAGCTGAATTTATTTGTCAGTTATCGTTTTGTGCGGAGATATGAGATAATGATGTCTGGATTGAGTATTTCCCCATCGTGCGGCACTTGATGAAAAAGAATGCAAGGAATCCTTATTGGGGGAAATGCAAATAGAAAGCGCATACGGATAATAAAAAGAACATTGCATGATAATACTCTAATAAAAGGCTCAAAATACCTATTTTAGGTATGTTTTTAATCAAATAGACATTGCGAAAACAAACAGAATATACCGGAAAGTAGCGGATAAAACCTTTTTCAAAGGAAACTTACGCTCATATTTCGGACAAAATAACCTTTTATCCGGTAAGGCTACACCCTTTTAAACACATGGCTACACCATTTGGGGCACATGGCTACACCCTTTCGGGCAAATGGTGTCGCCCTTTTCAGCCGCAACCTTCTTATATTAGATCCGTTTCT
>NZ_CBVI010000114.1 GCF_000513195.1 Bacteroides timonensis | reverse complement strand
CAAGCCCGTGGAAACAGAGGTAATCGCCCGAGACCTGGCGAAAATCTCCACCGTAAGCAACTCCGACGTTCAAGCCGTATTGGGCGACATCGCCCCGGTGATGCACACCCGTATGGCGCAAGGCAAGAGCGTCCACATCAAGGGACTGGGCTATTTCCGCTACGTGCTCGACACCCGGGGCGTGAAAGAACTCAAGGACTTCAACTTCGACCAACAGGTGCAAGCCGTGCGCATCGAGTTCATCCCCGAACGCAGCAAGCTCTCCAACGGCACCTACACCCGCGCCCTCGTGGACAGCGACACGCTGGAGTGGATTGAGCTCTCGCCCGACACCAAGGACACAACGCCCGATGGCGGCGGCGATGGCGACCTGGAAGAAAATCCGCTGGGATAAAGCACCAAGCAAAATCCTCTGCTGCCGTCCTGCACAGCGGAAACGGCAATGGATGATGAAGCACATATTTTGAACCGTTACGGTTTCCAGAAGCCGAACCTTCCGGAAACCTCCTCTTAAACAAAGCCGGACGGCGCAAGCCCGGTCATTAGAATCTTATTAATTTAATATCTTAAAAAAACAGATTATGAAAGTAGGAGAAATTTACACAACAGAACGTATCGTCATGGGCGGTACCGGTTATCGTTATGCACCCGTCCGTCTGACAGGTGAAGTGGCTTTGCTTGCCAGCGAAGTAACCTCGGTGGATTCCGAAAAGTGCGGCGCTCCCGAAGTCCAACGCTTCATCTTCCAGTTCCTGCGCCCCGGAACGGCAGAAATTCAGTTGGCACGTTTCCGCAGTTTTGATTTGGACGATGTGGTTTATGAAGAAGTACTGCCTTTCCATGTGGAACCGGCTGGCGACAATGACGCGGCGTGTCATGGCGGCTGGTCTCCTTTCGAGGGATTGGAAGCTGAAGACCAAGAGGTTTTTGAGGAAGCGCTGACAGGATTCGTAGGCGTGACCTATGCACCCGAAAAGGTTTCAAAGCAGATTGTCAACGGCACCAATTACCGTTTCTTCTGCTATGGCAAGCCTGCTACTGAGGGGAATCATTCATTCCCGGCCATCGTGAAAATCTATGCAGCACCCGGAGCCAAGCCTCAGATTACCGGCATCCAACGGGTAGTGCTTTAAAAAGCAATGGTAACAGCCACCGCCGGACACCGAAAGCGTAAGCCCGGAGTGAGCAACCTATTTAAGGTAGCAACTGCCCCTCTCGCAGGGGGCGGTGGCACAAAAGAAAAATGAAACCAAAAAAACAATGAACGATATGAAACGAAAAGGAATCTTACAGACCGCATTCACGCTGACTACAGCGTTGCTACTGTTGGCAGGTTGCTCGCAGAACGACTTCGACGACGGACAAGGCGAACCGCTGCCCGAAGGCAAATATCCCATGACCTTCGCCACAACGGTGGAGGGCGTAACTGCCACCCGTGCCGTTACTGCGGAAGGGCAGTGGACTGTCGGTGACAAGATTGCCGTGCAGGTGGACAGTGAAGTAAAGGAATACACCGC
Source organism: Bacteroides timonensis (assembly GCF_000513195.1). GTDB lineage: Bacteria > Bacteroidota > Bacteroidia > Bacteroidales > Bacteroidaceae > Bacteroides > Bacteroides timonensis. The sequence goes on along the minus strand of NZ_CBVI010000114.1, from coordinate 193 downwards.
GACAAACATCAGTAATAATTCTGCCACAGCCACGCTGAGCAGCACTTCTCCGTTCTACTGGCAAAGCACGGATATCAATGTCTCGGCATGGTATCTCGGTACGGGATACAGTGCTACGCCGCCCACAAGTACATCGTGGTCGTGGGCGGTGCAGCCCGACCAAAGCAAGACGGAACCGGGCAGTGCTGATGAC
>NZ_CBVI010000113.1 GCF_000513195.1 Bacteroides timonensis | reverse complement strand
CTCCAAGAAGCTGGATGCCGGAACACTGGCCGATGGTGAAACAACCGCCCTTGCCAGCTACGCCGCCCTCGTCATTCCGCAGGACATGGAGGACAAGAAGTTCATAGCTATCACCCTGACTGATGGCAATACCTATTATTATACCCCGAGAAACGCCGAAGCCAACCTGCAGAGCGGACAGCAACATACGTATGACATCACCGTGAAGTACGGCTATCTGGAAGTGGGCGTTTCCACTTCTCCCCAATGGTCAGGTGATTCCGATGAAGATTCCGAAGAAGTAACCGGCAATGCGCAAACCGTCACCCCCGGCACGGACGGCAACGGCAGCGGCTGGACACAAGACGGCAGCAGCGGTGAAAACATAACCGGTACAGAAAGACAATAACAATCCATAACAATCATTTATAAACATCCCAAATATGAAAAAGAATATATTGAATATCTCCTTATTTACGCTGTTGTCCGCTGTTGTTCTGTGCGGTTGCAGCAATGATGACGAACTGACCGTAGCCGCCACCGACGGCACCACGCTTACCGTTACAGCCCGTGCGGACGGCTTCGCCCCTACGGACGGAACTCCGCAAACCGGTACTCCGCAAACCCGCGCTTCGGAAAGCGGTTACACCACCACCTTTACCAACGGCGACAAAATAGGCGTGTTTGCCGTGAAGAACGGTAGCGTAATTACCGGTTGCCAGAATGTGCTGCTCACTTACGACGGTGAGAAGTGGAACGGTAGCGTAATCTATAAATATGCCGACGCCACCTACTTTGCCTACTACCCGTATAATGAGAATTTGAGTACGGAAAGCATAACCGATGTAAGCGGTATCGTCTCGGCTTTCACCACCACCGTAAGCGGCACCACCGACCAAAGCACCTATGACAACTATACCGCTTGCGACCTGATGACGGCATCAGGTGACGATGCATCCGTAAGCGGCAACTCCCTCTCTTTCAAATTCTCTCACGTGATGTCCTTGATAGAGATTTCCCTTCCGGTGCAGAAGTACAAGACTTCGGAAGATGCCAATGCTTATAAGTATTCCGCCCCCGTCCTCGATCCCACGTTCAGCCTCACTCTAAGTAGTGGCGGCGATGCAACAACAATTACTCCTTATTATATGGGCAATGGCATTTACCGCTACATCGTTCCCGCCGGTAGTTCCACCGCCGTCAGCGGTGCGTTTAATACAGCCGAAGGCAAGACCATCAAATACTCAAAAAGCAGCCTTTCCTTGTCCGCCGGTAATTACAAGCGGCTGAATGTGACATACGATACTCCTACAGTACGTGCCCTTGCCGTAGGTGACTACTACTACTCCGACGGCAACATCTGCCCCGGCGATGCAAGCAATCCTCCGAGCGAAGGTTGCATCGGTGTAGTCTATTGCGTGGATAACAGCTTTATTACGGAAAAAAGTACCAACAAATCGGAGGGTGGTTTCATTCATGGCCTTGTAGTAGCCTTGAAGGATGCGAGTACTTCTTCTACTTGGCACAATGCCGGTAGTGCCGCTTCCAATTATGGCAATACAGTAGCTGTCCCTTCCGGCAGTAGCGGTTGGTATCTCCCTAATTTGGATGAATTGAAGTACATTTGCTGGGGAAATGATAGCAGCCAGAGTACTAGTGGAAAGAATAATTTGAACACTCTATTTGACAAATTGAGCGATAGCAGCGCAAACGCTTTCGGCGAAGTCGGCTATTGGTCGAGTACGGAGGGCGACGGCCGCGGCCGCGCTGGCTTCGTGTACTTCCCCGATGGCAGCGCTACTTGGCAGTATATGGTCGCCGGCTTCT
>NZ_CBVI010000112.1 GCF_000513195.1 Bacteroides timonensis | reverse complement strand
TATAATATATAATGTATAACGAAGATGATAAAGAAAAAACGTTCTTTGACATATTGGGAAAAAGGAATAATGGGAGAAAAGCGATAACTGCCGGTTGCCGGGCGAATAAAATGCAGTATTATAATTGTATTTATCTGTTATAAAAGAACAATAATCAGCTATTTATCACATTCTTGCGGATTAATATCGTAACTTGCAAAAAAGAAAAATCCCGCCTATTTTACCCCCGAGTATAAACTATCCTAAAATGAAATGAATTATGAAAAGTAAAGAGAGAAAGAAAGAAGCAAAGAAAGAAAAGTCAGAGAATAAGATAAAAGTACTGACTGAGTATCAGAGAGAAAGAGAGAGCAAGAGTAATAAAGGAATGAGTGTAATACCCAAAGCATAATGGTATCTGTAAAGAGAGAGGGTATTATACTGGAAGGCACTTCACTTGAATTTGAGAATGAGGGAGTGATGAATCCGGCAGTGATAGCTGAAGGAAATTCCGTGCACATGTTCTATCGTGCTGTAAAAGAAGGAAATCATTCGTCTATTGGGTATTGTCGCCTTGAGGGGCCTTTGAAGGTTGTGGAAAGAGATACGGTTCCTTTATTGGTTCCTGAATATAGCTATGAAAGTCAGGGTGTGGAAGATCCCCGAATCGTAAAAATCGATGGTCTTTACTACCTTACTTATACGGCTTACGATGGTTATAGTGCTGTAGGAGCTTTAGCGCTCTCTTCTGATTTGAGGCATTTTGAGAAGCAAGGTATTATTACTTCCCAAATTACTTATCCACAGTTTCGGGAACTACTTCGTACACAGCAAGCCATTATCAGTAAGTATTTCCGTTCGGGCAATAAGCGCGAAGCGACTAATGAGAAGGGGCATCCGCTCTATATGATGGATAAGAATGTGGTTTTCTTCCCCCGTAAAATCAATGGGAAGTTTTATTTCATGCATCGCATCCGTCCCGATATTCAGTACGTGGCAGTGGAACGCCTGGATATGTTGACGAAAGAATTCTGGAAAAGATATTACCTGAATTTTGCGAAACGTATTCTGCTGGCACCTTATCACGACCATGAGTCGAGCTACATTGGAGCCGGTTGTCCGCCGATAGAGACAAGCGCCGGTTGGCTGCTGATTTATCATAGTGTCTATGATACTCCTTCCGGTTATGTTTATTCCGCTTGCGCGGCTTTGCTGGATATTGACAATCCGGCCATTGAAATAGCCCGTTTGCCTTATCCGTTGTTCACCCCCATGACAGAATATGAACTGTCCGGTGTAGTCAATAGAGTCTGTTTCCCTACAGGCACTGCCTTGTTTGGTGACACACTCTATATATATTATGGGGCGGCTGATAAATATGTTGCCTGTGTGTCAGTGAAGCTGACAGAGTTGCTGGATGAATTAATAAAAGAAATTAAATGAGAAAAATAGTATGTATCACTACTTATCCTCCTCGTGAATGTGGCATAGCCACCTTTGCCCAGGATCTGGTCCGGGCTATTCAGTCTAAGTTTGGAGATTCTTACTCCATCAGAATATGTGCAGTAGAGGCTTCCGATACGGAGAAGCACGCCTACACCCGGAAACAAGCCGTAGAGTATATCCTCAATGCTTCGGATGCATCGGCTTTTGTCACCTTGGCCCGACAGCTGAACGAAGACCCTGAAATAGAGATCGTGCTTGTGCAGCATGAATTCGGATTGTATGCCGAGCAGGAAGAAGCCTTCCTTGAAATGCTGGAGCAACTGTCCAAGCCTGTGATTCTTACCTTCCATACAGTTCTTTCGCAGCCTTCTCTTGCTATGTATGGAAGTGTGAGGAGAATGATAACTGCCTGCAAGCATCTGGTAGTCATGACGCAAAACTCCCGGCGCATCTTACAGCAGGTGTATCATGTTGCTGATGATAAAATAGAGGTGATTCCTCACGGCACTCATCTGGTGTCATTTAAGGATAAGGATATGCTGAAGAGTTTTTATAAACTTTCGGGTAGACGAGTCCTTTCTACTTTCGGTTTGCTCAGTCCCGGGAAAAATATAGAGACCACTTTAGATGCTTTGCCGGATATTGTGAAAGAGAATCCTTCCATCATCTTTCTTATTATCGGAAAGACACATCCGGGAGTGTTGAAGGTGGAAGGAGAAAAATACCGCAATCTGCTGAAAGCGAGAATAAAAAAATTGAATCTGGAAGAACATGTACTTTTTATTAATCAATATCTTGAATTGCCCGTTCTGTTGGAATATTTACAGTTGACAGATGTGTATCTTTTCACTTCAAGCGACCCGAATCAGGCAGTCAGCGGGACATTTGTTTATGCTATCAGTTGTGGCTGTCCGATCATAGCTACTCCTATTCCGCATGCATTGGAATTGCTGAGTGACGACTCCGGTATCATCTTTGACTTTAAAGACTCGGTTCAATTGGCCATAGCCGCCAATCGTTTGCTTGCCGATGAAAGTCTGCGGACTGAGATGAAGCTGGTGGGTTTGCAGAAGACGGCAGCCACAGCTTGGGAAAATGTAGCAATTGCCTACACACTGCTTTTTCAGGAAACAGGCAAGCCGGAGGAGGAATTGATTTACTCTTTACCTCCCGTGAATACTTCTCATATCCGGCGTATGAGTCGGCAATGGGGAATAATTCAGTTTGCGAAAGGGAATCGGCCGGATAGCTCCACGGGATATACACTGGATGATACGGCGCGTGCACTGATAGCAATGTGTCAGGTTGTTGCCATTGGAAAGGGTAAGGTCAAAGAGCGCTATATCAGGACTTATCTGAACTTTATCCGCTACTGTCAGCAGCCGGATGGTTCTTTTCTGAATTATGCGGATCAGGATGGGTTGTTTACTTCACAAAATCAAGAAGTAGGGCTGGATGATAGTAACGGACGGGCTATTTATGCCTTAGGTTATTTTATCTCTTGTTCGGCACATTTCCCGGTTTTGTGGAGAGAAGAAGCAGTGGCTGTTTTCGAACGGACATTCCAGCAGTTCAGACGGATAGAGTCTCCCCGCAGTATAGCTTTTATGCTCGAAGGACTTTATTATTACACCCGTGTGTGCCCATCGGCTCAGGCGGATGCTTATATAGGGCTATTGGCCAATAAACTTGTTCAGTGCTATCGCCGGACGGCAGGCGGAGAGTGGTTGTGGTTTGAGACGTATCTCACTTATGATAACGGTATTTTGCCGGAATCGATGCTGTTGGCTTATCTGGCCATTGGCAGAGAAGAGTATAAGCAGATAGCCTTGGAAGCTTTCGAATTCTTATTGAAGAAGTTGTTTGTGGGGAATTGTCTTCAGGTGATTTCCAACCAGGGATGGATGCATAAAGGAGAAACTCGCCATGGATTTGGTGAGCAACCGGTAGATGTGGCGGGAACAGTGATTGCTTTAGGTACATTCTATCGGGTATTCAAAGAGGAAAAATACCTACGTATGCAAACTGATGCCTTCAACTGGTTTTTGGGGAATAACCATTTGCATCAGATTATTTATAATCCGGCCACCGGAGGCTGTTATGACGGATTGGAGGAGAATAACATAAATTTGAATCAGGGAGCCGAATCGACTGTGTGTTATTTAATGGCAAGGTTGGCTCTGACTACCTTCTGTCGGACGCGAGATGCTATTTGACTCGCAGTAAACTGCTTTTGCTGCTATCCTCTTTTGCAAAGAACGAGAAAGGCAGGGGAAAAGTGACAAGCTTGTCAGTTGACAAGCCGTAAGTTATTCACTTCTATAGCCAATTCTGAGAGGCTCCCCGTCCCGACAGATATTCCATATTCGTCGGTTATGAATATAATGATTTTCAATCCGATAAGATAAAGGTAAAAACAGAACTGCGGCTGTTCTTCCACCCCATGACGGACGAGGAAGTGCCGTTCAAAAGCCTTGTGCTGGCGCACTACCGCAAGGCGGAATACACTCGCAGAAACGGCACAAGGGCAATAACAGACCTGCTCACAATCTGCAAGGATTTGACAAACAACTGTAAAAGGGGTAAGTGATTCGCATTGACGTATTGGCACGTCGGGAAACGCATCAAAGAAGATGTGTTGTACAATGAATGTGCCGAATATGGAAAGCAGATACTGCATTGGCGGAGTATGGCATTCAGGAGCACTGTTATGTGGAAGAAAATCAACGGAGATAGGCAGCTTTCAAATATAAACTGTGATGCATAATCCACCCTGGGGTGTTCCACTGTATGCTTTATTAAATATCCAGTCTTCAATATATCCTGCGTTCAGAAACTTGCGGATTAGTCGGATAAAACGTTCATCGGCGATGCGTCTTCTAAGAATAGAAATCATTACATCGTGATTGATATTATCAAAGAAACCTTTGATGTCTCCTTCTATAAACCAGAGAGTTTGCATCAAAGCTACCTTCATAGATTGCTTCCAAAATCATTCTGACTACTTCTTGTAAAAGTTTGTCGTTGAACGTGGGTATTCCAAGAGGACGTTTCTTCCCATTCTTTTTGGGAATATATACCCTTCTTGACGGGTTTGGCTGATAGGCTTCATTTTTCAACGAAGCAATCAACTTTTCGATACGAGATATACTCATGTGGTCAATGGTAGTATTATCTGAACCTTTGGTCATGTTGCCTTCTTTCGCATAAATGTGTTGATAGGCAACGTAGTATATCTGTTCGTTGAACAATAGGCGATAAAGCCTCTCAAATTCGTAGTCTGGTTGTTGACTATGTTTAGCCAGACTGTTTAATACTTTTTCTGAACTTCTCATAATGTCTCACACATTTTTCATTAATTGTATTAAAAGAATTAACTGCCTCCCTTCGCCATGTACAGGACATTACCCTGCTCGGACTACTACGGAGGCTCCGTTGCCTTGTCGGATATTCAGAGGTCTGCACCTCATAGCCTTACAACCGGCTTTCCAATTTAGGCAATCCCCGTTTGCTTGCATAATAACTATTGCGCGATAGATAGGAGGATATGACTTCCGTCCGTTTCTGCTTATTGCAGATGCGTCGTGACATGTACATGCTACATTCCCCATCGTCTTTCGTTGAATGGATAAGCAGGTGGATGATAGGTCATTCCAATGTACTCTTGCCTAATTCCTTGCTAAGATTTATGCAGCCTTGACGGGCGCACCCTTTATTGAATCGATCTCGAAAACAATGAAAGTTTCATCAAATAGACTACCGTCAAAATCCTCGTTCAACGTCTTTTCAAAAATACCACCTTTATAGAAATCTTTCAGCATAAAACGGAACGAGCTGAAATCAAACTCAATCTTATTCTCCTTACAGATATCCGGTACACGCTGCATGGCATATTCATAAAAGCTGTTGAAAGACAAGGACGAAACCTCCAACTCCTTCCGCCTTTTCTCTATATTGTCTATCTGGTCATAAATATTGCTGTTCCAGCGCTTAAACTGTTCCTTCTTATAAATTTCTTCCTCACTCAGTGTCATATCTTCCAAAGTCAGTTCACTTTCATCCTGCATCAGCCTTCTCAAAGCGGTTGAACGGGCTTCTTCCGAGTCATCCTCCTTGCAGCGCATATCAATCTGCAAACTACGCTGCATATCCCAGCGCTGCTCATCCGAAAAGCCTGCAAAACCTTCAAAATAAACATCATAGTATTCGGTTATCACCATATTGACAACCTTGTCCTCTTCCTTGCTTACATTCCCTTGCGCTCCCTTCCATATCAATAAGACCATATTTTTCAGAAAGTCCGTCTTCTCTACATTCAATTCCTCCTTTCTGATACAAAACGGATTCATGGTAATGGGATGCTCTTTTGTATAACTGATATGTGACATAAAGTCTATCGACATCGAAGTATTATTCACCACCAGCTCTGTATACGGACGGACAATCCTCGGCAACGACACCTGATCTACATCCACCAGCGAATATATTTTCATCTTCCTATCCCCCAAATGGATACAATCCTCATCAACCTTATAATTACTCATGGAAAACTTTCCCCGTTTAAAATTGACAGCAAAAAAACGATCCACAAAATCTGAAAGTTCCAATTTGTTCAGGAAACGTGCCTTCACTCCCCCATCATGCAACTGGTCAATCACTTTTCTAAGCTTAATCAGGAAATCATTCCATTTCTTCGCATCATATTGGTTGAAACGTCCCTTCTTTCCCTCTTGGGTAATAGTCAGATAAGTCCTGCATTCCGTATAAGGACGGCCCTGAAAATAGTTGAAGTAGGCATCAGACAGATACTCCTTCTTATTATTATTCTCCTCCATCCGGAACTTCTCCATACAAAACACATCCTGTTTATGTATCGCATACCCCTCTCCTAACGTCTGTATCAATGCCGTAAACAGACTGGTATAATCATAATATGCATCTATATTGGCACTGTATTGCTCAACAGGATTTTCCATAAGCATAGTCGCAGAATAATCCCCCCCTTTGGTATAGAGCACCCCGATTCCATCCTCAGTATCTTCTACAGAGAAATAAATATCTTTAAAAATGTTTTTACGCTTTCCTCCCGTACCAAAAGCGGAGATAGATATAGCCATGCCAACACACACAGCTACCAAGAATAAAATTACATATAATGTCATTCTCTTTTCAAATTAAAACAAATAAAACAAACGTAATCCCATACGTGCGAACTGTTTTGAAAAAGAACCGGTCAATACGCCAGTCGTGAAATCAAACATGTAAAATGTCTCTTCCGAATATTCGTTTGATGTCAAGTACTCACCCTCCGGAACCGTAAACCCGGAAGCGGCAAACTGCTGTTCCCCGAAACCCTGTACCAGATAATAAAGCATAACCATCTCCGCAGCCGAAGGCATATAAGCCCCTTTCACATCCTGCAAGACAGTCAGCATCTCATCCTCCCCTCCCCTACCCTTTTGTTTACGTAACAAACTGTTCGATAACGCAACTCCATCTGTAAACCCCAAAACACAGTCCGGTTCATAAGGTATGGAAGGTTTGTATACCAACCGATAGGTTTCATCCACACCGGCAGATTAGGAAGCATTAATAAAACCTTCTTTCTTTCTCCCATCCACAGTCTTGAAAAACCTTCCGGATGTCAATCGTCTTGAGGAAAATATTTTGCGCCCGTCTACATCAGCCAAAGCGACCGCTTTGCCATGCTTGCCGTCTGTCTGAAAAACCACCGCGACGGACATCGAATCCATCTGCGTACTGATTGACCCGTCACGCTGCAAATAATCTCCAACCTTTATCGAGTCTGCCTTATGGGACATAGGTTCCAGCAGAGGACGGTTTTCCTCCAGCCAGCTGCTGACAATCCTTAGCTTTTCATCTGCCAACTGTAAATTAAGCTGCGTCATGCTACCTCTCTTCAAATGAGGTAAAACGGTCCTTGTCATATAATCAGCTCCGTTAATCTTCAAGCTGACCGAAAGATCACTTGCCCCGTCAAAAGGCGGCAAATATACATTCACAAACTGATAGTTATTCATCAAACGGTCAAAGTCAAAACGGATAGGCTTATTATTCCCTGCGAGTGAGAACCATTCCCCCGTATAAGGCTGATACTTTCCCTGCGTAAATATACGGTCTCCCGAAACACTTAACAGTGATAACCGGTCAGTCATATCGGAACTTTCTATGCGGAACCTTAACAAAGAAGTGGCACTTATCATCTTCATCCGCACAAAAAAACTACTGGATAAACTTCTCGACAATTCAGTCCATACAGAAAATCGGTGAAAGGAGCCTTTTTAACAAGGGTGTCTTTCAATGTCAGCCCTGGAATAAAAGGATAACAGACATAAAATATAGCCGTCGTATCTCCTGTAATAACCGAACCCGACTCCGGTCGGAAAAGATGATCGGAGAAAAGGAAAGGCATCCCGTTTAACATCAATTTTTCATCCATAGTAGCATCACTCGACATCGAATAAACCCCCACCTTGTTTAAAAGCGGCGTATGCTCGTGGGGATAAACGTCTAATTGGAATTCCAAGGGTTTGCGCACCTTCAACCACTGGTTACGCACATGCTCAGCGGTACTAATCGCCTGTGTAGTCGTAACATTACTCTCCTTTGAACCACAAGAGACCAAAAAGAGATGTACAATCAAGAAGAGAAAAAGAAATCTCATGATAATGCTTTTAAAAAGATAGGCCCAAACCTACTACTCAGGAATGAGCCTATCGGCGTTCGAATACTAATACAAACCACATGTCTGATCCATGCAGGTTTCTCTTTAATTAAAGTTTTTTGGAAAGGGCATAGACAAAAATACCTTTATCAATCTTCTTGGTATGCAGACCTCGTTTCTGCTTGATGAAAATCATCGAAATTCCGGTACTTATCACCGCAACCAGTACGATCAGTCCGGCAACAATTCCCAAAAGGCAATAAGCGATGATGAAACCCATTATAGCTCCACCGGCTGTCATTGCAGCCCAATAAATGTAGCGCCCTCGAAGCCCCATAAATTCTAAAGGTCTTTGGAGTCCTTTAAATATGGGATACTCGGGCAACTCCATCTCTTGTCTTTGCTCTGCAGGCATTATCTTATGAGTTAGTTACACCAAAAAACAGAGGCAATGCTTGCGCGGCGGCCACCAAAAAAATACAGGCACCGACAATCATCATGATACTCTTCTTCACATCCTGTTCCTCGTTGTTCATCTTGATGTAGACTGAAATCGCCCCGACAAGAGCGACCACACCGGCTATAGCATAGCATAACTTGGTCACATAAGGTACATATTTGGCAATTTCCTCCGTCACAGTACCCAATGCTGTTGTTCCGGCAGAATAATCTCCTGCCGAATTCTGTGCAAAAGCTACTGCTGATCCACAAACTAACATCAACAAAAATGCTTTAAGTCTCGGAGAAGAGACTAACTGATTTACAAATCTTTCAACTCTACTTTTCATCATCACATTTATAAATTTAACTTCGTATTATTATACTCTTCTGCAGTTGAGTTTATTTTCACACATATCTACGCTCCATTTTCCAACTCTTACTTCAAGAAGACAATGAAACTTAGCCTATAGGCAAACATCACCTATACCTGATATCCAAAAAATGCCGGGAATACAATAGAAGCTCCTATTAAAAACAAACAAGCTCCTACAACAAGCATGACGGATTTTTTAACTCCATCCTCCCCCATCGCCATCTTATAATAAATCTGGAAAGCCGCTACAACAGCCACAATAGATGCCACCACATATATAAGATAAAGCAGATAGAGCATCATTGTCACTACAAAATCATGCATCATAGCCAACGCATCCGCCCCCCAACTGTAATCCACACCGCCACAACGGGCAAGTGCGGATACAGGTTGAGACAACAATACTAGGCAAATGAAAAAGTATTTAAGCAAATCCTTCCCGAAACTCGTCATGATACCTTGCGGATAAATAATGATCCCCTTTCATGGGCATTTAAAAGGAGGTCACGGAATAGCTCTTTACTCATTGTAGCACTACCAATAGGCTCAATCGCCTCCATATCATCTTCCACTTTGCCTATCTTTTGCTTAATAGCAGAAAGCTTTCCGTGACTTTGGGATGTCATGTCATCCTTCATATTCTCCTTATTATTTTGATAAATGTCTTCTTGTTTTTCTTCCCTTTTTTCTGTTGGTTTGTCCAAGGTAAATCCATCACCCGATTCCTGAACCCCGACGGCCTTCTCCTCCTCTCCCATAAAAGAAACATCAAATTCCTCCTCTTCCTTTCCGGAAGAAGCCCCCTTCTGCTTTCTTTTGTCATATGCAATCATTCCTGCAAGATATAAAAGCAGGAATATTGTTGTACCAATGGCGACATGAGTAAATGTAATCATATTAAATAGTAATATCAGTTTTTAAATATTTGATTAGTTATAAACTCGAAACAAGGTGAAACACATTTCTGCTCTTCCAAAGACATAAATAAGGTATTCCTGCGCTGCATACACACCTTTAAAGGAATGCGTGGAGAGCGAATAGCTACTGCATCTATGGATTTATCCCAATCATCCCACCTCTTGCGGTCTGAAACTCTTCCTATTCGCACATCCACCATGTTAGGTACAAAAATAGCCGTTCGTTTCAACGCCGGATTCATTTTTTCCAGCATTTGGAGGACGGTTGCAAATACCCCGGTAGAATCAATGGAAAATTCCTCATATTGGAAAGGTACAATGACATAATCGGAAAAAGTAACAATGCCCAGATTCTCAGCTCCGGATCCCCCGGGCAAATCAAACAGATAATGCCGCTGTTCTTCCTTTTTATAATTCTCCAAAAGTAATCCCAAACGGTCAAACTCCTCCTTTATAATAAAAGGCCGTATTTCAAATAAAGGCTGACATTCTGGAAAGGCTCTCATGTCCTCATTACGTGCACGCAAGAGGGTCGCCTGCTCATCCGCATCAAATATGCATACGGATCTCCCCTGATTAGCCCAGTAGTTTGCCAACGAAACACACAAACTGGATTTTCCTACGCCACCTTTCTTATTTGAAAAAGTAATTATCATCACTGTTTTTTTTGCAAAGTAAAAGCCTTTCATCGGATGGACGAAATTTACCAGTTCGAATGGTAAAGTATTTATATTTAATTGATTATATCTACAAAATCGGACATCCGAATCGGACTTAAATAGAATAAGCCATCCATTATTACCATTTCTCCCCTGCCTTATGGCAACTAAAAAAGCCCCTGTGAGCACAGCCAATGTACATAAATCAAGTGAATCCCCATCAACTCAAAGCTCTTCGCCTATCATCATATCAATATAGCCCTCACTAAATATTGTAATACACTACAACGAAGCCATAAATTAAAACGACTATTATGAATAGTATATCAGACAACATGCAATCACATTTCAACATAAATACATATTCATACTACTATATTTTTACATAATTATATGAACATATATTTTCATTATTCACCTTATCTATATGCATACCTTCCACAAATACATCCAGCATAACTATACTCAATCAATAAGACTGGCTTGGGAGATCAACATAATCGAGCTACATATATACGTTCATATATAAATATATTCATATTATCACATGATTGCATAAATACATTATCGAATAATTACATGATTATACATACATATAATAATACATTAATACAAACACCAAATAACATTATCATATGATTATATAACCGCACATCCCCTCTCCATAAGACTTAATCAAACCCACACACAGACAAGCACCCCACAAAACATACAATAATGCTATAGTATAATAATATTATAGCATTATTGTATGTTTATACTTTCATACGAAGATACAATAAAACATTCATGTAACATCAATCACTAATACAAAATACACAATAATACAATTACATATTTGCATTAAGACATTATCACACAAACATAGTTTTACATGAACATATATTCATATTTTCACATAAACGCATATTAACATATTTACATTACAACACGAGCATACATTCACATAACACAAGAGTAACGCAATATCATCATATTTTTATGCAATAATATTTTCACATTATCATATTACAGCATAATTACATGTTCACATAACCACTTATTAGCATCGTTACATTATTACATTTTTATGTTATCACATTAAAATACAAACATACTACCATACAACAATACGCCGATATTTTTTTCATGCCATCCATACTACAACACCGCAGCATACTAAGTTCTCCCAGAAAAAAAAATACACAACTACACCTTCATATTAAACTATGATAATACGGCCACATTTTCACACTATTATATTTATATACAAAAATATGATTATATAAAAGCGTAATAATATATCCATATCATCACATAGTAACATCATCATATAAACAGTACAAACAAAAATAATTAAAAAAAAACGCCAGTCCCTCAGAGCCAACAAGACATCCGAGAGGAGAGGAGGGAGAGGCAGAAGAAATCAACCAAAACCACATCCGCATTTCAGCATATTAATATGATGATATAATCATGTATTAATATAAGAATACACATATATAACAATACAACAACATGATAACATATTTACATTACCATATATTTATACTATCATATATTCATATTATCATGTAACAATACAAGAAACAGACAAAACCAATAATAATAAGACAACAACATATCACTAAATATAATCCTATAAATAAACATATTAAACAACACAAAGATTAACACATTTACATTTTCATATTTTCATACTATAATACAGGTATATAATTATATATACGTATAATTACATACTTATAACTTTGCATTTTAATACTATTATACTTTTACACGTTTATATTTTCATGTAAAAATTGGATTATTCAATAAAAAGAGGTACATTTGCAATATAATAGTAAAATCATAAATCATGGCTAAAGTTATTTCATTTCTAAATTTCAAGGGTGGAGTAGGTAAGAGTACATCAACCGTTAATGTAGCAAAAGCACTTTTTAATCTTGGATATAAGACTCTTGTAGTTGATGCTGATGCGCAAGGCAATGCATCAAAAATGATGGGGTACCGGCCTGCTAAAGCAGAAGAAGAACCCTTAAAGACCCTCTACGATGCTATGACAGGAAAAGTAGACCTAAAATATTGCATTTGTTTGGAGAAAGAAGATATAGAAGGATACGAATTTGTTCCTGCAAACTCCGAACTTTATTTCTGCGAGCAGGAACTCGTTAGTAAAACGGGACGCGAATATATTCTTAAAATGCTTTTAGAGCCACATTTGGTCGACTATGACTATATTCTTATCGATTGCCCGCCCAATAATGGATTGCTTGCAATTAATGCCATGTGTGCGTCCGATTACCTAATCATCCCAATAAACTGCGAAGTTTTTGCATTGGATGGAATGGGAATGATCTCCGCAAAATATGAGGAGGTTAAAAAAATAATCAACCCAAAGCTAGAAATTTTGGGATACCTGATGGCTCGATATGACAAACGTTTAACATTGCACCGCGATGCTGTAAAAGCAATGGAAACAACTTTCGGTGATAAAGTATTTAAAACTAAAATTCGTACGAACATACCATTAGCCCAGTCACCTGCTCAATTTACAAATGTTTTTGAAATTGCACCGGATTCTCCTGGCGCCAAGGACTACTCGCAACTAGCTAAAGAAATCCTAGCACGTATTACTAACCATTAAAAAAAGAACGATTATGCCACCAAAAGCAAAATACTCATTGAATGATACAATGGCTGATGCATTGCATCAAACAGAAAAGGCTAAGAACGCTCTAAATCCAGCACAGGGTTCTCTTGCTGAAAATCCTTCAGAAACTGAACAGTTGCAAGAATCTCCATTAACAGAACAAGGTAATCAGCCGCAAGAACAGGGTGGGGGAGAAGTCATAGAAGATAAAAATGCAACCAACCCCACTAATGATTCAAGAAATGAAATGCCAAAACAAAGCACACCCGCTGAAAAAAGTGAAGTTAAAAGAACCTGTATCCGCAATGTGACATTGGATGACGAAACTTTATTTCGTCTAGACACAGTCAAAAAGCGTTTGAATAATTCACGCAAAAAAGGTGAACCATTAATATCATTGGATCTCCTGCTTTATCAAAGCGCAGTAGAATGGCTAGATAAGAACTACCCAGATACAAGAGAGCTATACAAGCTTATTAATGGCTACAATATCTAAGAGTAGGAGAGGGGCATTTAAAGAGTCTGTGGCTATTCATATTTCACAGACTCTTTAGTGTACTTTCCAGTCAAATTTTTATTTCTTTCCAATTTAAGCAGAAATATTCCTTGTGGATTACTCATTTCTTTATACCGATTTGTCGAAAATGCCACTACAGCTATCTACAAAGCCACTATTGCCACCAATTTCGACAAAATTGGAACTGCACAGAAAAAGAATAAGGCCTATAATGAGTTCCAAATTTGTCGAAACCAATAAAAAATCATCCCAGTTACCTTAATTTCAATCTTTTGTGCCTATTTTCTTTTTCCCTTTAATCTGTTCCTCAAAAAATAATCGATCGATTATATTGAATAACAAAAGAATAAAAGAAATAGAGAATAAAAGGAACATATTATATTGATTTCCAGTATAATATAATCGTAATTTCGACAAATTAGGAACATTTTTCGGCATATATGGAAGTTTACTCAGCTTTTATGGAATAAAATTATGTATATATTCGACATTTATGGAATTCATATTCGACAAATTTGGAACTAAAATAGTACATTTCGACATTTTTGGAACTGTTTTTCGACTTTTTAGGAAGTACTCGTAGTATCTTCAGAGATTTAATCTAATAATATAGATAATTATTCCGCTTTGTCGAAAGTTTATTTTTTATTTGTAATTTATCCATTGCGGCATTTTCTTTTTTCCCTTTAGTCCTTCTCAAAAAACAATCGATCGATATATTTTGAATAAAATAAAGAATATATAGAATAAGAAATAAAAGGAGCTAAACAGTATTGATTATCAGTCTATTATACGCTAATTTTCGACAAATTAGGAACTTATTTCGGCTTTTATGGAGATTTACTCGGCCTTTATGGAGCTTTATTCTTTCTCTATTCGGCATTTATGGAAGGGATTTCGTCATATTAGGAATCGAAAAAAGCAAATTCGACAAATTTGGAATTAATATTCGGCAAATTTGGATGCTGGATAAGGTGAAGTGGGGGAGGGGAGTACTGCTTGACACGTATTTGCATAAGACTATATTGAACGATTTAAAATAATACCTCTTTGTCGAAAATATGTATGCTAATAAGCTATCATACAGCATATTAAAATATTATTTACGACAGAATATACTGCTTTTATAAATTGAGATGATATATCTTTGAAAAGGTATGTTTGGCTCTGATCATTTTATATATTGTTGAATATCAGAAGATTAATTTTTACTTTCGACAAAATTGGAATTTTTTAGTCTTTTGCTATTATTGTTGTTTTCGACAAAATTGGAACTATTATTTCTCGACATTTTTGGAACTTATTCGTCAGAAGTGGAAGTTTAGATATCATTTTCGACAAAATGGAATATAATTGAGGTGAATATTTCCTATTATATCCCATGATTTGGATGGCAGATACGGTTATAGAGAGTAATTGTTCCAGATTTGTCGAAAATTTGCCGGTTTTCATTCATTGTTAGCTATATATACAATTCTATCGATGGCGCTATGGTGAAATGAGGGGATAATATTGGGAATAATTGTTCCAATTTTGTCGAAAAGAGTAATAGTAAGGTTATTGTTTATAGTATAAAATAGCAGTCATGATTATATTTCTGGTCTGTATAGTAAATATAAAGCATTGGGATATAATGTGTTATAATTTATTTTCGACAAAAAAGGAAGTTTTTTGCTTCCCTTTCTCTCTGAT
Source organism: Bacteroides timonensis (assembly GCF_000513195.1). Taxonomy (GTDB): domain Bacteria; phylum Bacteroidota; class Bacteroidia; order Bacteroidales; family Bacteroidaceae; genus Bacteroides; species Bacteroides timonensis. Next base: position 49,242 of record NZ_CBVI010000112.1, on the reverse strand, counting down.
TAATCGTAGAAAATAAGGTCTATTAGTTCCAATTTTGTCGAAAATATGCATTTCCTTTTTGGATCATTAGTTAGGGGAGGGGAGGTTGAGATATTTAAACTCTACTTGCTTTTAAACTAATTACTTAAAATGCAAGCCGATTCAGTCAACTTTGATTGTTTTTTCTTGGTGGAATGAGAAAGTAATTCTATTTTTGTGGCTATTATAAATCATTTATCCAATGAAACCAAAGAAGAAAGAAATTATTGTCCTGGATCGAAATAATCTATTGGCACAACCGGTTACACTTTCAATGCTTCCATTTACTGCATCATTAACACAGATAAAAGTAATTAATGCAGTAGTACGGAAGTTACAGGATATTTTCAAGAAAAAGCTTAATGAAAAGTTCTCTGCGCCACAAGTGCAAATGGGGTCTCTTTTTGATTCGGAGGAATTGCGTGAACATGTGTTGGATAAAGATGATATAATGTTCGATTTGCATCTAAGTGAGTTAGGTATTCAACCGAAACACTATCCGGTTGCCTTCAATACTATCTTTCAGATGGCGGGTATTCCTTGTCTGGTTCCTGTAAATAATGGAAAAGGGGATACCGGAGACATGATAGATACCTTGCTTAAGCCTATCTTATGGAATGAGAATGTTATAACTGAAACCGATAAGAAAACAGGAGATACTGTGTACAAGTACAAAAAACCTGTTATTTCTATTGTTATAAAGAAAAATGTCGCTAACCATATATTTGATTTCAATAAATGGATAGATCATTATTTGGATTATACGGTTACTAATTCGGAAAGTTCTTATTCCGCACGTATCTATATTTATATTTCTTCTAAATTTAGCCGGGATGGGAGTAAATTTAAGGAGGACTATATGAATTTCAGGAAGATAATGGGATTTATCGGTGAAAATGGAGAGAAATACCTTTATTTTAGTGATTTTAAGAGAAGAGTTCTCGAACCGGCCAAACAAGAACTGGAAAAAAAAGCCAAAACAAAGGAAACTGATTTTTATTTCGATTACAAACCTATTTATAAGAATAATAGGAAATCCAGATGTCCGGAAAGCATAGAATTTGAAGTTAAGTTATCTGAACTAGGTAACCAATTGCAGTCCGATAAAACTCGTAAGTCAGAAGAAATAGAATTAGAAAAAATACTCAAAGAGAAGTTACAGCAGACTCCTGCACAGATGAAGTCACTTCTTTTAAAAGTTTCTCCTGCGAATTTTAAAAAATTTGCGGCTAAAGTAAAGGCCTTGTCTGCAGATATTGAGAAAGGTAAAATAAAAGTAGATACGAGTGTACGTCGATATGTGAATAAATCTTTGGTCAATTTTATAACAAATGAATTGGTGGATGAGGTGGTCGTTGATCCTGCTCCGGCAAAAAAACAAGCAGTTCCAACTCCTAAACCTCAAATCACTGTTTATAAATCACAGTTGACCGAAGAACAAAAAAAAGATTGGGAAGGTTTCCTGAATTTGATAAAGGAGAAAATAGAGCCGGAACAATTCAAAATATGGTTTAAACCTTTAATTCCTTTTACTGTAAGTAAAAAAGATGATAGCACTCAAGTAATAGTGATAGTTCCCAGTCAATTTTTCTATGAGATAATTGAAGAGAAATTCGTTGATGTGATGAGAGCCTCTCTTACGACAATATATGGAGATAAAGTTCAATTATTCTATAATGTTGGGGAGGGTTCCTGGTAAAGATTTTATTCTATTTAAATAGAATCGGAGGTTGTGCTATCTTTTTAACACAACCTCCGATTTGTTTTTGTCCATTCTAAATAGGAACTGTAAAAATCAATTCCTTATGTTCATTGGAAAAACTAAACATCTGTATTTTGTTGGTAACCATTAGGTCTACAGGCGTTCGCAGAAGAAGAATTTTAAATTACATACCAAAGTAATGCAGCTATTGATTATCAATTATATACAATGCATATTAATAGATTAATTATAGGTATTTATGGTAAAAATCATCATGCGGCATCCCTGATGCATTTTGACAAGGATAATCATAAGAGTGAATATATTATTCTATAATAATTATCATATTAAGTATGTATATTCAAGTGGCATGATAGGCTTTTGGTGTGACTTTAATAAAGCTTACTTATGTAGAAGCCTGATAATATTTCACCTGTTTTGTTCACGATAGCGTCGGGGAGTCTGTCCGCAGATATTAAGAAAAATACTGTTGAAACGGCTGATTGAATTAAACCCGCATTCAAAGGCTATCTGTGTTATACTCATGTCTGCCAGAATAAGCTTGCGTTTGACTTGACTTATCCGTTCCTCCGCTACATAATGACTTAACGTGCAGCCAAAGGCCTTCTTGAAAATAGCATTAGCGTAATCGGGGTGAAGTTCCATAGTCCGGCCAATATCGGAAATTTTTATTGGGCGGTTATAGTTGTGGGCAATGTAGACCACAATCCTTTCCAAAATTGACGCGTCGGCAGGGTTCAGTATGGCAGTGGACCTGGCTCCGGCTACAGATATGTTTTTTGTTAACCGTAGTATTCGGGCTTGAATTTCAAGGCTTACCGCCTCCTGATTTTGCTTGCTGGCCATATCAGAAACCCACCTCTTAAACATTGAATTGTCGAGTCCGTACTCTGATTCAACGGTCTCAACCACAACTTCTCCTCCGAGAATTCTATCGACAATGGTTGAAGGCAACCTCCAGCTTAAAAAGAGGTTAAACGGTATGGTAACCACAAAATAGGGTGCGTCAGACTCACTTTTAATGATCTTGTGGGGCATAAGCCCCCAAAATAGCGTAATTTTGCGAGGTGGAACCGTCACTTTTCCTGTAGGGAAAAAATAGGTAATGCTCCCTTCGGGAATATAATTAAGCTCAATTTCGTTATGACGGTCGATTTTCGGCATAAGCTGCGGACGCCAGATCTCACACGTCAGGCCGTAGGGCTTAAACTCGCCACGCTTTTCATCGAAAGTCCTCAATTTCTCGGAATCTGACATGTTTTTACGAATTTGTGGGTGGTTTAAATTGAATTTCGAGCGTAAATTTGCAGAATAAATCTTAAATTAGCAAACTATCATAAAAGATTGGTATTACTTGCCATTTTTATCTTAGGCTCAATCGGGACGAAGATTCAGGCAATTGACATTATTAAACCGCGTGTGCTCATTAGTACTGACATCGGAGGAACGGACCCTGACGACAATCAGTCAATGGCTCATCTGCTGATGTATACTGACTGTTTTGACCTTGAAGGAATCGTTTCTTCTCCTTCTTACGGTTCGGGAAATCAGGAAGAAATTCTCCGTATGATTTACCTTTACGAAAAAGACTTTCCCAACTGTCCAAACATATTGAGGGACTGATGTCTCCTGTAGAACTTCGCGCCATAACCAAGCAGGGACGCAAGGGAGCAGCCCCTTATCGAGGTTTCCTTTCTCCCACCGAAGGCTCCCGATGGATAGTGCAATGTGCGCGTCGGCAGGACGAACGTCCGTTGTGGATATCTGTGTGGGGCGGACTTGACGACGTGGCACAAGCCCTCCACGACGCGCCTGACATTGCTGACAAAATCCGTGTCTACTGGATTGGAGGTCCTAACAAAAAATGGAGTACTAACAGCTACGCCTATATAGTAGAGAATTTCCCAAATCTGTGGATGATTGAAGATAACGCTTCTTATCGGGGATTTATCACCCAAAATAAAGTGAAAGATAAATACAATGCCGGATATTATGATGCTTATATCAAAGGTGCAGGGCATCTTGGTGCAGATTTTATCAACTATTACAAAGGCATCCCCAAGATGGGAGACACACCGGCACTTCTTTATCTGATGGATGGCAATCCCGATGATCCTGAAAGCGAGTCATGGGGAGGCAGCTTCGAACCAACTGCACGTAGCTCGCGACCGGTCTTCCACCAGCTCACCATGGCTGCGGACACCGTACCTATCTATTCGATTATCGAGTTTCATATTCAAGGTCCTGATCGTCCTGATATTCCCGCCGACTCTGCCTGCTTCACTCTTACCATAGGACGGCAGGAATGGGACGGATTCCACCTTGGAGGTGGTGATTATGCTGTGCGTCACTCTACATATTACACCGGTACACTTCCCTATACCATTACCTCTGACATATCAGGTTTTCCTGCATTGGAGGGCGCCATAACCGTTGAAAATCTGTGGCCGGGTCGCGAGTCTGCCACCGACTACGAGGTAGGTCCCAACTGGTACACTGACAAGAGCGATCCCGCACTGTTCTGGCGAGGCCTTCAGGGTGCCGAGACTGTCTATAAGTGGCGTCAGGCAGTTATGGAAGACTGGGGAAAGCGACTACAATATCTGAAAAATTAATTGATAAGAAAATTCAATAGAAAACAGGTGTTGAATTTATAAGTTTATAAGTTTGTATGTTTGTATGTTTGTATAGCTGTATAGGAGTGGTTGTTTTCCGGAATAAAATGTTATTTGCAAAGAACGTGTTTGTGGATGACGCCTTGAAGTGTGGTACTTAAATGAAAAGGAGGTTGTGTCTTTGTGAAGGGCACAACCTTTTTTATGGTTTACAGTCCTGCTATATTTTTCTTTTACCCTTCACTTTTTTCTGTATTGTTTATTGAATATACTCTTATTACCGCAAGTCTTGAAATAGCTTAATTAAAAGTTTTAGTAGGAGAGGGGAGGAGGGGACAGATAAATACTTTTTTAAGAAAGTGAATAAGAAAAGATTATAGAGTTTTTCGGCAATTATTGTTGAGAAGAAAATGATGAGTATTATGATTATCGGGTAGGGGAGTCTAGATGTATTTTATAAGGAAGGACTATATTAATGCACATTCTTTTAGGGCATAGAGGAAATTGTTATGCATCGAAATATCAGAATATAGTGGTGAAAAATGAAGCTCTGGGTTAATTGTAAAGTATGCTATAATTCTGTTTGTTAAATAATAATTCAGCTACTTCTTTTTGTCTTTTGTCTTTATTTGTATTTTTGTATATATTAAAATATAATATGTGATGAAACAGTTAGATACTATTTTAAATACGAAAGAGCAAGCTGTCTATAACGGATTAATGACCATCCGACCCGAAATAGCGGCTTTTTATAAAGATGGTGTTTGCTTTAAGCAAATGGATTTTTTATCTAAGTCAAATGTTTTGGGACATCTCCTGCGCGAGATCGACGGTGGTCTAAGAAGTATCTTTGAGAGCAAAAAGAAAAAAGAAGATATTAAAAAGACCATTGACGATGTTTATTATGAGAAGCTGTTCAATGAATTCAAAAATGAATATTCACACTATGAGTATCTGCGAGATGTAAATGAGAAAGATATCAAGCAGAGCGGACATATATCATCTATTGTTTCTTCTTTTGGTTACTCTCCTGATTCCAATATTGCCAAAAGATACATTAAACTGTCCATTTGGTTTAATAAATATGCGCACCGGGATGATAAGTCTATAGAGCGTCCAAGGAATCCTCAGGATATCATTCTGATATGGGATGAATTTGAAGATATACTCTATCAACTGGTGGGAACGTATATTGTAATCATAACGCGACTTGATACATTGACCCAGACTGATATTCCGAATGAAACCACTTTGGATCGGTTGAATATCATTTTATCAGATGAAAGCAAATCCATGTATTTCTATAGTCATTTAGATTCTGTGGGATGGTTACAGCCTCTTTATGAGAAAGGAATATTTGATGGGAAAAACAATCCTGATCCTGTTGAATCCAAGGAATATCCAGGTTGCTTTTCATATCCTTACTGGCATGAATTACAATATGTATGCCGTGTAGCACACAAAATTTCTCCGAAAGAAAAAGAAAAATGGAAAACAATCTGTAATATTATAGATTCAATATTAGGTTTCACGAATGAGGATGGTGGAAGAATAGTAAATTTAAGGACCAATGATATGCTGATTGAACTTATCAGTACATTGCCCGACGAATATATTTCCGAAAAACATCTTACATATATTGAAGAGATAATCAATGCTGGTACAGCTTTAATGTTTTCTTTTACAGAAAAACTGATTCCCAGATTTCTTGAAGTGGATAATAAAAATGCTGCATTGAAATGTATCGATTTGTTGTTTTCTAACAAGAAAAATGACGCAGGATACCCAGAATATCTCCCTGTATTTAGTTTATATTCGTATAGGTCCTTTATTAAGGATCAATTAAAAAAAATAGTGGATGTTTGCGGTATGGAAGGCTATTCTATTTTGTTGGATAAGCTCAAGTCTATACGGCATAGGTCATGTCTGCCTTCTATGAATATAGAAGATGAGCAGAACCGCTACAATGATGATTATGAAGATCTGTTGGTTTTTTACCTTATTGACTATGTATATAATCTGTCTGCAGAAGATCAAATGGTTGCTGTAAAAGAGCTTCTCAATGAGTCTGAGATAATTTACAAAAGAGTAGCTTATTATGTCATAGGAAAAAATTATGCAGTGTTAAAAGGGCTGTTGTGCAGTCAAGATAAGAATCCTTTGAATGACATACAGTGTTATCCTGAGCTATATTCTCTTATAGAACAAAATTGTGCTGAATTTTCACAAGATGAATTGCATTTGTGTAAAGAATGGATTGAAAATCTGACGCTTCCGGAGGGTGAAGGTCAAAAAGATGCAAAGGATGATATCCTATTTTGGAAGAAGATGTATGTACTGGCCCTTAAAAAGAATCAGGATTCTGAGATAGCTGCGTATGTAGAATCTGTTTGTCTGCAATATCCTCATGAAATAGATCATCCGGGATATTTATCATATGTGACAGAGGGTATTTCCGCTCCGGCTGCTTCTCCTGATTATAATTTGCAGAATATGTCCTTATCAGAAATCGTTGAATTATACAAAGAACATGAAAAAGAAGGAAGATCTTTACCAATTGATATAGCTAGGCAAGAGTTGTCCTCGGAATTTGTAGAAAGGATTAGTAAGGTCCCTGATAAATATGATTTGGAAATGGGTGAAATGCAAAATGCTCCTATGCCGATGATATATGATTGGTCATGTGGGTTGATGAAATATCTCAATGAACATAGAAGTTTCCGGAATGCGGAAGTGATATTTGTCACCTTCCAAAAATTGTTTAATGAGAGCTTTTGGATAAAATACAATGCTGCCCCATCGAATTTTGATATTCCTCATTGGTTGGTTAATAACTTTTTGATGCTTGCTGGTCGATACATGGAAAGGGGCTATGACAAGATAACTCCCACTGTGTTACAGATAATTAAGGACACTTTATTGCTTGTTAGGCAAGAAGCACAATCTATCTATGAAAAGCCATGGGATGGAAGTTGGAATTCAATATATAACCGGCATCATGAGAAATTATATGAGTGCTTAATTAGGGTAACATACCTTTCTGCCAAGAACGAACACAAAGAAGAGTCACATAGATGGCATGAAGATATCGAGGAAATTCTTGATACAGATATAAGACAGGAGGAAAATGTCGATTTATTTTACGCTATTGCCTCTTTCCATAATGAGATTACCTATATCGATCAATCTTGGTTCTACGATAAACTAAATATAATTTTTAATGTAAATTGTCCATCGAATTATAAAGCAGCATTGTATGGTTATCATTTACATCATCCATTAAGTAATCTGCCTGTTTTTAAATACTTATATGATTGTGGCATATATGCAGACATATTGGATAATATAGAAGAACAGGACTCTATAATAGCTGAAACCGTTATTGGTAATCTTTTGAAAGCTATTCGAATGAAACTTCTTGGTGATGAAGAACTGCCCACGATCTGCGGTAGGGGTTCAAAAACGATATGCGAATATTTGATGAATTATTTGTGGCGGTTACGGGATGATAAAAGTTGTGTGGAATTTGTGAATCGTATCTGGAGTTTTATGTACCAGAAATATAAAGATTCGAATGAGGAAGAAGAAACAAGCTCTCTTTTTATAAAAGAGAGCTATAGACTGATCGGGTTCTTTGAAACAATAGATAGTGATAGAGAAGAAAAGATGTTGGCTTCCGTAAACCTGAATTGTGAGTACGGTAATTCATGGCAGATTATTGAATGCCTGTATTCTTTTCTTCACAATTCATCGGCTGAAGTTGCGCATATCGTTAATTGTCTAATTCAAAGCTCGTCTGATAATTATCATAATCCGAAGCTCAAAGATATAGTTGAATATTTGTATACAAACGGATATAAATCCGAGGCAGATCTTATATGTAATGAATGTGTAAAGAAAGAGGATTATTCTTTGCGATCTGTTTATGAAAAGAATAATCCGATAAACTAATTCAAAGTAAGGTGTAAATGATAGAAATCTGTTGATATCACCATGTATCAAAAATTATAGTTTTTGAAAGGGTACTGAAATTTGAAAAGATCAGTACCCTGCTCACTTATTGAGGACAAATTATTATTAACCATCCCTTTCGGGGAACTACCTCGATAGAATCATTGGTTTCCCATTCGAAGGCAGGTTGGAATGTAGAAATCTCTGGTACCACGAACCTACAATTATTTTTATCCAGCCCTAGTTGTTTCCAGTCCACTTTCAGCCTTATAGTCTTTTTGATATCCGAATAATTGCCAATAGAAAGCAATACCCTTCTGGGCTTTTTGTATGTGGTTACCTTTACATCATTATCTGATGTTGATACAGGAGTATTTGCTATCCAAAAGCCAGACATTTCTGCATCAGAAATTCCGAAATCATCCCAAATTTTCCAGATAACACGTGGATCACAAACACCTTCTGTTTCCCATGGATGTCGGACCGTCATGCCATATTGCATTCCCAACCATCTGTTTCCACCACGGTACAACATATCTTCAGTCAATCCAAAAGGAATAGATTATGATTTCATTAATCTCAGCTGTTTTTTGATAAGTTCTCTATTAATACTTTCCTGTATCATAGTATAAAAGTTGTAATTATGGAATGAAGAATTCTTCAACCTTAAAAATAAGCACTTATTTTTTATCATTCGTAGCTGTTTCATCATTTATTCTAATTTGTAAGATATATTGCAAGTAAGTGCAAAGCTGACAATTACAAGAAAGTAGAAGTTATGCATTAAGGTAGAAATAGTATGGATTCTGGTAAAACAGTTTTTAATATCAAAAATGACATAAATACGCAACATAATGCACATTCCATTTGCTTTATTGATGTTTGGTTACTATATTTGCAGTAAATACGCATTATATTGCACTATGGATATTGGAAATACTATAAAGGAAAGGCGTAGCCTTTTAAATATTACACAGGAATACCTCTCAGATATGTCTGGGGTAGGACTGAGAACTATTGTACAGATAGAGAATGGCAAAGGAAATCCTTCATTAATGACCCTTTCTAGAATAGCAGATATTTTAGGAATGGAAGTTGCGTTACAAATTAAAAAGCCAGGTACTAAATGAGAAAAGCGGAAGTTTACGAAAACCATATTTTGGCAGGAATCTTGGAAGAATCCGATGACGGGGAATTCATTTTCCGTTATGACGATTATTATTTTGCTGATGCGAGTAAGCGGGCCATATCTTTAACCCTTCCTAAAGAGAAACAGGAATACCGGAGTTCAGTTCTATTCCCATTCTTTTTTAATATGCTTTCGGAAGGGGCGAATAAGCGCATTCAATGTTTGGAATATAAAATTGACGAGCGCGACCATTTTGGGTTATTACTAGCTACAGCCAATAGAGATACGATAGGAAGTGTTACAGTGAAAAAAATAGACTGATATGAAAGATATTATTTGTTGTCCTTCTACTTTAGCTGTTGGATTTACTACATATAGTCCCTTAGCATGTAAAAGACTCTTTTCTGGGAAGCGGGTTAATCACATGATGGATTTTAGTTATGATGATGATCAGTATGTAGCTATAACAGAAAATGCGGTGCGTATATCTGTTTCAGGAGTACAGGAAAAAATGTCCGCTGTCGAAGATAATGGCAGAATAAGATTGACGGCTGAAGGTGAACAGGGACGTTATATCATTAAACCTGCACCGGAGAATAAGGCATTACGGGATAGAAAGCAAATCCCTGCCAATGAGCACTTGACTATGCAAATAGCTCGTCAGGTTTATCAGATCTCGACGGCTGAAAATGGAATTATATTTTTTTCAGATGGTACACCCGCTTATTTAACCAAACGCTTTGATATCCTTGATGATGGTACAAAAGTGCCTCAGGAGGATTTTGCCTCTTTGATAGAGAAGACCTCAGAAACTCATGGACAGGATTTTAAATATACAGGAAGCTATGAGGACGTTGCTCTGAAAATTAAGGAATTGGTGCCGGCATGGCAAGTTGAAATGGGTAAATTCTTTGTGCTTGTTTTATTCAATTATGCTTTTGCTAACGGAGATGCACATTTAAAGAATTTCTCATTGCAATTATCTAAAGATGGAGATTACTTATTATCGCCAGCTTATGATTTGATGAATACTTCTTTACATACTAACGATGGTGATTTTGCTTTAGAAGATGGGCTCTCTGCTACTTTAGACAAAACGGATATATACGAGAGGAAAGGGCACCCATGCCAGGATGACTTTATTCATTTCGGCCAGAAAATAGGATTATCTGATAAACAGATAAAAAAACTGATGGCTCCTTTTTTGGTTGAACAGCCGAAAGTTGCTGAACTCATTAATAATAGTTTTCTTGAGGAAAAACAAAAACGGATGTATCTGAGTAGCTACAAAGAGCGGTTAAGCAGATTACTGAGAAAATCTTTAGATACAGAATAGGTTAATAAGAATAGGGTAGGGGACATTCCCTATTACAATGGAGAATACTTCACATATCATAAATAGAATGTCAATAGTAAGGATAGAATGTCAATGGTAAGGAACTAAAAATATCTTTCCCGAAAAAGAGAAGCTAACGATTCCCCAATGAAACTTATTCAAACGGAGGCTATATTTGCTTCTCATTTGGAAAAGCCAAGTAGTCCAAGATCTCAGGAATGATTGATACGTTCGCCCCAGTCAGTAGGAAAGTGGCTAGAAGCGAACGTTTTGATGGAAAGTTCAATGCACAAACTGCTGTTGCTGTATTTTAGATTTTAGCAAGAGCCTGTTCCAAGTCGGCAATTAAATCATCGATATGTTCCGTTCCTATGGACAACCGAACAGTACCTGGATAAATATCCTGTTCGACTAGTTCTTGAGCATTAAGTTGCGAGTGAGTAGTGCTTGCAGGATGAATCACGAGCGACTTCACATCAGCAACATTGGCAAGCAGTGAGAATATCTCCAGGCTGTCGATGAAACGGTGTGCCTCTTCCTGTCCACCCTTTACTTCGAAAGTGAAGATGGAACTTGCACCGTTCGGGAAGTAACGCTGATATAATGCATGATCGGGATGATTGGGCAATGACGGATGATTCACTTTCTTCACTTTCGGATGATTGTTTAAGAAATTTACGACTTTCAGCGCGTTTTCCACATGGCGTTCTACACGCAATGAAAGAGTTTCCAGTCCTTGTAGCAGGATGAAAGCGTTGAACGGGCTGATAGTTGCTCCCGTGTCACGCAGAAGAATAGCGCGGATACGGACAGCGTAAGCAGCCGGACCGGCAGCGTCTACAAAACGTACTCCGTGATAGCAAGGATCCGGTTCGGTAAGTTGCGGGAACTTGCCGGAGGCCACCCAGTCGAATTTGCCGGAATCAACGATCACTCCACCTAGTGACGAACCGTGTCCGCCTATAAATTTCGTAGCCGAATGTACTACGATATCTGCTCCATGTTCGATGGGTCGGATCAAGTAAGGAGTGCCGAATGTATTGTCGATAATTAAAGGAATCTTGTGGCGGTGGGCAATTTCGGCTACAGCTTCTATATCTATGATATAGGAATTCGGATTACCCAGTGTCTCAATAAATACAGCTTTTGTATTCTTTTGGATAGCTTTTTCAAAGTTGGATAAATCGCTCGGATCAACAAAAGTCGTTGTGATACCATAACTAGGTAGTGTATGTGCCAACAGATTATAACTTCCACCATAGATGGTCTTGGCTGCTATGATATGGTCGCCGGCACGGGTTATATTCTCGAACGCATAAGTGATGGCGGCAGTACCGGAAGCAACTGCCAGTCCGGCTACTCCTCCTTCAAGGGCAGCTACGCGTTGTTCAAAAACTCCTTGTGTAGAGTTAGTCAGACGCCCGTAGATATTTCCAGGGTCTTGCAGACCGAAACGTGCGGCTGCGTGAGCCGAGTTGTGGAATACATAAGAAGTAGTCTGATAGATAGGTACTGCACGGGCATCTGTTGCCGGGTCTGCCTGTTCTTGTCCTACATGTACCTGTAAAGTCTCGAAGTGTAATTTCTTTGTTGCCATAATCGTATATTTTTGAAGTTTAATAATCTTTTTTATTTTCTTGCAAAGTTATAGAACGTAGATTTATCGAACAATATCTGATATAAATATAGATAATAATACTATTTTTGTACGGTTATATAGAATGAATGATTCGCTTCATTCCTGAAATTTATCTTTTAGAAGAATATTATTCTATGAGTGCATTGGAGAAACTGGATAAAGTAGATTTGCAAATACTCCGTACTTTGCAAGAGAATGCCCGTCTGACTACCAAAGAGCTGGCTGCACGGGTGAGTTTGTCATCAACCCCGGTATTCGAACGTCTCAAACGTCTTGAGAGTGGCGGTTATATAAAGAAGTATATTGCCGTCCTCGATGCGGAAAAGCTGAATCAGGGATTTGTCGTATTTTGCAGTGTGAAGCTCAGACGGCTGAACAGGGATATTGCAGCAGAGTTTACACGAATTATACAAGACATTCCCGAAGTGACCGAATGTTATAATATATCGGGTAGTCAAAGACCTTGTTTTTGAGGTAGATGACTCCGGTGACAAGGACAAGATGGAGATGTTTACCGATGCATTGCCCAAACAGCAGAGGATGCTTATGGAGAGCGGACTGCTCATTCTACCGTTCTTCCGCCAGAAACAAAGCCCCCTGCTAAAACCCATGGAGCAAAGTTCGCTCAACTACTTTGCTTCGGCATGGTGTGCATTGGAAAATATGTTGCTTGCCGCCACCGCTGAGGGGCTGGGAACAGTGTTTCATATCCCCGTGAGCGACGAAGCTGACCAAATAAAGAAAATCGTAGGTGCTCCCGAAAGTTACGAGTTCACCTGTTTGCTGACTATGGGCTATCCCGCTGAAAACGCTTTCCTGCCCAAACAAAAAGAAATCAAAGCTGAAGATAGGATTCACAATATAAAATGGTAACATTAGAGCCAGGCAAAAATGGATAGCGAGAAATTAAAGGGTCATCTGCTGATTGGTACAGCCAACGTATTATTTGGTATCAGTATACCTATATTCAAGTATTTGCTTTCATCGGGTGTTCCTCCTGAAGCGATTGCAATCATGCGCTCCATTTTTGCCTGCCTCATGTTTTGGGGAGTTTCATTCTTCATTCCTAAAGAAAAGGTTTTAATAAAGGATTTGATAAAACTCATCGTCTGCGGACTATGCGGCGTAGGTATCAATCAGTATCTTTTTGTGATGGGACTGAAATGCACTTCTCCTGTGGATGCTTCCATCATATCTACTGCGGTTCCGTTGTTAGAGAATATTTACAATATCCGGCAGTTTAATCTATTCTTTGTTAGAATGATTTTTTGTGTATAATCTATCTTATGTTTAATAGAGAAAAGAAGAACTTGTTTCCTACTCCATATTGTTGGTTCTAAAAAGCTGGTTTTTTCTCCACTTCCCGACATTTGCTCCGTCTATTGGGTCCCTTTGTTTGCCTCCTTATTTTTCTTCCAATACATAGAAGTTAGTTTAATGTTTTACAGATACAGATACGTTGCTGGCGCGATCCCCTTTTTATTTTCACAAACAAATTGTTTGTAACGCATCATACACAAGTACATGACTTTTATGCTTTTCCTTCGAAATATCTATTTATATTTTTTTTCACAGTGCCCCATTCTATAAGTGTAAGAAACCTTCTCTTCTCTGGTTCGCATATCGCTTTCGGGCTATTTGATGTGAATTGTGTCGCGAAGGTACTTGTCATGTTTTTCTTGTATGCAAGGTCGAAGCCTGACGATTCACGACAAAATCTCCACCCTCCGCTTCATACAGGTAGTATTTAATCGTGAAACCTTGCATAAAGAGCCATAACACCTTTTGATGCGACATAATTAATCAAGCCCGAAAGTAGCTGATTGCTACAATAGGGAAAAAAGAAAACTCAAAATTTTAAGATTATGGCATGGTTAGCAGTAAACAAAGACAAGACAGAGTTAATAACGCCTGAAAAACCTGTTAGGGGTTGGGGTAATCAGTGGTATTACTCAGAGGAAGTATACGTCGAGTCCGAACAAGGGAGTGTATCAATTGAAATAGAACTCCCTAAAGGTTCTATTTACAAACTTATAGGCAAAGAACTGACATGGGATGACGAACCGATAGAATTAAAGATTGGAACGGAAAAGATGTAATAATAGAACGATGAAGTAAACGGAAAGGAAATAAAGAATAAAATAAAGAAGAATAAAATAAAGAAGAATAAAATGAATAAGAATAAAGCAGAAGATTACGAACCCTTTAATGTGGGTCTGACACAGGAAAAGACGCCTATCGCTTATCGGAACAAGGTAGAATGTTTGAAACTTTCCGGGATGTCGGATAAAGAAGCGTGCGAAATAGCTTTGGGTCCTATAGAGTTAGAGCTGTATTATGAAGTTGGTCATGGCTTGTTTGCCGTAGAAGCAGTTGAAAGTGGGGTGATTCACTCTCCCTATTCGGGCGAAGAACTGGAAGAGGATGAAAATGAAGAAGCTATCCAATATGCGAAAGAAGACATGAAAATAAATGCTTCACCAGGCATGTCTTCGATAGAATTAGCATATAGATTAAAAGCAAAGATAGATCAAATAGCCAGAGATGGTCTGATAGCCTGCTTTGAAGACAAATATGACACCATCAAAATCCACAAGAGAAGTGATAATGAATATTATTCTCTGGCCGTTTTGGATATGCCCTATGCTATTTTCTATTTCCAAAATATGCAGTTTGATGGTAACAGATTATCATTCTTAGGCGTGAATGAGTATGGCCTTGAGTCATTTATGGATGAATCAGAGTTGCCGGATAACGGCCTGCTATACTTGTATGACTTTATACAGACAGGTTGCTATTAAACGATAGAACTAAGGAGTAACGATTAGTAATGATAGTCCCACATATTCAGTGTTCCTATCATTTATTATCATTAATAATGAGTTTTATCAATTAGTTTAAGTCTTCTTTTTGATATTCTGATAAGCTTGCCGATTTTGGATGACCAAACTATAAATAAAAAATTTTACCCCTCTTTTATAGCATGTGTAGAATTGTAAATTATACCCACTTTACATTATCATAATATCATTTGCGAGCAACTGTCTTTCGGTCTGTTATAATTGCATCTATGTTTTCTAAAGCCCATCCTATCAGCGAATTTATGTGTGGCAATAGTGATTTCGCCCGTTTGGTGAGTGTATATTCCACCCGTGGTGGTACTTCGGGATATATAGTACGTGTCACATAGCCATCTTCTTCAAGAGTGCGGAGTGTTACTGTTAGCATCTTTTGTGAAATGTCAGGAATTTCACGCTGCAATTCCTTGAAGCGCACGGGACCTCCTCCATCTTTGTCGAGCGTGTAAATGGTCAGTAGCGACCATTTGTCGCTGATACGTGCCAGTACGTTTCGAATTGGGCAAGTGGGAAATAGGGCATTTTCTATTGTTGTTCTATCCATAATATGATGTGTTTCAAATTACTATACAAAGGTAAGTAAATATACTTTTATCTCCAAAAGAAAAAAATATAATAAAAAAATGCTTTTGTATTTGCCTGTATTTCAGCAATAGTTACTTCAAGGTAACTATCTGATAAACAAGTGCCTACTTGTATGAGCATAAAGTTTTCAATACCTTTGCGGCAGAAAAGTAACTAAGAAACATTATAATACTATTAATTTTAAAAGAAGGTAATTATGAAACAAATTGAGAAACTTGCGGAAGCAACGAATTTTAATGCCATCAACTTGGGTAAGTTAAGTGATTTAAATGAGTATGTATTGGAGCTCGGACCAGAAATTAAGATACCTGGTAAGGTGTTCGGTGGGGGCGTTCTCAATGTTACGGGCAGTGAATTCTCCATGCAGGTGTTTTCGCCTGGTGCTGAAACCGGATTTCTGCACACCCATAAGAACCATGAGGAACTTTACTTTTTCCTTAGTGGCAAAGGTGAATTTCAGGTGGATGGACAGGTATTTCCTGTGGAAGAGGGCAGTGTGGTGCGTGTATCTCCTGATGGAAAACGTAGTGTTCGAAATAATGGAACGAATCCGCTTGTGATGCTCTGTGTACAGTATCGTGGTAATACGTTCACGACAGAAGATGCAACTGACGGCGTGATACTGAATGCCCCAGTAAAGTGGTAAACAAAATAAAACAAAAAGAATCATGAAAAAGAAATTATTTGTTTTGGTATTGATACTTGTGGCTTTGGGTGCTTCGGCACAGGATAAAGGTCGTTTTGAAATGCACGATTTCGACAACTTCAAGTTGCACGTCTATTATACCAACGATGCGTTGGGGGATGCCAGTTATATCATAGAGGGTAATAACGCACTCATCACAATGGAGCAGCCACTTTTCAAGGATAATGTGGTGGAGTTCGACGCTTATCTCTCCAAACTGAACAAACCTGTGGAGCAGCGTATCACCGACTATCATGTAGGCGGTACGGCTAATCATGAAGTGATTATGCCTGAAGGTATGCCGGAGTTCACGCAAGGTACAGTGTATGGCGGCATGATGCAGAACTTCGCACAGGCTTTCGGTGATGCCCTTACTACAATGCCTACAGGCAAAATCTCGGAAGTGGCATTCGGCTCGATAAAGACATACGATGATATAACATTTGAGTTCCATCATGGAGCATCGAGCGACTTCCCCGGTGCAAGCATACTGATTGGCAAAAAAGTATACTATACACATTGGGCTCCATCCAGGTCACATGCTAGCCACTTACAGATATCTTCTCCGGCAGCGATAGATGCTGAAATAGCTGAAAGCAAGAATGCTTTGCGGTCAGGAGCTAAACTGTTCATTGGCGGTCATGGCGGTACGGCAAAGGCCGATGTCGTCGGGTTCAGAATCGATTATTTGAAGATCATGAAGAAACTGTTGGCTGAAAACAAAACGCAGGAAGCCTTCGTCGAAGCTATGAAGAAAGCCTATCCTGACCTTTCCGGTATAGGTGGATTGGGAGAATTGGCAAAGGTTTTATACAAATAAGATATATTATGGCTTGTATGTTCCGTTACCTGTAGGGCTACGGAACATACAGTTTAAATCAATGTAGAATATGGAAAAGGTATTTGACTTTTTAAGGAAGCATAAAGAAGTAGCATTCGCCACTGTGGAAGGCAATAAACCGAAAATTCGGGTATTCCAAATCATGAAACAGGAAATAGCCAGCCTTTATTTAGTCACAGCATCCAGAAAAGAAGTCTATCGGCAATTACAACTAAATCCCAGTGTAGAAGTACTTGCTATGGTGAACAACATCTCTGTTCGTGTTATGGGACAAGTTGTGTTTGATGTGGACGATAAAGTAGCGCAGGGGATATATACCGCCAATCCGGTACTACCACGGCTTTACAAATCATATACGGATTTAGTCTATTTTCGCCTGTCCATCGGTCAAGTAGACTATTATAACCTGTCACCAAATCCTCCCGTTTTTGAACATTACAGTTTATAAAAACAGATAATGTTACATAAAAAATATAGGAATGAACCGAAAGAGCATATACTGCTCAAGAATAAATAAGCTCTATTAAAGTATATTGAAATTTGTCATATCGAAAATAAAAAATAATTCTAAGTAGGTCATTTAACGACTACTTGAATTAAATCATTCATATTAGTTGTGTATTGTTTGGATATATACTCATTTTTTAATTTCCACTTTCTACCGGAGCCTTGGGATGCTATTTTTAGTAACTGGGGACCATATTTAAGGTTTATACGATCAAGGACATTGAGCACTTTTTGTTGTTTGTCCCGATCGCATTTATCAAATATATTTAATTGGATATTGTTTTCAGGAACGATATCGGTAACAATAACGCCAGCCTTTTTGTATAAATACCCTTCTCTATATATGTTTTGTAATATTTCCCGGGAATAATGAATTAGTTCCAATACGCTACTAGTTGCTACAGGTATTGAGATGGCCTGACTTTGGTAAAGTTGCGGCAAATCTTCCCGAAACCGGTTTGTTTGGATAAAGACTTGAAGTGCACTTGCACATGAATGCTGTCTCCTTAGTTTTCTGGCACATGAAGCCGCAAAATTAGCAATAGCCTCCATTAATGTTTCAAAATCACCAAGCATATCTCTAAAACTTCTGGATGTACAAATGGATTTTTTATTTGGAATATAATCTTCCAGACTGAATACTGGAATGCCGTTTAACTCTTTCCAGGTTCTGGCTCCAGTAACGGTCAGAATATTCTTTACCCATGACTCTTTTTTCTGTACAAAATCAAAGGCTGTTTTAATATTATAATATTCTAATTTTTTTTGTTGGCGATATCCGATGCCCCAGACATCTCCGATGCTAAGTTGCTGAAGAGCTTTTATTCTTTTTTCTTCAGTATCAATAATACATACACCCTCATACCTTTTGTGTTTTTTAGCATATTTTGAAGCAACTTTTGCTAAAGTCTTTGTTTCAGCTATCCCCATAGATACTGGGATTCCTGTACCCTTTGTGACTGAATTTATAATGTTTTTGCCATAATCGCGCAGATTATAGTTTTGAAAACCACGAAGTGATAAAAAGCATTCATCAATCGAGTATACTTCCATCTCTTGAATGAAATCGTGCAACATTGACATAACTCTGCGGCTCATATCTCCATAAAGTGCATAGTTGCTAGAAAAAATAGCAATATTGTATTTCTCTAGTAATGGTTTGAGTTTAAAAACAGGTTCTCCCATAGGAATACCTAAAGCCTTAGGGCCGGAATACCCAACTTCTGGGTGACACTCTCGATGGCAAAAATCATAAACTCCATGACTTTGCCATCAACGACGGGAGCTGATTGGCTTGAATGTAGCATAGCTATATCTCTATTATCTTGGTGTAAGATGTAAAAATATAGTGTTTATTCTTGCAACATTCATCGTTTGTTCGGCATATTTTATGATTATCAAGAGAGAGTATCGTGATATTGCTATGCAAAAGTTTTTGTTAACGATGAGCAGACATATTGAAAAGGTACGATTAGTGGTTAGCAAAGAAAACACAATAATCTTTAAGCAGCAATCAAATGAACGGGTAATTTGTTACTTTTGAAAATGATTGGGTATGAAAAAGTGGCTAAGCTTATATAAGGCAGATGTGTTGAGTAAACAACTTTTACCTTTTGCTGATGAGGGGATAAGAGCCGGTTTCCCGAGTCCTGCTCAGGACTATATGGAAATGGCACTGGATTTGAACAAGGAACTGATTAAAAATCCTGCTTCTACTTTTTTAGGACGTGTCAAAGGAACCTCCATGAAGGATGAAAACATTTCAGATGGAGACATATTAGTAATAGACAAATCACTCGACTTAGAGAATAATGATTTGGCAGTTTGCTATATTGACGGAGAGTTCACTCTGAAGCGGGTAGAGATAGATAAAAATGCAAAAATTGTATGGCTCGTGCCTTCTAATACCGAATTCCCTAGGATAAAAGTTACAGAAGATAATCAATTCTGGGTATGGGGTATTGTGGTATATACTATAAAAAAGAACAGAAAAAGAAGAGTATAAAATAAATGTATGGTATAGTGGATTGTAACAACTTCTATGCAAGTTGTGAAAGAGTGTTCCAACCTAATTTGAGAGGTGTTCCGATCGTTGTTTTATCAAATAATGACGGTTGTGTGGTAGCTAGAAGCAATGAAGCTAACCCTTTATAACCGTTTAGAAATCACCTTCTTTCTGCAAATCGTTTAATTATTCTGGCGGGGACACCACCAATCAGGCAGTCTCCGGGAAATGATTTTGTCACTACCGCTCCTGCGGCAACGGTAACATTGTCGCCGAGCGTCACACCACCGAGCAGGATTGCTCCGGCACCTATCCAGCAGCCGTTACCGATGGTCACGGGTTTTGCATAAGTCTTACAGAAGTAAGCTTGTGGATTATCCGGAAATTCGGGATTACGACGCTCTTCCCATTCGACTGGATGGGATGCCGTGTTGATTTGGACTCCGGGAGCGATCAGGACGTTGTCGCCAATCGTAATCTTATTGCAGTCAATCAATGTGCAGCGATAGTTAATCGATACATTATTACCAAGATAGATATTGCATCCGAATCCACAGATAAATTCATCCCTGACGGAACAATTCGTGCCAATGCCACCGAACAATTCCCTGAGCATTGCATAACGTTCCGGTCTCCGCTCATAAGGCAAAGCATTATAGCGTTGCATCCATCGTGTTGCAACAGACTTCATTTCAATGAATACTTTGTCGTGGCAATCGTAAAACTCGCCCGCCATGCACTTTTCAAGTTCTGTCATATACTTCCTTTCAGTTACCATGTTATTAGATTATTCCGCACAAATCCGTTCCACATCGGCAGCATAGTTTTCCGGAGAGATAAACAGCACAGCATTCATACCGACCGACTTCGCACTCTCTACATTTTCTATCCTGTCATCGGTGAACAGGCATTCAGCCGGTTCAAGACCATAACGTTCACATAAGCGCAGATAGATTTCCTTCTCCGGTTTAACCAGATGCTCTTCGCACGAAATGACCTGTCCGTCGAGCAAATTAAAAATCTCATATTTGTATATCACCTCATAGACATCACTGCACCAGTTACTCAGTCCGTAGAGCCTGAAACCTTTAGCTTTGAGTTTACTCAGCACTTCCCTCATCCCCTCTATTTCTGTTACCTCTGCCAGATAATTGTCACGAAAAAAACGGAGAGCGTCAGAGTAGAGAGGATTATTGCGTTGCGTCTCCCTTATCAGCTCATCTAATGGGATAATACCACGGTCACAAGCTTCGGTAAATTCCGGAGAGGCTAAAATAGCCATGCAACGCTCCATTGCCTCTTTCTCTTCCTTGAAATAGTGTTCAAGAACAGCGTGCAAATCGTGGTTCACGAGGACTTTCCCGAAGTCAAATATAAGATTCTTTATCATTGTTCCAGATCCGATTTAGTTAATGTTTTATTCATTATAGTCTGCGTATATACACCACTATCTCGTGCAAAAATACGGAATGGCCCCCATTCTAATTTTAACCTATGTGAAAAAAATCACTCAATATTTGGACCTGATTCTACTGAGGGAGGGTTGGGCTATTCCCAAAAAAGAGGCGATATGTCCTAAATTTACCCGGTTGAAGATATCGGGATATTCCTTTATCAATTTTTCGTAGCGTTCTCGGGCTGATAGATTCAGTTGGGAAATATGGGTATCTTGCAGTCGGAGGAAATTTTCCTGCTGCAACACCCGCATCCAGTTTGCGATATCTATCCGGTACTTATACAGGTCGTTTAGCTTTTCTATGGAAATGGAACAGGCCGTTGTCTCTTCCACCGTTTCCACGTATTCAAATCCTGCCTTGTTACGGTATAAATCCCAGGAGCCGCAAGTAACGTCCCCTTTTATCGAGAACCAGGTAGTTATTTCCTTGCCGTCATGCAGGATATAAGAGCGCGTCATGCCTTTCTCTATGAAATAGACCTGCCTGTCCAGACGTCCGGCTTGTATAATAACAGTGTTAGCTGGAAAGACATGCTGTTTGAAACAACTTCTTAACAGCTCCAACGACTCATCCGAAACCGGATAGTATTCTTTTATTCTTCTTATTATATTGTTCATAGCCATATACTTTCTTCCTCTACAAAGGTACGAAAACGTGCAGAACACATTCCGGTCATCTTAAAAAAGTTACATTCCGCATCAACTCTCAGGATTCGTCTATTTTATTCTGCAAAGTTAATTGCCTGCTTACATTTTAGTTTTGATAATCTAAATTTTCCTACAGCAACCACTTTTAATCTTGACTGGTGACTTATAATTGTCTTATTAGACTTTAGCTGGAGAAATCTCGTTTATTCTTTTCTGCAAAGTAAGTTACATTTATCATATTCTCTGCAAAATCTCCCGATGGACTTTAAAGATAAATCTTCCTTTTCGATAGCGAAAAGAGTATTTATCAAAAAGTTTAGCAGGAATATAACGTAACTCGTGAGCAGAAAAAATAAACGTTCTCTCCAATTTATTATTACAGGGAAACAATATTAATCATTTAAAAAGTAGCAATCATGAACATTCAACATTTGTGCCGTATACTTCGCAATAAAGTGACGGAGATTCAACAAGAGAAGCGTAGGCAACGGTTAGGTATTACACCTTATCTCCCGATTCACAAAAATATCTCAAGTTTAATACGTATGAATGTGATTGAGCCAATAGTACAAGATCTGTGTCAAGAGACGGGTGAGCATATCATTATCCAAGCTGGACTTTCAACGGGATTTTATAAACTGTTAGTGGATGGAAGGGCCTTTATTGTAATTTATGTCCCTAATCCGGCATCGGGATTAATTTATGTGAAATATTTAAATAATCAAGGATTACAGTGTGCACCTGCTAAACAGCTAAATGACACTTCTCAAATAATAAGTTATTTAAAAAAATTCAAGGATGTGTGAACTTTATGGGTGTTCTATGAATTTTCATAGAACACTCCATTAAATTATAATGGAGATTTCATAAAGCAGAAAGCTGTTTTATAGAAAGGCAATTTTTGTGCTTGTTTTATTCGTATTATATTGAGAAATACTATCTTTGCACAAAAGAAAGTTGTTTTACATTCTCAATTGAAAATTTTAGTTTAAGCGAACAAAATACCTGCCAAGCCTAAAGAAAATAATTACAATATTTAGAATAGAAGATGATATTAGAGAAAAAAGTAACCCCAAAGACTCAGATAAAAGATCTAATAAACGGGGATAAGGCAGTTTACCGAGATGAAAAACATCCAAAGTATATTGATGCCAAGTTGATTTCAATAAACGAATATGTTGGCTCCTCTCATAAAGAACGTGCAGAAGTGCGTTTAAAGGTGTTGGAGGAAAATCCTGGAACAATGCAGATCTCTCTCTTTGGTAAAGAATTGCTATTGGTGCGTTCGTCAGCAGTAGGGCAAGCCATAAATTTTGTAGGAGAAATAACAGAAGAAGATTTTCGATTGTTTACAGGAAATACTTATTCCCCTATTTTAGACCGAGAACGGAAATATATACTATCTGTTACGGACAACATGACGGTGCAGGCTGAAGTTTTTACCCGACGTTCAGAAAATTTTTCATGGCGTTCAAAAGGGTGGAAATATATTGATGAATGTTTTGTTTCTATAAAATAAAGAGATTCTCATAGAACATTTTAAGTTGAAATGGTTGTTACCGGATAAATGGTAACAACCTTCGTATAGTCATTATTAATATTAGTGATGTTAAGTACTCTTCTAATAACCTGATGGGTCTTCGCTTGTATTAACATGGGTGTCTTTCTTTTACTTATCAACAACGTTTTTCCTTTTATACTTATTTTTTCCCCTTTTTTATTTTCTAAGGCTACTACTCTTAGAACTTTATTTATCGGCAAATATAAATTGAGAGCTCGAAAGTGAGAAGTTGTTTGCTTCGCATTGTCTCGATAAAATATTAGCCGTTCCGTTTGATATTTTGTCGGTCAAAACTTCTCTTATTCTAGCTATCTCTTACTTCAAGCCGAAAATAAAGTCCTAAGAGCCAATGCTTAAAATAGGGCATTGAACGATTAAATTAAAAAACGAATGAAAAAAGAAACAATTTTTGAGTTAAACGAGAGTTATCGGTTGATGGAGGATCAGGAGCTGGCCTATATGTTAACCGAAAATATGGACTTCGTTCAGAAGCACGAAGAAATTACTTCTATGCGGCAAATATTGGAAGAGATGCCACCCTTAAAAAGGAAAATAGCACTTGCTGCTATTGAACTTTATAAGAGGAACTGTTCGGTTGCTGGTTTACATCCCATCATAAATTGCAGCCAGGATATTTATTATCTTATGCAACCGGTAATGGAAGATCTGGTGACTGAAGAATGCTGGATTATCTTATTGAACCATGCATCAGGGGTAATCCGAAAAATTAGGATCTCCTGCGGAGGATATACCTCAGTACCGATAGATGTTCGTGTGGTTCTTCGCGAAGCCTTATTATATAGGGCAACTCGTTTGGTTTTATGTCATAATCATCCTTCAGGTAATACCACTCCGAGTGTAGATGATGATCGGATTACTCAGACGCTTTGCCAGGCGGCGGCTCAGGTTGATATTTCTGTAACTGACCATATAATTGTGTCAAACGAAAGCTACTACAGTTATGCAGATCATGAAAGGATATAGACTGAGTTATAAATGATTTTTTGAAGAATTTCGAAGATGCTATATGGTATTATTCTATAATTTAATTTACCTTTGCTAATAAAAGACTGATGTATATAATTTATGGATGATAATGTTATACTTATTACGACAAAGCAGATTGAGACAATTGAGGATCGTCTGGCTATTGCCGAACATTCTACATTAATGAATATGGGAACAAAAGGTGTCGTATGCGTTGATAAAGACCATCCGGAGTATTCGAAGTTTCTTAAATTAGCTATAGACTATGCTATAGCTTTCGGAAATACGGAAGAAGCAGAAAGGCTTAAGAAGGAAAATCCCTCATGATGGAACTCTCGATCACAGAACATATACCTGCAATCCGTAATTTGAATAATATTTATGTTAATATTATTGCAGAAGGTGAAATCTCTTATCCACAGCAAGTCTTTATAACCGAGTACTATAACTCCTACAAAAATTTTGAAGCTGTAGAAAATATGATTCTTCGGCTATTTATGAATACGGATAAAGATAAATTTGAGCTTCTTCTTTCGATCTTGGAAGATGAAGTTCTAAGAAATCTTTATTTGTATCATATCATTCCGACTTTGTGGCAAAAACTCGATACTGACCAGATTTGTCGTCAGCAAGGAACATTTTATGAGAATGCCATTCAACTACAAACAAATATTGTGGGTGAGCTTGATAAGGAATGTATACTTATATCTGGACAGTTGGATTATTGTGGCTTTCAGGGGATTTCCGAGCAAGAACAAAGATTATTGGATGATAGAATCGGCGAGCTAAACCAAAGCTATCGATATGAGAAAGCCAAATTGTCTGAACTTTTTGATAATGCACATGAGTATATGCTTCAAGTCTCCCATTATTGCGAGAATCATTTTGAGGAAATACAGAAAATGCATACCTATTGGAATCTGATGTTTGGCGCTTATAGGAAGATAATGGTTGGAAATCCAGTAAAAGTAAAAGAGGATGTTGTGAAAGATCATCCTGGTATAATGCCGGATAATATTTTTCATAAAACAAAGTATGACAGATTCCTTCTTTTGGAAGAGCGTCTTCGCCAGGATGGTTATTTAAGTGAAACCCAACATTGGGTGATAAAGCACAAAAATGGACATCGGGATATCCGGTCACTTGTTATTTTCATTGTCGGTCTTTTGGATAATGGGTATTTCTTGCCTAATAAGGATTCTCTAATCAGATCATTTTTTGAGAGTCACTATCAGCTCTCTATCGGGCAGAATTTTGAACCAAGACGGCGACAATCTTTTCAGGATAAATACAGATTAGTTTATATTGATTATCCTTTCTAAATAGGTGGCGGAGCTTAATTTTATATTACGGCCGTAATACGATTCTGTTATATTGAATGATAATTTAACTTTCATCAAATCAGTCTTTTATCAAGGATTGATTACGATTCTTTTTTATTTTGTTTCCCCTACCCTATTTTTGTAGCCATACTATTAAAAATAACCGGATAGCTATTGGGTAAAAGGTAACATCAATATGATAAGCAGACTGTGTGTACTTAAAGAGTCAGTAATAAGATTCGTTTATATCGTTATTAAGGAATCTCTTCCAGAATTCCTTTGTCTTTTACTTTCTTTTTGTTTTTATTTGTTCTATGACTCTTTCCTGTACCTATATGCTGGTTTCCCTTTAATTCTCAGCTATAATGCCCTAAATATCGAATACTCTTCGGTCTCTTTGGGAGGTACGCGTGTATTAGTTATTTATACAATATTATTAGTACTCTTTTATCTTTTGGGCGCTCCAAAAGTCTTATGGGGTCTATGTTTATTTTTGGGGATAGCTATCTTAGTCTTCAGTAGCCGACAATCCTTTGCGAGTCGCATCTATTCTTTGGCCAAACATCTATTTTTGGGGTTCTATTATGCGGCTGGCTTCCTCCTTTTGGTAATTATTGCCTATGTGATTGCTTCCCTATTTGTCAGTAATCAGGAATCTTTGAAGCAGTTCTTCTTATATAGTTGCATGTTTGCTTTTGTTTTTATTTGGCCTTTAATGTTTTTCACGATAGATCGAAGAATGCGTGATAGAGAAGTGGAACCTCCGACATGGCTTAGGTGGTTGCACCTAATTTTTGCAGAAACATTTGTTATCATATTGGCAATATACTGGGAATATATGATTTTTCGAATGTTTATTACCTCGTTGTTTCCACGTCCGTATGTTGTGTACATGGTTATTGCTACCATCTTCTTTGTCGAGAGTGTAGCACAGTTACATAAATATTCACCGCGTAATTGGAATCATTATTTCTTCTCGTGCAGAGATCTTTTTTATATCTCCTTATTTCTTATTGGAATCTCTTCACTTTATATCGAATATCAGATAATAGGATTAGGCTTGCGTATTTACGCTGTATCAGGATTAATGCTATATTTGTCGGTTGTTGTTGTAGTGAGGACTTTCAACATAAATCGAATCCGGACAGTACTACGTAGACTAACCCTATATTATTTTTTGCTTTGGCTTTATTTGCTGTTGTAGCCAAGCTTTTTCTTTGAGTATTAATTCTTCTTTTGGTTGCGCCTGTTTGTTTCAACGCCCTTCTCTTTTAGAATGCGATAAAGAGAGCCTTTACTATGTATATTTGTTTCTTGGCGGATTTCGTCTATAGAGTAGCCACCTAAATAAAGTTCTACGATACGCTGATTTCTATTATTCCGTTCTTGAGACTCTTTAGCACTGAAACGCCTTCTTAAAGTTTGCAACCGGGAGCTCGCTTTCCTTAGTGAGAAAATATCTTGTGGAAGTCGTCCGATAACATTGAATATATTGGCGGTAGAAGCAGGAAACATCAAATCTTCCGAGTCAATTCGGTCTCTCAGGGAAATGATTCTTATATTGGCCTCCCGGCAAAAATCAAGTAGAGTGGCAAGTTCTCGGGTACCTCTTACTGCATTTCGGAATTGGATGATGACTAATGTGTCATTCCTATCCAAACTAATCATTAACTTCCGCCATTTGGGACGGCTAACTTCATCTTCTTCTCTTTCTTGGATAATGGTCTTACAACCTACGGTTTCAAGAGATTTTAAATCTTCTTCTTGACGGTCGTTCGTGCTACTAAGCATAATATAACCAACTTTTGACATAACTATTAATTTTCGAGGTTTGAGTTGCAAAGGTACGATTTAAAATGAAAATACAAATAATCGTACTATAAAATAGTACTTCATTAACTTTAATGTACAACTTGAATAAAATGGTACTAATTATGATACTATATATCTACTTTATACTATTTATTTCTTCTGGTTAGTACCAAGAAGCTGTTATAGCTATCGTTATTATTGAAGAATGGCCAATATCAGTATTATGTATTATAATATAAATAGTACTTAGATAAATATAATAATGCATTGATAACGAGAAAATAAACAAGTACGATAAATGAAGTACGATATGAAGTATAAAAACTAAAATTCATTAAAGAGTACGTAGAATTAATTACTTTTGTAATAATATCCCTACATTTGCCATCCAATTTAAAACGATGATGCAAAGTTATCTACATTTCACACATATAAACAGCAATATTGGATTCTATAAATCCATTGATATCTTGACTGATAGACCTTATATACGGATATATCGGGCCTCTCTACCCTCTCTATTCATAAGCCAATAGAAACAATAAATTATTAAATAAATAGTATGAAATCCTTTAGGTGCTTCATTGGCTTTTGGGGGGCTTTTTGCCCTTTTACAAGTAGTATATTTGATATAGTACAATATTAAGTACGATATATCACTCGATACAGAATCAATCTTCATTTAATCGGAATAGATAAGACTAATTATTCGTACTCTGGTTATTCTTCTATATTATCTATTTTAGTAATATTTCAGTTTGCTGTTTTGGTCTTTTCTTCTTGTTCTTTCAATGCAAAGCGAAGTCCGTTATCTGATAAAAACGACGCTTTTGCCAGATATGAAGGGTTTCTGGACTCTATTGAAGGTGATGAAAAATGTTCTTTTAAGAAATTACCGGAACTTTTAAACAGATGGAAATCCCTTGAAGACACAGTACTTTGGTTTATCTTCAGAGATACTTTAGAGGAGCACACGAATGATATAGTAAGATGTTCCCAGATAGGCAGCCGTGTCCACCGAACTGTTAATCATATTATAGATGGACAAGTCTGTGGCTTGGACGATCTGGTAAAAATCCAGTATGGTTTTCCATTATTGTGCTTGAATCAAAAACAACTGTATTTTCAGCATGAGGGTGAACTCTATTTTAATGGAATGGATTCGAATCCTGTTCAGCTTAAAAAGGCTAAACAGGTATTAAGCGGTTATAAAAATATGCTTGGAGGATGGTCGCAGAATGGGTTCAGGACGCGAGAAGATATTATGTCCTTTCTGAAGGAAGAAGATTACTACTATCGTCTGTTTTTGTGTAATCTTTATGAATACTCTTCGCATGATATGATGCCGATTATTCATTCAACGGAGAATTTACTTGCGCGAATGGCTGCCGATATACGTAAATATTCCCTTGATTGGAATGAGATTTCCATTTATATGGCTGTTCGAACGAACCGGAGGCTTATTCAGAATGCAACTGCCTGCCTGTTATCTCTTGATCAGGGAATTTTACAAACAAAGCGGTAAGCTATGCTGACGGTTTCCATGCTTCTTAATCCTTATGCAGATTTCAACTGGCTTGCGCTCGCTATGCGGACTTCCGGTCAGTATGGTCAACTTTTGGAAATGAGTGGAAAAATATCCAAAGCTATTCATACAATGGAATGTAAACAATTAGTTTCAGTCTCAAACATTGATAGCCTATCTAATAAACTTATTAAAGAGTATATAGCTTTTGTGATGAACCATTAAAAAGTAAGTAGCTGATGAAGAAAATTATAGGTATTGATTTAGGTACGACAAATTCGTGTGTTGCTCTGTACGAGGGAAACCAGGTTGTTGTTTTGCCAAACAACGAAGGCAAAAGGACAACTCCATCAGTTGTTGCTTTTACCTCTATGGGCATCAAGGTGGGAGATTCTGCCAGAAGACAAGCAATTGTTAATCCGAAGCAAACAGTCTTCTCTGTCAAGCGGTTTATGGGAGAATCTTATAAGGATATAAAAGCCATGGGGAACCAAATGCCATATCCTGTCAAGGTAACAGATAATGGTGGAGTCGCGTTCCCGATTGGAAATAAAGATTATACACCACAGGAAATATCGGCACATATCCTTTGTAATATTAAGAGGATTGCTGAAGAGCATCTGGGGCAGGAAGTGACGGATGCGGTTATAACAGTACCGGCTTATTTTACAGAGAAACAGCGATTGGCTACGAAAGAAGCGGGCCATATTGCCAATCTAAATGTAAGGCGTATCTTGAATGAACCGACAGCTGCAGCACTAGCTTATGGCATACAAGATGGTACGCCAGGTAAGATTGCTGTGTTTGACCTGGGGGGAGGTACTTTTGATATTTCTATTCTGGACTGTGATGCGGGGTTTTATGAGGTGATGGCTACCGGTGGTAACTCACATTTGGGTGGAGATGATTTTGACAAG
Source organism: Bacteroides timonensis (assembly GCF_000513195.1). Lineage (GTDB taxonomy): Bacteria > Bacteroidota > Bacteroidia > Bacteroidales > Bacteroidaceae > Bacteroides > Bacteroides timonensis. The sequence goes on along the minus strand of NZ_CBVI010000112.1, from coordinate 19,122 downwards.
GTGATTATGGATTGGCTGATGGGGGATTTCTATAAAAAGCATGGAGTAGAACTTTGGCTTTTTCCGGAAGCGTTGCAACGTGTAAGAGAGGCTGCTGAACAAGCAAAGATAGAACTCTCTTCAAGTGACTTTGTAGAAATTAAGATTCCGTATATAGTCGCATCTGGTAATGTCCCCCTCCACCTGCAACATACATTGACCCGAGAGAAATTCGAGCAACTTGTTGAGCCGCTTGTTGCCCAATGTTACCTGCCTTGTGAGAAAGCTGTTAGCGATGCTGGTATATCTTTATCTGAGATTGACCGGATCCTCTTGGTTGGTGGCTCAACTCGTATGCCGGTTATAAAAAGAATGGTCCGGCAGTATTTTGGACTGGAACCTTCGCATTGCGTCAATCCCGATGAAATTGTAGCTATGGGGGCCGCATGGGAGGGAGCATTGTTGAATAAGGAATTTGAGAGTGTAATATTGATGGATGTTACTCCTTTGACATTAGGTGTACAGACAGAAAACGGAGTAATGTCACCCATAATTCATGCAAATGAAACAATACCGATAAGCCGCCACGACTATTTTACTACAACTGAAGATTTTCAGGAAGTTGTAACGATACAAATTCTTCAAGGAGAAGGATATTTTGCGAAAACAAATAAACTGATTGGAACTTTCACTCTGAGTGGACTCTCTCCTGCCAAGGCCGGAGAACCGCGTATTAAGATTTTGTTTGATTTGGACAAGGACGGATTGCTGACTGTTAAAGCATTGGATGAAGGTTCTGGAAATTCCGGAGAAATCCGTATTGAACAATCTGGTAGTTTCATGCGGGAAGAAATTGACCGTATGCGTGCAGATGCCACGCAAAATGAGTGCCGGGAACGAAAGTAGAAAGAATGAGTTTGCAAATATCTCTAATCTAAGAACATAGTAGATCAGATTAAGGAATGGATGGAAAAATTGGATCGCCGGATATTCGATGATGATATAAGTATATCGTTATCGCCTATCAACCAATATTCAAGTAAAGTAATCGAAGAAGATTCCGAAGGACTCTCCTGCATCTTTGAGAAAATGAATGTTGCATGTGAGACACTCGAAAAAATCTCTTCAAAGTCGAATCCATAATAAAAAGAGATGAAGAAATTGATGAAAAGAATGGAGTTTGAAAACATAGCGAAACTAACAATGCCTGAACTGTTTGATAAATCTACTCCGTCAATAAGTGAGGTAAGTGGAGATGCGGTTATGTATGTATATACACTGGCGGAACCTCTTCCCTTGGAACACGTGATAGATATATTTGAGGAAGAAAGGAGTTTGATCCTTATATATCATTATATCCCTTCATATGCTGTTATAGGTGGACATTCATGTTGTGCCATGACCAATCCGACTTCCGAAATGATGATACGGGTTTATGCTTCTACCGATGTTCAGGGGGTGGTTGATAAGCTGTATGTCACTTATTATTACTCGCTGGAAATTATGCAGGGTGAATTGGTTGGCGAATTACAGATGATGGAAAAACTGGGTTCCTTTGAATATAAACTGCCACTAAAGGAATTAATATGGTATTTTCTTTAGGTAATTTCTCAGAGAGTTGTTCCGTCAAACTAACTACAAAAAACAAAACAATGAAAAAGAGAATACATTTATTTTGTATATCAGTAAAAGATGCTGGCAATACCTCCGGTATAGACGATGAGGACGACAAAGTGAAAGATAAGCTCTTGATGCTCATTAAGTCATGTTACAAGATGTTTTATAGGGGATGGTTTGTAATGAATTTAGAAAAACCTTATGAAATCCGGCAATCTGACGAATGTGGATATAAAATCTATGTTGAAGAGATGATTCCTATTTAAAGGCTTATAAGTCCGGGCTGGATGTGTTTTTTTACTTTCGCTTGAAGAGAAGTTAATTTAAAAGTCCGGGAAGAGATAGGAAAATCCTTTTCATCAATAAATTTCTTTTGTAAAATTATCTTATGGATATAACCATTTTGAAAGAACTGATAAGTCTGGTAAATCAAGGCTACCGCTGGGAGGTCTTGGATAAGGACAGCTATATGCATTTGTTGAAAAAACGGCATGAATTAATGTTGGGATATGACGCGGATACAATTTTTGTACGCTTCGTCAATGGTAACCATATCTTCCCGGAAAATACAATATTACCAATTCCTTCTGTTAATCAGGAAGAAGCAATAGAACGACTGGTTGAACTGACAGATGGTGAGTTTAGACAACGCATGAGAGCCCATACGATAACGGTGGAAGATGCTGATAAGTGGGTGCAATTGGGGCTGTTCCATGAAATATACTTTGAGTATAACCATCGGCCTTCCCTTTCTTCTCGCAAGTAAATAATGAAAATAAACATTTTAATGAAAAAAAGAACCATTCTAATTTTATTGATAATCGCTCTTCTTGCATGTTCGTATATTCTTGGATCATTCGGATTGAATCTTACGCTTCGAACTATCCTTGCTACAGTAATAGCAGCCTTGTTCTGTACTATTCGTGCCATTGTCGGTTATTCCGATGATAAAGTAGACGATGAATCTAATCCGGGTAAATCACCTTAAGTGGAGATGTAGAGAATGATGGTTGATATGTTCCAGAGTTTTTTTGTTTAGAGAAAAGAACACCGGTTTCCTGTTATTCTTTGCTTCCTTTTCCGTTAGCCCTTTCAACTCTTTCCCCTACTCCTGAATATTGGTCAATTTTACCTTTCGTTCTTTTGTATTTTGGGAACTGAAAACAACACTTGTGTGCTGAGTTTCATGGTTTTCTATACTTTTTCGACAAATCGGTATTTTTTTCTATATATATTGAGTGCGTAACTTGCTATTCGACAAATCGGTATGAAAGACAATTCAAGTATTGCCTTATCCAGAACTTGGCCTTTTGAAGGAGAATGTTCATTGGCTCTTACTTATTTGCAACAACTTCCATTTTTGTCGAATAGTGAATGAATACATCTAAACTAAAGAATTAATATTATATATTTAATTCTTTGTATATTAAGTATATATATAAAACATGAATTTGACTGTTTTCATTGCCATTTTTATATTCGATTTGGTTTCTGCCATTTATATATTTCTGTCTTCCTCTTTTAAAATCCTAAATATAACTTTTATAAAATCTTATAATGTTTTGTGAATCAATAATATATCTATAACAGAGAGTTCCTTTTTTGTCGAATTACTACTTCCATTTTTGCCAAAAGCCTTTGCCCTTCCTATATGCTTTTATATTTTTCGTTTATGTTATTCTATCCCAGAATTGAGGTGATGAACTTTTTATTTCTGCAAAGTAAATAACCCTCCTGTGTATTCTTCGGCAAAACAGGCATTGCTTTCATGAAGAAATCTTCCTCCGTCTATACCGGAGAGTATTTCTCCGAAAGTTTTGCCGGAATACGAGGTTTATCAGAGAAGCAGAAAATAAAAATTAATCTCCTGAAATCAGAGATGAAAGTAGGGAATAAAAATCTTATTCTTATGGATAAATTAGAAGTATTGGAGATCGTGAAAACGATAAGAGAACAATTATTTACAATGAATGATATGAATGTGCTCATGTCTTGGGGTATCGAAGGTTTTATTGCCACTCAGTACAAGGAAAAGCCAACACTTAAATTTAAGGTGAATGGTCGTCTATTCAAAGGATATGTGCTTATATCGTATACTTATGACTATTATGATATTTTTCTTGCTGATAGTGAGAAAACGGTATGTATCGCATCAGAAATAACCTTTGAAGAAATGGGTGATATCATTGATACAGCTATTGAAAAAGGTACGAATGAAGACGAGTATAATGCTTTCTGTATGGAGGAATATAAAAAACTCTATTTCGTTTGATAAAAAGTTATAATATGAATACTCTTACAAAATACAATGGTTATGTTAGTGTTTGCGATTGGGAACACAATGGTGATTATGATTATCCGGTGGCTCTTTTAGGAGCTATCGGAGGCGTAAATATCAGCTCATTTGAGAATCATGGAGATGTAAATACGGCTTATATCTATTTTGAATGTACAGAAGATTCCATTTTGCCTTTGTTACGTACGAAGGATTTTGATGATATAAAAATCAACTATCCTTATTCGCAACTGATGCCAAAAGAGGTGACTGCCGGATTAGTGGAATTGAGTTCAAAAGAACTTTTTGTCCCTGCTACTATGGAAGATAATTTGCATTCACCTCTTTCTTGGAGTTTTTTGTTGTCCTATGATACTTATCTGACTCTTTTCAAAACAGATCAAGCATTTTTCTCCTTTCTCTCAAGGCACAAACTTACACCTGTTTATTATTATAAAGACAAATATTACATCTATTTGTATGGTACAAGTACGTTGCTTGAGCAGTTTGAAGTGGAATTTGATGAAGCATTTGAAGATTTGAGGTACTATTTCCCCAATAAATCCTATACGCTCCATACTTTACATTATAGTAATCGTTGGTTAGAGGCCGTCGGCACTAACTTTTCAGAGGTTATTTATATGCCGGATGGTGGAACAAAAGGCCTATTGACAACTAAGACAGCGATAAATATCCATAAAATGCAAACGGAGCTTGAAGAGATACCAGGAATGTTTACATATTTTTACCAATATCGGAAGGTACTTACAACCTTTGGTTTAGACTATGGAGGAACGACCGGAGAACAGCTTGTCATAAATGCCACATCTCCGGAATCGGTGAAGTTTGGCATGTTCTCTTTTCCTCATGCTGTACAAAATCTTGTTTGTGATAGGCAATAGAGCTCATAACCGATGACGGTATAACTTATAGTTATCGTGCTGGCAATCTTTCAAAAGCCGAAGGTTTTTCCAATGCACAACCTTCCCTTTGTGAACATGAGGCTTATATGAGTATTTCTTCGATTGAGAAGAGTTCTTTCTCTTTTACTGATGAACAGGATCGTAAATCAGACTATATTGTCATATTACCTATAATTGTGAAATGAGGGATCAGGAAAAATAAGTCGAATAGATTTTTCCTTAATTTTCATTTTAGATGGCAATGTGACAACAGGTCTGATTTATGATGTATAGTTTTTGGGGCAAGAAATATCCTGTTTGGAGAAAACTCGCATTTGAAATCCATCTATAAATTTCTTGCTCGTGATAATGATTATCATTATCATTAGAACTTTATGAGGTTCTGGATAAGTCTTCCGTATGAAAGACTCGATCTCGCCTTCCTCATTATATTAGCGGTGCATAAACTTTCCCTATTCTATTTTTACTCCCCTATTCTACCCTTTTTACTATATCCTGTATTCTTTTCCTTATGTAAAGAGAGGTTAACTCTTTTGTAGTCTGCCTTCCGATTGCCGGCGTGAGATTTTTTTAAGTGCAAAGTTCAAACATATCATTATTTATTCCAAGACCACGTCTTATTCATTTGTGCACTCTATTTTATATCACGAATACATCGTACATATCTGGCTATTTGGGTAGTTGCTGACGTGGCTTTCAATTTCTCAGATGTATTTGTATTGCCATCGTTCATGTCTACATGCCATGCTTTATTTATGTCTTCACTGAATGTTGTGGAAGTCCAGTAAGTACAATAGGTATCGTAGAAGGTAAAGCCAATGCCACGAGTAGTTACTACTTCTTTTATCTTGGGAGTCAATACCCATATCAGTTCCAGTTCACGTTGTGTTGGAGGACGCCATGAACCTTCTTCGTCTGTGCCGGATATACCTCTATATCGTCTGCAGGAGGTTGCTGCTTCAGACCAATCCACATTGTTGTTGTTGCTGTGGACGCCGTTTATGTCGGTATCAGTAGGTGCGATGATGAAATACGGGGAAACCTTTGCATTAGTCGCTTCTGTATCATTATGCTGAACAGTTACTCCCGTGCTTGCATCTATGGTTGACGCTACTTCTGCGGATGTTTTTCTGGCTTTGGAGGGAATGCGGGCATTGTCTATAGCAATATAAGAGTCGGAATTCACCGTTTTTACAGTAACTTGCTGGGCGCGTGCACTGCCTGCTGCAAACAAAGCCATATAGAGTCCTAATAATATACTTGCTGTTTTTTGTTTCATACTATTCATCTTATTTTGAGTTATTCTATATCCCGTACGCAACGGACACGATACAGGGTGGACATCTGACCGTATGCAGCTGCCCCGTGAAAGAAAGAACTAAACCATCCGGTCCAATAGCCTTCCAAGGCGTTCCATGCTTTTTCCGACCCCCAATAATAACCTGAATTTAAGTCATCTTTCCGCTGAATGTTCTCTTTGCATATCCATATTCCCATCAATTGGTTATGGGCGGGCAGATACCATAAGACGGGTTCATCAGTGTCTACTGCTCCATTGCCGTTTCTGTCATTCTTTAAGTAGCAATAGTTGGCAGCTTGGAATTCAGTCAACATTCCTGTTGCCATGGTATTTGCCAAGCCGTTTTCTATATTGCCTGGTGCTTCGGAATAATTGTCTGTAGAATAAAATTGCTTGCCGGTTTCTTCTTCGATGCTCTCCATCAGCAACCGGCGGTCGTAGTACGTATAAGGTATGTCTCTGCTGAGATTGCCTTTTCCTCCGAACCAGCCGATGTATTCAGGAGCCGCCTGGTTTATCACAAGGCGGGTGACTTTGCCGCCGGATGTTCCGCTTTCCAGCGTAGAGGCATAGCATACGGCACCTTTCTCTTCAAACTCCGGTTCGACCTCCACTGCGAGGTCGTCATATACCTGAAGGGCATTGGTGGGATATACATTTTCGGGGATGCATAGGCGGTAGGTGCCATCACCGTTGTCGAAAGTCTTGATTTCACCTGTCAGATTGTTCTCGACTGTGTAGAAAGCGGACAGAGTACCCTTCAAGGTCTTCACCACCGGATGTGCATCCAATATGTTTTCTCTTTCAATGGTTATTGTTTTCTTCAGATTCCCTAGCCGAATAGCGATTGTCCCACCGGTAAAGTTCAAATCTGTTGCAATCTTTATCTCCGCATTGTCATTGGTGAGCTTATCGGGGCTGAGAAGAGTACACCCGTCTCCGTTGCATTCGATAGAATTGGTGGTAATGTTATTCAAGGTAGCATCCGTCCCCATGATAGCTTTTGCGCTGGCCACCACATAATCTTTGGTTTCATAATAGCCATTGTACCCTCCATAGATGATACAATGGTCGTTTGTGGCAGAGATTGCATACTGCCCGTTGGATGCACTTGTATTTCCGGCAGCATCTACCACTATTTCATATTCTATATTGCTGGGTGGATTGTTTAATGCTTCTTCATACGTATCATATCCGTTGCTCCTTACTTTAGTGATATGGAATATATAATGGTAATTGCGTTTAATATCCAGATACCGGGCATCCCGATGGAAATCCAACCGATAATAGCCATTATACTTTCCGGTGCTACCTTCCACTTGTAGCAGCACGCAGCAGCGGTTGGCATTGAACCGTCCTTCATCGGTCAGTTCCATTCCTTGGGCATAATTGTGATTCTGATACTCCGGTATATAGACGGACGTTGCCATATCCGCACTTACGAAGCGATTGGAGTAGCCTCCCGCGTAATCACCGGTCGTCATGGCCGCTTGTTCAGAAAGATATATTCTTTGATTATAGTTCAGTGGTTTCCACGTCACTGTCTGTCCTTCAAAAGCTTCGCCGCTCTGTGTTACTGCGGAAATCTCTACCTGCACTTTGGCTACAGCACGTTTCATTACGCAGACATTGGTCACTGCGTTATTCCAAGATGCCACCATTCCCGATATCGGCAATACATCTTCTGTGGTCGTTTCGCTCAGCGTTCCGTGCAGTTCTGTTGCTATTTTATCCTTCTCTTGGGTGATAGGAATGGCAACTGTAGGATTGGCAAATAAATAAAGGCAATCACCGTCCTGGGGGACATATTCGGTGGTGAATGATAGTTTGGGCGAATTCGTGCCGTTGCCCAAAAGCACGGCATTCAAACCGGCGCCGCTATATTGTTTGCCAAAAACCGGAGTGTTGGATGCTCCCCGGTAGGCCAGTACGACCAATTCGTCTATCCGGCATTCGGACTCTGTGGCGGTACTTCTCACTGCTATTGTTTCCGGATCCGGCATTAGCAATGCCAATGTAGAATCAGGCTGTTCCAGTATCAGAGGATCAGAGTTGCAGCCTGCCATCATATATAGCAGAGTGATGAGGTAGCTTAATTTTATCAACTGTTTCTGTTTCATGATTCTTTCTTTTTAGGGTTCTTCGCGTACACAACGGGCTGATCTGTAATACGTTTTGTTTGCTTGATTTGCATTGTGCATATAAAGGGGGATATTGTCGTTATATCTGATATATGTGCCATCATATCTATTGTAAGATGTCTGGTAAAACTCCGTTTGTGTCCAGTATTCTTCAGACCCTAGGTAAATATTTAAATGACCCTTTAATGTGGCGATGATGGCAGCTTCGCGGGCAGTAGGCAATCTCCAGGTCCCTTTTTCGCTGATGTCATCCTCCCAATAGGCGTTACATCCCGTTGCTACCATGTTCGCTGTTGTTGCTGTAGTTGCAGACGCGTTGTTGAAACTAGCTGGCAATCCTACTGCAGCCGCCCAAGTCATCCTTACGGAAGTCGTGGAATAGCCGATGTTGGGAGTCTCTGAACTGCGGGCATAATACCGTGCAATCCGCAACTTCTTGTAAGCTGTATTGGCAGCTGAATATGTATCTCCTAAGGTGGCTCCTTTTTGCAAGGATAATGTCGTACTGGAGTAATAGTTGCCGGGCAGATTCTGTAAATCAACAACTGGATAAGAAGGTATCTTTACCTCTATTTTCCCGCTTACGTTGCAAGTGCGTACGCATCGCACTGCATTATCATCCCATTGTCCATAATTAATAAGACCAATTCTATTACTTCCAAAGTGTACGCCTAATGCACCGCTACCAGAACCTCTGTTACAATCTGTTGAAGCATAATGCCAGACTGGCATTGCATTGATGGATTGTTGCAGTTTGCTGTCGTATCGGTCGGCCAAACCAATCATTCCCGCTAACTGGTATTCCGATGGGGCAAACCAGTTCCGGTCTGTCGTTGCGATGTTTCCGTTGGCATCTGCCCTGTTTTTTGAGGCGCAATAGTTTAGCACACAGTAATCTGCGTTCTTGTAATTGTCATAAGCCGCGGGTTGGTAGCCGGCAAAGGTCTGCCCGTATCCTTCCCAAGGATCCGTATAGCGTACCGGAGCGTTGGTTAGCGTATAAGGCACATATCCTTGTTCCAGTTCTTCTATCTGTTCCGTGTATAATGCCTCTGTATAGTAGCCTGACTGGGTATTATATTTACCCCAGTATCCTACAAACACGGGAATCACTTGCTTTATGCGCAATTCATATCGATGGGCTTCACCATTCACATCCAGGTCACCGGGCAGTGTATATTGTATCACGGCATAACGGTCGGTGGAGGTATATGAATTTTCATCGCAATGGATGTAGACCGCCGAGTTTGACAGGGATGTTGTCATCTCAGCCGCATTGTACCTTTTATGCGGAGACAGATGCAGCCAAGGGCATTGGTCGCTATCCGCTATAGTGGCGGTAGCGAGCACTGTATTGGCTTTTTCTACGCCATAATAGTTACGGTTATTTCCGCTGCTTCCACCTTCTACATAAGCATACATCGGCATGTCTATCACGTGGCAGTCCACTACCAAGGTGGGAATATAGCTTATCTCTACTTGGTGAGTGATATTTCCCACCCGTAATGTCAGGTTACGAATGAACCCCATATATGATTTGGCTACGTTGCCGTCTGTTGTATTCCATTGCAATGGGATGGAACCAGATTCCGCAACCAGTCCCGTGAAGTAAGTCACATTGGGAGTTGCGGTGGCAATGCCGCTTCGCTTTACCTCCGCGGGTATGTCGCTCCAGTCCACAAACAATGTGTCTCCGTCGGTCTTGAAGTTGCAGGGAATGCTTCCCGTCTGGTTCATTTCTACATTGGATGCTGTGAGGTAAGTCCCCAGAATATCATAGAAGTTCTCTTCTTCCCACTTCAGCATATCGGTGCATACTTCTACTGTTTCACCGCTTTTCACGATGAAATCTACCGGATAGATGTAATTCCGCAGCAAAGTGCTGTCATTGTCTCGCTTCAGGGAGACGGTTCTTTCCTGGGTTTTCAGATAGATTTTGGTGCCGTTCACCAGCCGATACAGAGGAATGCTTACTTTCAGTTTGACAGAGCCGGTATAGGTATCCGTCACAAAATTCTCGTAGGCATACATGGGATAGTAGTTCTTCCCGTTTTTGAAATCTATTTCTCCCGCAGTATACTCGTTCACTTGCCTTTGCGGTAAGTCATAACGGGGAGTTGCATCACTCCACCCGGCCTGCATCGTATTCACGTAGGAAGGATAGGCGGCGACCGGAGGATTCTTGTAACTGTCATAAGGAGCAAAGGGGCGTATCCGGGCAGGGACGTTCAGCAGTTGCATAGTCACGTTGGGTAGGTCGATAGTAGTTCCGGCTGGCACTACGTCATCGGATACGGAAAAAGAGGCACGCACTTTGGCCACTCCCCGTGAAAGCCACACATTGGCAGAATAGGTATAGTAGCTTGCATCATAATCAAAGGATGAACAAATGCCGGACATATAAAAAGGAGGTGCCGGATAAGCTGAACCATTCAGCTCCGGAACAAGATCGATATCATGATCTGCCGAAACCAGCACTGTATAATCTGTCGCCATGGTTCCATTGGGCAAATATAGTGAGACATATCCGCTTGCATCTTCTGCATCTCCTGTCAGCGTAGGGCCGTATGTATATCCTTGTACGGAATACGGATTGGCAAGGCCGGGAATTTCTGTTCCGTCAGGCTTATATATATGGATATATACATTACTAATAGTACTCTCTGTTCCTGTCCCGTTTTCCATTCCACGGGTTTGCACCGTCTGTTTCTCCAACCCAAGTCCCGAAAGGTCTATTCTGACTCTTTCCATGCCTTCGGGCACTTCTTCCCCTTTCTTCAGGAAGTGGTCGTCTGAACAGCCTGCCCATAGGCACAATAGCCATGTCAATAATAACAGTTTATGATAGAACTTGATTTTCATGTTTTTTCCCTCCTTTATTCATCTTTTACACAACGGAGTACTGTATAATTCATATCTGCATAACGTGTACTTACACGCGGAATCACACGCCAGCCATCCGGACAAGGATCAAAAATTCCTTTGCTATGATCTGCATTTTCCCAATAATTCTGTCCTGGTACGGCACTCCAGAAATTGTACCAGTTTATATAATAAGTGGTCGGATTCCTCACAGACAATATTGCATTTTTCCAGTAAGTTGCCGTAGCGGGTATCATTTCACCGATAGAATTATTGATAAAGGGATCTTTTCTTCCATACTGATAGTTTAAACAGAAGTTTTGAGTTCTGCCCAAATCACACGTCATCCATACACGGCCATTTACATTTGTTTGTCCTTCCGCCACATTGGGTTCATAGGTTGTATTCCAGATGTGCCAACTCCATTTCACTTCACCGTTCACCTTCATGGCCACTACCGCGTTTCCCTCTGTAGTTCCGGTAACCACCTTTATATAATCGGTACTGTGGGTAGCACCGCTTCCCCTCACCACAGTTACGTTTGAGGCTGGCAAAATGTCATTGGTAGTCCCGTTCTGCCACAGCACCTCTGCGGTGACCGTTGCTGTCTGATCTATCTCTTCTCCAAAGACATCGCGCCATATTTTATACACTTCTGACAGTGGAATGTGTACCCGTCCGCCGGGAGCCACGATGTGGCAGTTGGTCATCCTTACATCGGCTGTTTCCTCAACGGTTTGAGTACCGGCCAATTCCCAAGGAGTGACATGTACCTCTATATCTATATAGTCTGTTTCCCTCAATGTCAAGTAGAGCTGATATACTTTGTTCCGTTCCATCATGTCTTTTCCTGCATTTTGCGGGTTTACTTTTACTGTATAGTCCTTTGTGGTTCCCAAATCATCTATACTGATGCCTTTGATGTGCAGCGTCAATTCGTTTCCGACAGTTACCTTCTTTTCCGGTAAATAGAAGGAGAAGTATTTGTCTGTGTCCTTAAAATCACGTCCCGGGTCGTCACTACTTGCCGGGTAGACGTAATCCAACGATGTATCTGTTCCGACAATCTGCATTTCTCCCGTTGTTTCGTTGATGGCAAACTGGTTTCTTGTTGTGAGATATCCATGCTTGCCCGTATTGCTTGCCTGCAAAGTTGCTGTACTTGGAATGGAAATGTTGCTGTTGTCCTTTGTCGCCATGTACACATCCACTCTTGCCACGCAGCGGTTCACTTCCAGATTGTTTACGTCATTGTATTGGGCGGGTACGTTCACTCCGCCGAGTTCACCGTACATAGGCAGACAGTATGTGTCTGCATGAGAGCGTAACAATAAGTTTTCTTCGTTGATGTAGTCGGCCATCTTGTATGTCACGGCTTCCAGTTCGGCATGAGAGCGCACGGCATCCAGTGCTGCTGCGGCAGCGTCCGGTTCATTCAGCACGGCACATACTGTTTTGTTGTCGCTCTTCGATACCCGGAAATAAGGTGATTTATAACTTTCCGAATCAGTAGGGACATTACCGTCGAAGAAGGTGGCATCCCATGAGCCGTCACTGTTGAATACGAAAATCCTTATCTTACGGATACGGTATTCGTTCAGGTTCTTGGACAAAACGTCTGTATCCGAAGTGGCGCCACGCGTCGTAATGCCTACCTCCATGTTTACCAGGTTGCAAGACAGGAGGTCATCCTCCCGGATATTGCATCCGGCTACCCATAGCAGCAAGAATATCATTAGGCCGATATGTATTGCTTCCTTGTGTTTCATCAATTTCATTATCAAGTGGTTGAATTATACATTGTCATTCATTCTGGATATACCATGTCCAGCCGTTAATGTTGATTTGTGTCGCTATCCATGATTCCGACATGAAGAAAACAATGGCATATTCGTCCTGGCGGTCCAGATATTCCTGGGCGCTCCAATTATGATTTTCCATGTTTGTCATCAGCAGATAGTCTTTCAGGTTGATGTCGAAGACTTTCCGTCCGCTTGCCTTTTCGGTTACTACAAAGCGGGTGTCCCTTTCAGGAGTCAGGCGCATGGTGTTTATCTCCACACATATGGCGGAGCGGCTTACTTGCTCTTTATAGTAGGGGCGAAAGCTCAACACGTCGTCCTCGTGCAAGGTGTTGTCGTGGTTCAGCCATCCGTTGGACTCTATGATTTCGTACGTGTAGTCGTCTACGTTCAGAGAGAAATTGTCGTCGGAGGTGGCGCATTGGAATATGAAACGCAGCTTGTTGGTATCTTTAATCAGATTGACAACTTCCGTCACATGGGCATCGCCTCTGAACTCTACGTCTTTCAGTTCGCCATACCATAGCGGTTCAAGTTCTTTGTCGAGTATGAGTGAAGATTCACGTTTCAGTTTCAGCTCAAGGTCGGACAGGGTGGAGACACCCGGAACGAGTTGCGATAGTTCATACGAATCATGCGCTCCGGCCCATGCCATGATTTGATATTTGCCTATGGGAAGATCAATCTCCATGCGATAGTGACCCGTGGATAGCGTTGCCCCTTCTTCCGACTGTTTTTTCAGGAATTTGCCTGAGTGGTCGAATATGTATAGCTCCACTTTGTCCACTTGCGTGGCAAAAGCGTCGGCAGAGTTCATGTTGTAGTCGTATTTGAACTGAATCAGGAAACGACATTCGGGCAAGTGTTCGTCGAAACAATTGCACGAGGCCAATATGCAAGAAATAAAGGTTGCAATGGGTAATGCTATCCGGTATAATCTTTTCTTTTTAGTTTCATTTCTTAGTGATTTTCTTTCATTTCTTTATTATGGTGTGGAGAAAGGTTTGGTTGCCGTTTCTCTCGTCATTATCTTGTTTGGGTACAACTGGATATCTCGGGGAAAAGAGATAAGTGCAATGTGGGGCAAACGCCCTCCCGAAGTTTTTTTTAAGATCTCCGGTAACTTTGTTGTTTTTGGAAATATAAGTTGTAGGGGATAGAACCCCTACAACTTATAGAAAATAGAATGAAATTTATAGAGAGAAAATTATAACTCTTCGCTTTGAGTATACCAAGTCCATGGGTTTACATTGATCTGAACAGACAACCAAGCTTCTTCATCTTCATCCGGAATGGTGGGATCCGGTGCAGGAATCGTAGGATAACCGGGGTTATTGATGGCTGTGATGTTTATGTCATAAACAGAGTTGCGAACTACACCGAACTCACCTAATTCATTCAGTGCTGTAGGGGTATCATCATGTTTAATCATGATTCTGTAGTAACTGACACCACCCTTGTAATAGTTGAATGAGCCTACCGAACCGGCACCGGCAGTTTTGATAGCGGTGGATAATCCATCCAAAGTAGTTACATAACCATCTGCTTTTGTAGCAGGAGCAGCATCAGGAGTAGCAGGTTGGTCCAGAGTAGGGGCACCTGTAATGCTACGACCGTTTAGGTAAGCTATCAAAGCGTCTGTCAATGGAGTAGAATAAAGGGACGGATTAGCAGATGTATACTTATTAGTCAGTTCTTGCTTAATGTAAGTCAGCAATGATGCATAAGTAAATTGGCTGCTGCCGATTGTAATCCAGTCATCACCGGTGGAGATAGTAGCGGGACTTCCATCATAATTTTTCAGTCCATTAGGTGTTATGACAGCCTTGAAGAGTACTTGTGTGGTATAAGCGACCATATTATAGGCGGCAGTTTGAGTGTTCTCCAAGCAATATTCCACTTCCGGATTTGTTTGGGCATCAGTCGGATTATTCCATACTGCAGGAACAGTAGTACCGGCATAGTAATTGTAATCTGACGCATAGTTTGTTACATCAGTACCCGGATCATGTTGAGTATCATAGTTCGGGTCTCTCCGGTAGGAACCAATCCTATAGATATCAAACGGTGAACGAAATCCTGCAGCAGTCCCTTCAAAATAAGTTGCTAATCTTTCAGAACATGGATAATATTTTTTGTTGGTTACATTGAGTACCCATCCCGCATCTGAAATAGTAGCAGGATAAGCACCAGTAGCACTGGGGGTACCCATACCCTTAATCTTATCGGCATATACACGAACTTTGGCCGCTACACGGTCAATATTGATAGAGCACGGGTTGGCTTCTGCAAGAGCTTGGGTAGTGTAGAGTGTCAGAGTTACATCTGCTCCAGCAGCATCAGACGGCTCCAAACCTCCCTTGGCATTACTCATCATGAAGTCGTTGTAGTTGGCACCTATAACATCACTGACGGTACCGGTCAATACTGCGTTGACTGCGTCATAACTCTGTCCTACAGCAGGAGCGAATGCAGCTACAGGATTGGCAACCACAAGCACATGCTTGGAACCGGCGGCTACTTTAAATGCCTTGCCCGCAGTTCCGGTAGGCTGGTTTGGGTTACCGGCTTCCGCATCTGTCCCTACTGTAAAGTCCTTTACATCAGTAACAACTCTGGGGTTTGCATCACTAAAGAATACGAGTTTCAGATCGGTTACTTTGGATTCATCGGCAGTACCAATCTCTTGATTGGGGTCATGCAGTGCACGGGTTGTTGCCGGTGTCTTGATGGACAATGCCACATACGCTTCTCCATTCGGATCGGTCACTATTCCGCTCTCATTTGTAATGGCATCGTCATTGTTGCAGGCCGCAAACAATACAGATGCAAATGCATACATAAAAAATAATTTTGTTTTCATACTTTTTTTAATTAATAATTGCTTCAATATACTTACTTGGCCAAAAATATATTTCATTGTTCTTTTTCTTCCAATTCCTCCAGGTTCTCTTCCGCTACCTTCAATCCGGCATTGGCAGCTGCTTTCAGATAATCTCTGGCTGCCTCATAATCACCTTTTAGCATAGCCAATATTCCACGAGCGTTGTCAAGCTCCGGTATACGTACTCTGGTTTTTACTTTGCCCAGATAGCGTTCTCCTGCCACTGTGTCGCCACGCGAAAGGGCTGCCAAAGCTGCATTCAGGTTGGCTGTACTGCTTTCCGGGAATAAGCGTGCAGCAGTCTCAAATACATCTACAAACTCTGTGGAACCTACCGGGTAACTGTTGGCGACAATGAACATCTCGTTCAAACTAAGATTTTGCGGATGGGTTGTCATCTCTTCCCGGGCTTCCTCCAATTCGAAATTCTTCACGCTATAGCTTGCCTTGCACACGGCAACTCGCAGTCCGGGATATACATTTTTCAGCAGATAGCGGTAAGGATCTCCTCCCCGCAAGTTCATCAGCAGCTTTTTCCGCTCTTTCTCCGCAGAGGTGGTTTGAATGATGTTCAGCATTTCGTCTTTGAAATCAAGCATAGCCTGTTCTTCAAGCTTCTTTTGCAGGCCATCCCAGTTTTCGCCTCCAAACTCTACGTGATAAATGTCGAGCGGGAAGCTGTATAGCAAAGCCAGATAGTTGCGCAATGCCTCTGCACGCCCTTCAGACAATCGCTTGTTGCCTGCCAATGCGCCTTCAGGGGATGCATAGCCTATGATGTCTATCCGCTTCAGGGTGATGGTTTTGTTGTCCGTCAGTTCGTTTATCATGTTGCGTATCTTAGTCAGCTCGCGCGGGTTGTTCATGTAGTCGGGACGTATGTCTGTCTTGTTCACAACAAAGTCCAGAAAAGCTTCGGCCTGCACTTCGCGGTTTTTTATCTCTTCGACTTGCGGTTTCAAATATGCCATGTGTGGCACTAATGCCCGCTTCTTCTTTTCCGCCTGTTTCACTTTGGCTATCTGCTCTGCATATAATTCCGCATTCTTCCCGCAACCGCAGTCATCGTATCGTACTTCGAGAGTGGCATCTGCCATCCATGCCTCATAGGGTATGGAGTGGCGGTAACTGATGTTTGTCGTGCGGTTATGGTATCCTTCTACTACTTGATATGGTTGCTGATATTTCTTTTTCTGCGTGTTGCTCATCAATGACAGCATGCGGTGGTAGATTTTCAGGTTATTTCTCCCTTTTATGGAAACTTCGGGCAGGGAACATTCCCCCGAAGATGAGACGAGGCGGGGAAGCAGCTCTATGCTATTGGTAGAAACTACCTGAATGTCTTTCAGCTGTATGTCCAGTTCGATGAACAACAGGTTCCCTATTCGTTCCAAGTGCAGGGGATTGATCATAATCTTTCCGGTATATGCCATTTCCTTGTTTTGGGCAATGGCAGTTGCCGGCAGGATTCCTGTTGCGGCAACTATCCAAAGTAAGAGTACGGTTATTGGGCGTTTGAACTTTTTCATGGCTCTTTTATTTAATCATGTATATTAGTGAAATAGAGGCTTTGGTGGGACCCACATAGTTCTTATGGGAATGTCCTTTCGGGGTTCCGCATGTGCGGCAGGGATATTTGTCTGTTACGATATGTGCGTATCCTATTCCGATTTCCATTTCCAGTGACCAGCGGTTGCTTAATATCCATGAGTATCCGCCTGATACACCTGCGCCATACAACTGTCCTTCGTAACGGTTCTGCTTCATATTCTTGCTTACTGGCATCCAGTTGCGCAAGCCACCTATATTGAAGTCAGCATAGTGGGCGTGCAGTCCTACGAAAGTGCGGTTGAATTTCTCGCAAAACCAGTAACGTATCGCGGGTTGTACGCCCCAATGCTGCCCCCTCATGCCATCGTCCCACTTCCATGGATTGTAATTGAAGGGTATATCCAAAGTCCAGTGCCGTCCCATCCCCAATTCAATGCCAAGATTGAGGGTCGTGGTAGCATCATACAGGAGGTTCGTTTTGATTGCTACTTGCTGCGCATGCATATTTATGGTTGCCGCGCTGTACAGAAGTATAATAAAAATCAATACTCTTTTCATTTGTTTTTTTTATATATTTAGTATAGAAAGGTCCAGTATACACTTGTATACCACTTCTCCATGTCTATTATTATGGGATGCCTGGATCTATATAGTACTAGTAATTTCTAGCAAAAAAATATTAAATTATGTAATGCGAGGGCAGGTACAGACTATTTAATGGCTTGTTAAAGTGTTATGATTCAAATCATTAATCTTATTAATTGCTTCTGATTTGAGTCGGTTTCCATTTAATGGTGAGAAGGTGATCTGAATTATAAGGAAAGTGTATAAAATAACTGTCGGACAGTGATTGATTTTTAGGTTAGTATTATTTCTATGATTCGTTTTGTCTGTTCGATTATTCTAAAGCGGTTGTCCGTATGTTCTCCCACCAGACAGATGATCTGTCTCCGCAGTAAAGTAAGCTTGCTGTTAGGGAAAATGAACCGGATATATCCGAATTTCTTATTTCCGTTTGAGATGACAAGGCGGCAGCCGGTCAGAGGTTTTGATACAAGGCTCTTTTTGTAGGAGATATTCTTACTCAAAGGAAGTTGCATTTGAATTCAATATTCTAAGTCTTTAATTTAGGGTAATTCGTTTCACTGCAAACCACTATTGAACCTTTATGGGACCTCTGACAGATTTTTCTCTTCCTTTCCTACGAAATCTCAATCACATTTTCCTTTTGTACTATCAATGTGCAGAATTTTCCCTGTTCTATTTTTATTCCCCTACTCTTTTACTAATTATGTGAATCAGGAGTTGAATTATGTTCATTATTTTCCGGTTATGAACAAAGTGTGATAAGGTGGTAGGGTGATAAAGTGATAGCGGGATAACGCTCCGCTTGTTTTTTTATTCGGGATGACGTTTAAGGAAAGGATATAAGCATAAAGAAAAGTCTTTTCTGCATTGTTACGACTTTTCTCTGTATCACTTCGTATCCGGCAGTTATTCCTCCCCTCCGTCAATTCTCTACTTTGCCATGCATTTTCGTATTATTCTTAGTGCCTCCTGAAAGCATCTTCAATATCCTTAGAACTAATTAATTAGAGTTTCCCTCCTGCAGGGAACTTCCGTTCCCACTAAGAGAAACTGCTGTTCCCACTAATAGAAACTGCTGTTCCCATTAAGGGAAACTATCGTTCCTATTAAGGGAAACGTGAGTTCCCATGAGGGGAAACTGGCGTTCCCCACAGCGGAAACGGATCTAAATATAGGAAGGTTGCAGCTAAAAGGGCTACA
>NZ_CBVI010000111.1 GCF_000513195.1 Bacteroides timonensis | reverse complement strand
ACACCATTTGCCCGAAAGGGTGTAGCCATGTGTCCCAAATGGTGTAGCCATACGCTTAAAAGGGTGTAGCCCTACCGGATAAAAGGTTATTTTCCCCGAAATATGAGCGTAAGTTTCCTCTGGAAAAAGGTTTTATCCGCTACTTTCCGGTATATCCCGTTTGTTTCCAGAAAGTCTATTTGATTGAAAATTCACCTTAAACAAACATTTTAAACCTTTTATAGGAGTATTACCGTGCAATATCCTTTTTATTTTCCGCATATGCTTTCTATTTGCATTTCTCTGATAAGGATTCCTTGCATTCTTTTTCATCAAGCGTCGCACGGATAGAGAAATCTCAATCCAGACATCGTTATCTCATATCTCCGCACAAAACGATAACTGACAAATAAATTCAGCTAATGGAAGTAAATATGGAGAACAAACAAGCTCCGTATCACTTCATAAGTTTCGCAAGCCTTCGGCAAGCTCAGGATGACGGGATAGTACAGGTTATCATTTAATTCGTTTCTTTCGGGATATGAATATAGTTCAACTACTGATTCGCATTAATTGCAATACTTCTTTTCTTATATTAAGGCGAGTTTGATTTTTTGTTATCTGTCTTCCGATTGTCGGTGTGAGATTTTTGGGTGCAAAGTTCAAACATACCATTATTTATCCCAAGACCAGGCTTTGTTCCGCTACAAATCTTCCTGTAAGAAGGCAGAAAGAAAAACTATCGCAGCCAAATCTCCCATTCCCGGTTATAGTGGTTTGTGGACCGTGAGGAAAATTATTCGCTTGTACGGCGGTAGGATGATGGTGTATAAATACGCTTAGTAAGGTGGAGTATCGGAACAAAGAAAATCAGGCAGATCACAGAAAAGCACATATATCTGCCACAAGTAATAACCCTCATGTAACGTTGATAATGGCAGACAATATGCTTGGTGGTTATTTGCAGAGCACTTTGTCTGGCGAGTTTAGCATTTCGGTATTGGATACCTTTGACATGAAACTACTTACTTCCATAAGGCATAGTCCGGATACGATTATTATAGATGAAAATGTGAATGGTGTATGTGGAGATGAGGATTGGAAGCCCGGACAGTCAGCATCTGCAGGCTCAAAGCTGACATTCAGATGCTAATAGGCAGCTGTGAGTTCTACAATCTTATCTATAAGCAGTTGCTATTGTCCTAGAACTGGAAGTAAATGAGAGGTACATGCTAGGCGAGCAACTGGAAAGATGCAAGTACCTATTTTCACGCTTTCTAGTTAACATTTCTGTTGCTTTCATCCGTTTTAAAGTGTAGCATAATACATATATTGTCGGATAAGCAATACCCAAACTATATATTTTTTGAGGATTCCCGTAATATGTGAATAAAAGTCTTAACCGCATTGCGTTGATAAGAGCCTCTCAGAAATAACAGTGTGGCATTCATTGGAATATTGTTTTTTTCGAACGGTATTGCTACCAGGCCATCTTGTTCATGTACCAATGCCTTTGCCAGAACCGTTATCCATTGTCCTGTTTTAACGAGGTGCAGAAGGGTGTAGATCTCATTAATCTCAATCTGTGGAATAATTTGTAGTTTCTGGGAACAGATGAAGGAGTCAAATTGATGTCGTGCATTTATACCTTTTGATGGGATAACAATGGGATAGTTTGCCAGGATGGATGGATTGATTTGGGTATATGATGCTAAAACATGATGTTCTTCCACTACTACACAAAGGTCTGTTGCAAATAAAGGCTGTTCCTCTATCTGGTTATCAGGTTCTAACAGATTGAATGATAATGCAAAATCCAAGTCACCGGAATGTAGGAGTTCCAACAGTTCTGCCGCTTTTCTGTAAATAATCTCCACTGTTATCTTAGTGTATAAGGAGCAGAATCTTTTCAAGGTTTGAGTAAGAATCGGCGAAAGCCCGTATGTAACTCCAATCCTTAGCTTGCCGGTTCTCAAATTCTCCATGTCCCGTAGCATTTGTACACCGTTTTCAGCATCTGCAAGCGTTTTCTCTGCGAAAGGAAGAAATGATCGTCCAGCTTCACTCAATAAAATACGTTTGCCAATTCTTTCAAAGAGCAAAACGTCTAAATCTATTTCCAATTGCTTGATTTGTTGCGACAAGGTGCTTTGTGAAATATTAGAGAGTTTGGCAGCTTCCGTAAAGTTCAAAGTTTTTGCCGCAAATATATAATATCGTAATTGTCTGATTTCCATTACTAATCTATTTTATCGATTATTATTATCTAATCAATCCGTGATGCAAATATAGTCTGTTATATCGAGTTTTAGTAATTTTGCAGCATAAAAAAATAGAAATGAATTGGAACTATATGCAACCTGTCAGAATCAGGTTTGGTAATGGCTTGACAAGCTATTTACCGGAAGAGATTAAAATACTGAATGGGCAGAATGGTTTGCTGATAACTTCTGCTTCCTTTGTGAAAAAGGGATTGTCGGAGAAGCTATGCAAAATGTCCGGTGGAACGATTAAACACGTATATGGTCAAGTCTCAGCTAATCCTGATGTAATGGAATGTGAAGCTTGTACCCAAATGTTGCGAGAGAACTCATGCGATTTCGTGGTGGCACTCGGTGGTGGAAGTGTAATGGATTGCGCCAAGGCGGCAGCCACCCTTTGTCTGACTGACGAACCGGTAGAGAACTATTTGGCAACAAGCAAGCAAGTTCCACAAGCACATTTGCCGCTTATTGCCATACCAACCACCGCAGGGACAGGAAGCGAGATTACCTGTGTGTCAGTCCTGTCCGACCACCGTAGGGGAATTAAATCACCTATCACCTCTAATAGTTTCTATCCGGAAGTTGCTATTGTAGACCCTGAACTGACCTATTCTGTTTCTCCTTATATGACGGCTTGCACGGGTTTTGACGTGCTTTGTCATGCTATCGAAGCATATTGGAGCATTCACCACCAACCTATTTGTGACGCTTTGGCTGTTCATGCGGCACGTCTCGTCTTTACCCATCTGCTTGTTGCCTGTCAATATCCTAAAGACGTAACGGCACGTGAGAAAATGGCGGAAGCGTCCGTCATGGCAGGTTTGGCTTTTACTATGCCCAAAACCACTTCGGCACACGCCTGTTCTTATCCGCTTACAAATCTGCTTGGCATGCCTCATGGAGAAGCCTGTGCCTTGACGATTGCCTACTTTCTACGCTTCAATGCAAAGCATGGTTGTTGCCGTATTCAATCATTAGCTAAAGAATTGGGCTATGATGATGCCAATAGTTTGGCAGATGCCATAGAACAACTTAAAATAGAAACAGGGATGCGCCGGGACTTGAAAGAATACAAACTCAACGATAAACAGCTCGAAGCATTGGTGCAAGGCAGCAAACATCCGAACCTGCTGAACAATCCGGTCATAGTGAGCGAGGAAGATTTGAGAGAGATGTATAACACAATGAGATAATTATATATATGAAATCATTTGATGAACTATTGCGGCAAAGGCGAAGCATCCGCCAATATGATGCGCAGAAGAATGTATCGAAAGAGTGCATAGAGAAGCTGTTGGCGGCAGCTATTGAGGCTCCTTCGTGGAAGAACAAGCAGACAAGCCGCTATCATGTGGTGATGTCACCGGAGATTCGTTCCCGATTAAAAGAGTGTCTTGCACTCCAAAACCGGATCTCGATAGCCGATGCTCCTGTACTGATTGTCACAACTTTCGTGAAAGGAATCGTTGGATTTGAAAGGGACGGCACACCGACCAATGAGCTGGCAGACGGATGGGGAGCTTATGACCTCGGGTTGCAAAACTCCATTCTTCTTCTGAAGGCGACAGAGTTGGAATTGGATACCATCGTACTGGGTTTGAGAGATGCCGATGCTATCCGTGATTTACTTCACATTCAGGATGATGAAGTGATTGTATCTGTTATTGGAGTGGGTTATCGAAGCAAAGATTCCATACGTCCCAAGCGAAAGGAGATAAGTGAGATTGTAACCTACTACTAATCTGATATTTATTATGAAACAACTGATAACGAAAAGTGTTTTTATTATTACCCTCTGTTGCGGATTCTGTCCGTTACCAATCAGAGGGCAAAACAAGATTGAGAAGACAATGAACTATTCAAAAGTAAACTACCATTATTGTAAGGTCGAGGACGTTGAACTATTCTATCGTACAGCCGGAGATAGAACAAAACCGGCGATGCTGTTGTTGCATGGTTTTCCCAGCAGTAGCCATATGTTCCGCGATTTAATTCCGGAACTGGCAGATGATTTTTATGTCATAGCACCAGACTATCCGGGATTCGGTCAGACTGAAGCACCGGGACGTGACAAGTTCGATTATACATTTGAACACCTGACGGATATTGTGGATGCCTTTACACAAAATCTGAAGCTGAAGCGTTTTGCCCTCTATGTATTTGATTATGGTGCACCCATCGGCTTCCGTCTGGCAATGCGGCATCCCGAACAAATCACAGCCATCATCAGTCAGAACGGAAATGTCTATCGGGAAGGCCTTGGAAAGAAATGGGCTGCCCGTGAAGCTTATTGGCGCAATCCCACTCCCGAACTTCGGAAAGAGTTCAGTTCCGCCTTTGCACCGGAGACTATCAAAGGACAATACTTGGGCGGAACTGCGGACGGAGCGGTTTCCCCCGATGGCTATACGCTTGACATTGCTTATGTGTCCCAACCCGGACGCTCCGAAATCCAGTCGGATCTGATTTTGGACTATCGTACCAATGTGGCTCTTTACCCGGTGTTCCAAACCTATCTGCGTGAATATCAGCCGCCTCTCTTGGCTGTATGGGGAAAGAATGACCCTTCCTTTATTCCGCAAGGTGCGGAAGCGTTCAAACGGGATGTGCCAAATGCAGAAATACACTGGGTCGATTCGGGGCATTTTGCACTTGAAACCCATGCCAAGGAGATAGGGCAAATGATTGTGGCGTTCATGAAAAAACTTCCATGATAGGGAAAAGAAAATGTGTAGAAGATCTATTTATATATTTAACACTAATGAATAAGATAAATTTGATGATGGCGTTGATAGTAGTCCTGTGTTTGGGTGCTTGTAATGCCAATCTGCCTAAAACGACGGAGACGAACTTGACTGGTAAAGAAAACGGTAAATGGACAGAAGCAAGTCCGGAAGAATTGCCCAATGCCATTCAATTGATAAATAAAGGTAAGATGGTATTGGCAGCAGGCAGTGATAAAGACATGAATGCAATGGCTATATCACAAGGAAGCATCGGCTATTTATGGCATCGTCCTGTTGTTACCATCTATATTTCTTCAAGTCGTCACACTCATAAGTACTTGGAAACAATGATTATTTCACGCTAAGTACTTTTGCTCCCAGTGAGATGAATAAGCTGATGTACTTAGGTACACATTCCGGACGGGATGGCGACAAGATAAAGGAATCGGGTGTCCATACCGAATTTACCGAACTTGGCAATCCCAGTTTCCAAGAAGCGACAATGACCGTTGAATGTAAGAAAATCTATAGTGAGCCGTTTAAAGAGGAAAAGATGGACAGCACTGCCATGGAGATGTATAAGGATGGAACAGGTACACATACTATGTATATCGGAGAGATTGTAAATGTTTGGATTCGTAAATAGATACAATGATATGGATAAATTTCGTTATATAGCAAGCTGTTTATTCACCCGTGATTATCCGGAACTGAGTTTCCGTATTCAGGATTATCTGCGGAAGAACTTTGGTATGGACATCATTCGTTGCTGTGCCGATAAATATAAGGTTCATGAGTTTGAGGAATGTATGGCACCCTCCATTCGGCAGCGTTGGAAGGATACCACTCATTATACTCCGTTTGACAAGGATACTGTCATGGTATCCGTTTGCCACAACTGCACGGCAGTCTTTCAAGAAAGTCTCCCGGAAGTGAAAGTTGTTTCTCTTTGGGAGTTTCTCTTGGAAAATGCTACAGACTTTCCTTTCCCTGACTGTAAAGGTGAAAAAATGACCTTACAGGACTGTTGGCGTTCTTACGACAACACCAAAGAACAGGAAGCTGTCCGGGCATTGATGCATAAAATGAATATTGAGATAGTCGAGTTGAAAGAGAATCATGCGAATACCCATTTCTGTGGCATCTCTACCTTACGACCAGCTCCGGCACGTAATCTTAAAATGGCTCCCAAACGTTTTGTAGAAGACGCACCGGGCTTATTTAAGCTACATACACTGGAAGAACAAAAGTCTGCTATGCAAGAATATTGCAAGCAAGTCCAGACAGAAAAAGTAGTGGCATATTGCCATTATTGTACGGAAGGCTTTCGATTGGCTGGTCAGCAGAACCTTCATTTAGCAGAGCTGTTATTCAAGAATTTGTCTTGCTAAGTAGCACTATATATCTGGAATAGAATAATATATCTTGAAGATTTAGATCGTATTGTCTTTCATTTAAGGTCATGCACCACTTCGGATGGCATGACCTTCGTGTAGTAAATGAAAAAGTGAAAATCCACCTTTCCCTCTTATCCCATTTTATTTACTTCCTCTTTTTTATTAATAGCAACCTTTTTACCCTTTGTTCATATTGTATGCGGTATTGAATTCGGCAATGGTCTGATTTATCACATCAATCAGTTCTTCGATGGCAGTACAATCTTTTGCCGTCTTGCTTAACAGCAGCGATGCATATACATAATCACAAATTTGTTGATAACAAGCATCTGTGTGTTGACGTACAGTACCTATGTTCTCTGTTTTGTTGGTGGTACGAATCCTTGTAGAATTGTTACGAATCGCTTCATTTCTTTTATTCATCGTGTCAAGAGTTGAAACAGTGCTTGTTAATCCTAATATAGTGATCTGTTCAGCATTGCGGGGATTCTTGAAATCTGCTATCAAGCCGCTGATATGGGCTGTTTCTGTGTCCATTGCTTCATTCTTTAATTCTGAATAAGGCTCAATGATAAGGCTTAAAATCTCGTAGGCTGCCTTATTCGTCGCTAATAGAGAATGCGCCGCACTATTGATTGCGGTAAAAAGTTCATCTATCAGTTCGTCGCGCTCGCGGTCATATTGTATCAATAGAGTAGCATCCATACTGGTGTGTGTTTCGTGCGTCAAATCGTTTTCCAGGTTGATGTTATATAGGTATTCTTCCAATAGCTCATAACTTACATTGATTTTCTCTGTACCAGGTACAGTAGATGTGAAGTAGCCATACATACGTTGATGAAATCCGGCATGAAGTGCGTTAGAAAACTGGCCGCAAGATGAGCCGGAGATTTTCTTGATGTTTTTCATAATTTTTTGTCTTTTGGTAGCCAGTCGCGCAAACCGTTTGTGTGCCAGCCCGGTTCTTATACTTAGATTGTTCCGCAAACGGTTTGCGGTGGGCTCCCATCTCTTTATACTCCGCAGAAGCTCGGCGCGGGATCTTTGTTTTTGAAACAGTTCGCATAACGGTTGTAGAAAGCTTCAGGTTTAGAAAATATTCCAAGGAAACTAGTGAACTATTTTCTAGACAAGTGTCTTACAAAAATCATCTGCAAGGCATTTTTTCACCAAAAGCCACAGCATATGATGCTATGGTGAGTTTTCGACAGCAAAAATACACTTTTAGAGGAATAATACAAAAGAATAGGCTTTCTTCTTTATGGTTCTATATGCTTTTTCTATGCCGGTTTTGATCTTGTTATGGTAAATGTCCCTGTTTTATAGTTATATTAATTCCCCTTTTTTTAAAGAGTCATATGATTGAAATCCCTCTTTTAACAAACCAAGCTATTTCTCTTTTTATACATCATGTAATAGTATAAATACTTGTCTGCCGGTATCAGAATGTCATCTCCCATTGTTTATAGGGTTCCCTTGTTTAAATTTATCTATTTTCTCCTACCCTCAATTATATGATCGGTTCTATAGGAATCCGATTTTTCCCGTTTCAAATATTGGTACAATTGTATTTATTTCTATTACATTTTCCCATTCTGGCAGCTACAACTACAGTTGAATGTTATCGTTTCATAACAATCTATGTTCCTTACCAGTACCGGTCATTGTGGTTTTTACCCAATCTTTTCATTTCATTTTCTGTAACGAAGTCACTATCATTTTTCCGATGCAAAGTTAGTGGACAGCTATACCCTTCTTTTATGAAGGGATATGGGGCCAATTCGTAAACACCGCCGTAACTATTTCTAAAGAATCTTCCTTTACCGAGAAAGCATATTCTCAAGGAATTGTTTCCTTCTATCTTGACCAAAAGAATTTCGATAAAATCTTCCTTTTTTTTCAGGCAATAAAAAGCGTATTTCACAGCAATTTTTTGGTGCACCCCGAAGACTGTCCGGCAGAGTTTTGCATGTAAAATTGATTAAATAACTTCTAAAAATGACGATTATGAAAAAGATTGAAAACAAATTCACAGTGACAGGTTACGTTGGTAAGGATGCAGAAATCCGTAATTTTAAAACAGCAAGTGTAGCACATTTCTCATTGGCTGTCAGCCGTAGTGAAAAAGAGGGTGATAATACTAGTTATGTATCTGCTTTTATGTCTATGGAAGCTTGGAGGAAAAATGAGAACCTTGAATCTTTCAACATCCTAAAAAAAGGGAATTTGATCACAGTGGAAGGTTATTTCAAGCCGGATGAATGGACCGACGAGACAGGGAAGAAAAGAAATCGCATTGTATTTGTAGCGTCCAAGTACTCAATGGCTTCGGATAAGGAAGAAGTACCTGTGACCGGAACATCTGGCGAATAGCAATAATCTTCCCTGTAGAATAAAGAAGGCGGCCTAGGTCGCTTTTTTTATCCTTCCGCTGCCTTTTCCTTTTTTACTGTTGCCAGTTCACTGGATCTCTCTTCTCAGGGGAATAATAGACTTCGCTGATTAGGACAGTTCCCCTAACCTTCTCTAGTTCAGGTCATGTGAATAGATCTAAACAGGAGGGCAAACGAAACACACTTTCTCTACTTCCCTTTCCGAAGCCATGATTCTCGTCATGACTTTCTCCCTTTCAGTAGTTCCAGTGAGTTTCTGTTATGTTTGTCCCCAAGTTCACATTATTTATTAATGTGTTAAGTTTTTTCCTTTTTTTAATAAATCTTAATTCACTCATCTCCCATTACAATGGCTTCCCTCTCTCCTTTTTTACAATACAAGTCATTATAAACTGTGTATTAATGGCTGGTATCCTTGTTGTTTGTTTGATTAGCTGTCCCTTTATATCTATAAATCTATTGCAAATTAGCATGATTAAAGAATATTCTAAAAAGTGTAAACAGGAGTAAGTGTTTGAAATAATCAATTGGATAGAATACGTGGGCACCCACTCACTACCACAAAGGTTGGATCGCCAGATTTACCTTCACGCAATGTTTGGAATACCCACGTTATACGTAGGCATTCAACTCATTTTGTGCGTGAATTCTTTGGACTGGCGATCCTATTTATGTGGCACAAAAAAGCTAAATGCTTCTATTATTCTCTATAAGTGTGACAAAGATATAAAACTTTTATAAGATATAGTCTTGCCGTAAGAAATAATTTTGTAGAATCTATCGGCTATTTTTATCTATACCTCTTCTCTTTTTTATCGTCAATTATCCATAAAACCATTTTGTATTTTCATCCCTATCCTCTCTCCATTATTTCTTTCATTTCTACTTTATGAAACAAGTGAAAGATAAGAGTCCGGTAATTCTTTTATCACTATCTTATATCCCTTTAATTTTGGCCGAAAAAAGAAGAATATAAAAATGATTGACAGCAAGAAAAAAAATACACTTGATAATTTTCAGATGACAATAGGATTAGACCTATTGGAATTTTTAAAAGAAAGGTCAGCTAAGACGACCAAAGAAGGTGCCTTATGTTATCTGATTTCTCAAATTGTACAAGAACCAGTCACTGTCATAAAGAATGGATACAGTTTTACTTTGCAACCTGGTCAGGTAATGGCTCCTTTGTTACAGTTGGCCAAGGAGTGGAATTGGGATAGGAAATCGGTAAGACGCTTTTTGGACGGACTGGAGAAATTAGGTTATATCAGGAAATTCCAATATCAGTATGGAACCATTCTGGAGTTTCCGGGACTGTCAGCAAGGACACCTGATACAGCTGTCCCCTCCACCTCACTTGGTGGGCAAACATCTACACCTGTTGTAGATGAGCTATTCCCCATAATGCCGGATGTCCTTATGGAGAACAGTGGACTGAAATTGCAGAGTGTATTTTACGAAGATCCTCCGTTGCAACTTGATGAAAAAAAACGGAATCTTTGCCGGGAAGTTTATGATAAGTTCATTAGTAATTTCCCACTATTGCCAAAACCTGCTCCCTATGATCAAAGAATAGAAAAGGATATATACTATGTTTTTATATTGGGTATGAATGGCAATTTCGGGACGTTACAGCGATATTTTGACATTATCAGGAATGATCCCTTCAGAAATGGAGCAATGGCTCAATTATCGCCTAATTCAGGATATACTGAATCATTCCAATCTCTTTTTTCCTGTAAATGGCAAATCGTATTGGCTAAAGAATCGAAGGAAATAGAAAATCAGAAATAACCCGGACATTGAAGAATTGCACAGTATATGCTCATGGCGGGCACTATGGTTACCTCTGGTATCAATTGGTATAAGGTGGGGAATCAGCATCGAACCCGGACTTTTTTGACCGTCCAAACTGGGCTTGCCCAGGCCCCCTTTTTTTAAAGGGGGGAGCCTAATCCCCCCTCCATTAAAATGGAGGAGAATTTCAGCTCCGGGAAATGTAGCAAGCTGTCTTTTTTAGGTGTCCACAAAAACATATTTATGAGTAATACAAATAAGCAGGTAGCTGATATGCAGTCAGCAAAAGGTGTCACCGCGGCAGAGAGTGATGAATATCAGAGAAGATGGAGCAATGAGCGTTGGGCCATAGCCGAGAAGGATGGGAATTATGACCGTTCGCGTGAGCATTTGAATTTTGAGGTTACGAAAGGTGGCATTGTGACCTCGATTGATAAGACAAT
This sequence comes from Bacteroides timonensis, assembly GCF_000513195.1. GTDB lineage: Bacteria > Bacteroidota > Bacteroidia > Bacteroidales > Bacteroidaceae > Bacteroides > Bacteroides timonensis. The sequence continues at coordinate 2,820 of NZ_CBVI010000111.1, read as the reverse complement.
CCGGGTACCACAAAGGATTGAAGCACGTTTGGCCCAATGTGGAATCGTAAATCCCAATAAAAAGAAAAAGGTTCCTAATATAAGGATCTGTGCCAAGTTTATTTTTGGAGGTTCACGGGAACGGATGCATGAGCTGGCGTATGGGAATCAGAAAGTAAATTTGCATAAAGGAGCCGATAATTCTCATATTATCAGAAGCTGTGAAATAGAAGAATGGGCCAAAGACATTTATAGCTTTGTATGCAATAGCTGGGGCGAGGACAATATTGTAGGTTTTTATGTCCATTTGGATGAAATGAATCCACATATTCACTGTACAGTGTTACCCATTACTTCTGAGGGTAAGCTCTCTTATAAAAAAGTCTTTAGTGGGGACACCAAATGGGACTATAGAGATAAAATGCTGGCTATACATACGGAATTGGCAGAGGTCAATCGAAAATGGAATCTCGTCAGGGGCACAAGCATCATAGAAACAGGGGCACAACATGTTTCAACCGAGGAATATCGTAGAAGTTTGAGAGAAGAATGTACAACATTAGATGAACAGATTAAGAACCAACGTAAAATACTTTATTCACTAAATGGTGATATTTGGAAAGCACAAATTCGGCTAAAGGGACTCAGTACAATGGTGAAGAATTTAGAAAAGCAGAAAGCCAATCTGGAAGATAAAAAGGTGACTTTGGAACAACAAATGAAACAAGGTAAGATTAGTGCAGATAAAGCAGAAAGTATCCTGAAAGATTTGAACATTGACCTTGCCGAAGTTATTTCTAAAATTGGAGATAAGGAAGCCAAACTGGCAAATGCTGAGCAACAGCTACTATCTTTGCAGAAAGAACTGGAAGAAACGAAAGAATATGAGTCGGCTTTAAGGAAGGAGGGCAATAAGGCTGTTGCAAATCTTGAGGAACAAGTAAAGATGCGTCTTTTGTCAGCGTCGTTTCCGGATATCCTTCAAGATTTTAAGAATATATTTTCTATGCTTACTTTTCGCGAGATAGATTTATTTGAGGATTCACTATTAAAGGATCTGGCGGAACATGGGGAAGAAATAATGAAATGTGCTATGCTTCTTTTCGTTGGTTATGTGGATCAAGCTACGATGGTTGCTGAGGGTTCTGTAGGTGGAGGTGGTGGAAGTGATTTAAAATGGGGGCGCGATGAAGATGAAGATGAGCGTGCATGGGCACGACGTTGTATGCTTATGGCCCATAAGATGGTAAAACTATCTGGAACAGGAAAACGTAATAAACGTTGAATTGCATCTGCTTAATATTGTTATAAATCAGATATGATAAGGAAGGTAGGAGTCAGAATAAGTCTCCTACCTTTTTGCTGGTAATGTCTTAATAAATTGGACAGTCTTATTTGGGGACTATTGTAATAGTCTCTATAATTCATATTCTATATAATCGGAAGCAATGTAATACGGAAAATGTGATAACGGTTAGGTGTCCCTTAATCTAGTGTCGCTGTTTATAGCTTCTTTCCACCCCCTGTCTCGTTCCTAAATTCAATTCACCGTTCCAATACTCATTTAGGCATTGGATGAAGGGGTAAATACGATGCACATTTTTCATGTACCCATTTGTTTGCCATTTAAAAATAAAATCAATGATAAGGCGTGTCATGCCTTGACCTCTTTTGGAGGTAGTATTGCGATGCTCATTAGCTAGGCGCAAGCTTTCTTTGGCTTCTGACAACAATTTTTCTATTTCTGGCCATGGATGTATATTATAAAAGAAATTTTTAATTTCTACTTTTTCTTTTAATAAGTCCTGTTTACATAGTTTACGATAGGCATATTCAATGGGATAATCAATATCTTGAGTTTCCTTGATGGAGTCTATGTATATTTTCCAATCATTTAAATTCATTGTTGAAGCGGAAATACTCGCGTTCATGACATTTTGTATTTGGGTGATAAGGACAGACCTGATTAATTTGTCATCCTTCTTTAAATTCATGAATTCTACTTCCAACATTTTAATGATTGATATATAAATATCTTTAGATTGTATCAGAAGAGAGAGATTGTTGACATTTGCTGCTTTACTTATTACTTTTTGAATAGCCAGACCGATCGAGTCTTTTAAAGAAGTAGGAAGGCATGTATAGTCTGTAAAATGAGCATAATCTATATTGGCAATTGTTACTGCGTTATTGATATCATCCAGTAGTTGTTTTCCTATTTCTAAAAAGGGAGTCACATCATTTATTAAACTATCCCAGAAATCAATTTTATTCATAATCTATAATTTGTTTCAAAAGTACGATTTATCTTTTCTATCTTTTAATATTTTAGTTTGTATATCCTTCATTTTAACCCTATTTTATAAATATTCTATCTACTTAATTAAGTCCTATAGATATATAAGTACGAAATCAAATATTATAATATATATCGTACTTAATAGGACTTAATTCTAATAAAATAGAAAAAAGACTCTCCTTTCATTATTTAATTTTGTAGCACCACTTTTACCTGTTTACTTTGTAGCTAAAAATAAACATTTACAAAAAAAATTATAGTATATGCTTAAAAATGTATTAATAACCAGTATTTTATTGCTCTCATGTAATTTGTATGCTCAGGATAGTCTTTTTGTAGAGAAAACTCATCTTCAAGATAGCGAACCTATAACAAATATGAATAATATTAGATATATCAATTTTGATAAGTCTTATTATATATATAGTACGATATTAAGTTCTGATGAATTATATAAGGACATATCTCCTACCTTTTTAAGTGGAATCTTATTAGATGATATATGGAATTATAATTGGTTCATGGATGTGGCTGTTGGCCCC
>NZ_CBVI010000110.1 GCF_000513195.1 Bacteroides timonensis | reverse complement strand
TTCAGAGACAGAGCTATCATTCAGTTCATGTAGATTTGCTTTTGGATATGATAACGCAAATCCGAGGATATGAGCCGAATAATCGGTGGAGTTTGATACCCTTCATTGGATGTGGTATTATCTATAATAAACAAACGGAACGACATCCTTTTGCTATGAATTATGGTGTTCTTAGTAAGCTCAGGCTCAATAAGACCCTGCTTTTAACATTTGAATTAGGTGGCGCTACTACCTTCCGGGATTTTGATGGGGTTGGAAATAAGAATAAGTTTGGCGATAACATGTTCCATTTAACAGCCGGATTATCATTCGCGATCGGTAACAAAGGATGGAGGCGTGCTATTGACGCCCAACCTTATATTGATCAAAATGCCCAACTCATAGCTTCTAATCAAGAACTAACTCGCCATAATTCTGATTACCGGAATATTCATGATCAGGATATACGGATAATTAACGAAATGAAGAAGATTTTTGAGATAGAAGGCATTCTTGATAAATACAATGGCCTTTTTAAGCGGAAGAAAACAGATGATGCAAGCTCTCTTCAAAACAATGATTACCCGAAGAATGATTATGATGGGCTGAATTCATTAAGGGCAAGACTCCTTTCTTCAACTAACATGGATGAGGAAACAGGCAATACCTTCATTGACGCAAATGAAATTGGAGGAAAATTAATGGGGAATGATACGATAACTACTGGGAATTCTGATATATATAATGCTGATAACCTCTGTACTGGAAAAGAATATTTGAAACTGCTTTTTTCTGGAAAGGAGTGTATAGGTTCTCCTATCATGTTCTTCTTTTTGGTCGATACAGACCAGCTTACAGACCCTTCCCAGCTAGCCAATGCGGATGAGCTTGCCCGTATATGTAAAAAATATAATCTCCGATTACGAGTAATCGGTACTGCCGATAGTGCAACAGGTGATGCAATACGAAATCAGAACCTGAGTATATGTCGTGCAGATTATATATCTGAAGAGCTTGTAAAACGGGGAGTTTCTCAGAATCGGATTACTAAAGTATGTAAAGGTGGGGTGAACGATTATCAGCCTATACAAGTAAACCGTTGTGCAAAGGTTGAACTTTTTTTTGAGCCGGTATTATCTGCTCAGAATAATATAAATAATTCAAGTAATAAATAGTTATAGGCTTTATGAGAGTAATTCCGGATTTTATAAAAGATATGATATTGCTGGGTAAGCTTCAGAAAGAAGGTTGGCGTATTATGGACATTGAGAATCCTACTGAAAGGCAACAACTGGCAGCGGTAAGAAACCATGTAAATTATATTGTATATATTAAAGAACCGACGGAAAAGGTTCAACTGGCAGTAGTGAAAGAATGGCCATCCCTTTTGCAGTATATAAAAAATCCAACGGAGAAAGTGCAAAGAGAGGCTATAAAAATAATGTAAGTAATATACAGTTTGTTGCTAAGCCGTCAGAAGAATTACAGGAAGAGGTGATTGGACGGGGCGCATATAATATCCGGTATATCAAGAATCCTTCTATAAAAACACAAATGGCGGCAGTAAACGAAAATGCTTATGTTATAACGAGTATTCGGGAGCCGGATGCTATGGTCTGTTTAGCAGCGGCAACTAAGATCTGTAAAGGGGACATCGGAGATATTAATTCGGATGCAGATATTGTCGGAGAGGCAAAAAAACTATTTGCTCGACTTGATGTGATTAGCAATACGGCATATGAATATCGGTTAAATGCCAGTTATGCAGATAGCTATGAAGTGCGTGATTCTGAAACGAAAGAAGCGGATGAATGGGAGGAAAGACAGAATGCCAGAGCTATTCAGAAGTTTAAGAATGACGTTACAGTTAATAAAATGCTACAGAGAATCTCTGACATTGAGATTTATCCTTCGGGTGATAGGAATATGTCTATCCGTTGTAGAATTGATGGAGTACAACAGATGGCAGTTAATCTTTCATGGAGAGATGCGGTAGAGTATAATAATTGGGGGGACGAGAAGCAATTGGCGGCGGATTATTTTAAGGATGCTTTGAATGAAAAGCAGGAACTACATTCCTCTATAAGAAGATAGTGGAGTCGATTTTTTAATGAGTTAGAGATTTAGGTATGATATAGTAATTGAATGAAAACCTATTCCCGAATAGATGTGCTTTTGTTATTTTGTAAAATGTTGACTGTATAAATAAAATAGTCACAATGTCCCTACTGAAAATTAAAAATTTTGCTTTCCTTGAATATTGGGCAGAAGTAAATGGTATCAACCAACTTCTGTCCTATTCTTATATACATAGTATATACTTCTCATACTCAAAAAAATATCCCCTAAAGATTTGTAGAAGTCGAATGCTTACATTATTTTTGCAAACTTTTTCGATGCAGGGAAAGCAAAAAACGGAATGAAAAACACAGACTTACCACCTGTTTCCTTCTCCACATTCCCCATTATTTAGATTAATATAGACGCGCAGTGATGCGCAGAAAGGAGAAATTATGAATTATAAATTTGAAGCTGAACATACGTTTTTTACATCCGATACACATTTTAGTCATGCGAATATTATTCATTTTTGTCATCGTCCGTTCAACGATGTGGATCATATGAATGAAGTATTGATTACCAACTGGAATCGGGTCGTGCAACCTGAAGATACGGTCTTTCATTTGGGGGATTTTTGTTTGGGAGGTTCTGCCGAATGGACAAAAATACTCGATAGGTTGAATGGCAAGATTTGTCTGATCATGGGTAATCATGATCGAAAGAATATACGTCAAGGATATATGAGCCGGTTTGAGGAAGTGGCGGTGCAGATGCAAATTGAAATAGGAAAGCGTAGTATTTACCTGAACCACTATCCGTTCCTCTGTTATGGTGGCGCTTATCGGGATGTATGGCAACTCTTCGGGCATGTACATACCTGCCCCGATAGTACCGGAGTAGATACGCAGCGTCTCGGTATGCTTTTCCCTACGCAATACGATGTTGGAGTCGATAACAACAACTATACTCCCGTTTCATATGAGCAAGTACAAAAGATTATTCTGAAACAGATCGATCGAAATAAAGATGGGAAAGAAAAATAGCTCCTCACTCTCGCTGGACGATTACGTCAGAGCGATGAAGAAAGGAAGTCGTGAAGCCGAAAAAGAATTATTGGGTCCTGGTTTTCATGCCACACATCATGTGCATACATCGGTGAAGAACTATAGCCGGAAACTAAAGCATAAACGAGGATGGGAAGAGTAAATCTCTCTATTCATCCTGACCGTATTGGTAGAAATGACGTGTAAAAGGCCGTTGTGAATTGACAATAAACTATATAATATGAATTTTAGCAGTAAAAAGATGTAATGTCTAACCGAAGCATAATTAGTGCAAGGCATGTTGTGCTTCATAACATTACATTTAATATGAGTAGATCGAGGAAGAAATTTCCTGCAGGCGTTTGCTGTTGTTGTAAGTCACAAAAGAGAGGAAAGAAAGTGGCGTCAAAACGATTCAGAAGACGTGTGAGAATGTTGATTAGCCAGGGGAAATATGAATTGTTGCCAACACATTCCATTGAATTGACCTCCCCTTGGGACTTAGGTGGTGATGGCAAAACTTATTATGGCTATCATTCGGATTGTGATTGGATGTCAAGCTAATGCGTAAATGAGTAAGCCTTACTTAACAATGAATTAGCGTAGCGATACGCAGAAAGGAGAAATAACATGAGAAAGATCATTGTTCATCCTAACTTTAATACAGAAAGATGATGGACAAAAGAAACAAACTTTGGAGGCATGAACAGCAGAGGCGGCTATTTAAGGCCCGTATGATTCTTTATGAAGCCTATGGACATTTTGTCATTTGTAAAGATGCTCATTTGAATAAACATCCTTATTGGTTTGAACTGGCAAAGGAAAAATGGACACAGGTTTATAAAGCTATGGGTATTCCATGCAGTTGTTGTTACAGAGCCGTATTAAGAACAAGGCGAGAAAGATTGTGAGGGACGAATTGAAACGCATCACGAACGATGAGATTCTGGAACATCTGCTGCTCGGAAATGAGTAATAATTCTATCAACCGAAATTGGTTGTAGTCCATTAAACAACCAATTTCGGTTGATATTTAAAAAACAACCAATTTTGGTTGATTTATATGGGAGATATATTACCTTTGTAACATAGATGTTCAATTATAAACAGAATATGGATATAAAAGGTGTTATAACAGGAGATATTGTCAATTCAACAACGATAAAAGTTGATTGGAGAAAACATTTGATAGACTCTATCCCACGAATAGCGGACGAGTTGAGGATTTTAAGCCCTTTGAAAATAGAACTATTTAGAGGAGATAGTTTTCAATTGATTGTAGATAAGCCAGAAGAAACACTAAAGATAGCAGTACTATTAAGAGCCGGTCTTAAAAGCAATACCCCTTTTCAGAGTAAGGGTATATGGGATGCGCGTATCGCCCTTGGAATCGGAGAAATTTCTTATACATCAGACAAGGTTGTTATTTCTGATGGCGAAGCATTCCGTTTTTCCGGTTGGGGACTTGATGAAATTGGGAAACGGAGATTGACAATAAGAACGAGATGGGAAGACATCAATGAGGAATTGAAAGTAAGTACAGCATTTGCGGATGATATTATTTCCGGTTGGACGTGCACACAAGCACAAGTTGTATATCAGGCATTACTTCATCAAACGCCACAAAAGGATATTGCGGTAAAATATAATAAAACCGCTCAAAATATAAGTAAATTGCTTGGAACTGCAAAAGAAAATCTTATTCGTATTTATTTAGAACGATACGCTGTATTGATAACTAAAAAACTACTATAATGGATATACTGATATTATTAAGGTTGCTATTTGCCCACATTTTTTCTGATTTTATTTTGCAGACAGATGGTATTTGCGATAACAAGAGAAAAGAAGGATGGGTTAAATTAAAATCTTTAATCCTACATTGCCTGATTCATGCCATCACCTCCTACTTGTTTGTAGCTCAATGGGATAATTGGATTATTCCATCTGTAGTTTTCTTGACTCATTTTATCGTGGATTTCGTTAAATCCACAATGAAAGAGAAGTTGAGCACATTTGTTATAGACCAATTTTTCCATGTAATAGTTATATTTGCTTTATGGCTCTTTTTATATAATGATGGAAATTTTAAGTTAGAATGGATTGCTGATAATTTGAATGATCTTCACTTTTGGTACGTGATTACTGCTTATCTGCTTATACTGACTCCTACTTCAATATTCCTTAATTTATTCATTAAACGGTGGAGTCCAAAAGACAGTGCATCTCAGAGCCTTCCAAATGCGGGAAAATCAATAGGATATTTAGAACGCATACTAATCTTGACTTTTATTCTCACTGGAAACATAGAAGGTGTTGGATTCTTATTAGCGGCTAAATCTATATTTCGTTTTGGAGAATTGAATAAGGCGAAAGAAATTAAAATCACAGAGTATGTATTAATAGGTACTTTAGCCAGTTTTACAGTTGCTATTCTTATCGGATTTTTAACTCTGAAATTGATAAATTGATGTATATAAAGTCACTACATATAGAAAATTATAAGAGCTATAAAGGAAACTTCGATATAACTCTCAATAAAGGTGTCAATATTCTCGTTGGTAACAATGAATCGGGAAAATCAACTATAATTGAAGCTATTCATTTGGCACTTACAGGTATGTTAAATGGTCGATACCTTAAAAATGAACTATCTCAATATTTATTTAATAATGACATTGTTGCGGAATATCTTGATAACCTAAAAAAACAGAGACCTGCACAGCTACCCTATATCTTAATTGAATTATATATCGGAGGTGATGATTGTCCAATGTTTTGTGGAAATGGTAATAGTAAAAGGCAAGATGATTGTGGATTATCTTACAAGATTGCCTTCGATGAACGATATAGGGATGTATATGAAGAATTAATAAAACAGGAGGTAAAGACCATTCCTATTGAATATTATGATGTAGTATGGACTACCTTTGCCCGCGACAGTTCAATAACGAGTCGGAATATACCATTAAAATCTGCATTGATTGATTCTTCAAGCAATCGTTACCAAAACGGTTCTGATATTTATATTTCACGGATAATCAAAGAATGTTTAGATACAAAAGAAGTCGTTGATATAACACAGGCCTATCGAAAAATGCAAGAAGTGTTTATGGGCGAGGAATCTATTGGCAATATCAATGCAAGGTTAAAAGATGCCAGTAAAATTTCCAACAAGAATGTCGAACTTTCTGTTGACTTATCTTCTAAGAATGCATGGGAAAGTTGTCTAATGACTTATCTTGATAAGATTCCTTTTAATTATATTGGTAAAGGGGAACAATGTATAGTCAAAACAAAACTGGCATTAGGACATAAAAAGGCAAAAGAAGCCAGCATTCTTTTGATGGAAGAGCCTGAAAATCACCTTTCATATTCAAAACTCAATGAACTTATTGCTACAATAAAGGAACATTGTGCAGATAAACAAATATTAATATCAACTCATAGTAGTTTTGTAGCAAATAAGTTGGGGCTAAAATCACTTATTTTATTACATGATAAAAAGACATTGCGATTAAATGAATTGTCTGATGATACTATCGAATATTTTGAAAAACTGTCAGGATATGACACATTGAGACTTCTCCTTTGTAGAAAAGCTATTTTAGTAGAAGGCGATTCTGACGAATTGGTTATCCAAAAGGCATATCTTGTAAGATATGGAAAAATGCCGATAGAAAATGGTGTTGATGTCATTGCTGTCGGAAATCTTTCTTTTTTACGTTTCTTGGAAATAGCTAAATATTTGGATGTATCTATTGTTGTTGTAACAGATAATGATGGAAATATTCAAGCCTTGCAAGAAAAATATAAAGAGTATAAAGATTTACCCAATATTCAGATATGCTATGATATGGCTATTGATTCTGGCTCATTAAAAATAGGTGACAAACCATTTAATTATAATACGATGGAACCTAAAATTGTAAAATCAAATAATATAGAAAAGATGAATCTGATTTTAGGTACACATTATACTGATATTGACGATTTACACAAATATATGAAATCTCATAAAACAGATTGTGCATTGAAAATATTTAAGACTAAAGAACAGTTGACATTTCCAGATTATATAAAAGATTCGATAGATGAGTAATAAAGTTATAATTGCAGCAGCAGGATCTGGTAAGACTACTCATTTAGTAAAAGAAGCTCTTCGCTTGCAAGGAGTTCAAATACTTATTACCACCTATACAGAAGAAAATGAAAAGGAAATCCGCAAGAAATTTGTGGAATTGAATAAATGTGTTCCTGCTAATGTGAAAATCCAGACATGGTTTTCCTTTTTACTTCAGCATGGTGTTAAACCATATCAGAGTTATTTATATTCGGATAAAATATCTGGACTATATTTGTATAATGGCATTTCTGCTAAAGGAACAAAAGAAACCGATGTCGCACGTCATTATTTAACGACAGATGGCAAGATATACTCTGATAAAATAGCTAAATTTGTCTGTAGATGTGATGAAAAATCAAAAGGAACAGTCATAAAAAGGATTACTAATATATATTCTCATATCTTCATTGATGAGGTGCAGGATTTAGCAGGATATGATTTGGACTTTTTGAATAAATTATTTCCTACTTCATTAGAAATAATATTAGTCGGTGATCCAAGGCAAGGTACATTTTCTACCAATAACTCATCCAAAAATAAAAAATATCAAAGGTCAAATATATTGTTATATTTTGACTCTATCAGAAAGAAATTTAATCTTGAGATTGATTCCACATCATTAAATATTAACCATAGATGCGTATCTGCAATATGTGACTTTTCTAATAAGTTATATCCAGATATGAGTGCAACAATATCAGATAATACTGATGATGTCGAACACAAAGGTGTCTTTCTTATACGGCCATTCGATGTGGATGATTATTTAAGCAAATATCAGCCAGTCCAATTGAGATATAATATAAAAACAAGAACGAACGATTCGTGTCCTACATTAAATTTTGGAGCTTCTAAAGGATTATCATTTGACAGAATATTGATATATCCAACTCAAGCAATATTAGATTGGCTTATTGGCAATAAGCCATTAGCAGCGACAAGCAAATGTAAATTGTATGTTGCTATTACAAGAGCTCGGTATAGTGTGGCAATCATATATAATTATGACGAAGAATTAAATATAGATGGTATATTGAAATATAAATAGGAAGCGGGAAAGACTCCCGCTTCCTTATTTTCGGTTCTTCTTATATCATTTATTTTTTCTTATGCCATTATTCCCAATGTTTACACACATTATATCTGAGTATAACTTTATATCTTTGATTTTTCTTTTAGCAACGTTTCTTTCAGTACCTCTTTCGTCAGTTTCTTTTCCTTCGATTGGATGAGCGATAAGGCGCACCGTCTCACCACGTTGGTGATGGAACCGCCGGAGAGTTCCGTGTCGGAGGCCATGTCTGTCAGCACGTCCGCATCCTTTCCCAGCCATTTTATGGGAAGCATCTTCCGCCACAGCTCGGCACGGAGTTCCTTGTCCGGCATCGGGAAATAGATGACCGACTGAAACCGACGGGAGAATGCCTCGTCAATATTGCTCCGCAGGTTTGTCGCCAGAATCACCGTACCCGGAAAGTCCTCTATGCGTTGCAGCAGGTAGGCTACCTCCTGATTGGCGTGACGGTCATTGGAGGTATTAGTCGAAGTACGCTTGCCGAACAGCGCGTCCGCTTCGTCGAAGAAAAGAATCCAGTTGCGGTTTTCTGCCAGGTCAAACACCTTGGCAAGGTTCTTCTCCGTCTCACCGATGTATTTTGAAATAATCATCGACAGATCCACCCGATACACGTCCATAGCGTTCTTTTTGCCCAACAGGGTTGCCGCCAGTGTCTTACCCGTACCCGGAGGACCATAGAACAGGGCACGGTACCCGGCTTTCAGGAAACGTTTCAGTCCCCAGTCCTCCATGATGACCTTATGTGAGGCAATCCACGTATTGATGTCCTCCAGTTCCTGCGCCGTATTATAGTCCAGCACCATATCATCCCAGTCCAGTTCCGTTGTGATGCGCTTGGCGGGAAAACCTACATTGTAGTCCGGCTTGTAGTCCCTGTCCAGCAGGACTTTGCTCAGGAACTCATCCGATACGCGCAGCTGCCCGCTCAGGAACGGTTCGCCTTCACCGGCACCTTCCAGCCGCAGGATATTTTGCGTATAGAACCAATGGTCTCTCTGGAACATGCGGATGACAGCCTTCTTTTTCTCCATATCCTCTCCGGCGATGATGAACGAAGCCGTCTCGCCGGTAGGCAGGAAACCTCCGTGCGACAATCCTTTCCAGCCGCCGAACTCGGTGTACTGACGGTCGAAATTCTTGTTCTGCACGAAAAAGATGTCCAATGCCTGCGGACTGGTATGCGGCATCAGGGCAAGCATGATAACCACACGCTCGTTGAATGTGATTTCCTGTCGTCCTGTCATGCTTTCCAGCCAGCCGTCGGCGGGAGGCGTGACCTCTTCTATCGAGAAGTATTCGCTCCCTTGCTGGAAATAAAGCTGTATGGCGGTGGTCAGCATGGTGCCGAACCAGTCGATATGTGCTGTCATCATAGGCTACATGGCTTCAGGGTTAGTAATTGCTGGCTCTTGCACCCATCACATCCGCTTCATGCTCCAAGCCTGCATTGTCATTCACCGGCAATCCGTCCACTTCAGTGGTCGGTTCCACACGTCCCGCCATCTGCTGGGCTACATGCCATGCCTCATGCGGCAGGTGCTGCTCCTGTCCCGGAGCCACATGAATGTCCGTTCCCTGCGTGTATGCCAGTGCTTGAACGGTTGCAGGTTTGTCCGAGTTGTAATGCACCCGCACATCATCCATTGCAAAGCCGGACAGATTCTCGACACCGGCTTTCAGGTTGTCCGGCATTCCCGTTTCATTCTTTTTCTGTATAGGTTCTGCTGCTTTCATCTGCATACCTTTGTCCTCATCCTCCTCCCGTTGGATGGCTCCGTCAAACTTGCCTTGCAAGGCATCCTCCTCGTCTTCCCCTACACGTTGCAGGGCTTGGTTCACCGGACGGTTGTCCACAAACTGCAATGCGCCGCTGCCGTCCTGCTTCTGCCGGATGGTGCGTGCCGTCTTTTCCTGATATACTTTTTCTGCTTCCATACCTTATATGTTTATTTTACAGTGAATAATCCGATTAAAACTCTTGTCCCTCATGCCATGCTATCTGTATGTGTTTCTTCAGCCACGGGAAACGTATCTGCCGGAACGCCCACGGGACGGTATCGAGCAGGATGTCAACCGTCCGTCTCTCTACCGTCAGCAGCCATTTCTCGTCCTGCTGTTCCAGCCGTCCGTCGCGCAGGATGAAGCTCTGTCTGAATCCGTTTACCGATGTACCTTTCATTTTTACCCAGTTGGCTTTTACGCCTTCCAGCATACCGTCGGCCGTCCGCTTTTCCTCATCCGTCAGTTCTATCCGCTTTGGTAGCGGAACCTGTGCGGGCAGGGCGGTCAGCAGACGGTTGAAAACCAGTTCAGGTTCGCGATAGTCCCTTTCTTCGGGACTTGCCAGATATTGCAGCAGGAACACGGCGCGGATTCTCGATGCAGTATCCTTGAAGTTCCTTCTTTCTTCGTCTAAATAGCCGAGCATAGCGAACAGTCGCGGGAACCAAGGCGAGAGCAGACACAGTCCGGCATTGCCGACAAGAGCCATTTCCAAATCATTTTCCTGACTTCTCTCCAAGATTTTCTCTTCCTCCGGGGTGATACCCAAATCTTCCATCATTTTACTCATAATTTCTTCTTTTTTATTTTCAGTTATACCTTGTATGGTAGGAAGCGACAGCACGAACGAGTGCGCTACTTCCTTTTTATCTACATAATAGGCAAATCTTGCGGCATCGTTTGTCGCAATGAATCTCATCAGTCCGTATCTCAATGCCGTTTCATTATTCATCGGCTCGCCTTGGGACAGGAGGTATTCAATGACCTGCCGCAGCAGTTCCTCCAATGTGAGAGAGATGTTTGCTGTCAACCGCAGCCATTCCGAAAGGGTTGCCCATTCCGCCCATTTTTCCAACGGCAGCTTGCCTTGTGCCGCCAGCCGTTGCATCTGTCTCAGCAATTCCGCCGGGCATGAACGCATATAGCCATGAAGCAGCCGCTTCCGTATCTCTTCGGGCAGAGCATCATCCATAAGCATTTCCAAAGGCAGGTCGGCTGCATCATCACTTCTATAAAGGCGTGACAGAAAGAAGGCCGTTATCTGCCGGATGCCCTGCCTTTTCCAGTCCGTCGTGCCTGTCCATGACAGAAGAGCACTCATCATGCCCGATGCCGCCATGCGGTCAGCCGACCGGATGCCCAGCCACTCCATCAGTCTTATAAAAGCGGTACGGTTCTCAAATCCGGAAACGGAAGAAAGCACCGTTACCATACGCCTGAACATTGTCCTGTCTGCAATGCCGGAAATGCGCCTGATGAAATCCGGATCAGCATTCTGCTCTGACAGTTCAACAAACAGTCCCGGTTCTTTATCCAATACGCCGGCTACAAGGTGGTACAGTTCCGAGTCATTCAAACGGTTATATTCAGACAACAGCCTTTCGGAAAGATTCTTTCCTGATGCTGGTACACCCGCCGTTTCCGTACCGTCCAAGCCAAGCCCACCGTTCACTTCATCCTGCAAATGCTTCCATTCCTTATTGTCATTGTAGTCCGTTCGCCTTGTATATACATAGTACAGGTGTGCCAGGAGCTTCCTGACCACTTCCTGCTCCGTCAGGTTCCTTCCTCCCAAAGTCTCTTTGTCCTGCATGAACAGCAGAAGAGCTTCCGACAAGGCGGTTGTAAAGGACAGGGTCATATTGGAGAGAAAAGCGAAACGTCCCCGTTCTTTCTGCAATAAGTCAATCGTCCGTGAAAGCAACAGTGCCTGTTTTCCATCCGCCTTTTGCATTCCATCCAGTATCACTTCTGTAGGAATATAAGCTGCAAACTCAAAAACTGTTTCTTTATTTTGCGGCAGGTTGCGGAATATTCCGGTCAGCACTTGTGGCTTCTCCCGTGCCAGTGCCTGCAACAGTTCACGCCTGGATTCGATTGCCACTTCGGCATCTTCCAGCCAGTCCATAAATCCGCCGGATGTATTCCAACGGTTTTCCAACAGCGTTTGAACGGTATTTGAATACGTCCTGACCTGCTGCGACCATTGTTCAAACACGGACAGGGCATGACGCATACGGGAACTGCCGGTATAGGGAAGCAGCTCCAACACTTCAAGGATGTCATCCTCCTTCACTTCGTCGGTTGTAAATTCTCCTGCCATGCCGTATAGTATCGGTCTGATTACAGCGGATACATTTTCCTTTCCGAACAAGAAGGTGAGGAAAAGAGAAAACAGCTCCGGAAATGGTCTTGTCATATCTGTTTGTATTTTTGCCATACCTGCTTGTACTTTCATCTCTTTTGCCAGCCATGCAAGCACCTGCATTCTCAGTGTCAGGGATTTGTCCTGCAAGTAGACGGAAACTGTATTCTCACCGGCGAACAACCGTCCAATCAGGATCAGCAGTTTCTCCGCTTCGCCAGTTCCGATAGAACGGATAACCATCTGTCTGATTACAGCTTCCGCAGCAGAAACACTGACCCGGCTGATTGCACTTTCCAACAGTCCCTGCTCATGCAGTTCTCCTATCACATCCGCAGTTCTCTCTTTATATCGTTCCAAGAAGGAAACGGTCACTCTGCGTTTCACAGCCTCTGAAACATTTTCGGCTTTCAACAGCATTCCCAGCCGTCGGATGCTTTCCTTGATGTCATCATCCTCATGTCCGACAAAGGTTTCAAGGTCTTTAGTTTCGTTTTCTGACAAATGAAGTTCTTTCACCCATTCTTCCACCGTCGTTTCATTATCCTTGCCGGTTGTTTCAATTGTCTCCTTGTGTATCAGACGCAACAAGGATTTGTTACTTTCAATAGTGGAAAGGGCATATCCATTGCCTTTAATCCATAGCAGCACCGCTTTACGGGCAGCAAGGGCAAAAACTTCGTAAGTCAATCCGTCTGACAGCCTCTCTTCTCTGACAAGACCGGTCAGGTATTTTATCACTTCATCCACGGTTTCCATGGCCGACAATGAGGTGGATGCAAGCAACCGTTGTAATGTACGTTCATCAATCAACCTTACTAAAATCGCTGTCAGAGCGCCATCATTTGCGACCTCACTCTTTAACCATAAGATAAAAGCCTCCGGTTCTTGCCGTACCAGTGCGGCTACAAGCATTCTTTTGTCCGCATCATTTCGTCCGGTATCTTTCAGAACGGCACTCAAATCCTCCATCCTGAAATCCGTCAGGAGAGAAGCGGTCTTTTCCTTGGAAGTGCTTTCATCCTCGGGAACATCCATACCCGAAGGCAAAGACAGCAGCGACAGCTGCATGAATACACGGTACAGCTGGAGATTGTAATACCCGTCATATGCAGGCGAACCGTCGGCATTGCGCGGCTGCATATTGTAGATGGCATTCAGAACATCCTTGTAATAAGCCGCTCCGAACACCTCCAGCAGGAAGGCGGCGGTAAGCTCCAGCTTTGACAGGTAGAACGTGCTGTTACGCTTGCGGATAAAAGTTAGCAGCCGGTAATGCAGGTGGCCGATGAAATCACTCTTACCGCCGAATATGGCAACTCCGTTGTACGGATAATACTTGACCAGCCATTCGTACAGGTAATGCCAGTAGGGAGGAAGGTCAACTTCGGCGTGCTCGGCGGTCTCCTTTTCCATCACCCTGCGGACAGAACGGGTGTCAAGCAACTCAGCCATGCCGTGCAACAGCCCTTCTTCCTCTGTCCCATGGACGAAGCGCAACGGCACATCGGGCTGCATTTCCAAGAAAATCTCCATGAAGCGATGTTTGCCTTCCTTCATGGAAAACACCTTGTCCATCGCAATGGAATACAGACGGACAAGCGGAGCGGATATGTCTGTCTGCAACAGAATCCGTCTCAGCACATACTCGTTGACCATGCACAACCCGGCAATCCTTTCCAGATAGCGTTTGTCCTGACTCACCACATTGTCAAGCTCTTCCGAGAGGTCGAAATCCATGTCCGCCCATTCTGTTTTCAGCACACCGTACTCCAGATAATGCAGCAGATTGGCGAACCGTGAGGCTTCAGTCTTTACTTCTTTCCCGTCAGTATAGAAAAGTTGCAGGTCAGGCAACGCTTTCAGCAGTTCCCCGCGCAGCCTCCTTGGGAACTCCGTATAGAAGTCCTCCTGCGGGATGCCGCCCAGGTCAAGGTCGAGCTTCTCGATTTCGTGCAGCACCCTGTCCTTGTCATATACTGAAAGGCATTCCTCCAGAATATTTTCCACGCAGGTACGGCAAAAGCTGTCCCAGTCCGCATACAGTCCCTGTGCGAACCTTTCGTCATCCATGACGAACTCGAATGATATGCGGTCAATGCCGATCATGCCCTTTTGTTTTCTGTTTACAGTTCTTCTTTCTTCATTTTGGATTTCAGCAGGTTCCTCATGCCCGTTTCTATATCCAGTCTGTTCTTCACTGTCCCTTGCGCCAGCATCCTGCGCCAGAGGGAATAACACAGCTCGAAAGACTGCATGGTCGCAGTGTCTGCTCCATAGAAACACATCTTGATATGGGCGGGCATCAGCGACCGCATCAGTTCCATGAAGTTCTTTCTGAACCTTTCCGAATGGAAATGCACCGTCCAGTCGGGGAACACCACCGATACGGTGAACGCTTCCGGCTCAAGCATCAGGCTGTGCTCCACGATATAGACCGTTTCACACTCCTTGTTCAGTTTCCACAGGAAACGCCTCAGGATGTTGGCATACTTGTTGAGCACCTTCTTGTCCGTTCCCCATTCCAGATTCATCCAGTATTTTCCTTCCTCGTTCCAAAATGCCAGTATGTGTTCCGTGTCCTTGATATTCACCAGCCGGTAGTTCTCCAGCCGTGTGCCTCCCCGGAACAGTCCTCCGCTGATGGCGGGATTCCGGAAAATGTCCAGCTTGTCATGCAGAACCTGGTATTGTTCCGCCCTTTCTTTCTCAGTTTGGGGCATCTTCGTTTCAGTGACCGGCTCCACCCGCGAGGCATCCAGCATTCTTTCCCCGATGAGCATGGCATCCATCTCGTTGTGCAGTTCCCTGTGCGCTTCATCGTCCCTGTGCAGGCTCAGGCTGTTCACATGGAGCACATTGCCCACCGAACGGTTCTCGTCCGGGTCGATGCCCAGCAGGAGGCAGAACCATTCCTTCACCGCCGGCACATTGTCTTTGCTTTCCAATACCGTTATGTCCCGTGCCTTCGCCCGGTTTTTTATCAGGCGAGCCGCCTGCCGCAGGAATACCGCCCGGCGCAGGATGGCTTCACCGGCTGTCTCTCCGTAGCTGTCCTGCTCCGTAAGCCGGACGGGGTTGCTCTCCACGCCGTAGAGGTGGTCCAGAAAATCCATATAGCGGTTCTTCAGGGTCACGGTGTCCCTTCCGGACGGACAGTCCGCATCCTCCACCCGGATGGAGAGCAGTTGCGGCAGACCTTTCACCTCTTCCAGTCCCGATGCCGTCATTCCGTCATAGAGCTTCAGATACGCCTCGAAGGAGGTGGACGGCTCCCCGTCCGGCGAAAGGCGGTAGCAGAGGGGGAAGTCTGCGGCTATGGGCAGGTGGGCGAAGATGTCGCGGTAAGTCCCCATCGGGGTTTCCCGGTCCTTTTCCTTTCTCTCCCCAATCGTTGCATGGCTGCGGATTTGGGTGTAATAGAAGGATTTCAGGTGTCCGATGAATTTTTCCATATGGACCGGTAACGGAATATTTTCGCAGCGAACGGTTACTTTCAGTTCCTCTTTGTCCTTCGGGATTTTCGGGCTGAACACTCCCGAAAGGTCGGTCAGCGGTTCGCCGTCCTTCATCAGGTAGCAGGTGCTGAACGAGCGGATGCCCTCCACCTGCCACAGCTTCCCGTACAGTTCGTATTCGGTGTTCTGCTGCCGGGGGATGACTACGCGCACGGCATTTTCCGAACCTTCCAGCCACTCTTCGGGCGACAGGCCGGAAAATGGCTGTTCTTCCGGGGTGGAGATACTGACCGAACCGGCAAGATAGCGCAGTATGGTGGCATACAGCCTTGCCAGCACAACGGTCGCATCCTTGCCCGGCTCTATTTCCAGTTCTGCGCGGAATTCCAACTCTTCGGGCTGTACGACCGTTACCTTGTCGAGATGCTCACACAGGTTGCGGTGGCTGTTGTACACTTCCCCAATCCGTTTCACCACCGCATTCTCATCTGTTTCTCCAAAAGGGGGAAGCGACACGCTCACCGTATAGCCTCCGGTCGCCGCATCACACTCCACCCACACGTTCTCCAGTCCGGGGACGGACGCGAAGAACAGTCTCCGGTAATCCTCTGTGGTGACGGGCGCAGTGGTATAGACCTCTTCGGGGGAGAAGAGCCCGAAACGTTCCGCATCGAAAGCACCGCCCTTTCCGGTCAGATAGTCCGTCGGGGCGAAACGGAGTTTATAGTCCAGTTCCGCCAGCGCATAGTTTGCGATGTCCGCCACGGTCACACCGGGGTCGTGGGCGTTGTAGTCCGTCCATACTTTACCCGAAAGCCGCTGCGCCTCCTCCAGCGTCTGCCTCTGTAGCTGCGTATAGAGGCTCTCGCCTTCCGCCTCCTGTCTGATATAGGGCTCTTTCCGTTCTTTTTCCATCTTCTACCGGTATTAATTGTCCATTGTCCATTGTCAATTATCTCTATCCCTTGTACATCTTCACTATCCGGCAGTGCACCTCGCCCGAGGGCAGCTTTTTCTTGCTGCGCATCTGCAGGCAGGGCGTTCCTCCGTGTTCCTCCCAACGGAAACGCACGCTTCCCGACCAGCCCCACCAGTGCTTCTGGGGAGATTCTATCTGCTGCTCCATCCGGTTCTGCCAGATGGCGGTGACGCGTGTCAGGCGGCACAGCCCCATGCCCTGCTCCCGGAAGGAGGCGTAGATGCGGTACACCCGGCAGCCGAAGCCTTCACGGGACACGTCGATGGGCAGGTCGTGCCATTGCTTGTCGGCAGGGATGGTCACATACTCCTCGCCGCCGGGAGAGGGTTCGCCTCCGCCTCCGGTCTTGTAGGCCGTGGCGGTGATTCCGTCCTCCACGCTCAGGCTGCCGTGCAGCATGACAGACTTGTCCTGTGCCGCTTCCAGCACCGTTTCTCCTCCGGCGTTCCTGACGAGCAGCTTCTTTTCGGGGGTCACGGTAATCGTCCACACGGGCGGTTCGGTCTCCGTGGCGGATTCATCCGTATATAGTCCCAGTTCCAGGGCGCCGTCCTGCTTGGGGCAGAAAGTCCAGCCCTTGCCGGTTCTCGCTATCTGTCCGTCCTCCACAAGGTTCGTCATGGAGTCTATCAGTTCGGCGAAGTTTTCTTCGGTTGGCGTTTGACCCTTCTTGAAATACGCCTTCAGGGTATTCCGGTCTTTTCGGTTGTTGTGTTCCATCGTCTTATCCTATTATGAAGCTGCTTCCTATCTCGGCGGTGTCGATGCCGTCACGCGAAGAGAGCAGTTCGATTTGTACTTTTGGCAGCAGCACGCTCCATGGGTGGCTGCCTTTAAATATCAGTTCCCCGGTTTCCGCATCCGGACTCTTTCCGTCCACCTCCAGTGCGACGACTTTCCTCAGGTCCTCGTGGTTCGCCATCCGGGCGTGCAGCTCCTTGTAGGAGAAGCTTTGTTGCAGTTCGGGGATGCCGCCTTTCCGGTACCACGGCGCGATGTGGTTCTGTGCCAGCACCACCAGCTGGCGGATGGTCTTCCCCTCGTCCCGCACCTTGTCCCACAGCACCGCCTTGCAGTGTATGCTCACCTTTTCATACACGGGATTCATTACGCGCAGGGTGACGAAGGACGGCGCATACCGGCTGACGAGCCGCTGTATCTCCGCCAGCTTCCATGCCGGGGAGAGGAAGTAGCGGCTGTCCTCCGCGCGGCTGAACACCACGAGGCGGATTTCCGAAGCGCCCTTGTCCCGTGGGACGGGGATGCACTGCGCCTTGTCTACCTCGGGAAAATGCTCCAGCACCAGTTCCTCGTAGTCCTTCATCGTCACGGCACGGTGGCGGTTGCCGATGCGTGCGGTCTGGTGCACGGCGGTTTCGCTCTCCGTTCCGGCAGGGCGGCCTCCGAAGCCGTCCAGAGGCTGGACGATGCTTTCTATCCGCTCGTCCGCTTCCGGCAGACCTTGTATCGTTCCGGCAGGCAGCGGTGTGCCGTCGCCGTTCTGTGCGGTCACCCGGATGCAGTTTGTCCAAATGCTGCGGACGGCGAGGCAGGCGGTGGTGTCACCCGTCAGGGCGGCACGCAGCCACATCCTCCCTTTCCTGTCGGTATGGGAGGTTTCTATTTTTCTCGGCAGCTTGATTTCGATGAAACCGCTTTGCGTCAGTCCGTTGGTCTCTTCGGCACGGACGGCATCCCCGATGAGGGATTCCCAGTCGGTCCCGTTCCACCATTCCCAACTCAGTTTCAGGCTGCTTCCGGACTGCGGATTGTAGAAGGGTATCTTCTCTCGGGGCAAGGTCATGTCGAGATACACCCGCACGCTCTTTTCTCCTTCTGCATGGGAGAAAGCGAAGTAAAGCAGATGTCCGGACGGAACAGCAGGCAAGAATGGCTGTTCTTTTCCCGATTCTATGGGAACAGGATTCATCTCCGGCAGTGCTGTGATACGGCCCAGCCGGATGGAGGAATCTGTTGTTTCCGTTGTTTCCCCAGCGGTATAGGACAGCTCCACATCCGCCAGCAGGGGCACGGCCGGTTCCGGTGGCAGCGGCTTGCGTTCCTTCTCCTTGCAGCGGCCGTTGTGAATCATCACGTCGGTGAACCGCTTGCGGTAGGCATCCGTGCCGAAGCCGATGGCGGGGCTTTGCAGGGTGGCGCGGAAGAATCCGTTCTTTTCACGGCTGTATTCATCTTTGCCACTTGCGTTTCCGGAGGAGAACAGCAGTCCGGCAAAGTTGAAAGCTATCCTGGCCGGGCAGAATTTACCGTTCCCGTCAAAGGAGAACAGTTTCTGTCCGCCGTCTGCACAGGGGTGCCACGCTCTGTCCTTTTGGTATTCGGTATCTATCGTGAACGAGTCCGCATCGGCTCCGTACTCCTTGTATATCTCGTTGAATTCCGCTTCCGTTTCGGGCAGCTTCTGCCACCGTCCGGTCAGGCAAACGGTCTGCAAGTGTTTCAGCCCCATCTCATCATTCCCGAACAGGAACCAGGCGCCGCGTCCGGCCTGTATGCCGAAGGGAGAGAAAGGCTGCGACGTGTCTACCTCCCCCAGTTCGTTGTAGAACGTGAAGTTGTGTATGCCGCTTACATTCACCTCCATTTGTACATCGGTGAACCTTACGTCTTTTGCCCATTGGCAGGAGCTGTCGATGGTCAGTATGCGGAGAGCCGGATATTCCGTCACCATGCCGTGTATCTCCTGGATGCAGGACGTGGGGGCAGCTTCATCATGGTGGAGAGCAAAGCGGAAACAGAGGTTCCCATCGGAAGCGGAACATTCAGAGGGTACTTCCGTCCATCCTTCAGCCGTGGCGTATTGCAGTGTGAAGCCCTCCTTCATGTCCCCGGAAGGTACATCATTGTCCGTGGTCAATTTAAAGCGGATGGTTACCCTCCGTTCACCCTCGTCCAGCACAAGCAGGGGCGACTCCAACTGCCAGCCCGACTGCATAGAGCCCATATCCACCTTTTCGTACTGCATCGGGCTGATGTATTCCTTTTGGGTGGTCCGGTAAATCAGGTCTTCCCCTGCGGCATTCTGTCCGGCAGGGAATGGCTGGGCTTTGGAAATGGTGAACCCTGCTTTTCCGGCGGCAGGAGTGATGACAAGGTAGGCATTGTCCTGCACCGCTCCCCGGGGTACGGCGTGCAGGATGTCCCGGCGGTAAAGTTCGGGCAGCGAGGCAAGGCGGCTGTTGAAGGCTCCGGCAATGCTGCTGTAGTTTTTCAGACAGGCGATGAGCAGGGCAAGCGCAGGTTCCGTGTCGCCGCTGTCCGCGGCTTGTCGCAAGTAGTGTTCCGCATTTTCCTGTATGGCGGTGACGGTACGGAGCATCCGGAAGTATTCGGGCTTGTCCGCTGCCTCCGTCTTTTCCAATGACGCTTCGAGCTGTCCTTTCAGTTGAAGCGCGGTTTCCGTGGCAGGACTTCCGCTATTGCCTGTCCGCCAGCTGTGCTCCAGATACCCGTCCAACCGGGCAATCCATCTGCGGATGTCCGCTTCCAGCTTATCGGCATACGCGCTTTGCTTTGTCGTACCATGCCCTTCGGCATAGCTGCCGCCATAGCCCGACAATTTCTTGCGGACAATATCGGCAATCACCGTCAGTACCTGGTTCTCCAGCAGGGGGGCGAGTGTTCCCTCTTGCTTCCCTTCACGATAATGAATCTCCCCTCCGGCTTCGATAAGCTGATGGAGCAGGATGTTCCGGTCGCTTTCCATGGCCGGAAAGCCGTCCAGCCGTGCCCGGTCGGTCTCGTAGTCGGTGCGGAGCGTGCCGCTGTGTCTGTCATTCGTTGCCATTGTTATATTATTTTTATATCTCAATATTTTCTGTATTCTTCAATTACCGGGAAAAAAAACGCTTTCCTCTAATCACATTCAGTGACTAACAGAAAGCGGAATAATGGAATTGATAATAGCATAGATTGTGAGCGCAGTGTTCACAATCTCATATATCGGTCTTTACTTGCCATGCTGCATCAGATATAGTTCCTTCTGTCGCTCTATCTCGCGGCGCAATTGCTCTTCCGTAGGCAGGTAGAGCTTGTACTTCGTGGCGAATATCTGTTCATTGCCTTTCAATATGGAGTATTTGGCTATGTCGGCATCCGTCTCCGAACAGAGTACAATGCCTATGGTCGGATTGTCGCCTTCCGTTCGTTTCAGTTCATCGTACAACCACCTCAGATTTTGCAAACGTGTTTGCAAAATTGTCAAGTCGGGCATCGTGAGGTAGAATTTCCGGAAATAGGCCAGATACCGTTGGCTGTAACCGCTGCCATATTCATGCGCCAGCTCCTTTGCGAGCGACTTTATCAGTTCCTTATCGTATTGGGCGCGTTCCTGCCCATACTGTTCCTCTTCCACGATACGCCTGCCTATGTTCCAGTAAGTGGCAATCATGGTAGCGTCTACGGCTGAGTATGCAGCCGTTCTCCCCGCATCAATGATTTGCTTGATGTCATTGACTACTTGGGTGATGTTTGTTACAGTTATGTTCTTGTCCTCTTTCATGCTTTTGCCTTAATATAATTTGTTCCGGCTTTCTGCATAATGGCATAGCCGAATCTCTTTATGTCAGTTTGCAAAAGTAATAAAAATGCCCGTAACTTACGCATATTCAGTCGCTTTTCCCATTATTCCTTTTCCCAATATGTCAAAGAACGTTCTTCTTCAAGCTAATTCATCTTTCGTCCAATCGGATTTGTAATATCTTTCGACCACCTATGATGACAAATCCTAATACTTATTGACCGGTGGAGGTCTGTTTTATAGTCTGTGCGGAGCGTGCCGCCTTTTCTGTTGTCCGTTACCATTGTCTATTTGTTTTTTTATATCTCAATATTTCTGTATTCTTCAATTCTTGGGAAAAAGAAAACCGCTTTCCTCCTGCGGCGATATGTCGCAAAGGGAAAGCGGAATAATGGAGAATAGATCTATCGTTTTACGAGTTGTCGCAAAATTTGCGACAGTTGGAGCCTTTTTACCGGCAATTATTTCAGCAGCTTGCGTCCTGCCATATCTTCCAGCACCTGCATCTGCTGTATGGCGATGCGGTTCAGCCGGATGAGCCGTTCACGTTGTGGAATTCCGTCTTGGATAAACACGGCATTCAGGCTTTCCATGTTCGAGAGGCATATCAGTTCGTTCACCGAAGCGTAGTCACGGATATTGCCTTTCAGGTCGGGATGCTTGTCGCGCCATTCCAAGGCGGTCATTCCGAACAGTGCCATGTTCAGCACGTCGGCTCCCGTTTAGCAGTCCAGCCTATCTGTGCCTGTTCCTGCTCTTTCAGCCGTTGAAATTCCTCTATCAGATAGAGCTTGAAAGGTACACTGATGGCATTGGTTCTCTCAATCCATTCAGACGCACTCAAGACAAAGCTCGGCAAATCAGCCTGCTTTCTAAAGTGGTCAAATTCGACCACTTTAAAACCGGGATTATGAATCGTTTTCCATGTGCCCAGATAGCTTAAAATAAAGACATTACAGCCTGTTTTCACGGATAATTCTAAACCCCTCGAATTCGGTGGGTTTAGAATTATCCGTGTCGAATTCGACACAATTAAAATCCGGGCTATTAAGTTTTCTTCATTATTCCTTTTTCCCAATATGTCAAAGAGCGTTCTTCTTTTTTATCATCTTTACTCCATACATGCCGCTACAAAACAAAGCCGTCCTGCCGTTTCAATGCAGATTGAAACGGCAGGACGGAAATAAGAGAGGAGAGTGCCCGACGGCTTACAAGATAGTCAGACTGACGCGCTTTCCCAACCCCTGGAAAATCTTGTAGAGGGTGGATAGTTGTACGTCTGCCTTTCCGTTCTCGATGCGCGAGATGTACGATTTCTTGGTGCCTATCTTCTCAGCAAGCTGTTCTTGCGTAAGCCCGGCTTTCAGACGTTCTTCCTTCAGGCGTTCGGCAAGGATGAAGGCTTCGGCATCACATTCAAATTGGTCGCGTTCGGGAGTACCTTCGGAACCATACTGAACGTTGAGGATGTCATCAAAAGTGCGGCAGCCTTTAATTGATTTCTTTGTTGCATTCATCTTTCTGTTCCTTTCTTCTTTGAATTAAAATATTCGTTCATTATTGCGGTGGCTTTCTTTATTTCTTGCGGTGGTGTTTTCTGCGTCTTCTTCTGGAAGCCGTTGAAAAGCACTACCAGCCGCCCTTCATCAAAACAACAAAAGATGCGATATATGTTGCCTTCCATTTCTACCCGAATCTCAAAAAGACCTGCCACTGTTTCAATATTCTTGAAAAACTTGGATGGAATCTTTTCTTCTACACGGATCAGATTCAGCACGTAGTTTATCTTGCGTTGGACAGACGGCGTTTGCTCATCGTAAAATTCGGCAAAGTAATCACCGTGGATTGTAATTTCTCTGATGTATTTCATCTCTGGTGCTTTTGATGTTGCAAAGTTAACTAATTAATCAACTCATGCAACGCATTTTACTTATTTTATCTCTTATTTCCTGTTTTGTTTCAGCACGTCAAAGAGCGTTCTTTCGTTTTAGATTTGATAGAGTGAATCTATTTAAACCTATATATTTGTCAACCAAATCCTATTGTCACTTGGGTTGCGTAATGGAGCCGTGGCATACTCGTTGTGGCTGCCATACGTGCCAAGGTCTGCTCCGGCAACATGCGGACTAAGTCTGCGGCATGATATTTCAATTCATTCAAATGCATGGCTTATAAATTTTATAATTGATACTGCAAATTTAATCCTTTTTCATTTAAGGTGTTACAATTAATTTCTTCCGACCACTCATGATGACACATCCGCCGGGACGGGGGAACGGAAATCATAAACCAGCTGCCGTGGTAACCCTATCTACCCAATCTTGACAATTGTTAAAAAGCAAGTTGTAGTTTCCTGGATTTGCATTGTTATTTATTGCTTGATGCAATCGCTGATCTTCCCCATTATTATGTGAAATTTGTCGTCTTATTCTATATCCCATTCTTTGCCATGGTTCAGAAAACAGTGCTCCAGCACCATAAACCGATCCATTTGCACAATGAAAGCCGATATTATCATAGTTCCCTATAGGTAAATTTTGAGGTCTGTCAAAAATAATATGTCGATGATTAAAACTCAGATTACCCATATTATGATTTTCAGTTTTTGCGTGCATAGGATTAAATACTATATTATTTTGATTCTGTGGTAATGGACCTACTAAAGGTATTTGGCCTAAGGGTCGGGTTGCAGTCCATGCCATCTTCTGTAATATACGCTGGCTTTTCATATTTAGGTTTTGCAAGGATTTTTTTTGCGAAACTTGCGTATAACTACATATTCGTTTTGTGGGAGTTTCTACTACCCGACTGATCGCTTTTCTATGTTCTTTTCCTTCGTACATACTTCATTCTATTTCAAAATTATTACTCATTCTTCTTTTCTCTTGAATAGTAGCCACCTCGCAAGGGGACTAAGTCTGCGGCATGATATTTCAATTCATTCAAATACATGGCTTATAAATTTTATAATTGATACTGCAAATTTAATCCTTTTTCATTGAGGGTGTTACAATTAATTTCTTCCGACCACACATGATGACACATCCGCCGGGACGGGTAATTCATTTTTTTCTAACAAGTTATATATGTCTATAAATTGTTCATCATTGTTCAATTGCATTAGCTGAGAGACCAATTGAGATACTTGTTCTACAAATTCATCATAGACATAAGACAATATCGTAAATATTTGATCCAACACATCCATTATATCTGGCAACTGTAATATTTTTTTAGCAAAAATAATAATATCAACATGTCTAATAATTGACATTGTAGCAATTTTCTTTAATGAGAATGTATAATTAACATTTTGCATGTCAATAAAGTAGTTATCAATTTCATCTTCACTAATTTCAATTGGGACATTCGGAAGTTGAATAATACGATTGGATAGTAAAAAAACTTTAATATTAGATTTCTCTATGTTCGGGAAAAATACACATATATAATTAATGAAACCATCTATATCATAGAATGTTATATCACAGAGTGATAATTTATCAAAAAACTTATCTATTTTTTGGGGAAAATCTTCTTCTGTAATATCAAACAAATTACAAGAAGATTCTCCTTTACCTCTAATTTCTTCATCTGTATATCCTGTTGTACGATGCCATGCATAAGTGGCATATGGATTAAGATTTAATAAATAAACCATATTATCTTGAAGATATTTCCAAAGTTGTTCTATTTGAGATGTATAAATTGCATTCTCATCGCTATAAGTAGGTTGTTCGATTTCATTTATAAAATTAATATTGCTCTGAAAATATTCTGCAATACCACTACATGTGTTATACAATTCAGAATACATTTTTATATACGAATTCAAACGTGGTGAATTTAATCCTAAGTTTTCATTATATTCTGATACAGGATAAAAGATAGTTTCGTTCGCTAAAATTGTTTGAATTTGATCAGGTGTTTGAATTAGTTGGCAAAATTTATCTGCAATACCTTCTTTTGACAAATTATCAATCGTTTTCTTTAATGACGAATGTGCAATTGTATGCGGTCCCATGCTACCAAAATACACGCCGTAAAATGATAATTGACTATTGAATTCGGATTTGCTAATTTCTTGTATAAAATAGTTTAACTTCTCGATAAATATTGTAGAAGCATCTTGATGCTCAATATTAATATCAGCAAAACGAGTTCTAAAACAATCTATTTTACTTTTTCTACCCTCATTTCTCCTTGTCAACATCATTTGATTGACATAATAATTAGGAGTACTGACTTTGTTCTTATATCGATCAGCCTTTTTGATATTATTTACAACACCCCGATTTCGTTTTTCCTTATTCTGCTTCGCTTCGTACATATCCATCAAGTTTTAAGTTAGTATTTTGTTTCCTGCTTCACGTTTACAAACCAAAGTTTTCACTGCCATCTGATTTGTATCCCCTTTGTCCAATCATCGTGTATAAATAGACGGTTGTATTTTCGAGAGTGCCTTGGATTCCCTTATTGGCAGTACTATAAGACCCTCCTTTTCCGATGTAATCGGTGTTATCGTTTCCACGGTACGCATGGATCGTGGAGTTTGTGACATTGATCGTAGGCGCGCTTGACTTTGAGCCTATAGCAGGCATTCCCTCCATCGGGGCATATATTGCTTTGGCATGGACAGTGGCATCGGTTATCGTGATTATGCCGCAGTTACCTGTATAGGTTCCGATTCCCGGCCAAATATTAAGGGCTGTATAACTGGTATTGGCATACAAAGTAATCTTTTCAATGGTAATGTTCCCGCAATCGGAGGTATTGCCGATAGCCGGGGCTTCATATCCTGCCGTTGTTGTCAGCATATCGTCCGTGCCGTTGCCTTTAATGGTCACGGTGCAGTCCGCTGCCACGGAGATGGCCGCGCCGTTCATACCACTGTCCACTTTATTATCTGCTCCCTGCACAATGATGGTCGGGCTTCCGCTTGTTATGCTGATGGCATTGCCGTCATTTATCGAGATGTTGGCATCACCCAAATATATATTCGGATTTCCACCTGTCACATTGATACTGTTGCGGCCGGAGCCGTAGAAATAGTAATTACCATCGCTGCTGATTTCATAAGCACCTGTCTGTTGAGCAAGGTTCACTTCCGTTGTACCGCTCTTGTGCAGTTTAAGCGTTACACGATGAAGGTTGGCGACAGCAAGCGTCATATCCGCAGTCAGGCTGACCGTAACACTTGTACCTCCTTCCAAGGTTACGGCAAAAGCATTGTCTTTTGCCAGTGTACCTATGGGAACATTTGCCTCGAAGCAAGGCTGGCCATTGGCAGTAGTGGGGTGCATCGCGATGGTTCCTGTGGTACCGGAATCAGTTACTTCCCCGTTGGCAACGGTGCAGGATGCCGGATAGCTGTTCATCGTTACGCCCGTAGCGTTTCCCTCGTAGGCCGTGCCCCGGAGATAGACACGCACCTTGGATAGCTGGTGAGTAAAGTTCAAGGAAACGGGACTACCACCGTATGAGGCGTTTGTCGTGGCTTGCAACGTATACACCAAACCTTTGGATTGGTTGCTAAGGTCTACCGTGCCATCCGTGGTGGCAGACGGGGAAGTGTACCAAGCCGTGACTTTGCCGTTTTGGGTAGTGCTGTGCCAGTAGATGGGTGTGACGGCTTCCACCGTACCGGTTTCGGCATCGGTTATCTTGTACGTACCCACTTCGTCATAGCCCTCAATTTTCACATAGAACACATCGCCTTTTTTCCACACGCTGCTTTCACCGTTCTCGCTCTCCGCCACCCGTGTCTGCGGAGCATTAGCACTCCACGGCTGTTCGCTGCTCTCCACGCTCATCGTCACCGAAGCAATCTCCAACGGATATTGTCCTTCGGGCAGGGTGTTGCCGTCCGTCATTTCATCTTTAGAGCAGCCTGCAAGCAACAGCCCGGTCATCAGGCATATTGCTGTAAATAGTTTCTTTCTCTTCATATTGGTATTCATTTTGTTTATTCTTATTCTTAACTATATCTGTTTTACTTGGTCATGGGATAATATTTACCGTGTATCATCGAGAAATACTGCCCCCGTTGTTGCACGCCGTCGGGATGCTTGTAACCCACGTGCATCCAGCTGGGCATTCCGCTGTCATCCTCGCCCTCGGAAATCAGCTGGTCGAACTTGCGGCCGGCAAGGAACTCGCGGCAGAAATGCTTGAACTCCATCATCCGTCCGTTCACCGGAACCAGATCGAACGCATAGCCGTAGCGGTGTGCCGAGGTGGACGAGCCACCCACCGCCTTGTTCAGTGCCGGACAGCGGTAGCCGGAAGAGATGTTGATACCCACCTTGCCCAAGCCGTTCTGTCGGCAATGGATTTCCCATGCCTCGCGCAGCGGGTCGAGCAGCGTTTCTACGGATTCCTTGATATGCGCCTTTATCTCGGGCGACGGTGTGTTGTCGATGCCTTTTTCCACTGCCGTGGAGGAGTAGATACATTCTTGTAGAGTAAAATATTTCATACGCTTAAAGTGTTGAGTTATACATTTCTGATCGTTGTCCCTTCATTGAGGTAGAACGGATAGACCATGTTGTTGCGGTTGTTGGTGCGAATCACGGTGTAGCTGAGGTGTATCAGCAACACGCCCTCCGCAGGCTGTTCCTCGAACGACACCTCTTCCAGCGTGATGCGTGGTTCAAAGAGAATCACTGCACGGGCGATGTCGCTCCGCATACGCACCGTGGTTTCCGTGGTTATCGGCTCGAAAGCATATCGCCGCAGGGGGCAGCCGTAGTCGTAGCGGCAGACACGCTCGCCGGGCGAGGTGCTGAACAGCACGTGCAGGCTCTGCTCGATGTCTTCCTCGTAGGCAGCCATCGCCACTCCGTCGTCCGTCAAGGTCGGGGGGAAGCTCCATCCTCTGCCCAGGAAGGCATCGGTGTCCAATAGTCTTTTCTGTTCGTCCATATCGTTTTCCTTTCTTTTGTTTCCAAACTATTTCTGAGGCATACCGGAAAACGAACGTCCCGCCCTTCTCCTTGCAGGGAGAGGGGCGGGACGGGAAACAGAATATTAAAATTTTATGAATTTGGACTTAGATAGCGGTATCTGCAACCGTCTCCAAGTCAAAAAACAGCAAGCGTGTATCATCCTCTTTATCATCATCGTTCAGAGGCACGAAGCCATTCTTCAGATAAAACGGAATGGCATCCGCATAAGCATCTACCGTCAGGAAGCGGCAGCCGGTCTTGTTGTCTGTAATGAAGAAACTTTTGATGAAGTCTATCAGATAAGAGCCGAAATGCATGCCCTTGGCTGAGGAACAGACTGCCAGGCGGCATAACTTGCCGGCAGGATAACTTTTCAATCGCTTTTCATTGATAAAGCGGTGCTTGCGGAAACGGTTGAATTCTGTCTTGTTCTCAAAATCACTTAATGAAACACGGTCGTTTGCCAGACTGAAGTAAGCCAAGGTGTTTCCTGTCGGAATATCTTCCAAAATATAGGTTACAGCCAATAGTGCCTTACGGTAAAGGGCGGCTTCTTTTAAAAGGAATTCGTTCAAGTCGGTGTCTCCACAGTCAAAAGACTGCATCATTTCATCCGATTGCAGTTTGCGGATTCTTACTTGCTCGTAATTCATCTTCGTACTTCTTTCCGTTTTCAAACCATTGCAGCACAGTGTGATAGTGCTTCAATCTTCTCTCCTTCTCTTCAGGGGTTTCTTTGGGCGGATTTTTCATCCGTTCCTCGAACCGCCGGGCATCATTGCCAAAAAGTATCGGGGTTTCTTTTATCGGTCTTGCCATAATTGTTCTCCTTTCTTTTATTTAAATATGGCAAAGGTAGTACATAATGGGGGAACTGCCAAAGAAACAATGCTTTATATTCTATTTCCCGTATTGTTTTCCAGTATGTCAAAGAACGTTTTTGTTTATATTGGCCTCTCTTTCGGGAGAGGTTTATCCTCCTATCATCACCGTGGGGCATCCCGCCACTATCGTTCCACCATGCGCGGTGCTGTCGCCCATGCGTGCGGCGGGTCTTCCGCCAATCATCACGGTGGACGAGCCTTTCACTATCGTGTCCGGCGGACCTACGCAGACGCACATGTCGCCTACAACGGCTGCCGGCATTTTCCCTATCAGTACGTTCGGCACACTGGGACCCACTACGGGGCCGCCCACATGGGGTATCGGCGAGGGAAACGCCGGGGTCTGCATGGGGCAGGTGTGCATATCGGTTATTCTTGCTGCTGGAGGCATAATTTCATTTACAATTTGACTATTTACAATTTACTATTTATCGTTTGTCATCTTAGTTTATCATGACCATCGCACCTTTCACGGTGGTCTGGCCGCTTGCCGAGAGTTCCGCCGTGGCGTTGCCCTTGACGGTGGCTCCTATTTTCGCCTGCACTTTCACGTTCAGCCCTTCCATACTTACATCCTGCTTGGCGGTGCCGCTGAGTTTCATCGTGGCATCCATCGTGATGTTGCCTTTGGCTTTCAGCGTAATATCTTTTGCGGACGAGAGGCTGATACCGTTCTTGTCCATCGTTATTTCGTTCTTGTTCTGGTCGGTCAGCTTGATGTGCTTCCCGTCGTCACTGATTTCCACCGTGTTCTTTCCGGGGGTGGAGACCGTTATTATCTTCTTTTCCTCGTCGAACTCGATGCGCAGCTTCTCACGGGTCACTATCGCCTTCGTATTGTTCTTCGCTTCGTATTCGTAGGGCGGCTTGTGCTTCTCTCCGTACAGCGAGCCGAGGATTACCGAGTGTGCAGGATCTTGGTTCATAAAGCCTACCAGTACTTCATCGCCCGGTTCGGGCAGGAAGAAAGTGCCCATGCCTGCTGTTGCATACATGGTGGAGAGGCGCGCCCAGAGCAGCTTGCTCTTTCCGTCCATCCATGGCAGTTCTATCTGCATGCGTTGCTCTTTCAGCGGATCGCCGTCCAGCTTCTTCACCACTGCGGCGTGAAGTCCCTGCAAACCGGGCAGGAAGCCGGAGGCGGAAGGGGAAACCACATCTGTTTCATCGGTGATGCAGAGGGGCGAAACGCCTGCGCCTGCCCGGGTAATCCATTCGTTGTTTTCGATGGTGTGCGTTACAGAGCCTACGAACAGGTTACCGTTGAACCGCTTGCCCAATCCTTTCAGCTCGATGATGCAGCCCGGCTTCACCTTTGCCGAGCCGTAGAAGCTGACGGAGCCTTGATAGCGTGCCAGCCCGGCTTTCAGAGCCATGCCGTCCGCCCATTGCTTCAGGGCTTTCTCATCGGTAGGCGCATCGGTCTGTAGCAGCAGGCTGTCGCCGGAAGCGATGTTCTTGGGTTGCAGGTCGCCCTGCTTGTTGAGCGAGGGGGCGGAGGCGGTGACCTTTACGGCTTTTTGCTCCTTGGGACTCCAAGATACCGCCTCGTACTGCGTGAACTGGTCGTCCGACGAGAGTTCGAGGTCGAAGGCGGTAATATCCGTGCCGAAGGTTACGGTGTGTACGGGTGAGCCGCTGACTTCCGGCTTC
The DNA here is from genome assembly GCF_000513195.1 of Bacteroides timonensis. Lineage (GTDB taxonomy): Bacteria > Bacteroidota > Bacteroidia > Bacteroidales > Bacteroidaceae > Bacteroides > Bacteroides timonensis. The sequence goes on along the minus strand of NZ_CBVI010000110.1, from coordinate 2,568 downwards.
TTCACCTTTATCTTGCTGCCGTCGGTAAAGACAAACAGCCCGTTGGCATCGGCACGCGAGAGGGCGAAGTCCCAGTCGGAGCAGTAGTATTGCACCAATGTGGGGTGCTGGTAGGGTGTGGCATCCACGTCCACGCTTCCATAATCAGACAATACTTCTTTGATGATTTCGTTATCTTTCTTTTTCTCGAAGATGCGGTTCTTGCGACCTTGCGTGGCGGGATAGGCGTTGTCACGGCATTCTACTACCATATAGGAACGGAAGTCCTTGCCGGTGAGGATGCGCAGCCCGATGATACTGCCCTCGAACAACGTTTCCTCCTTGTCGATACCGCCTGCATCCAGACGGATGGTGTTGCCCGGCTTGAAGAGCGAGTCGTCGCTCTCGTCGAAGGTCTGCTTGTCCATGTTTCCGGCATTGAACTTCAGCGTTGCCTTGCCGATGCGGTTCAGCTCCAGGCGCACGGTGGCGGACACCAGCGCATAACTTTCTTTCAGCTTGCTGCCGTTGCAATAGACGGAGCAAGACAGTACACGGTCTTTATTTATTGAAGGCGAATCTGCCATAATCTTATTCTTTTTTTAGCATCGGCATCAGGATTTCCGTACCGGCGGGAATGTTCCTGTAACCGTTCAGGTTATTGAATCGTGTGACTTGCCCCACCAGGAGCGCATCGCCGTATATTTCATAACAGAGGGCGGCAAGTGTCTGCCCCTCTTTCAGCGTGACGAGCCGCGACACGTCGGGCGAGCGTTTGGAGAAGTGCTTCTTCTCTTCTTTCTGGCTGCAATAGCCCGTCAGTGTCACCTTCAGTTCGGCGCGTAGCGGCATCCCTTCGGGATTGAAAAGGGTGTATTCCGTTTCCAATGCCTTGAGCTGCCCGAAGAAGGTGATGTCGCCATGTTCCACTTTGACGAACGAGGGACGGTGCACATTGGTATTATAATCGTATAACCGCTCTTCGAGTGCATTCACCGTGTTACGCACGGGATTTTCCCCGTCATCATCCCCCATTGCGTTGGTCACGTCAAGCAAACACTCGAAATAGAGTGTTTCAGGTTCGTAGCGCACATAGGAATTAGACCCGTTCAGGCTGCCCAGCTGCTTGTCCTCCGCATAGCGGACTCCCTTACTGAGCTTCACCTTCTCTGGATTGGCGGGCAGTTCCAGCGCGGACTTGCATTCGCTGTTGAAACTGTCGTCCGCATAGGCTGTTATCTTCATATTTCCCATATCGCTTCTGTCTTATCTTTCGTTTCTTCTCTTCGTCTGCCGCCGTCCGGCAGGCTGTCCGCTTCTGTTTTCTTCGGACAGCCTGTCCAGCACGCGGCTTTCTATCTTCCGGATTATTTCGTCCGAAACTTCCGTTTCCGTAATGATTCGTTTCTCCACCACGGTACGGATGCGCATTTCCTTGATGATGATTGCCATAACCGTTTACAAAATTTCCAAACGTCTCATACTGACATAAGTCAAGACAATCGTTTCACAAGACAATTTGCTTCCGGTAGCATCCAATGTATCCAGTTTCCAGTCTATGGGATAAGCACGTCTGCACAGCCATCCGGCCAAAGGTTTTCCGTCAGAATCCAATAGCTTGACTACTAAATCATACACCTCAATACGTCCGTCTCTTCCTTCCATCCAATTCTGCCAATTATTTATCCAGGTGGTAAATCCTTCAGAATAGGGAGTCAAAGGGCGTTTCAACGTTATATCGCTGTGCGAAATCCCTGTGGGCACCTTATAACTTACCACCGAGCCTTTATTTTCGGTCTTTATTTGCATGCCCAATCCGCTGATTTCCATAAAGGATGCTTGGAAATGCTTTGATCCTCTCTGAAAATCCACACGAAAGTAGAATGAAGTCGGAAGATTCCATCCCTGCTGCTTAGCATTGGAAGATGCAGACTGCTTTCTCATAAATTACGATTTCAGATTTACTCCTTCGTGAGCAATGACCAATGTTTCGATTGCCGTGGTAGTGGCATCAGATTTGAAGCCTTCCACCGTCAGTTTCTTCGGCCATGCGTTCACTGCCTCCCAAGTCTTTACAGGACTACCCGATTCATCGAGCAGGCTCACTGTTACCACTTCACGCTGGACGGTGTTCAGTTTGACACTGTTGAGCCAGTCCCACAATGCCTTGTCGTCCTTGAATACACCTTTCTTCAAAGTCAGGTCTCCTGCCTTTCTCAATCCGGGCATTTTCAGTTTGGTAAAGACGGGACTGTCACCTGCACGATAGGTGATTTCCTCGTACTCCGATTCAAGACCTGACACTTCGCTACACGAAATGTCTCCTACATTAGAAATTGATACCTTGAAATAAAAACTCGGTAACGGCCATGCCTGAGTGCTTGCACTTTGTGCTGCTCCATTGTCTGCCATAATATTAAAATTTTAAATGGTTTATTTTTCTATTTTGATTAAACTCAGCTCTTCTGCATCTGCTGCTGGAAGGTGATTTCGATAAACTCTGCCGGACGGCTGATGGCCACCAGCACTGTGATGCGCATGATGCCTTCCAGTATGTCCTCGGGGGTCATGGTATCGCCCAGCCCCACG
>NZ_CBVI010000109.1 GCF_000513195.1 Bacteroides timonensis | reverse complement strand
GCCGTTGCCCACAAAGCCCACTTCCGCCAGTCCTTCGGGCTGGTGGTGCAGCCGGGAGAGGTATTCGTCCAGCCGCTCGGCGTAGTATGTCAGAATCTTCTTTATCATATATATCGTTTATTTTTATTTTTTCGCTCCTTCATCAATCTATAGTCCCGTGCTGTCATACCATGTCACAGTTCCGATTTCTTCTGTAAGACTATAACCATTACTTCCTTTTCCAACCTTATCTACCTCGCCATCTACAGTGATTTTAGTCAGAAAACCATCCACTGTTTCACTCTCACGTAGATAGATGTTTATATTTCCACACTTGTTCGCGCCGCCACTGCATCCTATGGCCGCTGGAGAGAAATTATAATAAGCCGGCTGTTTAGCAGTCAGATTGATGATTTCGCAATCCCGCAACTCTATGTTACCACATATCTGCTTATACATTTCCTCGCCAGCAGAAGTGCCGATGCATGCGGCATTTAGTGTAGTTGAAATGTCCAGCTTACAGCGGGTAAGGCTAATGTCTCCACAAGTAGAGTTTGTTGATGAACCAACGCCGGCTCCCTCACAATTGATATTCAACGCTATGTCGCTGATAGTGATATTGCCGCATTTGTTTTGGTCCCGATACACACCAATACCGTATTTTCCCTGTATCTTCAATATTGTATTTTGCGCCCCGTCGCCCTTTATAGTGACATTCGCTTCGTTTGATAGAAAGATTCCACCCGCATTGGTTTTCAGCGTATTTGTCCCCTTGAAGGTCAGCTCGGGACTTCCGCCCGTAATATTGATGGATGGAGAAGCAGACGTGTTCAAGGTCACCTCATTCAATATTACCGTAGGCGAGCCGTTGATGGTGACGGCACCCGAACCCGTGCCCGTGAGGAGATACTTTCCGTCGTCTGATATACTAACGGCTTCGCTGCCGAGCGTGATTATCGTGGGTAATTCAACACTGCCGCTACCCGAAGTGCCAGTCTCCCAACTCATGCTGCTATTGCTTACAGTCACCTCCAGTTTCTCTCCTTTCACGGTGATGTTGTAAGTATGCACGTATCCGGCTTTCAGTTCATTTTTCCCGGTTTCTGCCTTATAATAATAGGTGGTGCCATCCACCGTGATGCCGATGAAGTTCTCTCCCGTGGTCACCGTCTGCGGAATGACGAGGGCTTCGTAACTGGCAAGGGCGTTTTCGAGGGTGCTGCCGTCTTCGAAGCTGACGTCGGCATTGAAACTTGTTCTCTTGGGGGTAATCGTGCCCTTATCGGCTGTCTCGGTTGCAGAAGTCCACGTGCCTGCGGTGTTGTTATCGGTCGGTGCGGTGTATGTACCTTTAAGGGCGATATTGTTGTTATTGCCGATGACGACACTTGTTATCTTGCTTGCATTGGTCAAAATCCCCTTATTGCGGATGTTGATGATGACCTTTGCCGTCTGGTGGTAGAAGGTAAGGCTATTGGCTGTTCCGGCCTGGGGTTTGAAAGCGATGTTCTTGGCAGGGGCATAGAGGAAGTCGCTCTTTTGGTAGCCGTCATTTTGATTTTGGTCGCTTTTCACGCTCCACGTAGTTGGCTGTGTAGCTTGATATCCCGTACCGAGATACCACGCCGAAACGTTGATGTCTTTTGTGTTCTGCCAGTAGAATGGAGAAGTGCTGCTCAGCGTGGCTGTGGCAGCATTGCCGCTGACAGGTGTCGCGGTGTATTCTTTTACTTCACTGTCCACTTGCACGGCAATCTTGTCTCCGGTAGTCCACTGCCCGTCCGCAGTGGCGGCACGGGTGGCAGTCACGCCCTCCACCGTTGTGGTAAAGGTGATAGGATACTTGCCTTCGGGCAGCGGCTCGCCCTGCTTGTCGGCAAGTTCGTCCTGCGTGCAGGCGGCGAGCAGCATACCTGCCAGTAATCCGATAATGGCTGTCTTGCAGCCTTGTTGTCTGTATCTCATAATCTGCTTTTGTTTTTAAAAGATTCTACTGTTACTTTAAGTTTCACCTCATCGAAAACATGCTTCGACTCAGGTATATAATGATTGTTTCACTTTGTGCCACCGGCAGCAGCGACGCTGCCGGTATGCTACCTTCGTAGGGTTGCACACGCTCCGGACTTTACGCTTTCTTCGTCCGGCGGTGGCTGAGGGGGGGGCTGTCCGCGGATTTATCCCAGCGGATTTTCTTCCAGGTTGCCGTCGCCGCCTTGTGCGGGGTCCTGGTCTTGGGCGTCGGGCGAGAGTTCAATCCATTCCAGTTGGTCGCTGTCCACGAGGGCACGGGTGTAGGCGCCGTTGGAGAGTTTGGTGCGTTCGGGGATGAACTGCACGCGCACGGCCTGCACTTGCTGGTCGAAGTTGAAGTCCTTGAGGTCTTTCACGCCCCGGGTGTCGAGCACGTAGCGGAAGTAGCCCAGTCCCTTGATGTGGACGCTCTTGCCTTGCATCATGCGGGTATGCATCACGCCTGCGATGTCGCCCAGCACGGCTTGAACGTCGGAGTTACTTACGGTGGAGATCTTGGCCAGGTCCTTGGCGATGGTCTCCGTTTCTACGGGCTTGCCCTGCACGATGGCTTGGGGGAAGTAGACCTTGGTTCTGTTACTGAATGCTTTTTTCCAGAATGGCATGATTTTGTTTCCTTTCTTTTTTAGGGGTTTGTTGATTATTTTAAATTTTCCGTCCGCTGTCCCGAAAGGCGGCTACAGGTATCTGTAGAGGGGTTGCTGACTTGGCCTTGCCGAGGTAGCTACCTTTAGGGTGTCGAGGTAGCTACCAAGTGGTGGTCGAGGTAGCTACCTTGACACGGACAAGGTAGCCGGCTTTTCGGGGAAGGGGCGGATTGTTTGATTTTATTGATTAGTTGCTCATCGTGGCTTCGCCGGTTATGGCAGTTATCGGAGACCAGCCGCTGATACTGGATGTTACACTCAAGCTGCTTTTGTTTACGGTGATTTGGTATTGATATTTCTTGCCGCTTTCGAACGTGATCTCATTGGGAACTTTGTAGGTGAATGTTCCGCCGTTATTCGCGAGCACTACTTTGATGAATTGCGTACCCTCCGCTACGGTTTGGGGCACTATGATAGCGGCGGCATATTCAGTTCCGGCAGCGAAATCGCCCGTAGCCATCTTTGTGGCGATGGCAATCGAAGTGACATCGTTATTGTCTGTTGGGCAAGTAACCAATCCGGCACGGGCAGCTTGTGCTGTTTCCGAAACGCTGTTGTTGATGTCAGCAGTCTTGCTGGGGGTGAAGGAGGCTTTCAGTCTGGTGTTTTCGATGGTAACGGTTGCACCCACCAGATTCGGACTGCCTGCACCCGATTTCAGAGCCACTTCCACCTTCGACAGCAGGTGATAGAAAGTCAGGTTCACTGCACTTCCGCTGCGAGTAACTTCTGTCTTTAACCCATACAGCAGGTCGGATTTCAGGTAATTTTCTCCAAGGTTGGTGCTTTGGTTAGCAGCCACGTCATGGTTGATTGCTGTCGTGGGGAAAACATCGCCATTCTCGGTGAACGTGAAGTTTCCGTGCATCGCATAGAAGTCGAGTTTTGCGCCATCGGCAGGGTAATATTGGGCGTTGCCCATGAATGTGCCGTTGCCTTGGGCGGTCAGCGTCCATGCGTTGATGTATGCCGTAGCAGCATCGCCACTGGAAATGGGAACTTTGTCCACCCAGGTATAAACCGTCTGATTTTCGGCTATCTGCTTGTCGGGCACATCAGTGTTGTTTGCGCGTGTCTGCACCGCCAGCCCGCTACTCAGGCGTATCTCGCCGTTCCAGTTGTCTGTCTCGTCGTCGTTGCTGCAACTCGTCAGCACCAGTGCTGCGGCAGCCATCATCATCATAAATTTTGTCTTCATTGTCTTTTTATACATTTAAAAGTTAGAAAAAATATTGTTTTGTTTTTAGTTTCTCTTGTTTTCCGGTTTCCGCAACCGGTGTGGTGCGGCATCATTCCGCGTTGCCCTTTTCGCCATCTTCGCCGTTGCCATAGCCCCACGACTCGATGGTGGAGGTCACGCCGATGCCCATCTTGTTGATTTTGATGGTGTAGAGGTACTTATTGCCTGCCACGAACTGCTTCGACTTCCCGGCATCGCTCACGGTGAAAGTGAACGGGACGGTCTCGCTCAGCTTCGGTACGATGAACTCCATTTCCATGCCTTCCGTCGTTTCTGCCGGAAAGACGATGGCCTCGTACTTGCTGCTCTCCAGAACGGGATAGAGGGTTATGCTATTCAAGGTATTCACTTCCGTGATGGCATCGGGCACGGCTTCCGCACCCTCCGTCAGTACATCGAACGAACCTTTGACGGGCTGGTTGGTCAGTGCCACGGTGGTTCCGGCAAGGTCTTCCGCCGCCACGCCGTTTCCGTGCTCGATGGTGACTTCTATCTTCACCAGCTTGTGGCTGAACAGGAAGGCTACGCTTGCATTATTCTTGTTCTTGTCCGTCACCTTTGCGCTTCGCATCAGGTCGATGGCTTTCTGCGAGGACTGGTCGCTGAGGTCTATGGCATACTTGTTGCCGTTTTCTGCCATGCCTGCCTGATGCGGATAGTAGGCGATGAAGTCACGCCCGTCTCCGTTCACCGGGAGGTAGATGTCGCCATCGGCTGCTTTGAAAGTGCCGCTTGCAGTGCCATCGGCCACATCTGTGGTGTACTTCTTGTTGACGGCTTCGGCAGTCGTACCGTTCAGCATGTAGATGCCGATGGCGTCATCCTTGTTCCAGAGGTTGTTGTAGGCACGCGTTTCGATGCCTGCGTTCACTTGCAGGGGGACAAGGCTGTCCGTGTCCGTCCCTGCGGTTTCACTGTCGTTGCCGCATCCGCACAGCAGGAATGTGGCGGCACAGAGCACTGCGCCGATTCGCTTGCCGGAAAATGTCCCGGCTCTTGTGAAGTCTTTCTTTTTCATCGTCTTCTTGATATTTTTTGGTTTATATTTCATCACTTTTTACTCTTGTTTCTACGCGGTCTTGCTCGCTTAGTGTATGTCTGTTGTTCCGTTGTCCACCACTATCCAGTTGCTGATACTGCCGGTCGCTCCCACTTCTATGGGCAGGTTCAGGCTTCCGGTCAGTGTCAGCGGCGCGTTGCCATCATGGAAAGCAGCCATCTGTTCCGAGAGGTCGCTCTCGATGGTCTGCGTGTCGCCATTGCTGAAGACGATGTGCACCGTCAGCGTCTGGTGCTCCGTAGGCACGATACCCATCAGGCGGAACGAGGTGTTGCATTTATCTTCTGCCACGGTGAAGTCGTTGTTTACTATCACCGCTGTACCCAGCCGTTCTCCCTTGCGGATGTCCACCGACTGCTCAATGCCCGAAAGCGTGCCCGTAACCGCCACGATGCGTTTATAGTCGCCTTCGCTCACCGACAGTTCCATATCCAGTTGCCGCACCCATTGGCGGGGTTTTGCCTTGATGCGCAGCGTGTCGTCTTTCTCTACGATAACCTTTTCGCTTATCGAAAACAGATAGTCGGGCAACGGCTCTACGCGGCTCCCGACACTTCTTCCGTCGATTATCTCGTTCACCGAGGCGATGTCGCCGTTGATGGTGATGCCTTGTGGCTTGTTATACACCATGAGCGAGTGTTCGCCCGGTTCGGAGAGGCGTTCCACCGTGTTGGTGCTTCCGCTGACGGTCTGCTCGTAGCCGTCCACATTCAAGATGTAATTGTCCGCCACGGCTTCGGGCAGCAGGTCGCTCCAGTCCATCTGTACCACAATCGCCCCCTTGTCGGGGTGCGGCGTGTTGTGCAGCTCGTCCTTCACACAGCCCGTGAGCGAGAAAGCCGCCGCCAAGATAAATACTCCTCCACAAGCTGAGAAAACTGTTTTGCGCACTGCCTTTATCTTTGACAGATGTCCGTTTTCAGTGATTATGTTATTTGTTCTTTTCATATCTTCTCTTTGCATTTAGAATAATTTCCACATCAGTGTCACTCCGGCAGATACCGGACCCCACCAGTTCTTGCTCCCATTGCCACAGCGTACACGCACGCCGTCGATGACCTCGTATTTGTCATAGTCGGCATGGATGCAGCCGATGCCGAGATTGAAGTCCAGTGCCAACGCGCGGTTCAGTTTCCACTGATAGCCTCCGGTAATGCCGCCGCCCGTCAGGTCGCCCTGCTTGCCGACAGTGGAGAACTTGTAGTTGAACTCGCCCACCTTATATATAGCACCGATATATCCGCGCTTCTCCTTACCTATATAGTAGCGTATTTCGGGCGCTACTTCCCAAAGGGCATAGCGGCGGTTCTTGTTGTCCCAGCTCCACGATGTCCACGAGCCGTTGACAAGGATGCCGATATGGCGGTTGATGCGCCACTCCACACCGAGGTCGGGAGTAAGTGTTGCCCAGCGAAGAAGGTTGGCGCGGATGGCAAACGTATATGGAACTGCCTTTACCTTATCTTCGTGGGCTTGTGGAGCAACGTTCTCCGAAGAAGTGGCTATGCTTTCCGTTTGCTGTTTCTCCGTAACCGGTTCAGCTACAGTCGGTGTGTTCTCCACTACGGTTTGGACTGCCACCTCTTTGACTTCCTCCTTTTGAATTGTCGGAAGTATGATTGTTACCGTCACGTAGTCACCGCTTTCGGCATGGTTGCGGGTGACGAAGCATCTTTCCGTCATTCCGTGGTGCAGAATCAGTTCGGACTTCACCCGGTTGGAGCGCAGCCTTGCGACAGCCAGATTTTCCGCTCTGCCGGAGAGCGAATTACAATACCCGTCCACGTGGAGGGGCATCCTGCCGTCCTCTATTTCCGGGCGGTATTGCCTGATGATTTGTGACAGCCGTTCCAGTTCGGCACGGTTATTACCGTAGGGAACGAAAAACATATTCTTCTGCGGGACGAAACGGAATTCGTACACGCTGTCCGTGGTTTCCTGCGCCGTCACAGACAGTGACAGCAGGAGGAGAAAGGACAATAAAGTCCAATTTTTCAGCATTTTATAGTTAATTTGGGTAAAATCAAAGAGTAGGGTTATCGGCAGATAAGTGGAAAATTTTGTAAATAGGGATAATTTTAACCCATGGTTTTCATCTATATCCGGTCGGGTAAAGAAGAATATTGAGTGTGCTTTTTGTAAACTGCCCTCGAAAAGAGAGTAGTACGGCATACTATGGGATATGGTTGCTTTTTTCACCATGTTTTTCTAGTATTTTCGTTACTTACCAAGTAACGAAGGTTCCACTTCCTAAGAGGGAGGGAAAAAGCGTTTTTCCTGAAAACGTTTAACAGTTACAAGACTTTGTAGCAGAATTATACAAATGGAGAATCATTCCGTTTTTGGGTTATCAAAGATGGAAACATGCATCGTGTGCTCGAAATGGCAAAAAATACGGATGATATGTCGGCTTTTTATATTTTGTATCCCTATGTGAAAAAATTGCAATTTATTTTTTATAAATTCATACTTTTTGTTTGATAAATGAAAAAATATGCTTAGTTTTGTCAATTACTAGCCACCGTTACTTGGTAAGTAACTCTTCCTTCATTTAACATATAGTCACATCGTGTTTTGCTATGCCGCATTTTTCTCTCCGGCTTTCTCTGTCACCGAAAGAATCAGTTTGTCGTTCGCCATATCCACTTTTTCATTTTCGAAAGGCCGTAGATAGGTTTCTGTCACCTTGATGGACGAATGTCCCAAAGCTTTGCTGATAATTCCGATTGGAGTGCCTTGATAGAATGCCAATGTTGCCCAGGTATGGCGTGCAGTGTAGGAACTTATCTTTACGCCATTAAGCAGTATTTTTGACAGTCTGCCCAGTCCCCGGTTAAATTTCGCTAGTGTGCGCAGATAGTATTGGTACAGTTCTCCTTCATCCTCAATCTTTTCGTCCAGAATAGGGAACAGATAGCCAGAATCTGGGTCTTTGTTGCAATACTTTTCAAGTAGTTCCGTTGCTTCATGCGGGATGCGTACTGTCATCTGCCGTCCGGTTTTATGGCGGCAGTACACGATGGAATTTCCTTTCACATCCTGCTTGCGCAGATAGGCAAGGTCGATGAACGGCATTCCCCGGAAAAGGAACATCAGCAGGCAATATGCCAGCGCACGCTGTACGTCGCCGGGCAGGACACTGAAATCTGCCGTCATCAGCACTTTAGCTTGCTCTTGTGTGAGCGAGCGTTTGGTCTGCGACTCTACTTTGGTGTACACGTCTTCAAACAGTTTCGGCTCGTACCCCGCCAGTTTGTCATCCAGCAATCTGTTATATACAGCTTTCAGCGTGCGCATGTAAGTGGAAACCGTATTCCAGCTTGCTTTCCGTTGCCGCAGCCACTCTTGGTATTCCTTCAGTCTGCCGCGTGTGTAAACTTCGGCAATAGTCGTTGCTTGCCCTTTCTCATCGGAATACTGCGTGATGGAGTTCATCGTGGCAGTGTAAGTATGCACCGCCGGATGCTTCTTGTCCGCTTTCAGCTTCTTTATAACCGCCTTCATATAGGGGATAAAGTCTGCCGCCTCTCTTCTTGTTTCTCTTTCAATCATCTTTTTTTCTTTTTTAGTTCGACATTCTGTTTATCTGGTAAGGAAACAGTGCCGTTTCCGGAATGTTTGTGAAGGCAAAGTAAAGGATGTGAGTAAGTTATAAAGAGGAAACCGGAGAAGTCAAAAACTGAAGGGTTCATTGGCAAAAGTGCGGTTTGCCTTATTCGATAATCTCTTTTGCTCTGTCTATGGCAACATTGATGTTCGGGCAGATATTCTCCTCTCCCAGTAGTTCATAAAATCCTGATTTTTCCAATACTTGGAGCACTTTATCGTTCACTCCGGAAAGAATGACGGTAATCTTCTCCTTCTGTGACATCTCACAAAGGGTAGTCAGGTTATGGATTCCGGTGGAATCGATGAAGGGCACCCTGCGCATACGGATGATGCGCACCTTCGGACGGTCGCCTAACTGTGACATCGTTTCTTCAAACTTCGTGGCGATGCCGAAGAAGTAAGGACCGCTGATTTCATATACTTCCACTCCTTGGGGAATGGCCAGGTTTTCTTCGCGTACGGCAATGTCGAGTTCCTGGTTAGGGTTAATTTCATCGGTAATGACGGAAATCTGTGTAGTTTCCATGACACGCTTCATGAAAAGGATGCAGGCAATGACCAGACCCACTTCGATAGCGATAGTCAGGTCGAAGATGACAGTGAGGAAGAACGTAATCAGCAATACTGCTACATCCGATTTCGGGCTCTTTAGCAGGGCCTTGAATACACGCCAGCCGCTCATGTTGTAAGAAACGATGACCAATACTCCTGCAAGACATGCCATGGGGATGAATTGTGCGAGGGGCATGAAGAAAAGAAGAATCAGCAGCAGTATAATAGCATGGATAACTCCGGCTATAGGAGTCCGTCCGCCGTTGTTGATGTTAGTCATGGTTCGTGCAATGGCTCCGGTGGCAGGGATACCCCCGAAGAGGGGAGTCAGCATGTTGGCCACGCCTTGGGCGATCAATTCCGTATTCGAGTCGTGGCGGTCGCCGATCACACCGTCGGCAACGGTGGCTGATAACAGCGACTCAATGGCTCCCAGCACCGCAATGGTAATGGCCACGGGAAACAAGTCTTTAATTGCCTCCCAGTTTAATGTTGGAACAACCGCATCCGGCAGTTCGGAATGAATGGTGAAGCGGTCACCAATGGTCGGAATGCAGTCAATGCCTCCGTAAGTCTTCATCAAATAGACGGTGGCAGTCACTACGACAATGGCTATCAGTGATCCCGGAATCTTTTTCGAGAATTTGGGAGTAACAGCTATTATAATGATGCTCACAACGCTTACGATGGTATTCCACCAGTTTACCGTATCAAAATGGCGGAAATAAATCATCCATTTGCCTATAAAATCTCCCGGGGTCTTCTCGTCACCAAAATTAAGGCCGAAAACATCGGCTATCTGTGTCGTGAAAATGGTAACGGCAATGCCACTTGTGAAACCTATAATGATAGGATACGGGATGAACTTGACAACAGCACCCAGCTTGAATATACCGAGCAGGATCAGAATCACGCCCGCCATAAGGGTCGCAACGATAAGCCCAGCTTCACCGTATTGCTGTATGATTCCGTAGATGATGACGATAAAGGCGCCCGTCGGGCCGCCTATCTGCACTTTGCTGCCACCCAAAAGAGATATGACAAATCCGGCTATGATGGCGGTGATAATGCCTTTTTCGGGTGAAACGCCGGACGCAATGCCGAATGCAATGGCAAGAGGAAGTGCAACGATACCTACAATGACACCGGCCATCAGGTCTGCCATGAAGGTTTCTTTCGAGTAATTGTTTAAACAAGAAACCAGTTTGGGCTTAAATTCAAATAACTTCATAATAATAGTATTTATATGTTTTGCTTTTGCGAAATAAAGGCTGCAAAATTACACAAAACAATCGAGATAAACAGATCGCTGATTTGCCTAAATATCATGGTTTTATGGAAATCTGCCGGATAAATGGCTTGCCTGCTTTAATAGGTATTAGTTTTACCTGAATAGATATCTTCGCTCATGCTTTAATCACTACCTTTGCAACCAGAAAGTGTGTCACGAGAGAAATAGCGTGAAAGAGTCGGCTACTCTGAAATGATATTCTCGTAACTTTTGAAGAGATGGTAGTAGGCCTACCGCTTTCGGCTTGCAGGAGCTGATAGCAAACCACTTTGTGCTGCTTTGAGGGAAACCGATAGGTGGTGAACGACAATTGAAAGCCTTCCGTAAGGTTGGCAAGGTATGTGATAAGGAGATGAATGCAAATGAACCATTGGTGAAGCATCGTTAGCAAAGTTATCAAGTCACATCAAAACCAAGGTCTTTTATGTATCTTGGGATAACGGCTGAAGCCACCTGTTTACTGACAGCCGGGTGTGCGGTGTATAAATGGCATGAACTTATCACAGGCTCTTTGAAGGAACGTGAGAAGTAGGCATGAAATGCTAAGGGAAAATGCTAGAGTTATGACAGGCGAGGCAGAAAGTACCGATGTTCATGTCTGCGGCGGATTACCTCGTAGTAGTGTTGAAGTCCTTGTAATGAGGTTGGAGCGAAGGGGGTAACGTACTTAGCCGAGTTTGTAGTTCAACTTGAATAAAGGATGAGACCAATGAATGACGCAAAACCTTTTGAAATTGATAAGCGGTTAGTCTATGAGGCTTTCAATGCAGTCAAGTCAAACAAAGGCAGTGCGGGAATAGATAATATAGGTATGGATGCTTATGTAAATAACATGAGCCGCAACCTCTATAAACTCTGGAACCGCATGAGCTCTGGATGTTATTTCCCCAAGGCAGTCCAACTTGTGGAAATTCCGAAATCAAATGGAGGAACGCGCCCTTTGGGTATTCCCACCATTGAAGACAGAATAGCGCAAATGGCAGTTGTCTTGGCGATAACTCCACGTATTGACCCACTGTTTCATGAAGACTCTTATGGCTATCGTCCAAATAAATCTGCTCATGATGCCGTAGCCAAGGCAAAAGAGCGGTGCATGAAATACGCATGGGTGCTTGACATGGACATCAGTAAGTTCTTTGATACCATTAACCATGAACTTCTGATGAAATCCGTCGGCAAACATGTGGAAGAGAAGTGGATACTTCTATATATAGAGCGTTGGCTCAAAGTTCCCTATCAAACAAAAGAGGGTACGATGATAGAACGTACTATGGGAGTACCGCAAGGTTCTGTAATAGGTCCGCTATTGGCAAACCTTTTTCTACACTATGTCTTTGACATGTGGATGAAAAATAACTATCCAAGCATCCCCTTTGAGCGTTATGCTGATGATATTGTTTGCCACCTAGTATCAGAAAAGCAATCCTTATTCCTACGAGAAGTGCTGAAAAGACGCTTTGAGGAATGTGGTTTGAAGCTGAATGAAGATAAGACCAAGATAGTCTATTGCAAGGATAGTAATCGAAAAGGCAACTCTGGAAATACTTCCTTTGACTATTTAGGTTTTACCTTTAGACCAAGAGAAGCAAAGAACTCTAAGACTGGACAAGTATTTACGGCATTTTTGCCAGCCATCAGTAAGAAAGCAATGATGAGGATAAAGACGGAAATAAGAAGTTGGAAATTAAATCGCAGACTACAGATTGGTATAGAGCAGATAGCTGAGAATATAGGTCCAAAAGTCAGAGGTTGGCTCAATTACTACTCTCCATTTGGAAGGACCGAGATTGGAAAGGTGATGAAATACCTTAATCAAAAGTTGTCTAAATGGGTGATGCGCAAATACAAACGTTTTGCGAGAGGTCATAAACTTGGACAGGCGTTTGATTGGTTAGTAAGAAGGGCATCGTATGACAGAAGTCTGTTTGTGCATTGGGTAGAAGGATATGTACCATATCCACGCTTATGTAAATTGAAATAATTGAATTAATAAGTTAATAACAAAAGAGTTAAGTACGAAGAGCCGTGTGATGGGAGACTGTCAAGCACGGTTCTGAGAGAAGGGCGGGGTGAAATTCCCCTCCACTTACTCGACAAGCTCCTGGTTGTTGAACGATTGCTGTCAATGTCCGGGAGTGCCGGAGAGGAAACATTGTGGAGCCTCCGGCGAAATGGGATGACATAAACAACAATAGTCTTTAAAACCAGACAGTAGAAAGAAAAATAAGGAGGAAAAGGTGTTGCGTAGATTCTGCTACGTTGGTCTTGTCCCCTTATTTTTTTATAGTGAAGGCCATAGTTTGAAATTGGTATAATAGGATCCTGATGAAGGAACAGTGTTCAATGTGTTGTGAAATAAAAAGCCTTGTTTGTCCTGTCTTGAGGATGTAAACAATAAATAGTTGTTTTATTTTAAAGTTTAAGGAAGAATTAATATTGAGTAAAGTAGACTGCGATAGTTTATTTCTCCGGTATATAAAGATGGTACATTTTTTTCGAAAGTTTTTTTTGTGTAGTTAAAAAGGCGAACTGTGACAGTCCGCCTTTTCCTTATACCGGAATCTGCTTTCTTGTGCAAACTTACTGTTAAATTTGTGCGAATCCTATAATAGGATTATACCCCCATAGCAACCCGTTTTTCTTCATGCTGTTCTTGCAGATAAGGACCGAAAATCTTTGCGGCAATCTCCTTTTCTGTTTTTACCCCTTCCATAATATCGCGATATTCTTTCTCGGAAAGCTTCTCGGACAATATAGGTACTCCGTCAATGTCTGCTGATATCCATTCTTCTTGTCGTTCCCCACGCTGCTCGATCCGGATATTGCTAATGCGCCCCATTGCTTCATCGGTATATTCCGGAGATTGTTGTTCCGGTTTCACGGTCACTATTTCGGTTATTAGTTTATTCCTCTGCTGAAGGTACTCGTTAAGAGGGCTGTTTACCATTTCTGTTATCACTCTGGGGGCATATAATTCATCCTTCATGCTGAGTAGCGCTTCCATGCTGCGAGTTGGTTCCCCATCTTCCCCATTACCGGAAGAGTCAAGCCACAACCGGTAGTCTTTGCAGGCATCTTTATCATTGGGGATAAGAAGGGATGCTTCCGTTTCCCTATCAATGATCAATGGATATACAGTTCCTTGGAGGTTCTCGTCTTTCACTCCTACTCCTGCCACTTCGATGCGTCCCATCGGATCAATAGATTCTGTTCCTGCCGATTCAACCCGTCTGAGTATTTCTCCGTCAAGGTCGATTATTTCTTCCGGCTTTTGTCCTTTCTTATAGGAAGTGAAAGGAAGTACGACTTCTCCCGTATAGTCCATAATCCCTGCTTTTAGCCCTTTTGCAGATTGCATGGTTACAAGGAAATAACCGATGGCGGCATTACTTATGGATACATTCATGGAACTATACCCATGTACCCCTTGTTTCTTCAGCCATTTGGAGTTGCTACGAAGCTTGTCTAAAACCAACTGGAAACTTTTCGTGTTTCTTTCCCGTATAAGTTCGATGGGATGACCTTCGTAGAGGGTCGATACCTTTATTATTTTAGAAAAAGTCTCCCCATCCAAATTATTCTCCAAAAATTCGGTTAGTTTTTCCGGATCAATTCCTTCAATCGTCAAGCTGTTTTCCTGCTCATTAATGGATACGGAGTCTGAATCAATGGACTTCTCCGGTAATAGGTCATATATGGCGCGGGTTGATTCCGCATCTGTCATCAGGTATTGGACAGATACTTGTTCCGGAATTGCCGTAACCGGTAATAGCGGCATTTTATCCTCCGGTATGCTCCCGGAAAGTTGTTGGTTGAGGGCTTCGATACGTCCGATGACCATATTGGTGGCCTTTTTTACATCCATCAGTACGTTCTTTATAAATGG
>NZ_CBVI010000108.1 GCF_000513195.1 Bacteroides timonensis | reverse complement strand
ATACATTGGTATGCAGACACAAGAAGTGGCTATTAAACCTACCATGAAGATCTTTATGAAGTCTGATTCTGAGATGCTTGACGAGGTTATGGTAGTGGCTTATGGTACAGCAAAGAAGTCCTCATTTACAGGTTCCGCTGCTACAGTAGGCGGTGAAAAAATCAGTAAAATGCAAACTTCTAACGTTTCCAAATCATTGGAAGGCGCTATGGCCGGTGTCCAAATTTCTCAGAGTAGTGGTCAGCCGGGTGCGGCAGCTAATATCTATGTGCGTGGTATCGGCTCTATTTCGGCAAGCCGTGCTGCGTTGATAGTGGTTGATGGCGTTCCTTATGAAGGAAGTTTGAACCAGATTGCTCCAGCGGATATTGAGTCTATGACTGTGTTGAAAGATGCAGCCGCAAACTCTTTGTATGGTGCTCGTGGAGCCAATGGTGTTGTGCTGATTACTACTAAACGTGGACAGAGTGGTAAGGTAAAAGTGACTTTCGAAAATCGTACCGGCATCAATATGCGCGGCGTACCCAGCTATGATATCCTTACCGATCCGTCTGAATACTATGAGCTTTATTGGGAGTCCATGCGTAACAATTATGTTTCGTCCGGCAATTCTTATTTGGCGGCTGGCCAGTATGCTTCAGACAATTTGGTCAAAACATTAGGCGGATATAACAATTACAATGTAGCTGACGGAGAACTTGTGAATCCCGTTACCGGGCGTTTGAATCCTAATGCTAAGTTGATGTATCAAGATAATTGGCTAGATGAGGCTTTTAGACCTGCAGTTCGTCAGGAAAATGTTTTTTCATTGAGCGGTGGTACTGAGAAGACAAGCTATTATGCTTCTTTAGGTTATTTATACGACAATGCATATACGGTAAATTCTAACATGGATCGTATTAATGCTCGTGTCAAGGTGGATCAGACTATCAATGACTGGTTTAAGGCCGGTTTCAATCTGGCATATAGTAATGTGAAGACCAACTCTCCCAATGTAGGTGGCTCAACCTACTCGTCCATATTCTACTTCGGTCAGACGGTAGCTCCTATTTATCCGGTGTATATGTATGATAAGGATGGAAACCGCATACAGGATTTCAAAGGAAACGACCGATATGACTATGGTACTGAGATGGGAAAACGTCCGGTCGGTGCCAATGCTCATCCGATTGACCAACAATTGAATAATATCTATAAAGGCACGGTGGACGTTATCAGTGCCAAAGCTTATGCAGAGTTTTCTTTCTTGAAAGATTTCAAGCTTACTGTCAATGCAAGTATCGACAATTTTAATACACGTACAGTCAGCTTCCAGACTCCTATTGGCGGAGATGCCTTAAACGTAAACGGACGTGGCACTACGGAAATGAGCCGCTACTATGTACTGAATGCGAACCAATTATTGAATTGGTCACACACTTACGCCCAAGTTCACAATGTAGAAGTTTTATTGGGACATGAGACCAAGAAAGACCGTAGCGAAAGCTTGTGGGCGCAAAAAGAGAATTTCCTTGTTCCCGATAACCCCGAATTGGATAATGCAGCCAAACTGTCGGATGCAAGCTCATCGGCAGCTGAATATGCATTGGAAGGAATGTTTGGTCAAGTGAAGTACAACTATGATGAAAAATATTATTTCTCGGCCAGTTATCGTCGTGATGCCTCTTCACGCTTTCATCCGGACAACCGCTGGGGTAACTTTTGGTCGGTAGGTGCTTCATGGCGTATCAACCAGGAAAATTTTATGCGGGAGCTGACTTGGATTAACGATTTGAAACTGAAAGCAAGTTTCGGTACACAAGGAAATGACAACATCGGAAACAACCAACCGTATAAGGATCAGTATAATGTAGTAAGCAACGATGGTGCTATCGGTATCCAATACGTATTTCGTGGGAACAAGGATATTACTTGGGAAAAGAGTAATAACTTCAATGCGGGTATTGAAATCAGACTTTGGGATAAGCTGTCGGGCAACGTGGAGTATTTTAACAAGACTACTTGGGACTTGCTGTACAGCAAGCCATTGCCTCCTTCTCAAGGTATGCCGACATTTATTTACGAAAATACCATGCGTATGCGTAATGAAGGTATAGAGCTTGAATTGAACTATGATGTTTTTAATACCAATGATTTTAGATGGAGTATCGGACTGAATGCTACCCACTATACAAACAAACTCCTCGAACTCCCCGCTGACCGTCCACAAGACGGATGGGCTACCGGCAATTACTTTCGTAAAGTGGGTGAACCGTTGTTTAACTATTACGACTATATGTTTGCGGGAGTAGATCCGGAAAATGGCGACGCTCTCTATTGGGCTGACGAGAAGGATGAAGAAGGCAACATCACCGGACGGAAAACTGTCAACAAGACAAGCCTCGCTACTCGTTATGAGTTGGGAAAATCGCCTATACCTGATTTGTATGGTGGCTTCTCCACCGATTTTGAATTCTATGGCGTTGATGTGGCTGCTAACTTTGCTTATCAGATTGGCGGATGGGTATATGACAGCTTTTATGCCAGTTTGATGAGTGCGGGTTCTGCTGGAAGAAACTGGTCTAAAGATATCTTTAATCGTTGGACTCCAGAGAATCGTTATACAGACATTCCTCGTCTTGATGAAAATAATTTGGATCAAGGTGTATCCGGTGATCGTAATTTGACAAAGGCTTCTTATTTGAGCTTGCGTAACTTGACTGTAGGATATTCTTTCCCAAAAAGTATGATTAGCAAGGCTAAAATTGAGAAGCTGCGTGTATATGTAACCGGAGACAACCTTTTCTTGCTGTCTGCACGCAGAGGATTTGACCCGCGCCAGAGTATTACCGGTGATACAGGCTACAATTATTCGGCCATGCGTACCATTTCATTGGGTATCAACCTTGAGTTTTAACGATTAATTAGAAGAAAAATGAAGATTAACAAGATATTATTGCTTTCTGCTTTTGCCGGTGTGGCGTTGGCAGGTTGTGGCGATGGCTTTTTTGACATCGAGAATGCTGGAGTTGCTACAAAAGACGAGATTGATGCGATTGGCTCCTCAAGTCCGGAGGCTCTTATTAAAGTGGTAGAACCTTTGATGCTGGGACTTAACAATTATACTTTTCAGTATAACACGCAGGGTAGTTCAAGCACGGTGCATGAAGACTTCGGCTTGATGGGGGTTTATCACTTGGGCGATGTGATGAATGACGATTTGGCTTTTGAGGTGAGCGGTAGCGGTTGGTTTACATTTGACTATCAGCTTGACTACTGGTCCGAACAGTATAAGCGTCCTTATTTTTATTGGAACTTCTTCTATTCTATCATAGGTAAGGCAAACGATATTATTGTGAAGATTGCTCCGGATGTAGTAGATGCCGATTTGAAAGCCTATCGTGGCGAGGCATTGGTATATCGCGGGTTTGCTCATGCCTATTTGGCTCAAATGTACCAACAAACCTACATAGGCAACGAAGATGCTCCGGGCGTACCTATCGTACTGACCCCGGATGAAACAGAATCGGCTGTTGCCGGTCGTGCGCCGTTGAGACAGGTTTACGCTCAGGTAGAGAAAGACTTCAAGGCTGGTATGGAAGCATTGGCCGGATGGAAACGTCCCAACAAAACGATGATTGACGAGCAAGTAGCCGCAGGTCTTTATTCGCGCGTTTGTATGGTTACAAACAATTGGGATGATGCTATTACTTATGCTCGTAAAGCCCGCCAAGGCTACAGTGTCTATACTCCGGCAGAATTACTGGCAGATGAAGCATTTAATAATATTGCTGCCAAGGAATGGATTTGGGGAGCGGACATTACTTCTGAAACCTCTACGGCTTTTGCTTCTTTCTTTTCTTTCATGTGTTCTTATGATGCCGGTTATGGTGGTTCAGTAGGTCAATATCGTAAGATTGACGCTCGTCTCTACGACTCCATGAGTGCTAAAGATGTTAGAAAGCGCTTGTTTAAGCATTCAAGTACAGGGGTTGTCTATACGGCACAAGAACAGAAGTTCCCTGAATATACTAACATTAAATTCAAGAAAGTTGCCAACTGGGAAGCTGATTATGTGTATATGCGTGCCTCTGAAATGATTCTGAATGAGGCAGAAGCCTTGGCACACCAGAATAAAAAAACAGAAGCTGCAACTGTCTTGAAAGAACTGATGTCGCAAAGAGATCCCGATTGGAATCAGCAAAGTGTAACAGCTGATGATGTATATCAGCAACGACGTTTGGAGTTATGGGGTGAAGGTTTCTCTTTGTTCGATCATTTGCGTTTGAACAAGGGCATCGACCGTAATTATGAAGGTTCCAATCACTTGAAGAGTGCTCGCTATACCATAGATGCGGGTAGCTGGTATTTCCACTTCCAAATACCTCTGAGAGAATTGCAAAATAGCGATGCGATCAGTGCTGATGAACAAAATCCAGCTCCGGAAGAAAGTAAATTCAAATAATTCTAAAGTATAAAGAATATGAAAAAATATACTCTAATATCATTTTTTGCATGCCTGTTGCTCACTACTGCATGCGAAAATGACGATAAGCTCAGTGACACAAGAGTACCTGACGAAACAGCGGCAACAATTTCCTTGAGCGTTGTTGTGGAAAAATATGATGCTACATTCAGTATTGCACTGACTGATAAAGGAAATCCTGCAGTCAGAGAATATGGCGTGTTGATAAGTACGGTAGCACAGCCGTCTGTTGCGAATTCTATAATTGCAATAGTGGAGGATATAAATGCTCTTGAAAGTACTATTAAGCAAGGTCTCACTCCGGGAACTACCTACTATGCATGCGCCTATGCGCTGACAGCCAATCAGATGATAACCTCTGATGTGAAACAGTTTAAGACGGAAGAACACCCGTTGGGAGCATTTGCCGGTAGTAAAACATTGTCCGGCTATAGTTTGTATGCCGAAGCGGACAATTCTGTGCCGGTAACAATTTCGCTTGATGCCGAAGATGAAGCTGTTGCCTATATCAATGGACTTGGTTCAGAAGCCGGTGTAAACCTTGCCTTGGGTGCGGTGAAATTAGTCTTTGACAAAGCAAAGGGGACAGTGACCATTCCTGACGGGCAGATTATTGCAGAAAAGAATTACGGTAATTATCGTTATGTAGGATTGGATGCAGAGGCTAATCCGGTAGCGGGTGTTATTGTTGGAACCATTGAAGGGAACTCTATCAAATTTAATGCTTTGGGTGCTATAATCATTGCTGGCGGCAACAGCGGGTTATTCCATTGGGCTTATTTTGACCTTGTTATTCAATAACCTTTTTAATATAATATCAAGAGCGAGAGAGAGGCCGTCTTAAAATGAAATAGAGATTGCCTTTTTTATAAAGTCTATGATAATAAAGAAAGCGTGTGGCTAACTATTCACAAAAATGTTGGCTACACGTTTTTTTTTACTAATTTTGACGATTAGATATTTATAAAGAACATTACTTATGAGAAAAGTACTACTTTTATCCCTAGTGTTGTTATACACTGTTTCTACATGGGCTGCGCAACGCTCTCCTGAAGGGGCTCTTACGATTGCAAAGTCTTTCTTTGCACAATATCCCGCTACGCGTTCGGCCGATGATGTCCGATTGGTCGCTGTATCCGGGGATTTATTGAAGTCGGCTTCTACCACCCGTGGTCTTTCTGCCGTATCTTCTTTCTATGTTTATAATCATGGGCTGTCTGCCTATGTGATTGTATCAGGCGATGACCGCATGAAACCCGTATTGGGCTACTCTGATAGTGGAGCTTTTGTGACAGATAATCTACCTCTTAATATACTGGGATGGCTGGAAGGCTATGATGCCGTGTATGCGGCTTTAGCTGATGGCAAGCAAGTCATAAAAGAGCCTATGTTGTTGACACGTGCTGCTTTCTCGGAAACAGTATCTCCTTTGTTAGGCAATATTAATTGGAATCAGGATGCGCCTTATAACAATGCTTGCCCGTTGGTGCAGGTTCGTAAGGCAATATCGTGATCCGTCTTATACCTGTACTGCCGGTTCTTTGGACGCATTTATCGATGAAGTTTGGTTCCAGCGCCGTGTTGAGCTTTGGGGTGAAGGCTTTGCATTATTCGACATCTTGCGTTTAAAGAAACCTATTATCCGCCAGGGGGCTAACTATCCTATCAACAGTACATTTGCTGAAATTGCTGCTGAGGCTCCTATCATGATTTACCGTATTCCTGAGGCTGAAACATCTGTGAACAGTGCTATTACAGAGGCTGACAATAATCCGGCTGCAATGGCTCCGACTCCGGTGAACTAATAAGCACATTATCAAATAGGAAAAGAGAATGGGGTGTATTCGGATTTACGGATACACCCCTGTTTTTTATCAATTTGCAAAAAAGTAGCGGGAAATATTTGTGAAGTGTCAGATTTCTGTAACTTTGCGGTTTCGTTACTTAATAATTATTTAATTATTCTAATAAATGATGCCTATGAAGAAATTACTACTCCTGTCTTTGGTTCTTTTATGCAGCTTATCGGCATGGACGGCCCAACGCTCTCCGGAAGAAGCTCTTTCTATTGCACGAACTTTCTTTATGCAGTCATCCGGGGCTGTAACCCGTAATAGCGGTGAAGTTCAATTGGTGGCAGTCTCTAATGATTTGCTAAAATCTGCATCTACCCGTAGTGTGGAAGGAACAGCTTTTTATATCTATAACTATGCGCAGTCTGCTTATGTTATAGTATCCGGGGATGATCGTATGAAGCCTATACTGGGCTATTCGGATAATGGAAGTTTCATAACTGAGAACTTACCGGTAAACATACTTGGGTGGCTGGAACTATATAATGCCGCTTATGCTCAACTGGGTAACGCCGAAAAAGCGGTTGCTGAACCTAAACTGCTTACTAAAACAAGTCTTCCGGCATCTGTATCTCCTTTGCTGGAAAATGTATGCTGGGATCAAAGTGAGCCGTACAATAATACCTGTCCTCTTTATAAAGGAGAACGTTGTGTGACGGGATGTGTAGCTACGGCAATGGCTATGATTCTGAAATATCATGAATATCCTGTAAAAGGAAAAGGTACCCATTCTTATAAGACTTCCAGTGGAATTGAATGTTCTTTTGATTATGGAAATACTACTTTTGACTGGGATAACATGTTGCCGCAATATGAAGGTAATTATACTACGACACAGGCTAATGCCGTTGCACAGCTAATGTCTGCCTGTGGTATTGCTGTTGATATGGAATATTCACCATCTGCTTCGGGAGCCTATTCACATCAGGTAGGTCAGGCCTTAATTGACTACTTTGGATATGATGGTAATTTGGGCTTGGTATATCGTCAATATTTTGCTTCTGCCGAATGGATGAATCTGATTAAATCAGAAATTAACGAGAAGCGTCCTATTTACTATTTCGGATCTTCGGATGATGGAGGTCATGCGTTTGTTTTTGATGGGTATAATGAAGAGGATATGGTTCATGTCAATTGGGGATGGAGCGGAATGAATAATGGTTACTTTGAAGTTGCTTCCTTAAATCCGGAATCTCCCGGCATTGGTGGTGGAAGCAATCTTGGAGGTGGCTTTACGAGAGGCCAGGGAATGTATCTGGGGATACAACCGCCTACTACTTCTTCAAGCTTTACTTCTCATTTTGTTATGACGAAGTTGGAAGCAAATAAAGAGGAAGTCACTAAGGGAGACGTGTTTAAACTGACGATTACTGAGATAGTTAATAGGAGTGTGGCATGTAAGAATAGTAAGTTGGCAGTGATAGCGGAAAAAGATGGTCAACAGTCAATATTAGGGCAGATGGCTTTGGATGCGATGATAGATACGTATGAAGGATATAGTGCTCTTTCTTTTTCTAATCTGAAAATACCTAATGATTTTGCTGATGGAACTTATTCCGTATATGTAGCTACCAAAGATGAGCGCGAAGCAACATGGAGTCGTGTGCGTAGTTACGTGGGTTCTGAAGCACAACTCATTCTTGTTGTAAGCGGTAATAAATGTACTTTGACTCCGTTCAGTGGTAATCTAAGTCTTGAAGAAGACATAGAAGTTAGTGTGAAATTAGCCCATAGCTTATATAGTGGTCTCAAAGGAGATTACAAAATGTTGGTTTCTAACAAAAGCACATCGGACGAGTATTATGGTTTAGTGGGTGTTGCACTTTTTGATAAAAACGCGGACTTTGTAGCGATAGTCGGAAACGTACAGGTCGAAATGAAACCGGGCACGATTAATAGAGAACTGGCTGTATCCGGAAACTTGACTGTTACTAAGAACTCTGTGACTACCAATATTCCTGCTGGAGAGTATTATATTTGCCCCTGTATAGATTGGGGAGGAGGTACGTATGGCATCGGTGAATTAACTCCGGTCACCATAAAGGAGGCGTATGGAACTGCCGATTTAAAGGTCAGCCAACCACGTCTGGAGAAGGTACAACTTCAAGTAGGTGAGAGTCTGAATTTTCTGGCTGATCTGTCATTGTCTGGTGATGGAAATGTATATACTGGAACATTGGCAGCAGCTGTTTATGAGAATGCCCAAGGTTATCCATACAGTGTACACTATCAAAATGTATTTGTGGAGGCAGACCAAACGGAAAACCTTGTAATGGAAATTCCTCTGAGTCTGGGTGAAGGAAGGCATGCTGTTCGTTTGTATAAATCAGGTACTGATGGAGACCTTGTGACAATTAGCACTCTCTATTTTTCTGTAGGACCGGCCACCGGTATTGAGGATGAAATAGCCGATAAGGGCGGATTAGTTATCTATCAGCAACCAGTAGAAGATATTCTTAATATCCGTACTTCTCATGCCGCCCGAGTGATTTCTGTCTATAACTTGTCCGGACAGCAAATAATACAGCAAAAAGAGTCCGGGGATAAGAAAGAGTATTCTATTCCGGTAGGAGGGTTGGATGCAGGCTGCTATATTGTAGTGTTGCAATCAACTGATGGTAAGATATACCGGAGCAAATTTATGAAACGTTAGATTATATATTTATAATATGTGGAACGAGGCTATTCTATTAACTTAGGATGGCCTTGTTTTTAAAAAAGTATTTAAAATCATTTGCCGAACCATATATTTCAGTAATTTTGTCTTTTCTAATGAACAACAAGATAGTGATTTGTGTCATTCGTTGAGGTGCTACTAAAACAACTAACCCCTAACTATATGAGGTGTACACTACTCTTTCTATTTATTCTTCTTGCAAATCGGCTTCTTGCTGATAATGTCACAGCAGAGCAAGCTCATGCTTTAGCTACCGATTTCTTTAAAACGAATGTTCAAACCCGTAGTACTGCCGCGTCACCACAGTTGCAATTAGTTTGGGATGGAGAAGATGCGAATACCCGTAGTGTAGGGAATCTTCCGGCTTTCTATGTCTTTAATAGTACCGATCGAAAAGGTTTTGTTATTATTGCCGGAGATGATGTGGTTATGCCTGTACTAGGTTATTCTTTCACAAACAGCTTTGTGGTAGATGGGATGCCTTCTAATCTGAAAAGTTGGATGAATGGGCTGAAAGAACAGATCAATGAGGTAAGAGAGACGGGACTGAATACTTCTGATGTTGTATCTGAGGCGTGGAGAGGGGTGTCGGATATGACAACCGGAGATGTGGTAAAGCAGTATAAAACAGCGGAGTGGGATCAAGAGAGTCCTTATAATACGCTTTGTCCAAAAATTGAAGGCACCCAGACTGTTACAGGGTGTGTGGCAACGGCTATATCCATATTGATGCGATATCATCAATGGCCGAATGCAGGAACGGGTACTCTTCCAGCTTATAGTTATGATGCGCTGGTTAGTGGAGCTAAAATTCACCAAAATGTATCGGGGAGAACTTTGGGACATACTTATGCTTGGAACGATATGCCACTTCAATATGATCGGAATTCATCCGAGATTTCTAAAAATGAAGTTGCAACTTTGATGTACGACTGTGGTGTTATGGCTCAATCGCAGTTTAATATCGCTTCTGCCGGTGGAACCGGTGCCGCTACATTGACAGCTATTCATGGATTGGCAGAGTATATGAATTACAATAAAAGCATGTTGTGTCTTCGTCGTGAATGGTATTCGGAGGCAGAGTGGATACAAATGCTGGAAAATGAAATAATGGCAGTAGGCCCTGTGCTTTACGGTGGAGCTACTCTTAGTAATGAAGGACATCAATTTATATTGGATGGATATACAACGAAGGATTATTTTAGAGTAAATTGGGGGTGGAGTGGCTATAGTAATGGTTATTTCCTGATTTCAGCTTTGAATCCGAATAATCAGGGAGCAGGTGGTAGTGCTGGCGGTGGCTTTGTCGCGAATCAAGACGCTTTGTTCGGGCTAAAGCCGGCGGAGGGAAATTCAAGCTATCAAACATTATTGGCCATGCTTGCTGGGAAATCTCAGGATGGAACTTATTATTCCGGTTTGGAAACCTCTGAAACTCAATTTAATGTAAACTCTTCCTTTATTGTGAAGTGCGGCTTCCTCTGGAATTTGGGATTAGACTCGTTCTCGGGAAAAGTAGCTTTGGCTATGGTTGATAAGAATTTGAATATAAGGGAATTTATATCAGGAATCTCGGATATTCCAAGTATGCAGACATATTATACAGTGTCCTTTGCTCCTTCCTGTAGAATCTCATTGACTCCACAACCCGGTGATCGTATTGTTGCAGTCTACAAAGGAACAAATGATGCCGAATGGAAAGTGGTTCATGGTGGTCCTGATACCACGAATGAGATTATTGTTAAGGCTGATCCTACTTCAATTATAGAGACGAAGCAAGAAATACGATTTACTGCTTTCTGTGATAAGCAACAGGAAACCGTGGTTGTTCATTTGCCGGAGAATTCCCGCAGGTTGAATCTATATGATGTAAACGGGCGTCTGTTGAAACAAATATTGTCTGAAGGAAAAGAAACTATAACTTTCTCTTGCCGGGAATATCCTACGGGAGTATATATCTTGCAGGCTGTAACGGACAAGGGAATTCATCAATGTAAGTTTTTAAAATGAAAAAGGAAATTAATATTGTAATAGCAACCTTACTTGTACTATTGGCGGGTTGTCGTTCTGCGAAAAAAGAAACAATGGTCATATCTGATATGCAAAAGATAGAAATGAATTCTGGAGCAATTACTCCACAGTTGACAGGTGGTAATCCGGCCTCCACTTCTCCGGTGGTTTATATCTATAAAACCAAGGCTGATTATTCACACCAGGTACCGGTGATAATGGATGAGGCTCGTACCCGCATTTTGTCCTATCCTGCGCCCGGGGATTTGAAAATGGGGGATGGGTTACGTCTGCCTACTCTTTTGAATAAGGGATACTTGCTGGATAATAAGGGAATAGGTCCTAATGTGGCTTTTCTTACCTATACGTATGAAGAGTATAGCCAGTTGCCCACAGCACCTTCCATGACCGATCTGATGTCACATATTCTTGATAAGTATCCTTTACTGGAAATTCGTGCATGCGGTCGCCGTGCTGATTATAAAGATATTGTTATAGAATTAAATGAAAAAATAGCAGAAGGATTTCTGCAAAAATAATTATATTTGTCGCCCAATATATAATAAATAGGTATAGTAAATGAAAGAATTTGTAATCTCCGAAGTACAGGCAGAAACGGCGGTATTGGTTGGTCTCATCACGAAAACACAGGATGAGCGTAAGACAAACGAATATCTCGATGAGCTGGAATTCTTGGCTGAGACAGCCGGGGCGGAAGTAGTGAAACGATTTACCCAGAAGCTGGATCAGGCACATTCTGTGACCTACGTCGGCAAAGGTAAACTGGAAGAAATTAAAGAATATATCCGGAACGAAGAGGAAGCCGAACGGGAAATCGGTATGGTGATTTTTGACGATGAACTCTCCGCGAAACAGATACGTAACATTGAAGCTGAGTTGAAGATCAAGATATTGGATCGCACCTCGCTTATTCTCGATATTTTTGCCATGCGTGCACAGACAGCCAATGCAAAGACGCAGGTGGAATTGGCACAGTATAAATACATGCTTCCCCGTCTGCAACGTTTGTGGACCCACTTGGAACGCCAGGGTGGCGGTTCCGGTGCCGGTGGCGGTAAAGGTTCAGTGGGACTTCGTGGTCCGGGTGAAACGCAGTTGGAAATGGACCGTCGTATCATCCTGAACCGTATGTCATTACTGAAAGAACGCTTGGCAGAGATCGATAAACAGAAGTCAACACAGCGAAAGAACCGTGGACGTATGATACGTGCGGCATTAGTGGGATATACCAATGTGGGCAAATCCACATTGATGAACCTGCTTGCCAAGAGCGAAGTATTTGCAGAAAATAAACTGTTTGCAACATTGGATACTACAGTGCGCAAGGTGATTATTGATAATCTGCCGTTCCTGCTTTCAGATACGGTTGGTTTCATCCGTAAGTTGCCTACTGACCTGGTAGACTCTTTCAAGTCGACACTGGACGAAGTGCGCGAAGCGGATTTGCTGTTGCACATTGTGGATATTTCACATCCGGATTTTGAAGAACAGATAGAAGTAGTCAATAAAACATTGGCGGATATCGGTGCATCCGGTAAGCCAATCATACTTGTATTCAATAAAATAGACGCTTACACCTATGTGGAGAAAGCGGCTGACGACCTTACCCCCAGAACAAAGGAAAACTTGACACTCGAGGAACTGATGAAGACTTGGATGGCAAAGATGGAGGATAATTGCCTCTTTATCTCTGCCCGCGAGAAGATCAATTTGGAGGAACTGAAGAGTGTGGTTTATGCACGCGTGAAAGAACTGCATGTACAGAAATACCCTTATAACGATTTTCTTTATCAGACCTACGAAGAAGAGGAAGAGGTCTAATCGATGAAGAATTAATTCTTCATTCTTAATTTACTTATTATGAATTACAGACATTTAACCGAAGACGAAGTACTCCGGTTGAAAAGCCAGTCGTGTCTGGCGGATGATTGGGGGAAAGTAATGGTAGCAGAAGACTTTGTTACCGAGTTTGTACATCACACCCGTTTCTCGGGAGATGTACGTTTAGGCGTATTTCAATCAGAGTTCACATTGCCGGGTGGAATTAAAAAACATTCCGGTTTGCGTCATGTAACACTCCACAATGTCACGGTGGGGGATAACTGTTGCATTGAGAACATCCAGAACTACATTGCTAATTATGAGATCGGGCATGACACATTCATTGAGAATGTAGACATCATCCTGGTGGACGGATTGAGTAAATTCGGTAATGGGGTAGAAGTATCCGTACTGAATGAAACCGGTGGGCGTGAAGTACTTATCAATGATAAACTTTCTGCGCATCAGGCTTATATCCTGGCGCTTTATCGCCACCGCCCGGAGTTGATTTGCCGGATGAAGTCTATAACAGACTTCTACTCCAATAAGCATGCCTCTTCGGTAGGTACTATCGGCAATCATGTGATGATACTCAATACAGGTTCTATCAAGAATGTACGTATCGGAGACTATTGTCACATCTGCGGAACTTGTCGTCTTTATAATGGTAGCATTAATAGTAATGCGGAAGCACCGGTACACCTTGGTCATGGAGTTATTTGTGATGATTTTATCATCTCTTCCGGTTCACATATAGACGATGGAGCTATGCTGAGCCGTTGCTTTATAGGTCAGGCCTGTCGTTTGGGACATAATTATTCAGCGTCCGAATCGCTTTTCTTCAGCAATTGCCAGGGAGAGAATGGCGAGGCATGCGCTATCTTTGCCGGACCGTTCACTGTGACGCATCATAAGTCCACTTTACTGATTGCCGGTATGTTTTCATTCATGAATGCCGGTTCGGGTTCCAACCAGAGTAATCACATGTATAAGTTAGGCCCTATCCATCAGGGAACATTGGAACGTGGTGCTAAAACTACTTCCGATTCCTATATTCTTTGGCCCGCTCGTGTAGGTGCTTTTTCATTGGTAATGGGCCGCCATGTGAATCATTCTGATACTTCTAACTTGCCTTTCTCCTATCTGATAGAGCAGAACAATACTACTTATCTTGTACCGGGTGTCAACCTGCGAAGTGTAGGAACCATCCGTGATGCGCAGAAGTGGCCGAAGCGTGATGGACGTACGGATTCCAACAAACTGGATTTCATCAATTACAACTTACTCAGTCCCTATACCGTGCAGAAGATGTTCAAGGGACGGGAAACTTTGCAGAACCTGCGCCATGCTTCGGGTGAACTTTCCGACATCTATTCTTTCCATAGTGCGAAAATCCGTAACTCAGCATTGGTGAAAGGTATCAAGTTCTATGAGATCGCCATCCATAAATTCCTTGGGAACTCTGTCATCAAACGTCTGGAAGGTATTGAATTCAAAAGTAATGAAGAAATACGTGCCCGCCTGAAGCCCGACACCACAGTGGGTAGCGGTGAGTGGGTGGACATTTCCGGCCTGATAGCTCCGAAGAGCGAGATAGATGCCCTGATTAATGATATCGAGTGTGGCAAAGTAGACCGTCTGAAGTACATCAATGCTGAATTTGAGAAGATGCATCAGAACTACTACACTTATGAGTGGACCTGGGCTTATGAAAAGTTGGAGGAATACTACGGAATCAAACCGGACAATATTACGGCTACAGACATCATCCGCATTGTAGAGAAGTGGAAGGAAGCGGTAGTTGGGTTGGACCGTATGGTGTATGATGATGCCAAGAAAGAATTCTCGCTGGCTTCTATGACGGGCTTCGGTGCCGACGGCTCGCGCGCAGAGAAAGAAATGGACTTTGAGCAGGTACGTGGTGACTTTGAAAGTAATCCGTTTGTCACTGCCGTGCTGAAACATATTGAAGATAAGACAGCGTTGGGTGACGAATTGATAGGTCGTATGCAGAGGGTGTCATCATTTTCACTCTAATTAAAGAAATATTTCAATAATAGTTCTTACCTTTGTGCTACGATTCATTAATTTAATTTACGAGTAATTATGGCAACAACACCTCCGTTCAAGTATCAACCTATGTTTGAGCATGGGGAAGATAAGACTGAGTATTATCTGCTTACAAAAGACTATGTATCCGTAAGCGAGTTTGAAGGAAATCCCATTCTGAAGATTGAAAAAGAAGGTCTTACAGCAATGGCTAACACGGCTTTCCGCGATGTGTCATTTATGTTGCGCCGTTCGCACAATGAGCAAGTTGCTAAGATTTTGCGCGACCCCGAAGCAAGTGATAATGATAAATATGTAGCACTGACCTTCCTGCGCAATGCAGAAGTTGCTTCAAAAGGCGTGCTTCCTTTCTGTCAGGATACCGGTACGGCTATCGTTCATGGTGAAAAGGGACAGCAGGTATGGACTGGTTATTGTGATGAAGAAGCTCTTTCGTTGGGTGTCTACAAAACATATACTGAAGAAAACCTGCGTTACTCTCAGAATGCTCCGTTGAATATGTACGACGAGGTGAACACGAAGTGTAACCTGCCTGCACAAATAGATATCGAAGCTACCGAAGGTATGGAATATAAGTTCCTTTGCGTGACCAAAGGTGGCGGTTCGGCCAATAAGACTTACCTGTATCAGGAAACAAAAGCAATCCTGAATCCCAGCACTCTGGTTCCTTTCCTCGTTGAGAAAATGAAGACGCTGGGTACAGCTGCTTGTCCTCCTTACCACATCGCTTTCGTCATTGGCGGTACTTCTGCTGAGAAGAACCTGCTGACGGTGAAACTGGCTTCTACTCATTATTATGATGAGTTGCCCACTACGGGTAACGAATACGGACGTGCCTTCCGTGATGTAGAACTTGAGAAAGAAGTGTTGGAAGAAGCTCATAGGATTGGCCTCGGTGCACAGTTCGGCGGTAAATATCTGGCTCATGATATCCGTATCATCCGTCTGCCTCGTCACGGTGCATCTTGTCCGGTAGGTCTGGGCGTTTCTTGCTCTGCCGACCGTAACATCAAGTGTAAGATCAACAAAGAAGGTATCTGGATTGAAAAACTGGACAGTAATCCGGGCGAACTCATCCCGGAAGAAATGCGTCATGCAGGCGAAGGTGCCGTGATTAAGATAAACCTGAACCAGCCGATGGCAGATATCTTGAAGGAACTGACTAAATATCCGGTGGCTACACGTCTGTCATTGAATGGTACGATTATCGTAGGCCGTGACATTGCACATGCTAAGCTGAAAGAACGTCTGGACCGCGGTGAAGATTTGCCACAGTATATCAAGGATCATCCGATTTACTATGCCGGCCCTGCCAAGACTCCGGTTGGTATGGCTTGTGGCTCTATGGGCCCCACTACTGCGGGACGTATGGACTCGTATGTAGAGTTGTTCCAAAGTCATGGTGGCAGCATGGTTATGCTTGCTAAGGGTAACCGTAGCCAGCAGGTGACGGATGCTTGCAAGAAGTACGGTGGTTTCTATCTCGGTTCTATCGGTGGTCCTGCCGCTATCCTGGCACAGAACAACATCAAGAGTATCGAATGTGTAGAATATCCCGAACTTGGTATGGAAGCTATCTGGAAGATTGAAGTGGAAGACTTCCCTGCATTCATCCTGGTAGATGACAAAGGCAACGATTTCTTTAAACAACTGAAACCTTGGAATTGCAGTAAGTAAGAAAAGAGCCTTTTATAAAGCTGATAATATAAAGAAGCCGTAACGGAGAAATTTTGTTACGGCTTTTTTGTTTCTCGGCATGAGGCTTTTATGATTTGTATATAATGTTGGTCATTAATATCTTATACGACTTTTCTCTTGTCACTTATAGGCCTATAATCTAATCCTTTTGTTCTGGAGATTTTATACCTGTTTTTGCAACTCTTTTCTTTATGAATGAGTTGTATTTACTCTCTGAATTATTCTGATTCCTGTGTCTTGTATTTTATAATATGGAATTGATTGGCTACTGTTTGTGTGCACTTTCTGTTTTGTTTTTCATGCATATATTCTTGTGTATTTTCCAATAATTATGTTGTGCAACATGTCTATACATAGTTTTCTCTTAAATGTTTTGTTGTTTTAATCTTGTTTTGTAGTTTTGTAATATAAATGTGTATTTTATAATATAAAATATTATGATAAAACAATTAATTACATTAATGATGTCAACGTACTTGTCCTTATCGTTTGTTCAAGCACAAGATTCGTTTCTTCCTATTTATCTTGATATGAATAAATCAATGGATGAAAGGATAGATGATGCAATGAAACGGATGACTTTAGAAGAGAAGGTTGCTCTGTGTCATGCCCAGTCTAAATTTAGTTCATCAGGGGTGCCCAGATTGGGCATTCCTGGAATATGGATGAGCGATGGTCCGCATGGAATACGTGAAGAATTACTTTGGGACTTGTGGAAACCTGCTGCATGGACTAATGATTCTTGTTTTGCTTTTCCAGCTCTTACTTGTCTGGCTGCCACGTGGAATCCTGAGCTATCCTTGCTCTATGGTTGTAGTGTGGGAGAGGAGGCCCGTTATCGGAATAAGAACGTGCTATTGGGGCCGGGCGTGAATATTTATCGAACTCCACTAAATGGGCGTAATTTTGAATATTTGGGGGAAGATCCTTATCTTGCTTCGGTGATGGTAGTACCTTATATAAAAGGAGTGCAGAGTAATGGAGTAGCGGCTTGCGTGAAACATTTTGCGGTAAATAATCAAGAGAGTAATCGTCATAAGGTAGACGTGCAAGTGAGCGATCGCGCCCTACATGAAATTTATTTGCCTGCTTTTAAAGCCGCTGTGGAAAAGGGTGGCGTGTGGGCGCTTATGGGTGCCTATAATAAGTATAAGGGTGAGCATTGTTGTCACAACCGTATATTACTAAATGAGATTTTGAAGAAAGATTGGCATTTTGATGGTGTGGTAGTATCTGATTGGGGTGGTACGCATGATACTCGTGAAGCTATCTTGAATGGACTGGATATGGAGTATGGCACATGGACTGATGGACTATCATGGGGCGAAAGTGACTCTTATTCAAGATACCATTTGGCTAGTCCTTACTTGGAGTTGCTACGTAGTGGCGAAGTGGGAGAGGATGAATTGAATGACAAAGTTCGTCGTGTACTTCGTTTGATTTATCGTACCTCAATGGGGAGGCATCAAAATTATGGCTCTTTTGTTTCAGAGGCTCACATGGAAGCGGGACGCAAGATTGCCGAAGAAGGCATTGTGTTGCTTCAGAACAGAGGCAATCTATTACCCATTGATTTGAATCAGGTAAAGACCATTGCTGTTATAGGTGAAAATGCGGTACGTCCGTTAACTTGTGGCGGAGGAAGTTCAGCCCTGAAGGTGAAGTATGAGGTGTCTCCTTTGGATGGCATTCGGAATATGGTAGGTTCTAAGGTTGATATAACTTATGCCCGTGGTTATGCAAGTACAGAATATGCCGCTCAACAAAATCTTGATCAATCGGCCGAACAACTGATACGCGAAGCTGTAGAAGTAGCTCGAAAAGCTGATATAGTGCTTTTTGTAGGTGGACTTAACAAAGATGAACATCAGGATTGTGAAGGAGCCGACCGCGACAATATGGACTTACCTTACAGTCAAAATGAACTGATTGAACAGTTGGTGGCTGTCAACCCTTGTCTGGTGGTGAATATAGTTTCGGGTAATGCTGTGGCGATGCCGTGGATTAAGAAGGTACCTGCTGTGTTGGCATCATGGTTTGGAGGTTCTGAAGCAGGTAACGCATTGGCTGCCATTTTGCTGGGCGAGGTTAATCCCTCGGGAAAGTTACCTTTTACTTTCCCGATGAAATTGACAGACAATGCTGCTCATGCATTCAAAGCCTTTCCTGGCAATGAAGAAACGGTAGAGTATAAAGAGGATATTTTTGTGGGCTATCGTTGGCATGATAAAGAGAAGATTTGTCCCTTGTTTGCATTTGGCCATGGATTGAGCTATACGACATTTGAATATAGCGATATTGAAATCAGCAATGGAGAACTGCTTCCGGATGAATGTCTTACCATTAAGGTGCGTGTCAAGAATGTGGGTCAACATAGTGGTAAAGAGATTGTGCAACTGTATATTCACGATAAGAAATGTTCGCTTCCTCGCCCGGAAAAGGAGTTGAAGGGATTTGCTAAGGTGAAATTGGAACCCGGTGAAGAACAAACTGTTGCTTTTAGGGTGGATAAAGAATCTCTTTCGTTCTATGATGACCGTAGGGGGGACTGGATAGCTGAACCGGGTGTTTTTGAGGCACTGGTAGGTGCTTCTTCCGATGATATTCGTCTGTCAGCAAAATTTAAACTGAAATAGCAGGATTATAAATATGAGTAAAATAGCTGTGATCGGTAGTAGCAATATTGACTTGGCAGTAAATACTGATAGGGCACCCGAAGGCGACGAGACTGTATTGGGCAATGGATTCGCTAAATCATGGTGGTAGAGGAGTTAATCAAGCTGCTGCCGTATCCAGAACTCCGTTTCTTTCAGGAATGAATTGGATAATTTTATTAATATAAATCGTGATAAAGAATGAAAAACAATTTCTTGCAAACTATTGCAGTTGCCATGTTTTGTTTGGCAGCAACTGTGGGGTGTTCTTCCCCCCAATCACAACAGAATTTGCTTCCCGAGGAAGTCACTCTTTCAAAGTCGGTCCTGTTGGACAAAATCAAGGGGGCCTGGGCTGGGCAGACTATCGGCTGTACGTATGGAGGTCCTACCGAATTTAAGTTTCGTGGCACAATGATTCAAGATTATAATCCTATCCGTTGGGATGATGGTTGTATTAAAAATTATTGTTTGAATGATCCCGGGCTGTATGACGATATTTATATGGACCTTACGTTTGTTGAAGTATTCGACCGTTTGGGATTGGATGCCCCGGTCGATTCGTTTGCCATGGAGTTTGCTAATGCCGGTTATGTATTGTGGCATGCCAACCAGGCCGCTCGCTACAATATTCTACAAGGCATTATGCCTCCTGCATCGGGCCATTGGATTAACAACCCTCATGCAAACGATCTGGATTATCAGATTGAGGCAGATTATTCTGGCATTATGTCACCTGGTATGCCTAATTCCGCATCGGAAATCTCAGACAAAATAGGGCATATCATGAATTATGGTGATGGCTGGTATGGTGGTGTTTACGTGGGTGCTATGTATTCGTTGGCTTTTGTATCTAATGACATTGAATTTATAGTGACAGAAGCACTGAAAGTCATTCCAGAAGAGAGTCTTTACTATAAATGTATGAAAGATGTGATAGACTGGTATAGGCAATATCCTGATGACTGGAAGCGCACTTGGTTTGAATGCGAACGTAAATATTCCGAAGACATAGGCTGTCCTGACGGCGTGTTTGTACCCTATAACATTGACGCTACCATTAACAGTGCCTATATCTTGATTGGCTTGCTTTACGGAAGGGGTGATTTTTTCAGGACCATAGATATTGCTACCCGCTGCGGGCAGGATTCCGACTGCAATCCGGCCTCTGCAGCCGGTATTTTGGGCACTATGTTGGGGTATAGTGGTATTCCCGAGTACTGGATGAAGAATCTGCGTGAAGCCGAGGATATTGATTTTGCTTTTACTTCCTCTTCTCTGAACAAGGCTTATCAGATGAGCTACAACCATGCTTTGCAGATGGTAGAACGTAACGGAGGCTGTGTGGGTGACAGCACAGTGACCATTATCTGCCAGAAACCGGTGTCAGTTCGGTTGGAGAAAGCTTTTGAAGGCATGTATCCTATAATGCGCAAGAATTTGAATCGCATGGTTGAGAAGTTTGGCAAATTCGAATTTGAGGGTACCGGCTTTGTCATGCGTGGTAGCGTGAAGTCGAAGAATGATGACTATGTGGCACATGTATCGGTATATGTGGATGGTGAGTTGGTGGAAGAAGCTAAGCTGCCTGTTAATTTCACCAAGCGACGTCAGGAACTTTGCTGGAAATATCAACTGTCTAAAGGTAAGCATGAGCTTATTTTAAAATGGAATAATCCCGAGAAAGATGCCATGCTACATTGCGGTGAAGTGATTATCTATTCGGATGTGCCGGTACAATTAAATCACCAATAAATAAGGGGAAATGGCTTGGGACAAGGAGTAGTACTTGTATCGGCTCTGTGGGGCATTTAATTATAGTAAAAAGGCTCTGGCTACTGAAAATGTTCAGTAACGAGCATAACAAATATAAGAAAAATAAATATGAAAAAACAGAATCTACTGACTTTTTGTACAGTCGTATCCTTTTGTATTCCTTTGTTGGCAGATGGAGTAATATCTAAAGACATCCCGCTTTATAGGCAGCCGGGTGCCTCTATAGATATGCGCGTGGAGGATTTATTGTCGCGTATGACTCTTGAGGAAAAGGTACTCCAATTGAGCCAATATATTGTGGGTTTAAACACTAACGTGAATAATACAGGAGAAGTAAATACCGGATTACCCGATGGAGTAGGTTCCTATATCTACTTTAGCGGAGATGCCAAACTGCGTAACGCATTGCAGCGTAAGGCAGTGGAAAATACTCGTCTTGGAATTCCTATTCTCTTTGGTTTTGATGTAATACATGGTTTCCGTACTATCTATCCTATTCCTTTGGCACAAGGATGTGCCTGGAATCCTGAATTAGTGAGTGAACTTGGTGCTGTGGCTGCACGTGAGTCGAGAATGTCGGGCACTGACTGGACCTTCTCGCCTATGATTGATGTAGCCCGCGACGGACGTTGGGGACGTGTCGCAGAAGGTTATGGTGAAGATCCTTATACAAATGCGGTAATGGGCGTGGCTACAGTCAAAGGTTATCAAGGTAACACCCTATCTAGTAAGGTCAATGTGGCAGCTTGTTTGAAGCATTTCGCAGGTTATGGTCGTTCTGAAGGTGGTCGAGACTATACAGCAACAGATGTGTCACGCCAATCTTTATGGGAAACTTATTTGCCACCTTATGAAGCTTGTATTAAGGCTGGAGCAGCAACAGTAATGAGTGCCTTTAACGACATTAGTGGTGTACCGGCCACAGCCAACCACTATCTGCTCACCGAAGTATTGAAAAATCGTTGGAATTATCAAGGTTTTGTGGTGAGTGACTGGAATGCTGTGGAGCAATTAATTCCGCAAGGCGTGGCTGCAAATCGTAAGGAAGCTGCCCATAAAGCGTTTTCCGCTGGATTGGATATGAATATGAAAGATGATTGCTATCGCGAACACATGGGCACTTTGGTAGCCGAAGGTAAGATAGATGAAAGGAAGATTGACGCATCAGTTGTGCGCGTACTACGTTTGAAATTTCAATTGGGACTTTTTGAACAACCTTATACTCCGATTTATGAGGACAACGAGCGTATCCTCCTTGCTGAGCATAAAGAGGTGGCTGCTCGTATGGCTCAGGAAACTATGGTGTTGTTGAAGAACGACAATAATCTGCTCCCCTTGAAAAAAGGAATGACTATGGCTGTTATCGGACCTATGGCTAAAGATAAGGAAAATTTGCTTGGTTCCTGGAAGGCACATGGGCGAGCTGAAGATGCGGAAAGTATTTATGAGGGATTGGAAAAAGAGTTTGGCAGTCAGGCTCGCTTGCTTTATGCCGAGGGGTGCGACTTCGATGGTGAAAACACTTCTTTGTTTACCGAAGCGTTATCTGTAGCTTCACAAGCTGATGTGATAATACTTTGCTTAGGAGAGAAGGCTGCTTGGAGCGGAGAAAATGCCAGTCGTTCGACTATAGCTTTGCCTCGTATTCAGGAACAATTGGCTGTAGAATTGCATAAAACGGGAATCCCCATAGTTTTACTTCTTTCCAATGGCCGTCCTTTGGAGTTGGCAAACTTGACACAGCAGTGTGATGCCATACTGGAGATGTGGCAGCCGGGTATTGCGGGCGGTACTCCTTTGGCACAGATTCTGTCCGGTAAGGTCAATCCCTCAGGCAAGCTTTGCATAACTTTTCCGCTTACTTCCGGCCAGATACCTATATATTATAATGAAAGACAAAGTTCTCGTCCCGATCAGGGAAAATATCAAGATATTCCCACAACTCCGTTGTACGATTTCGCCTATGGATTGAGCTACACTACATTC
The DNA here is from genome assembly GCF_000513195.1 of Bacteroides timonensis. Classification (GTDB taxonomy): domain Bacteria; phylum Bacteroidota; class Bacteroidia; order Bacteroidales; family Bacteroidaceae; genus Bacteroides; species Bacteroides timonensis. The sequence goes on along the minus strand of NZ_CBVI010000108.1, from coordinate 42,521 downwards.
TCATACGGAACAATGCGTGCGTCATCAGCTACTGTACAGAGAGGTGGTAAGGTGAAAGTTGAAGTCCCGGTGACCAATACCGGAAATATGGATGGTTATGAAACTGTTCACTGGTTTATCTCCGACCCTTATTGCACTATTTCGCGTCCTCGGAAGGAACTGAAACATTTTGAAAAACGTTTCCTCAAGAAAGGGGAAACCACTGTGTTTACTTTCGAGATAGATCCTCAAAAGGATTTTAGCTATATTGACGAAGCGGGCAATCGCTTTTTAGAGGAGGGCGACTACTATGTTATGGTGAAAGATCAAAAAGTAAAGATTGAAATTAAATAAATGAAAGGTTATGAAGAAAATATATCTGTTTTTTGTACTATTAGTGGTAGCTTCTGTTCTTAGGGCTGCCCAACACAACAAAGTGTTAACTTCACCGAATGGACGTATCGCGGTGACAATTACTATAGGTGAAGACTTGACTTATACTGTAACGCATGATGGAAAGACTTTGATTTCGCCATCGACTCTATCCATGAGCTTGTCCGATGGTGAAGTATGGGGGAGAAATGCCCGATTAGTACATAGCAAGACGGTTATGGTTAACCAAATCATTCCTTCGCCACTCTATAAAAAATCGGAAGTCAAGGATGAGTATAATGGATTGCAAATGATTTTCCGCGGTCAATGGGCATTGGAATTTCGTGCCTATGATGATGGGGTGGCTTACCGTTTTATTAATCAGCGAAAGAAGCCTTTCAATGTAGTGAATGAAGAGGTTAACTATTGCTTTACTGATGATGTACCACTCACTATAGCCTATGTCAATGTCAAAGGTGATTTTGAGAGACAATTCTTTAACTCCTTTGAGAATGTCTACACTACAGCTCCTCTGTCGGAGGTGGATGAAAGCAAGCTTATTCTACTTCCAGCGGTTGCTACATTAGATACATCGACAAAAGTTTGTATTATAGAATCGGATTTGGAATCCTACCCTGGTATTTACTTGAATAGTGCTGCTCAACCTGGCTCCTTGAAAGCCATTTTTGCTCCTTATCCCAAAGAAAGCAGGCAAGGTGGACATAACCAACTGCAAGCTATTGTTACGCAACGTGAAGCATACATAGCGAAGGTGGATGGGAAACGTACGTTTCCATGGAGAGGAATGGTGATTTCGGACAATGATATTGACTTGGCCAATTCGGATATGTCTTATTGTTTGGCTGCTCCTTCGCGTCTTGACGACATTGACTGGATTCGTCCGGGAAAAGTCGCTTGGGAATGGTGGAATGATATGAACCTGGAAGGGGTGGATTTCCAAACCGGAATTAACAACGCTACCTATAAATATTACATCGATTTTGCTTCGGCCAATGGTATCGAATATGTTATATTGGATGAAGGGTGGGCCGTTAACTTGAAAGCTGACCTTATGGAGGTAGTACCTGACATTAACCTTAAAGAACTGGTGGAATATGGCAAAGCAAAAAATGTAGGCATTGTACTATGGGCCGGTTATTTAGCTTTCGAACGCGACATGGAGAATGTGTGCCGTCACTATTCGGAGATGGGAGTGAAAGGCTTCAAGGTGGACTTTATGGATCGTGATGACCAACGAATGGTAGAGTTTGTTCATCGTGCTGCCGAAACAGCTGCCCGTTATCACCTCTTCCTTGATTTACATGGAATGTACAAGCCCGCCGGACTGAACCGCACTTGGCCTAATATTCTTAATTTTGAGGGTGTGTTTGGATTGGAGCAGATGAAATTTTGTCGTCCCATGCCCGATATGGTCACTTATGATGTCACTATCCCTTTTATCCGTCAGGTGGCCGGCCCTCTGGATTACACTCAAGGAGCCATGAAGAATGTTTCGAAAGACAATAGCTACATCTGCTTTTCCGAACCGATGAGTCAAGGTACCCGCTGCCATCAGTTGGCTGCCTATATGGTGTTCGATTCGCCACTCAACATGCTATGCGATTCGCCTACTAACTATCAACGCGAGCCAGAGTCACTTGAATTTATTGCAGGTATTCCTACCGTGTGGGATCAGACACTTGTACTTGATGGTCGTATGGGTGAGTATGTCGTTACGGCACGTCGTCATAATAATACCTGGTATGTGGGTGGCCTGACCGGTTGGACAGCCCGTGAGCTTACATTAGATTGTTCTTTTCTCGGTGATGGACAATTTAAAGTAACACTTTTCAAGGATGGTGTTAACGCACACCGCAAGGGGACTGACTATGTCAAAGAAACATTCTTGATGACTAACAACCAGCAGTTGCAATTGCGTATGGCACCCGGTGGTGGATTTGCTTTAAGAATAGATAAAATGTAATTGACTAAAAACGAACAGAAGTGGCAACATTATATAAATTGATAAATAAATGCTTGGTCATATTGTTTGTCGGTATAGGCTTACCGGCTTGTAGTAACCCAGCTGCCGAGGCTGTTAAATTAGTGGCCGAAGGTGGGTGTATTCACCGCTTTTTCGATACATCTCCCATCAGTCCTTCCGGCAAGTATATAGCTCTTTTTCGTTTCCCTTATGAGAATCATTCTCCTCGTCCGGGTGATTTAGGAGAAGTGTTTGTACAGGATATGGAGAGCGGTGAAGTGCTGTTTTCCACTAAATCTTGTGGTTGGGAAATGCAACTCGGTGCCAATGTGCAGTGGGGCAAGAATGATGAGGAACTTTTTTATAACGATGTGGATACCGCCACTTGGGAAGCCTATGCAGTCCGTCTTAATTTCAAAACCGGGGAGAAGAAGCGCTGTGCGGGTACCGTCTTTATGGTGTCTCCCGATGGAGACAGACTTCTCTCTTATGATTTGTATAAATCACGCTTTGCACAAGTGGGTTATGGAGTTATAGTGCCCGATAGTGTTGCCAGGCGTAATATTGGCCCGGTGGCTAATGATGGGGTGTATGTCACGGATTTGAATACCAATGAATGCCGTATGATAGCTTCGCTGGCTGATATTTATGAGAAATCAGTTCCCTCTATAGCCATTTCTAATCCTAATGATTATGAATATTACTGCTTTCAGGTGAAGTGGAATCTGCAAGGAACACGAGTATTGACTACTGTGCAGTGGACTCCAATTTCGGGTGGCGACCGCCGCAGAGCCGTAATAACCATGAATCCGGATGGAAGTGATATTCGTACGGTTATCACTCCTGAACAATGGGCGCATGGCGGACATCATATAAATTGGATGCCTGACGGTGACCACCTGTCAATGAACCTCAATATTGATGGTAAGGAGGGGGTAGAGATTGTTAGTGTAAAGTATGACGGCGCCGACTTGAAAGAGGTTTATCCCATAGGCTCCGGCCATCCTTCGTATAATGTGGTGGGGTTGCCATACATCGTTACTGACGCCTATTCGGGTGAAGTGACTTCGGGTAAAGGTATGACACCCATTCGTCTGATAAACTATGAACAGCAAACAGAGTGCAACTTGGCTGAAGTGTATCTGCCGCCTATCCGTAATTTTGAGTTCCGTGTGGATGCCCATCCAGCTTGGGACAGGACTGGACGCTATGTCGTGTTCAATGGTGTGAAAGATGAACGTCGTTGTGTGTATGTGGCCAAAATAAATCATTAATAATATAACGTACCATGAGAAAAATCTTATTTTTTTATATCTTTTTTGTTTTTAGTGGGCAACGTTTATCCACATGAATATATATCGCCTATCTCATCACTTGAAGGAGAGGTATGGTGCATATATCCACCAGTGGGACGGACACCTGATATGTTGATGTTCAAGATGCCCCAGTGTAACACTTGGATAGAACTGGGATACAATCAGAACTAGAAAGCTGTAAAATTCCCTAATCCAAAAGCTATGGGAGGGTTGATAGGAGTTTTCAATCAAGGTTCTCAAGAAAAGACAAGAACCGTATTTATCCCTTATTTGGCATCTGATAGAATTTACCAAGTGAGACAAGGATATAAAGGGAACATCGTGATGTCTTTTACTATCTTTAGTATCATAAAATTATCTTATTTTGAATCAGAGTATTTTAAAAGAATCATTGTTAATACAACACGTTTATATTATGAAAAACTTAACAAAACATCTTTTTGTCATGTTGCTAATCGGCGCTACTATGCCGTTGGCTGCGCAACAGCGTGAAACATTGACGCAATCCATTCAGGAGAAAGTGATAACTACAGTCTTTTCTTCGGATGTAAATCCTAAAAGTTACAGTAAGAATGATGGACAGTCAAAAGAGGTGTCCTCTCGCTTTGTTTTAAAGCAGGGTGAGGCTGGCATGCCCGTCTATGAAGTTGAGGTGCCCCGTGCCGCCAAGTCGCAATACGGTGTATCTATGCACTGGAAGACTACTGACGCTGTGCATAAGGGGGATGTGTTACTTGCCCGTATCACCATGCGTACATTATCGGCTCGCCAGGAATCAAGCGAATCGGTCGTATATTACTACTTCCAAGAGGCACAAGGTTCTTTCAACAAGAGCTTCATTACCCAAATAGGTTCTGTAGAAGAGTGGAAAACCTTCAATATCCCTTTTGTAGCTCATAAAAGCATGGCGGCCGGTGAAGCCCAAATAGCCTTGGCTTTCGGTGCGTTGGCACAACATGTGGAGGTGACGGGCATTGAGGTGCTGAACTTCGGCAATTCGATACGTGTAGAGGAATTGCCTGAAACGCGTTTCTCCTATGCCGGTCGTGAAGACGGTGCGGCATGGCGTAAGAAGGCCTTGCAACGCATTGAGGAAATCCGTACATCGCCTCTTCGTGTAAAGGTGGTCGATGCCGGGGGAAAGCCGGTGAAGGGGGCCAAGTTGGAGGTTACTTTGCAGCAGTCGGACTTCATCTGGGGGACTTCTGTGAAGGAGGCACTGCTGGCTAAGGACGATGTGGAGTCGCAAACCTATAAGACCTATCTCAAGGAATTCTTCAATACAGCTGTTATAGAAAACGGATTTAAAACCGGTGGATGGGCGTGGAATGAAGACCGCAAGATGAACACCTTGCTCTCTTTTGACTGGCTCCGCGACAACGGTTTTCGCCAGCGTGGACACAATCTGGTATGGCCGGCTTGGAAGTTCAATTCTCCGCTTACCAAACACATTGCCATGCGTGACAGTGCTTCTTTCGACCGTTACATCAAGGCACAGTTTTACGAACGTATGGCTTATACCAAGGGGCAGGTCATTGCTTGGGATGTGGTAAACGAATATATGCACGAGAAAGAATTTTTCCGTTATTTGCCCCATAGTGCTATGGTAGATTGGTTTAAGTTGGCACACGAACTTGATCCTGATGCGCAGCTGTTCATCAATGAGTATGGCATGCTGAATTGTGTTCAAAGTCCGCAAAACATTCGCGAATATATGGATACCATTCAATCTCTGCGTTCAAAGGGCGCTCCTATTCATGCTATTGGCATTCAGGGGCACGTCGGTCGCCAACCTCGCAATCCAGTCCAAGTAATCACCGACTTAGACCTTTTCACTTCTATGGGATTGCCGGTGCAGATTACCGAGTTTGACATCAATACGCCTGACGAAGAGCTTCAGGCCGACTATATGCGTGATTTTCTGATAGCAGTTTATAGCCATCCTATAGTGACGGGAGTAGTTTTGTGGGGCTTTTGGGAAGAAGCTCATTGGAAACCGGATGCAGGAATGTTTCGCAAGAACTGGACACTCAAAAAGAGTGCTGATGTTTGGCGTGAGTGGGTAGTAGGAAAATGGAAAACGCATGTATTAGGTGAAACAGATAAAAATGGAATGCTAAATATTCGAGGCCATTTGGGACGATATACTATTAACGTAGAATATCATGGCACGCAAAAGGTCGAGTTGTGCCAACTGTCTAAAGATACAGAGGTAATCGAAATAAGATTATAATCAAGTTTTTATATAAAAAAAATTCATCTATATTTCTTGTTTTCCTTCTTCTTTCTTCTACCCCTTCACAGATGCCTTCTGGATGGGGGTACAATGAGTCAGGGACTGAATGGCATTCAGTCAGGGAGTCAAAGGCATTCAGTCCCTGACTGAATCCCGTTCACTCAACGAGTCAGAAAAAAAGGTACGGGAAAGGAGGGGCTTTAATTTTTTTTTTGTAAGTATTGTTTTAAGATTCGTGGAATGTATAAATAAAATGAATCCACTTTACTTGCGTATATAATAACAAAATATTCTAAAGACAGTATAGGGGATTGAAGTGCGTATAAATGAAAAATCTTTAATGAAATAATTGTTATGAATAAAAAAATAATCATCACAAATTTAATGTCAGCATTGTTTACTTTTACTACACTGTCAGCACAGGGGATAGCGGGAACTCCGGAATATATCAAAACTATCACTGCCGAGTGGACGGGAGAAAGGTTCTCTGACGGACGTCCTAAGGTTTCGGATAATCTTTTGGAAAGGCTCAAAAGAATAACTATAGAAGAGGCTTGGGCTGAACTGATGAAGTTGGGTTACCAGAATCAATATGAAGGTGACTGGATGTTACTGCACGAAAGAGAAGATGCGGTTATGACTGGAAGGGCAGTAACCGCCCAATTTATGCCAATGCGACCCGATTTGGAGAACGGAATTATTGAGCAAGGTAAGAGAGAAGGTCGTATGTGGGAACAAAAAAGAACAGTCTCTTGGGTAATTAATTCGCTGGTGAAGGGAGATGTGTATGTAGCTGATACCTATAATAAGGAGTTTCTGGGCACAGTTGTTGGTTCCAACCTTGGAAACGGTGTATTTAATGCCACTGGTAATGGTATTATCACTTATGGCCATATCCGTGATATTGAACGATTACGGAAAATTCCCGGATTTAATGCATGGATTAAGGGCTACGACCCTTCATATATGCGTCAGACAATTCTGACCAACTACAATGTACCGATTCGCATAGGGAAGGCGATAGTCCTCCCGGGTGATGCCGTTTTAGCCAAACCAGGAGCTGTGCTTTTCATTCCTCCTCATCTTGTGGAGCATATCGTGCTTACTTCTGAGTTTACCAAATTGACTGATGAATTTGGGGAGGAAATGATTAGAACAGGGGTATATACCGCAGGGCAGATAGATAGTGCTTGGAGCAAGGAAATGAACGGACGCTTTAAAATGTGGATTAATAGCTATAAAGGTAAGCTTCCTATGACAAGGGAAGAACTTGCAAAATATCTTGAGGAACGGAACTTCTAATAACGTATAAATATGAAAAGGGCATTTAATCTATCAATAGCCTTGATGTTTGCTGTACTCACATACAGTCAGAACACACTTGTCAACATTCACGATGTCGCAGTAAAGGTAGCGGATAAAGGACTCTCTGAGGTTGATTGGGGAGACTATAAGGGAAGTTGTCTGCTTCATTCCTTGGCAGATTTGGCTCTTGCCTCGGGTGACAGTGCTGACATGGCACGGATTGAAAGTATTCTTCTTGGATTCTCTGACGGACGTGTAAAGCCATACTCGGGAAATAGTTTTTATAGTTACAATGTCGGTGGGAGTGGTGCTGCTTGGTTGGCATTCAAAGGTGTGAAGTCTCTTCTACCACAAGTTTGTGAGGGAGCTAAGCATACTTGGAGTAATCAGCTTAGGAACCTTGATAATGTGATGCTTCCCTTCTATTATAGCCTTGATAAAAATCCGGTATTTGTAGATGTAGCTTTTGCAGTTACGCCTTTCTTTCTTTATGCCGGACTTTGTGAAGAGAATGATGATTATATTGATTATTCTGTATATCAGATAATGCAGGTTTATAACGACCTTAAAGATGATGAATCAGGACTGCTACAACAAGCTCGTGGTGTTGCCCAACTGAAAAAGGAAGAGAAATCTACTGATAACTGGAGCCGTGGAAATGGTTGGGGGTCAATGGCTTTTACATCTCTTATGAGGGATCTTCCTAAAAATCATCCGCAACGTAAGGCTGTGCTTGAGGCCGCTAAAGGGTTCTATCTTTCTTGCTTGAAATATCAGGATGAGAATGGGCTTTGGCATCAGGAAATGACAGATTTTACTTCTTATATTGAAACTTCAGGCAGTGCTCTTGTGCTTGCAGGAATCGGAGCTGCCATAGAGAACAAAGTTCTCAGTAAGAAATATCTTCCCCTGTTTGAAAAAGGACTCAAAGCTCTTTTGTCCTACATTGATGTAGATGGTTCGGTTGGACATACCTGCATGAGTAATCTTGCTCCTGGCAATGGGTCTAAGGAAGCATATAAATTACGCCATTATTATTTTAATGAGCCGCACGCATTCGGTCCAGTTGTATTTGCCCTTGCTCAGGCAATCCGGTTGGGTTTTAAGGAAGTCATTCTTGATTTTCCACTCGGTAGCGCCAATGAAGTTGATAGGCCAAAGACCTATGTGCGTTTCGTAAAAGAGCGTAAGGAAGATATAGCTTGGGAGAATGACAGAGTGGCATTTCGTGTATACTCTCGGCTCATTGGTGATAAAAGTATGAGTGGTGTAGATTATTGGGCAAAGTCTGTTGATTATTCCATCATTGACAGTTGGTATGGAAATGATTCCGAAGGTCGTTCATACCATCGTGACTATGGTGAAGGATGTGATTTTTATACCGTTGGCAAGAATTGTGGCTTGGGCGGAAGTGCCATTTATGCTGATGGCAGGCTTATTCCATCTCAAACATATGCAAACTATCGCATTAATCGTAACGATAATGATCGCATAGACTTCGTGTTGCAATATCAACCATTTGAAGCTGGTGGTGTGACTGTTTACGACACTAAACGCATAGAAATGGTATTAGGGACAAATTACTACAAAGTTACACAAACCGTTGAAAGTAGCAATGGAGAGGATTTGGTGCTTGCTGTCGGTCTGTCGACTTTTGGAAATGAAGAAGCCAAAGTGCAGAAAGATAAGGGACTTGTCAGTGTGGTTGAGGAAATTGCTGTACCCGAAGGTTCTGTGGCTTATAATCTGGATAACGAAAAAATGACTTCTCTTACGCTTCATTCTGCTATAGTAGCCAATCCGTCGGCGGTTATGGATATTAGAAAGATTGGCTCTAATGAGGTTGTGCTTCTTAAGGTTCGTAGTAATGAATCGGTGGTTTATTATGTTGGAGCAGGCTGGTCCGGACAGATGTATGACAGTCGTTTTAGAGGCACTACGGCTTATTGGAACAGTGTCGTTACAAATACGTCATGGGCTGAGTTGAATAAATTATATGCAAGATAGACTATTTGGTGGCTTGCTGGAAAAGACAAGTGAATTTCTTTACAGAAAGCAAGCGACCCATCCTCGGTCCTATAGTTAGGGTATTTCAGTCGTATACTGAATGCATTTCACTATACGACTGAAATGCATTCAGTATACGACTGAAACGCCCTAATCTATATCTATTGATAATTAGGCAGTTACCTCTCGTTGACCAATTGGTATGAAATTTAAACAAATCTCTGAGCCATGCCCGCTCCACTATTTCCCTGTTTACAGTCCCCCTTCCCCAAGCATGAAACGGAGTAGTAGCGGAGCGGGTATAGTTCAGACTGCCCTTGACTGAATCCGGCTCACTTAATGAGTCAGAAGAAAAGGTACGTGGAAGGAAGAGTTCTGTGAATCTGCAAGGTATAATGTCGTTGGTACTTAGGGTTGATTGCTATTTATTTTATTATTAATTAGTTCAGTTGTTTGAAGCATTTCTTTTACTATAAAATTACGCTCTGCTTTGGAGAAACGGATATCCGGTAAATAGACCCCTAAGCTGGCTATAATTTTATTCTTTTTGAATATGGGTGTGGCTAAGCCTACTACATGATTACTGTTCCAGGTAATCTCGATATTCTTTTTTCGGGTCTCATTGAGAGACTGTATCAATTCTGCTTCGTTCGTTATTTCCGGCCAATCTTCTTTAGCCGGTAATCCGACCAGACTGATGAAATCTTTTAGTTCTTTTGGAGAATAGTGAGCCAGAATCATTCTTCCTGTAGTAGCCCGGTAAGCAGTTGATTCGGATGTCGTACGTATTTGAATTTCCTGGTTACATAATGCTTCGTACACAATGATTCGTTTCCCGTTTTTGATGTGTGAGAGAATAACCGTTTCGTTGAGTCTGTTTGCCAGGCTATCAATAAGTATCTTGGTGGCATTGATTAATTGCACGTTGTATTCATTGGAAGCTGTGAGTTGATAGGCCATGTAGCCCAGCTTGTATCCTTTCTTCAACCCCATCTGTTCTACATAGCCCCGTTGCACAAGTGTCTTGAGAATGTTGGCACAGGTACCGTGGTTCAGCTCTAATTCGTCAGCTATCTCGGATAATCCCCACTCTTTGTTGTGATCATGGGCTATGACTTCTAAAATGTTAAAGGCTCTGTTTATTACTTGTATCATATTGATAAATTATATTTTTATATTTGGTATATACGAATGAAACACATGACTTGTTAAGCCTGAATTTTATAATGCAAAATTAGTGTATAAAATCTAATTTTCCAATTTTTGGAATGAAAAGAATACAGGAATTGGATAAAAAACTTTTTTAGACTCCTTTATAGCTCTATTTTATGTTTTAGAACATAATAGATATAATCTTTTGAAAAATAGTTTTGTTGTTAATAATATCTTATTTATTTTTGCAATGTAAAATTATGGCGCTATAATGTAAAATTGAAATTTGCTAATTAATTTAATTACTATGTTGAAACATGTTTGTATGACATTTCTGATTCTGTTTTTGTTGCCGGTGGTAATAAGTGCGCAGAATGTTTTGACGGGGCATGTAAAAGATGCCCGGACAAATGAACCTTTAATTGGTGTAAGCGTGGTTTTGAAAGGAAATACTACGGTGGGAACTATTTCCGACATCGATGGAAACTTCAAGTTGGATATTCCCGCTTCTTCTACATTAATCTTTTCTTATATAGGCTATGCTACTCAAGAGGTAGCTGTTGGGGAACGTAAAACTCTGCAAATAGCTTTGTCCGAAGACTCCAAAACACTTGATGAAGTGGTGGTTGTGGGGTATGGTACCCAGAAAAAGGTGAATCTAACCGGTTCTGTCAGCCAAGTAAAGATGGATGACATAGCTGCTAACCGTCCGGTAAATTCTATTGCCGATGCTTTGATGGGTAACGTGCCGGGATTGACACTTTCGGGTAATTCGGGTGAACCGGGTTCGGGTTATGATTTTCAGATTCGTGGTACTTCCAGTATTAATGGTGGTGAGCCTCTGATTCTGGTGGATGGTATTGCCATTGATATTTCTTCGTTAAACCCTAATGACATTGAGTCTGTATCCGTACTGAAAGACGCTTCGTCTGCTGCTATTTATGGTGCGCGTGCCGCATTCGGTGTTGTTTTGATTACGACTAAGAAATCAACCAAGGAAAAGAAACCCAGTATCACTTTCTCTGCAAAGCTGTCTTTGTCCAATCCACAGAGTATGGCCAAGCGTGCCACTCCTTTGCAGACAGTGCAGGCTTTGTTGGCTGCCAACTACACGACATTTGTCGGTGGTCAGTCTTTTGCCGAATGGGAGAAGCTATTGAAGCAGTATGAAGCCAATCCGTCACAGTATCCTGACGGTTATATAGATATAGATGATGTTCGTTATCAGTTGGCTGCTACTGATCCAACTGATGATTTGATGTCTACCGGTTTCCAGCAAATTTATGATGTGGCTGTTTCCGGTGGCTCAAAAAAAACGAAGTACCGTCTTTCTGCCAGTTACCTTGATCAGGATGGTGTACTTGTTACCAGCAAAGACAGCTATAAACGCTATAACATCACTTCCTTCATCAGTTCCGATATCACTTCGTGGTTGACTACAGAATTGACGACTCTTTACACGCACAGTGATAAGCAGGACCCTTACCGGCTACAGTTTAACAGCCGTGATGTGTGGGCACAAGCTGTACATCTGCCTTCGTTCTATCCCACGGGCGGAGTTACTATTGACGACAAGTATTACCGTTATGCTACGGCGGCTCATATGATGGATAGCGCAGTTCCTACGGAATCGAATTATAACCGTCTCAACATGTTGGGCCGTTTGATTCTAAAACCATTGAAAGGATTGACGGTGACTGGTGAATATTCCATTAACAAGACATTTTATTCTCAAAAGGAATTCAACAAACGCATAGATGACTTTGCTGATGGGCGTAACAATACAGTGTTGCCAGCTAATGAGCCCTATTCTACTTACCGCTTTCAGAAGTCCAATACGGACTATGATGCTTTGAATTTATTTGCTACATACAATAAGAAGATTAGCGACCACGAATTTACGGTAATGGCTGGTATGAATATGGAGAGATATAATAATGAGAATCTTACAGCCTCGCGTGGAAATATGATCAATGATGAAATACCTGCTTTGGGCTTAGCCACCAATGTGCCCAGTGTCAGTGACGGTTATAACGAGAATGCCATCTTCGGCACTTTCTATCGTGTGAATTACTCTTTCAGGGATCGCTACTTGTTTGAGGCTTCGGGGCGTTATGACGGCTCTTCCAAGTTTCCCGAAGAGAACCGTTTCGGCTTCTTCCCCTCTTTTTCAGCCGGTTGGCGTATTAACCAAGAGGCATTCCTTAGAGATGTGAAATTCCTTTCCAACCTGAAGCTGAGAGCCTCTTGGGGTAGCATCGGCAATCAGAACATTAAAGACTATCAGTTCCTTCCTACCATGACATCGGTGAAAGCCGAATGGGGGATTGATGAAGACAAACCTCTTACTCTCAACACGCCTTCATTAGTTCGTGCTAACTTCACTTGGGAAGAAGTGCGTACCACCAACATCGGCCTTGATTGGGGATTTTTCAACGATCGTTTAACTGGTAGTTTCGATCTTTTCCGCCGTGAGACCTTGGATATGCTGGGACCGGGTGCCGACTATCCGTTGACATTGGGTGCTGCTTCTCCCTTACAAAACGCTGCTAATATGCGCACTGACGGTTGGGAACTCCAGTTGAACTGGCGTGACAAGATAGGGGAGGTTTCTTACGGCATCGGTTTTAATCTCAGTGATGCCAAGTCTAAAATTACGAAGTATAACAATCCGACCAAGAGCTTGGATGCTATAGACCGCATAGATAATAGGGGTTATTACGAAGGCCAAGAATTGGGTGAAATCTGGGGCTATGTGAGTGACCGCCTCTACACGGTGGATGACTTTGTAGAAGGTACCCTAAAGACCACTGCCGATGGTGAGCTGTCCGGTGGTACGCTGAAAGACGGTATACCGCGTTTTGACGGTTGTAATCCTAATCCGGGTGACATGCTTTTCAAGTATGCTGATGAGAACGGTCTGATTTGGAAGTCGGATAACACGGCTGACAATCCGGGATCTCGCCGTATTATTGGTAATTCCACTCCTCGCTATACGTATGGTATTAGTGGTAATGTTTCCTGGAAAGGTTTTGACCTCTCGTTCCTATTGCAGGGTGTTGGCAAACGTGACCTTTGGCTTTGGAATAACTTTACGGCTCCTTTTGCCAGTGGTGGCACAGAATATTCATTCTATACAAATCTGCTGAATTATTGGACTCCGGAACATCAGAATGCTTATTTTGCCCGCAGATATGAAGGCAACTATGGTGCCAATTCTGATGCCAACTCTCAGGTACAAACCCGTTATTTGTTTGATGCCTCTTATCTGGACCTTAAGAGTGTGGTTCTTTCTTACAGTATTCCCAGAACGTTGCTGCAGAAGGCAGGCATTGGTTCTATGTCGGTATTTGTCAGTGGCGAGAACCTCCTTTCGTTTAATCATATGCCCGATGGTATTCACCCCGACAGTAAGTCTCGTGGATATGCAGAAGGGGTGTCCCAGGGTGGTATGACTTATCCGATGATGCGTAAGTTTACGTTTGGAGTCAATGTATCATTTTAATCCATTTAATTCATTAAGAACATGAAAAAGAATACTTATATATTACTCTTGTTGTGGAGTGTCATGCTGATTTCTTGTGATGACCTTTTGAATATAGAGCCGAAGGATAAGTTGACCACCACCACCTCCTTTAAGACCTACTCTAATTTCAAGACTTACAGTTGGGGGCTTTATAATATTTTTAATGCAGATGCGATGAGTGCTTGGGACAAAGACAAGGAGTCTCATCTGATGGTGAACAACAACTCTTCCAATAATAACGTGTGGGCCTATCAGAATGTGACCGAGGCCACCGGAAACTCAGAGTGGAATTTTGAGTATATTCGCCGTGTCAATACCATGCTCGACAATATTGACGGTTCTGAGATGAGCGAGAGCGACAAAGCGCATTGGCGCAGTGTAGGACTCTTCTTTCGTTCTTTCCGCTACTTCCAGTTGCTGTCAAAATATGGTGGTGTACCTTGGATAGAACATGTGATTGGTGAGGATGATACGGAAGTGCTCTATGGCCCACGTGCTACTCGCGACGAAGTGGCTGCCAATATTTTGCGCGATCTGAAAGATGCCGAGAAAAATATTAAACCTGCCGGTGACGGTAACAATACTATTAATCAGAAAGTGGTGCAAGCACTGATTTCCCGTTTCGCCATCTTTGAAGGAACTTGGCGTAAATATCACGGTTTGGGCGATGCTGAGAAATACCTGCAGGTTTGTGCTGATTATTCCAGAAAGCTGATTGATGCAGTTCCCAACGTGGCAGATAGCTATGAACTGCTCTTTACTTCTGAAAGTCTGGCTGGAATGCCCGGTGTGTTACTCTATTTTGAGTATTCTGACAAAGCCGGACTGACCCATCAGGGCGGACGCCAGTCAGGTTCTTCTGGTAACGTGTATGAAGGGACAAAAGAGTTGGTGAACCTCTACTTGTGCAGCGACGGCAAGCCAATTGGCAGCAGCGAACTGTATAAAGGAGATGTTACGGCATTTGATGAGTTCCGTAACAGAGACTATCGCTTGTATTTCACTATTGTGCCTCCTTTCCGTGTGAAAGTAAACGGGAATAATGATACGAACTGGAAACGCTCCAACCGGGCGAAGCCGTAACTTTTGGTACTAATACGTATGTCTTGACAGAAGAAGACTGCCAGAAGTTTACCGAAAACATTGACCTGCTGGAAAGAATTTCTGACCCCGGTCATAAACGTTTGCCCAGTCATGCTTGGAACAATTCGACTACTAATGGCTCTGCACCGCGTTTCAGATCTTATTCCCAAGGAGGGGGTACTCCGTTTACTGGACGTTTTGGCTATTGGTTCTGGAAATATTATAATGAAACAGACTGCATCACCAAACATGCACAGAACACTACTGATATGGCTCGCTTCCGCATTGAGGAGACTATGTTGAACTATGCCGAAGCCATGTGCGAACTGGGCCGATTTGACCAGGAGGTAGCCGATTTAACCATCAATAAGTTGCGCCCACGTGCCAACGTCGCTTCCATGAAGGTGGCTGAAATCAATGACAGCTTTGACCCCAACAGAGACCAGACAGTTCCGGCTTTGCTGTGGGAAATCCGTCGCGAACGTTCTGTGGAGCTATTGGGCGAGAACTTTGCCTTTGATGACATCCGACGCTGGAAGAAGGGCAATTATTTAGATAAGGAGTTGACGGGATGTCGCGTGAAGAACGCCGACTATGACAACACTTTGGAAATTCAAGGTTGCGGTGGTGTGGCAGGCAGTGCCAATAAGGAGGGATACGTTGTTTTCCGCCAGCAACCGAAGGGCTTCTTGGATCACTATTATCTCTATCCTGTACCTATTAAGGAATTGGTACTAAATCCACAGTTGAAACAAAATCCCGGCTATAAAGAGACAGCAGATTAATGAAAAATGTATATTTGAGGTAAAAACTTGATGGGATAACAGAATTATGAAAAGTAAATTTTTACTTGTTGTTGGAACACTTTGCCTTGCAGCCTCGCAGCTGCAAGGGCAAGTTTCCTATCTTCCACTAAAGATGGAAGGCAACTACTGCCCTATGGGGCAATTAATTCCGAAAACAGTAAAGGAAATCAAGGCCGATAACCTTACTGTGGGATGTGAAGTCTTAGACAGAGACTATACTGACTATGACGAATATAAAACTTATCTTCCGGCATTGGGCATGAAGAAAATACGCCTGCAAGCCGGATGGGCAAAAACTGAAAAACAAAAGGGGGTGTATGACTTTGCCTGGTTGGACCACATCATAGATGATGCTTTGTCACGCGGGTTGCAGATATGGTTGCAAACCTCTTATGGTAATCCTATTTATCAAGGTGGTGGTACCACAAACTTGGGCGGTGGTATGCCTAAGTCCGAGGAAGCCAAGCAGGCTTGGAACAAATGGGTGGAGGCCATGGCTACACGTTATCTGGGCAAAGTGCACGAATGGGAGATATGGAATGAACCGGATTTGAGTGAGAAAATTCCTGCTGAAGATATTGTGGATATGAATGTTCGCACAGCTGAGATTATCAAAAAGGTAGATCCGAAAGCGCGTATTGCCGGATTTGCATTCTGTACGCTGAATGGTAAATTGCTGGAAGATTGTCTCAAACTGGTGAAAAGAGAAGGAAAACAGAACTTGTTCCATTGGATTTCTTACCATGGTTACGAATATCGTCCGGAGAATTCCTACAAGGCAGTCATGAATTTCCGTCAAATAATCGACAAATATGCTCCCGGTATCCAATTACGGCAGGGTGAAAACGGCGCTCCCTCGAAAGGACACATGGGCGGTGCGCTCGACAACTATGACTGGACTGAAATTTCACAGGCCAAATGGAATTTGCGCCGGTTATTGGGCGATCATGCTCATGGGGTAGAAACAAGCATTTTCTCTATTATTGATATGGCCTATCCTACGGGAGTGAACAAATATGTAGCTAAACTCAATGTAAAGGGCTTGATTCAGTCCAATGGAGAGAAAAAAGCTCTCCGCACGAAACTTGCTTATAAGGCCGTGCAGCATTTTGCTACGTTGTTCGATAACTTTTCCAATCCAATCACTTCATATCAGATGAGTTGTGGCGGTGGCGAAGAAGCTTTTACCCATAATCTCTATCAGAATGCAGAGGGGGCTTATAGTTTCCTGATATGGAATCAGAGCGAAGCTCCGCGTAACGATAATGAGTTGCAATATAAAGATATGATACTCACTGGGTGTAATTTCGCACAACCGGTGTGGGTTGATTTGCTCACTGGATGGATTTTTGAGATACCGGTTTCCGCCTATTCCAAGCAAGGAGATAATTTTATTTTGCGCGGTGTGCCGGTATATGATTCTCCGATAGTAATCATTGAAAAAAGTGCTTTGAACTGATGGACACTCTGATGCATCTTCAACAACTGGATTACATCGCTGTGGGCATTTACATTTTGCTCATGGGGGTGATAGGACTTTCCTTCGGATGGCTTGTCAAGGATGTTGGCTCCTACTTTAAGGGTGGGGGAACTATTCCTTGGTTAATGGCCACCATTACAAACTTTATGGGATTGTTCAGTACCTTCGTGTTTGTGGCATATGCCGGTATAGCCTATGAATATGGATTGGTTTCCATCACTGTGTTTTGGACAACCGTACCTGCTTGTATAATAGCTGGAGTGTGCTTTGGCAAGCGGTGGAGACGGACGGGACATACTACTCCGGTAGAGTATCTGGAACAGCGCTACGGCTATTCCGTACGTAAGTTGGTGACGTGGATGGGACTGGTGATGCGTTTTCTGGACAATATGGTGAGACTCTATGCTATCGGTGTGTTTATCACTGTAGTCACACCCTTGTCGCTGGAATGGGCTATCGTAATTTCAGGTATTATCGTAACAGCTTTCAATATCATTGGCGGTATTTGGACGGTAACCATTATGAGCACTGTGCAATTTGTTATCTTGATATTGGTAACTGGCATTCTCTTGCCTCTTTCTATGGGGCATATAGGGGGAATAGACGTTCTGCAAGATAAGTTGCCTGCAAATATGACCTGGTTTAACGGGCCGAAAGGTGCTCCGCTGTGGCTGATTGTATATGCTATTATGACGGTTATAAAATACAATGAGAATTGGACGTTTATCCAGAAGTTCTATTGTGTACGCGATGAATCGGCGGCAAAAAAAGTGGGGCTGGTTAGCGGTCTGCTGTTTCTGGTATTCACTCCTATATTTTTGTTACCGGCTGTTGCCTCGCCACTTATAGTACCTGCCATTCCTGATCCGGAAATGTCTTATGTAGCCGTTTCTTCCATGCTGCTTCCGGTGGGAATTATGGGTATCATGTTTTCTTCCATGTTTGCCGCTACCATGTCATCGCTTAACGCTGAGTATAACGTGATGGCAGGTGTGCTGACCAACGATGTGTATTTTCGCATGATGAATCCCAAGGCGACTCCCAAACAATTACTTTCTGTAGCTCGCATTTCAACTTTGGGTGTGGGTGTCATTATGATTTTAGGAGCTATCGGCATCCGTAATTTTGGAGGAGCTTTTGAGGCCAATAAACTATTTACGGGTATTCTGGCTATTCCGGTAGGGATTCCTTTAGTGCTGGGCATTGTGTCACGCTATCCCAATAAGGCTTCGGCCATTAACACTATTCTGGTAGGTATCATTGCCGGTATTGTACTCAACATGTTGCCTTCGGTGTCTTGGGAAATGGCTACATTGATAGAGACGGCTCTGTGTTTACTCATTTATTATTATCCTTCACTGGCGCGTAAAAAAAGAATAATATCGGATAATGAAAAGGCTTTCTTCAAATTAGTGGAAACACCTATTCGTGAAGAAGAAAAGCCTGTTATTTCACCGCAGTATACTCGGGTTTTATTCTATCTCTTCGTATTTTCCATGGTGGTGTCGGGAATATTGTTCAGTGCTATCAGTATTCCTTCGATAAGTACAACGGGTGGACGTTACGGTTTCTTAGCAGGGATTCTTTGCTTGTTGGCAGCGGTAGTGATATTCATAATATATAAACTAAAAAGAAATAAGAAATGAAGATAGCATGGTATTTACCTACACTTCCCAGCGTGAAATGGCAGGTTGCCAAACAATTGGGAGTGGATTATGCGGTAGCGGCATTGCCTCCCGAACGTTACTATATGAAACCTTGGGATTTCAAGGCATTGCTTTATGCTAAGCAGAGTCTGGCTGATGCAGGCTTGAAATTGGAAGTCATTGAGCCGGCGCCTCCCCATTATCACATCAAGCTCGGTTTGCCGGGGCGTGATCAGGAGATAGAAGTTTTTAAGAATGTACTGCGCAATATGGCAGCTTTGGATATTCCTATTCTTTGTTACAATTTCATGCCGCAGTCCGGTTGGTATCGCACCAGCTTTTCCAAGAAAGGGCGTGGAGGCGCCTTGGTAACTTGTTTCGATAATTCTTTGGTAGAGAAAGCGCCGTTGCTCACCGAAGCAGGACATTTGGGCGACGAGCGAATTTGGGATAATTATAAATATTTTATGGAGCAAATACTGCCTGTGGCCGAGGAATGCAAGGTAAAGTTAGCCCTCCATCCGGATGACCCTCCCGTACCTTCGCTGCAAGGGGTAGCCCGTATTTTCCGCAGTGCAGAAAACATGGACAAAGCAATGCGGCTTTTTCCGAGCGACTACAACGGCATAACCCTTTGTCAGGGAACCTTTGCCGCCATGGGTGAGAATATACCGCAAGTCATAGAGCACTTTGGCAGTCGTGGCAAAATTTTCTTTGTCCATTTCCGTGATATCCGTGGTACGGCTTCTTGTTTTGAGGAGACTTTTCATGACGAAGGCATGACGGATATGAAGGCTTGCATTGAGGCTTATCGAAAAGTGGGTTTCGATGGAGTGGTACGTACTGACCATGCACCTATTATGGCTGGTGAAGGAGGGGATAATCCTGCTTATGAGATGTTGGGGCATATTTTTGCAACCGGCTATTTAAAGGGATTATTGGAAGAATAATACAGATAAAAAAAACAATTATATAAATAAATATTTTAGTTTATGGCTGAAAAACAATTGATGAAGCTTGATAAGCTTCGCGAAAAATTGGACAAGATAGAGACCGCTGAGTTTCCCATTTCCGAGGCTGAACTTTGTGATCGTTATGAGAAACTGTATACTGGAGCAGTGAATGATGTGCTGCGTGAGGCTACCTTTATGGACCAGGCTTTACCTGTAAATATTCTACCGCTTAAGTTCGAGATGGTATCTTGCGGCATTGCATTCACTGTACGCAGTAATCCCGACCCGACAGTGGGAGGAGAGATGGAAATTCGTGCCAAGATGCTCGACGATATGCCTCGCGATTGTTGTGTGGTGTGGGATGCTGGTGAAGAAACCGAAGCAGCTCATTGGGGCGAGGTGATGACAGCATCGGCTATTGCCCGTGGTGCACGTTGTGCGGTGGTAAATGGTGGTTTACGCGACACCCGTAAAGTTTTGGTGCAGAATTTCCCTGTCTTCTACCGTTACCGAAGTTCTAACGGTTCGCTGGGGCGTACCAAGATTACGGGCTATAACACTCCCGTGCGTATAGGAAAGGTTTATATCAAGCCGGGTGATGTTATCTTTGGCGATATTGACGGCGTTGTTGTTATTCCTCGTGCCATTGCTTACGATGTGTTGGTACGTGCAGAGGAAATCAATACGAATGAGAGAGAGATGCGTGGTTGGGTACATCCGGGATTCTCGGCTGTAGAGATGGTTAATAACGGAGGATATTTCTAAACAATGAAGGCTACATTCTTGACAAAAGATTTCTTGTTGCATACGGATGCTGCCCGTGAACTGTATCATGTGTATGCTGAGAATCTTCCCATAATAGACTATCACAACCATTTGGACCCTAAAGCATTGGCCACTGACCAATGCTACGGTGATTTGGCCGAGTTGTGGGTGGCACACGACCCTTACAAGCACCGTGCTATGCGCATCGACGGTGTTCCCGAAAATCGCATCACGGGCAAGGTTTCATCCAAGGAGAAGTACGAAGCATGGGCTCGTACTTGTCCTGATGTGATAGGAAATCCGCTTTACCATTGGACAGCTTTGGAATTGAAACGTATTTTCCATGTGGACGACCTGCTGGCGCCCGATACGGCAGAGAGGATTTATCAGCATTGCAATTCGTTATTGCAGCAGAAAGAGTACAGCACTGTGGGCATTCTTCGCAAATGGAATACAGAAATTGTTTGTACCTCTGACGATTTGCTGGATGATGTGTCGCTGCATCGCACGGCTTCTGAATGTGCTACATACTTAAAAGTGTTGCCTTCGTTGCGTGCCGATTCCATGCTGGCTTTTGGAACTCCGAACTTCAAATCATGGATGGAGCGCCTGGAGCAGGTGGCTCCCATCAACTCGTTGGAAGATTATTTGTATGCTCTGCATCTGCGCCTTGATGCGTTTGAGGAAGCTGGTTGCCGACTGTCCGACCATGCTCTCGACAGCGGATTTGCTTTTCTCTTGCCCGATGTTGATGAAGCTTCACGTATTTTCGCTGTTTATTTGCAGAGCGGTCATATGACGGCTGCCGATAAGGTAAAGCTGAGCTCTTTTGTACTGCTAAAGTTGGCGCAAGAGTATGCTGCCCGTGGTTGGGTGATGCAACTGCATATAGGTGCCGAACGTTTTACGACCAGCCGTTTGCGCCGTTTGTGTGGTCCGGCCGGTGGATATGCTACGATAGGCAATGTGTGCGACATTCGTAGTTTATGCGACTTTTTGGATAGTGCCGAGTCAGCCGAGGGCATGCCTAAAACCATACTCTATACGCTCAATCCGGCAGATAATGCCGCTTTTGCCACCCTTACAGGCTCTTTTACGGGTGATGGAGTGGTAGGAAAACTGCAATTTGGTCCGGCTTGGTGGTATAACGACCACAAAGAAGGCATTGAAAATCATTTTCGTGCTTTGTCCAGTTATGGCTTATTGAGCCGCTTTATCGGCATGACTACAGACTCACGTAGCATCCTCTCCTTCTCGCGTCACGAATATTTCCGTCGTATACTTTGCGGATATATTGGCGAACAGGTGGAAAAGGGCGAACTCCCCAATGAGATGGAATTGTTGGGGGAGATGGTGAAGAACATTTCGTATAATAACGTTTATAATTGGTGTTTTAGTCGGAAATCAAACTAAAAATGAAAGAATGATGGAAATAAAAAATAAAGTGGCAGTCGTTACGGGTGCCGGTGGAACACTTGGCTCGGCTATGGCTGTTGACCTTGCTACGCAGGGATATAAAGTGGTGCTCGTGGGGCGCAGTGTGGATAAGCTGAAGGTGATAGAAGAACAAATCAAGGCGAAAGGTGGTGTTTGCGTATGCCTGGCGGCTGATGTGAGAAACTTGGAGCAAGTCAAGGCGTTGCGCCGGGAAGTGCTGCGCATTTATGGTCGTTGCACGGTGTTGATTAATGCGGCAGGAGGCAACCAGCCCGATGCTGTGACCACCATTAACCGCTACGATCCGGTAGAGCTAACGGCAGAAAATACCGAACGCGGTTTCTTCAATCTCGACATGAACCGTTTCCTCGATGTGGTGAATGTAAATATAATGGGGACGGTGATTCCTTGCCAAGAGTTTGCCCGCGACATGGTAGAAGAGGGTGGAGGTGCCATCATTAATTTTGCTTCGATGAATACCTATCGTCCTTTGTCCCGCATTCCGGCTTATGCCTTAAGCAAGGCAGGCATCTCCAATTTCACTCAATGGCTGGCTGCTTATTTAGCTCCTGCCCACATCCGCGTGAACGCCATTGCGCCCGGCTTCTTTTTGAACGATCGTAGTCGCAAGCTGCTGCTCACTCCTGAGGGCGGCTATTCGGAACGTGGCGGCAACATTATCCGTCAAACTCCTATGGGTAAATTCGGTGAAGCCGAAGAACTGCTGGGGTGTATGAATTGGTTGATTGATGATGAAAAAGCAGGCTTTGTAACCGGTATTACCATACCGGTTGACGGTGGCTTCCTTTCCGATTCCGGCTTATAGGAATGCGATGAAACAATGATGCCTATGAAACTTTGGTTACTATTATTTTTATTGGGCGTACAGCCTGTGGCGGGCACGATACTTGCTCAACAGGCTGTCTTGATAGAAGGGATGGATAGGAACCCTGCCCATTTCGATGGCTATACAGATGAAAAAGAGGTTACTATTCCATTTCAAATAGAGAAAAGCTTTAGCATAGAAGGTTGGATTGCTCCTTTGGAATATTCGTATAATATTTCTGCCATCGTAAATCGTCAGTATAAGTTTCAGCGTGGCTTTTTATTGGGCATCAATCATGTCGGGAAGCTTGTGGGAGCCTTGTCGGCAGGTGGGGAATGGCATTCTTGCATATCATCGGAGGCTATACCTTTGCTGAAGTGGACACATATTGCATGGGTATATACCGAAGGCAAAGGAATTGAATTGTATATAAATGGTAAGGTTGCGGCGAAACTCCCTGTTCGGGGCAAGTCGGATTCATATCCGGAAGGCAATATCCTTATAGGAAGAACCTGGGAAAAGATGTCGCCGGCTTATACTGAACGTAAGACCAGCACGATGGAGAAGACATGGATGCGATATAACGGGCTGATAGGGAAACTGGAAATCATTGGGAGGGCTTTGTCGGCAGAGGAGGTACGGTACTCCTCGGCTCACGAGATGAGCGCCGTGGAAGCGATGGATTATCCTCGATTTCCGGGGCTGGATATACCGGCAGGGCCTTTTGGAGCATTCTATACAAGATTGAAATATACTTCAGGCTGGGAAAAACTGTGGCGTGTGGGTGATTATCCTGATGTTGTGGTTCGTTTTCCAGATAGTCCCATTAAGTATGTTTTCTGGCGTGGCACGGGCTATATTCCTGCTATCGTGACCGAAAATAATAGTTGGATGACAGACCAGAGTGTAGAAAACTTCTCAACCGGAGAATGTTATGAAGCAATGGGAGATAAGCAGTGCCGGTATTCACATGTGCGCATCTTGGAATCTACGCCGGCTCGCTGCATCATTCATTGGCGCTATGCTTTGGCAAATATAAATCATCAGATTTATGCAGAAGATGAAACCGGGTGGGGAAACTGGGTGGACGAATATTGGACAATATATCCTGATGGCGTGGCAGCGCGTAAACAAGTATTGTATTCTCCGGAATATATAAAGAGTCCGAGCGGTTTCCAATTTCAGGAAACGATCTTCTTCAATCAGTCAGGAACCCGCCCTCAGGATAATATTGAGATGGATGCGATTTCCTTTTGCGATATGGAAGGAAACACGGTTACTTATAACTGGGAGCAGGGGCCGCCGAAGAAGTTTGATAAAAGCATGTTTGAACCCATACAGCTTGTGAATCTGAAATCGGCATTCAAGCCTTTTTCAGTGTTTCATCCTGAACGTATAGCCAAACCTTTTTCATTTGGTTGGGTAGAAAACTATTCAACCTTTCCATGTTGGAATCATTGGCCGGTTTCACAGATAAAAAGTGACGGAAGAAATGCGCCTGCACCGGATAGACCTTCCCATTCGTCGCTAACAGAAACAATCGGTAAGTCGCAGATTGTGGAGTACGGACCGGGCAATACAGTTATAGCCCGGCAGTTGATTGGGATGACGGAAGCTCCTATCAAATCATTGCTTCCATTGGCAAAATCGTGGAATTATGCGCCGAAGCTGGGCGTGCAAACAGCTGGCTATCAATATGCAGGTTACGATATTTATTCGCGCGCCTATTGCATAGAGCAGACTGATGCCTGCAACCGGCCTCTTGTATTCGATGTTTACGCAACCCCGGATTCTCCAATCTGCAACATTGCTTTTGAAATAAAGCAGTGGGATTCTCCCGGCGCCACCATAAAGCTGAATGGCAGATGCCTGAAAGAGGGCGAGGATTATTTCCTGGGGCATATTCCAGTGTTGGAAGGAGATAAACTGGTGGTTTGGATACGCTATTCGGGTAATGATAAAGTTGAGATATGTATTGAGCAATAAAGGAAAGATAGTAGGGTAACAGAACTTCTTTAGCACAGAATTTATGAGAAAGATTGTATTCATACTGACAATAATGCTGGGGCTCGCCCATAATTCGATGGCACAATATAAATATTTGTTTCAAGACCCATCGAAGAGTGTGCAGCAGCGTGCGGCCAACATCGTTTCCCTGTTGACATTGGATGAGAAGATAAACCAAATGATGAACGATGCGCCAGCCATTGAGCGGTTAGGCATACCGGCTTACAACTGGTGGAACGAGTGCCTGCACGGGGTAGCCCGTTCGCCCTACCGTGTCACTTCCTTTCCGCAAGCCATCGGTATGGCGGCCACGTGGAATGCGGATGCCCTGTTCCGTATGGCTCAATATGCCTCGGATGAAGGACGTGCCATCTACAACGATGCTTCTTCTAAAGGAAGAACGGGCATTTATTTAGGGCTGACCTTTTGGAGCCCTAATGTGAACATCTTTCGTGACCCCCGCTGGGGAAGGGGACAAGAGACTTACGGCGAAGACCCGTATCTGACCTCCCAACTGGGAATGGCTTTTGTACATGGTTTGCAGGGCGACGACCCACGTTATCTTAAAACCTCGGCTTGCGCTAAGCACTACGCCGTGCACAGCGGTCCCGAGTGGAACAGAAGCTTCTTCAATGCGAAAGTTTCCAACCAAGACTTGTGGGACACCTATCTGCCCGCTTTCCAAAAACTGATAGTGGATGCCAAAGTCAGCGGGGTGATGTGCGCCTATAACGCTTTCTACGGACAGCCTTGTTGCGGCAACGACCTGCTGATGATGGACATCCTGCGCAACAAATGGGCTTTTACGGGTTATGTCACTTCGGACTGTGGAGGAATCAACCACTTTCACATGCGCCACAAAACCCACCCCGACAAACAGAGTGCCGCTGCCGATGCCGTGCTGCACGGCACGGACTGCGAATGTTCCAGCAACGGCGCCTATCATGCACTGAACTTAGCGGTGGCCGAGGGCTTGATTAAAGAGGAGCAGATAGACAGTTCGTTGCAACGTCTGTTCGAGATTCGACTGCGCTTGGGCATGTTCGACCCTAAAGAGATGGTGCCTTATAGTCATATAACCACTGATGTGTTGGAATGTGATACCCATCAGGCTCATGCTTTGAAGATGGCGCAGGAGTCGGTGGTGCTGTTGAAGAACGAAGGCGGTTTGCTGCCATTGGACAAGAAACGCATTAAGAGAATAGCCGTGGTAGGTCCCAATGCCCTGTCGGAAAACGTAATGCTGGGCAACTACTTCGGACTGCCCACTGACACCTGGTCGGTGATGGAGGGGCTGAAGAACAAATTGGGCAATGACGTGGAGATAGTTTACGAACCGGGATGCGGCTATGTGGACGATCGTGTGTTCCGTTCGGCCTGGGATGCAAGCTGTTTCTCCTACGAGGGCAAACCGGGGCTGCGTGCCGAGTATTTCACCAATCCTTTGTTGAAGGGAACCCCGCAGCTCACGAAAATGGAACAGCACATCCACTTTCAACATGGTGATGGTGAATACATTGCCGATGGCATTGCCGCCAGCCAGATGTCGGTACGCTACTCGGCAGACTATGTTCCCCGACAAGATGGCGAGGTCAGCTTCTCGCTCTCGGGGGATGATGGCTATCGGCTGTATGTTGACGGTGAACTCTGCTTAGATTCCCAAAAGGGCAATCCCTATTATACCTTTAAGGTGGAGAAGGGGAAGCCGCATAAGGTCGTTATAGAATATTGGCAGTATGCAGATGTGTGTGAGTTGCACTTCGATATGGGGCACGTGTGGCACGCTGATGCACGCGAAACGGCGCAGGCGGTGCAGGACGCCGATGTCATTCTCTTTGCCGGGGGAATTTCGGCTTCACTGGAAGGCGAAGCTATGACCGTGCATGCCGAGGGTTTCAAGGGAGGAGACCGTGTGACGATAGCTTTGCCCGCCGTGCAAACAGCCTTGCTCAAAGAATTGCAGGCTACCGGCAAGCCGGTGGTGTTCCTTATGCTGACCGGCAGTGCTATTGCGGCCGAATGGGAAGCGGAGAACTTACCCGCCATCGTGAATGCCTGGTATCCCGGTCAGGCGGGGGGATTGGCCATTGGCGATGTACTGTTCGGTGATTATAATCCGGCCGGACGTCTGCCGGTGACTTTCTACAAGAGCGAGAAAGATTTGCCCGATTTTGAAGACTACAGTATGGACAACCGTACTTATCGCTATTTCAAGGGCGATGTGCGCTACCCGTTCGGTTATGGGTTGAGCTATACCTCGTTTGCCTATGACAAAATGCATATAGCCAAGCAGGGCAGCAATTATAGTGTAGAGGTGGATGTGAAGAACATTGGCCCCCGGGCGGGAGATGAAGTGGTGCAGCTTTATGTGTCGAATAAAAACGATCATTTCAGAACACCTGTTCGTTCTCTGAAAGGTTTTAAGCGCATCAGCCTCGCTGCAAACGAGAGCCGCCGAGTACGTTTTGAACTTACTCCCGCTGATTTGACGTTGATTGATTACAGCGGCTATTGCGTTCCTATGAAAGGCGAAGTCCTCGTTTCTGTAGGAGGTGGGCAGCCCCTGAACGGAGTGGCTCATTGCACGAAGAATATGAAGTTGAAATAATATAAATTGTCTGAATTATGAAAAGCATCCTTTTCCTTATTTGTACAGCCATATTGGGCTTATGCGGTTGCCAGTCCGGAGATGTAGAATATAAATGGGCAGACTATGCCGATACGCGAATCGGTGTGATAGATACGCGTGCCAATAATTGCGTGATAGGTCCCCGCTTGCCTTATGGCAGCATTTATCCTTCGCCTCAGACTCCTAACGGGGGAATGGACGGTTACCATCCTGACCAGCCGATTCGTGGATTCGGCCAGCTCCATGTAAGCGGAACGGGATGGGGAGCCTATGGTCACTTTCTGGTTTCCCCGCAAGTGGGAACGCTGGTTGCTGATACTGCAGGACATGATTCGCCTCATAGCGAGGATATAACCCGTGCTTATTATTATAGCACTTTCTTAGACCGCTATCAGACGCGGGTGGAGATTGCCCCGGCACATTACAGTGCCATGTACCGGTTTACTTTTCCGCAGTCGGAAGAAGCCGGTCTGCTACTTGATGCTTCGCAGGCCATTCCGACGGATATTGAACGCTATATGAACGGAAAAGTGCTGGAAAGTTCGGCGCAAATTGATGCGGAAACCGGGAAAGTACGCATGAAGATTACTTACCAAGGCGGATGGGTGGATGGCCCGTACAGTTTATATCTGGCAGGACAATACGATAAGAAAGCCACCGAGGTGGGTGTCTGGCGTGGCGATTCGTTGCATGCAGGCCGGACTGCCATTCAAAATGACTCTTCTGCCCAAGGTGAGCATGTAGGTGTTTATTGTAAGTTCAATACCGGTAAGGAGGAGAAAGTGCTGCTTAAACTGGCAATCTCGTTTACCGGTTATGACAGGGCGGAAGCTTTGCTGGAGCAAGAAATACCCGAGTGGAACTTTGAAAGCGTGGTGCAGCAAGGCAAGCGGAAATGGGAAGAAAAATTTCGCAGTATCGAGATTGAAGGAGCCACCCGGGAACAAAATGTGATATTCTATTCCGCTATGTTCCGGTTTTATACATTAGCCAGTAATCGTACTCTTGACCGTGCTGATGGGCAAGAGGGTAAACCCTATTGGGACGACAATTATGCTTTCTGGGACACATTCCGCAGTGCTTATCCTTTATTGACGCTGGTTGATGAGCCTGCGTTGCGCGATAACTTACTGGCCTTGATAGAACGTTATAAACAAAACGGCGTGGTATGTGACGGCTTTATAGGCGGACGCGACCGAAAGGCTGAGCAAGGTGGCAATGATGTGGATCATATCATTGCAGACGCTTGTCTGAAGGAGGTGATAGGCGTAGACTGGAAAGAGGCCTACCGCATCGTGAAGCACAATGCTGATTGCAGGCGGATAGGGCATCACAATAAGAAAACGGCGGATGACAATTATACCAGATACAAGGAACTGGGTTGGATACCCGAAGGAGTTATGAGCACTTCGCAAACCCTGGAGTTTGCTTACAATGATTACAGCGTTGCCCTGATGGCTCAGAAATTAGGCCTGGAAGCCGATTACGAAAAGTATTTGCAGCGTAGCCATCAGTGGAGGCAGTTGTGGAACCCCGGACTTGAGAGTCATGGATTCAAGGGCTTCATTGATGCCCGCCGACCCAATGGAGATTTTGCTTTCATCGAGCCTACGCGTTACGGTGGCTCATGGGTATCTCCTTTTTATGAAGCCACTTCATGGACTTACAGCTATTATGCTCCGCACGATATGGACACACTTATTTCCTTGATGGGAGGTGCGGAGATGTTTGTGGAGAGGTTGAATTACGGATTCCAGAAGGGATTGGTAAGCTACGTTAACGAGCCGGGTTTCCTTACTACGCGTGCTTTTACTCATACAGGCCGCCCCGATTTGTCTTCTTACTGGGTGCACAATGTAATGCAACGGGGGTACGACCTCACGGGCTATCCCGAGAACGATGATACCGGTTCTATGGCCTCTTGGTTCATCTTTTGCTCTGTAGGACTTTTCCCAAATGCCGGTCAGGATTATTATTACCTCAATGCACCGCTTTATCGTAAGGCCATCCTTCGTCTGTCTGGAGGAAAAACGTTGGTGGTTACTGCCAATGCTTCGGAGAAAAACATCTACATAAAATCATGCAAGGTGAATGGCATACCCTGGAATAAGGCGGTGATAAAGCACAGTGATATTGCCGGTGGCGGAACCATAGAAATGGAGTTGAGTGATGTGCCTACTGAATGGGGGAAGGATTTTAAATAATGGGAATATGATGAATGCGAAATGGCAGGCTGTGTGCCTGATGCTGTTGCTGTCTTTGACACAGCTGACAGATGCGTTTGCCCAGCGATTGGCAAAAGATGCAGTGCCGTTTGTAGGGGCGCAAGTGTTTATTGAACCGGGACAGACCTCTTCACAAATAGACGGCTGGTTCAAGACTTTGGCAGAGAACGGCATGACGATGTGCCGTATTCGGATGTTTGAATCCTATATGAAGCAACCTGACGGCAGCTGGGATTTTTCATTGTTCGATATGGCTTTCCGGTCTGCCGCCCGACATGGAGTGAAGGTGTATGCAACTCTCTTCCCTGCTACTGCAAAAACAGATATTGGTGGATGGAAATTTCCGGCTGATGACGGGCAGAAAGTCTCTTTCGCTTTGTTTATTAAGGCATTGGTGACACACTACAGGGAACATGCTGCCTTGGCCGGATGGGTTATTGTTAACGAGCCGGGAACTGATGGTAACTATCCTCGCACCGATTTCGTGGACAAGGCACGTGAGCAATGGAACAAAGTGCATCCTGAGCGCGACTATAAAGAAAATGGTTTTCCCGTGTTGATGACTGTCCGCAACCAGCAGTTTATCTATGATTTTACCGCAGATTTTCTAAGATGGATTGCATTGGAAATCAAGAAATATGACGATACCCATGATGTGCATGTCAATCCGGCCGGGGTGTTTGGCAACTATGGAGAATATAACTTTCCGGTGTGGCGCGAGTTTCTGAGCAGCTTGGGAGGGTCGGCTCATCCTTCTTGGCATTTTGGCTATTTTTCTCGCAGGCAATATCCATTGGCCATGTTGGCTTTGTCTGAATTATTGCGTTCGGGGGCTGGGCCGTTGCCTTGGTTTATGACCGAAATTCAAGGAGGAAACAATATCTACAGCGGAGTACAAGCCCTGTGTCCCACAGCTGACGAAATTACTCAGTGGCTATGGACGGTCTTGGGTTGTGAAGGCAAAGGAGGTGTTTTTTGGATGCTTAATCCGCGCAGTTCGGGCATTGAGGCAGGAGAGTGGGCTATGATAGATTTTCAGGGAAAACCATCAGACCGATTGCTGGCAGCTAAGCAGGTGGCTGAGGCCATCAACAAGTATGCCGACCTCTTCCGCTCCCCCCGCATTGTGCCTTCCGGCATTGATGTGGTCTATCTCAAGGAGTCTTTATGGGCTGAAAACCTGATGGGGCGCAAGCAGGATAAATATCAGGGACGGATGCACGGCGCAGTTATAAAATCGCCCGTAGCTTGTTTTAAAGCGCTCACTGAGCGTGGGCTGAATGTGGGGCTGAAAGCTATGGATGAGTATGATTTCTCGCAAGCCGACTATGTAGGACATTCCATTGTTCTTTCTAACCAGATTGCGGTTCCTGCTTTTTACAGGCAGCGGATAGAGCAGTTTGTGGCTCGCGGTGGAACGCTCTTTGTCGAAGGACTTACTGCTTTCTTTGATGAGGAACTTCATAATACAATGAATACCGGATTTACCTTTGAGAAACTTTTTGGCGGTAATATCTCCGAGTTCATTCTTCAAGATAATCTTTTCACCACTAGTGTGGGGCAGTATGCGCTACCCACCCACTTATGGCGGGGCAAGATAGCCGGTGAAACTTCGCCGGTGCATACACACCGCTTTGGCAAAGGGCAAGTGGTTTGGTGTCCGTCGAACATTGCTTTGGGGGCTTGGGTGTCGGGTGATTACAAACAATTGTCCGACTATTTATACGAGTTGCTTCCCAAGGCATCCAATGCCGTTTCTTTCAGTAGTCATCAACCTGATGTGCTATTGCGCACGTTAAAATCGGGTAATGCGATGCTGACGGTCTGCATTAATAAGTCTGCCGAAACACGCAAGATAGCACTGGTCGGTTCGATGCCTTTGGCGGCTGCCCATTGTTCATCTATCTATGCCTCGGCGGGTTGCTCTGCAGGGGGCGGGGTGCTCACAATGGCTTCCGAGGGGGTGTTGGTGCTGAAATGGCAAGGCTTCTCTCAATGAAAATAGTTTTGATAATTCGCATTAAATACGTATACAGATGAAACGTTCCTACATTCTATTAATAATCTTTTTGTTCTTTTTGTTTCCTGCCAATGGGCAACAGATAGGGGAGTGGAGCTTCACCTCTCAGGGACTCCCCATGTATCAATATCGGGGAAGTTTACCTTTCCAAGTACTCGACAATGAGGGAAATGATTCCCGCCTGCCCGAAGACCCTTATTTTCTGCTGGGCAATTATCGGTTGGGATTATTCGCCCATGTCAGTGGAGTTTTCCAGTTTATTACGGCTCAGAGAGCGTGGGCACGCATCAACTTTAATGAAGCGCAACCAAACTATGGTAGCAACAAAGCTTATGTGCTGCTGAAACGAGGCGGGAAGAGTGAGCGGACAGAGTTGGTAGGTGTCGGCTCTATGGCATCAGATCCGCAACGGGTGAAACGTTCCTTTGGTATAGGGTTTGCCCGCTATGAATATGACTTGGGTGAGGGCGTGTCTTGTACCCGGCTTATCTCGGTGAAGCCATCGGATAAGATTAATGAAGGAACGCCTTCTTTTCTTATTTCGGTTACTTTGCGCAATGATGGCAGCACACCGTTGACGGCAGAGTATGTCGAGGGTATGCCCGTGAACTATGTGAGCATGAATATGCAGCTCGATTCACCTCTTCGGCGTGCAATGCGTTATCCAGTGCAGATTTCTTCCGGGCAAGATGGACGGAGTGCCGTAGCGCATATAGAAGCTTGCGCCAATCGCTTTTTGGTATTACCCTCCAAGCACCAACGTTACATGTACGATGTGAATCCTCCATCAGTATTTATGTATGCCAATGGTGATGATGGTATCGACTCATCTGTGAAGAAAGATGGGGACAATGGATTGGAGTCGGTATTCCGCTTGTTGTTGGCTCCCGGTGAAAGCCGTACTTTGCAAGTGGTCATAGGCTTGGTTGATGAACAGATTCATGGCTCTGTGTCCCATCAAGTAGAATGTTTCTTGCAGGATGCCGACAAGGCGAATAACACTGGCGTCTTTGCCGCTTTGTGGAAGAAACACCTGCCCAACCTTTCACGCGAAAAGGATGAAATACTTCGCCGGGAGATGCTGTGGAATGCCCATGTGATAGAAGCATCAGCCAAATATAGTGAGTATTATGGTGAAACGTTTATTCCGCAGGGGTCGGTCTATTCCTACCATTTTGGCGATAACATAGCCAATCGCGACCATCTGCAGGCTTCTTTAGGAGCATGCTATTACAATCCGCAACTGGCAAAATCGTGTATTCGCTATGTGATGAAACACTCCGAGAGTGATGGGGAGATTAAGAGGGGAAACTCCGGTTTTGGCTATACACCGGCCTCTATTTACAAGGAAAGTGATGAACAACTTTATATGCTCAACGCTGTGGCGGAGTATCTCCGCATTACGGGCGATTACGCCTTTTTGGACGAGGAGGTGCAGCTTTATCCTGCCGAATGTGGCGTGAAAGAGAAGGTGTTGCCTCTATTGCAAAAGTTCTTTATTTACCTTCGGGATGAAGTGCGTACGGGACCCTCCGGATTGGTGCGTCTGCTCAATTCAGACTGGGCGGATAGCTTCCTGCACCGTTATTCGCCCAATAAATATGAGTGGTCGGCAGAGTCGCATCTCAATACAGCTATGGCTTTGGCTGTATTCCCCAAATTCATGGACTGCCTTCGCAAGTCGGCGAGGAAAGATGTACTGGCCTTTGCCAAGGCTGTGGAGGAATACCGTGTCCAGCTGGAAACTGCTTATATGAAAGATTTGGACTCCCGTTCCTTTTCAGCACGTGCCTATCTTACTCCTAAACTTCGTTTCGGTACGGATAATGTCTGTATAGAACCGCAAGCTTATTTGTTGCAGATTCCGACTTTGCCGACAGAACGTAAGCGGGCTATTTATTCCTATGTGAAGCAACGGATAGCTGATTGCGAAAAAATAGGAGTACGCAATCGCGAGCATCCGCTTTGGGATTCTAAGGGTGGTGAAGATTGCGGCATCTGGTATTCGTTGGAATATCCATTCTTGTTGGGAGTAGCCACTTTTGACAAAGTAGAGGCAAGGAAGTTGCTTTATAAGTTCTCTTTTGATAACTTTGCTAAGCATTACCCTCAATATTGGATAGGACATTGGACGGCCCCCGATGAGATAAACTCTACTACTTACCGTGAAGGACTTTATTCTTTTTGGATTTCTATTCCTAACTACCGATATGGTTTACAAGGTTATTGCTCACATCCACATACTTGGGCTATATACTGTTATTATAAATTAAATGAATAATTATGAAGTTGCAGCGCTTTTGTTATAAGGCTTTTTCCATATCTCGGTTAACTTCTTTATCTTTACCCCTCAAATAATTAATTCTAATAACATGAAACCAGCTCTTACACAACAAAAACCGTGGCAACGCATCGTCTGGCTGGACGTCGTGCGGCTGATAGCTATGTTTACCGTGGTTTGTTGCCACTGCACAGACCCCTTCAATTTCTATCCGGGAACGGCTCCTGACATTGCGGATATAAAATTCTGGGGCGCCGTCTACGGAGCGATGCTGCGCCCGTGCGTGCCGCTCTTTGTGATGATAACAGGCGCCCTGCTGCTCCCGGTGCGTGGCGACGCGTCGGTGTTTTATAAGAAACGCATCCCGCGGGTGCTCTTCCCGTTCCTCATTTGGTCGGTGATTTACAATCTTTTTCCGTGGATAACCGGGCTGCTGGGTGTGGAGCCGAAGGTGATTCTCGACTTCTTTCCCTATTCGGGCGAGGAGGTGATGCGCCAGTCGCTCGCCGTCAGCTTGGGCTATGTGGCGGAGCTGCCCTTCAACTTCTCCCTGCTTGACGTGCATATGTGGTACATCTACCTGCTGATAGGTCTCTACCTCTATCTGCCGATATTCTCCGCCTGGGTGGAGAAGGTGTCGGAACGTGCCAAACTCTGGTTCCTGTTGGCATGGGGAGTGACGCTGCTCATACCTTATTATAGCGAATTCGTGTCAAAATACTTGTGGGGCACTTGCTCCTGGAACTCGTTCGGCATGCTTTACTATTTCGCAGGTTTCAATGGTTATCTGCTTTTGGGACACTACCTGAGAAATCATGACTGGACAGGGCGTCAGTCTGTACTGATAGGTATTCCTATGTTTGCGGTGGGATATGCGGTGACTTTCTTTGGTTTCCGCTACATGACGGCATTGCCGAACTTGACGGATGAGATGCTGGAGCTGTTCTTCACCTACTGTTCGCTGAACGTGGTGATGATGACTATTCCGGTGTTTATGTGGGCCAAGAGAGTAAACGTCCGTTCGGAGTGGGTGATAAAAGCATTGTCCAACTTGACGCTTTGCGGTTTTGGAATCTATATGATACACTACTTCTTCACAGGACCGGCAGTAGTGTTGATGCGGGCAGCAGGCGTTCCGTTGTATTTGCAGATACCTGCCGCCGCAGTGTTGGCATTTGGCGTTTCCTGGCTTCTGGTGGCAATGGCGTACCGTTGCTTCGGAAAGAAGACGAAATGGGTATTGGGATAGGATAAAAAATAGGGGCAGTGTATGCTGCCCCGAAGCTATCATTTATTGTGTTTCTTTTTCCACTGCTCGTACTTCTTCAGCACTTTCAGCCCGTCACTATTATACCAACTGTATCCGTTGCGGCGCTCATATCCGATTTCGGAAATATCGAACTTCTTCACCCCATCACGATCGCTAACGAACGGACGATTGTCTTCTAAAGTATAGAAGCGTGCCCACAGGGGAGGGCAATCCGTACACGGAACCATACGGAAGTCCTTCTTGCCTTCATCATTCGTGAAGAACTCTTTTTTCATCCCTTCAATCTTTGATGCTTTGAACCATTTGATTGCGTTCTCTATACATGCGATGACCTCTTTTGAAGGATTAGGCAGAGACATTAGCAGGATGACGATGTTGTCCGATTCGGCGCCACTCAGTGAGGGAAGTTCGTAGGCACGTGCTTTGGCTGGGGCAAGGGTATGTTCATCATGCTGCGCACACCACACGGTAGGCTTGCCGTTCAGGATAACCTGCGTTTTGAGGATACATTCCACACCCTTATCGAAGGCGGTGCGGGCACGGTCGCAAATGCTGTCGGGAACATATATGTAGGGAGCTTTCTTCTCGTATACCTGACGCAGCAACTCCATAACGTTTACCATTGCATTGTCGTTGTAAGTGATATGAGTATAATAACCCTTGGGACGGGGCCAGAACTGCGGCCAGCCACCGTTGGGATATTGGGCTTTGAGAATATACCGGATACCATCCAGAGCGGCATTTTTGTACTTTTCGGTATTAGTGGCCAGATACAGGCGGGAGAGGTATTCGATTTCCGTACTGGTTGCATCGTTGTCTATCGTACTTTCGTTTACATCATCCTTGGAGGCGAGTACGTCTTCACGTTCTTGCTCTGTCAGTTCGGCAGGCATATAGATGTTTTTGGGCCAACCGCCGGTGGTTTGTTGATAAAGTAATACATTGTCGCCAATGCGGATGGCCTCAGTTGTTTTAAAGAATTCATCGTCCAATTTAGGAGCCATTTTTACCCAGGTTTTATAGGGCTTCTTCTCTTTGTAGTCTACGTTCTCTTGTGCAAATACATTTGTCAGGCATAACAAGGCCAGACAACACAGGCAAATCTTTTTCATGGTCGTTGTTTTTTATAGTTCTATGATGGCAAAAGTAGAGGAAAAAAACTCGCCTGATGGGGAATATTTGTTTTATTCCAGGTATTTTGTTACTTTTCCACTGATTTGCAACAAAGAAATTTCGCATAATTTAGTGTTGTACTCTGCTGAAAGAATTCTTTCTTCTGCATCTAAAAGGCTCTTCTGTGCTTCACGCATTTCGATACCTGAAAGGTTTCCCAGCATATAACGCTCCATGGCAATTTCATGGTTTTCTTTAGCAGCTACAAGGTTCTGGCGTTCCAGGTTCAGCATTTGCAGATTGTTCTGGTAAGCTTGCCATAAGTTGCTCAGGTCTGCACGTAAGGCTTGTTCCAGTTGTTCGCGTTCCAGGCGGGCATTCTGAATGGCAATACGTGCATTGTTGCGTTCCCGGCGACGGTTTCCGTCGAATAGGTTGAAACCGATAGTCAGGCCGAAGTTGGCACCAAGATTACCGCGTTGGATGTTAGTGGCGATATCGTATTTGTTGAAGGTATAGCCATAACCGCCGTTCATCTTCAGATAAGGATAGTCGCGGGAACAAACCTTTTTGTAATCCAGCTGGGCAAGCGTGTTGTTTTGATAGGCTTTCAACAGAGAAGCGTTGGTTTGCAGAGTCATGTTCCAAAGCTCTTCAAAGTTTAGTCCACCGTCTACGTTGATCAGACTGTCCTGAACGATGATGGGCTGGTCTACATCTTCGTTTGCCATCAGTTCGTTCAGTTGGATACGGGAGGTATGCAGCAACTCTTGCTGTTTCATATACTGGGCACTGTCTGCATTGAAGTCTACCTTTGCCTGTTGGTAATCCAGACGGGAGAAGTTACCGATGTGATAACGCTCTTCCACGATACGCAAACGCTCTTTGGACAAAGATACGGCATAGCGGAAATTATTCAGACGGATCTTATGTTGCAGATAGTTGTAATATTCGGCAGCGATATTGGCTATCAGGTCTTCTACGGCAATACGGGTATTGGTTTCACCTTGTCTTTCCAACTCTTTCAGACGTTGGTAGTTGGCGGTGATGTTGAAGCCGTCGAAGATAGTCCAGTTCAGATTAAGCCCCACGTTCATGGTCTGATCGAATACACCATTCTCTTTGACATGCTCTCCGGTAGCCCGCACTTTACTGTCTGTATTGTCTACGGTTCCTTTATAACTTGCAGAGAGGTCAAGTGTCGGCAGATAACCGGCGTTTCCCAGCGTGGCGTTGTTTTTGCTGACTTGTTCCTCGTTGCGGGTAATGCGCAGCGAGTAGTTATTTTGAAGCCCGTATTCCAAGCAGGACTTTAATGTATAAGATTGCGGCATCTGCGCTTGCAATGCAAGCGAGGTGCTACAAATGGCTATGAGGGATAAAATCGTACGTTTCATGATTTCTTTAACTTACTTCTGTTAGTGGATACATAACTATATATGGCAGGTACGATATACATAGTGAGGAATGTGGATACCAACATACCGCCCACTACGGCTGTACCCATGGCAATGCGCTGGTTACAACCTTCACCCGAAGCGAATGCCAACGGTATTAGTCCGAGAATGGTAGAAGCACTCGTCATTAGGATGGGGCGCAGACGTTGCAGGGATGCATCCTTGATGGCTTCCATTTTATCTTCTCCGGCTTCCTGTTTCTGGTTGGCAAACTCTACAATAAGGATACCGTTCTTTGCCACCAGACCAATCAGCATGATGATGCCAATTTGACTGAATATATTCATCGTAATATCGTTGAAGTACATGAATACCAAGGCTCCGGCAATAGCCAAAGGCACGGTAAGCATGATAATCAACGGATCTTTGAAACTCTCGAACTGCGCTGCCAGAATCAGGTAGATCAGCAGAATTGCCAATACAAAGGCAAACATCAGACTGGAAGAACTTTCCCTGTACTCTTTGGAGTCTCCCGTCAGTGCGGTACGGAATGTCTCATCCAATGTTTCTTTGGCAATCTTATCCATCTCGTCCAATCCTTGTCCGATGGTTTTCCCATCAGCAAGTCCGGCAGAAATAGTGGCGGAAACGAAACGGTTGTAACGGTACAATTGCGGAGGGGCGATACCGCCGGTCAGTTCAATCAGGTTGTCTAACTGCACCATTTCACCTTTATCACTACGAATATAGATGCCTTTCAGGTCGGAAGGCTTGTTGCGTTGCTGGCGGTTGATTTCACCCAATATCTCGTATTGCTTTCCGTTCATATAGAAATAACCCATACGCTGACCGCTCAATCCGTATTGAAGCGTTTGCGCGATATTACGTGTGCTTACTCCCATGATACTTGCCTTGTCGCGATTGATATTGATGCGGGCTTCCGGCTTGCTGAATTTCAGGTTCACGTCGGCCATCTGGAAAACCGGATTTTCATAAACCTTCGCCATAAATATCGGCAACACCTCTTGTAATTTCTCAATGTTGGTAGCCTGCAATACATATTGAACCGGCATACCACCGCGTCGTCCACCGAAAGAGGACGATTGCTGTACGAACGAACGCGCCTTGGTCTTTTTCTGTACAGCCTGCGAAATCTTTTCGGCTACTTCCATCTGTGTGTAGTCACGCTCTTTCATGTCTTTCAATGTGATACGCACGTTACCGCTACCACTTGACACGCGTGCCGTTACCGATTCTGCATCCGGCAGAATGGAATCTACCAACTGGTTGATGTCTTCCGTATAATCCCGTATGTATTCGTAAGTCACACCCTCCGCACCACGCACGTTGATACTGATTTGCGAGCGATCTTCCAATGGTGCCATTTCGGCAGGGATGGCATTCCACAGATATACGATAATGATTAATGTTCCTAATACAAGTGGCATGGCCAGCCAGCGTTTACGGAGAAAAATTTCCAATGACCGACTGTAGATGCGGTTCATTCCTTCAAAGAATGGTTCGGTTTTTATATAGAACCAGTTTTTCTTTTCTTGTTTCACTAACAACTTG
Source organism: Bacteroides timonensis (assembly GCF_000513195.1). Taxonomy (GTDB): domain Bacteria; phylum Bacteroidota; class Bacteroidia; order Bacteroidales; family Bacteroidaceae; genus Bacteroides; species Bacteroides timonensis. The sequence goes on along the minus strand of NZ_CBVI010000108.1, from coordinate 3,134 downwards.
GTGGCAAGCATCGGAGTGAAGGTCAATGCGGCAAAGGAGGAAATGATCACTGAACCGGATACCACGATGCTGAATTCGCGGAAAAGCCGTCCCGTCATTCCGTCCATAAATACGATAGGGAAGAACACGGCTACCAGCGTGATGGTGGTAGAGATTACAGCAAAGAAAATTTCCTTGGCGCCCTCGATGCCGGCCTCTTTCGGCGGCATTCCGCGTTCAATGCGGACATAGATGTTTTCCGTCATTACAATGGCGTCATCCACCACCAGGCCTACTGCCAGCACTACCGCCAGCATGGAAAGCACATTGATAGAGAATCCTGCCAGATACATCACAAAGAATGCTCCGATAAGCGAAACGGGGATCACGATACAGGGCACCAGCGTTACACGCCAGTCGCGCAGGAAGAGGAAGATGATGATGATGACGAGAATGAATGCCACGTATACCGTTTCCTTTACCTCATTGATAGAGGCGCGGATAAACTTGGTATTGTCGAAACCATAAGAGTATCGCACATCATCCGGAAGGTCTTTCTTCATCTGTTCCATGCGTTCGTAAACGGCATCGGCAATCTTGATGTGGTTGGCGCCCGGTTGAGGTACCACAACAATACCTACCATTGGTACGCCATTCATTTTCATGTAGCTCTTGATGTCCGCAGGACCCAGTTCCGCCCGTCCGATATCACTGAAACGGACAATGCGGTTGTTGTCTTCCCGCAGGATAAGATTATTGAATTCTTCTGCCGTGTGCATCAATCCCAATGTACGGATGGTAAGTTCCACCGTATTACCTTCGATACTTCCGGACGGGAGTTCCACATTTTCTTTATCTACCGCATTCTTTACGTCTATGGGGGTAATGCCGTAACCCGACATCTTGATAGGATCGAGCCAAAGGCGCATGGAATAACGCTTTTCCCCCCAGATACTGACACCACTTACGTCTGCAATGGTCTGCAATTGCTCTTTGACGGTGAGGTCTGCAATCTCGCTCAATTCCAGCAAGGAACGTTTGTCACTTTGCAATGCTACCATCAGTATAGGCATGGCGTCCGCATCTGCTTTTGATACGGTAGGAGGGTCACAGTCGCGAGGCAAATAACGTTGGGCGCGTGAAACTTTATCACGCACGTCGTTTGCAGCCGTTTCCAGGTCTACGGAGAGTTCAAATTCTACCGTAATACGGGATGAACCTTGCTGGCTGACGCTGGACAAGGAACGGATTCCCGGAATACCATTGATGTTTTGCTCCAATGGCTCGGTAATCTGGTTTTCGATAACATCGGCATTTGCACCCGGGTAGGAGCAGGATACCGAAATGATGGGATTGTCCACTGACGGATATTCGCGGACGCCGAGATAGCTGTACCCGATCAGTCCAAAAAGCAGGATGATAAGGGTAAGCACTGTGGAGAGTACCGGGCGCCGTATGCTGAGTTCGGATATGTTCATAAGGCGTCTGGTTTAATAGATATTATCCAATGTTACGGGTAATCCTGTGCGGAGCTGCAATGTTCCGGAAATTATAATTGTATCTCCGGTCTGCAAACCCTGCAATACTTGGGTTTCAGCTTCTGTACGTATGCCAGTTTGTATTTCTACAGGCTGGGCTTTTCCCGATTTATAAAGGAAAATCTTGTCCTTACCCATTTCCGGAACGATAGCTTCGGATGGAACGGCAAGGGCATCATGGATTTCATTTTTACTTAAACGGATATCCGCATAGCGTCCGGGCATTACATTACCGCTGGCATTGGGGTAGAGGGCACGCAATGTCAATGTATGGGTGTTTTGATCCATTCTCGATTCACGTGCGTACACTTTGGCATGGAAGGTTTCAAGTTTACCCTCAAGTCCGAAGTTTACTCCTGCACCGATTTTAACGTCATTGGCATAACGTTCGGGAACGGAAAATTCTACTTTCAGGGGAGATATTTTTGTGAGTTTGGCAACGATAGTAGTGGGGGAAGCATAGGTTCCGACACTGACCTGACGCAGACCGATTACACCGTCGAACGGGGCACGAAGCTCGGTTTGTGCAATGTTAGCTTCTATCAGGTCTATGTCTGCATTCAGGGTTGCCAGTTCAGTTTTTACCTGCTCGTAGGCTTCCTTACTGACTGCATCCCGCTCCAATAATGCATTCTGGCGAAATACGCGGTCTTCTGCCAGTTTCAGTTGGGCAACAAGACGCTGCAACTGTGCCTGTAAAGGCCGGTCGTTCACTTTAGCCAGCAGTTGACCTTTTTTAACCTGGCTGCCTTCCTCAAAATTGATTTCTATGATTTTACCTGAGGTTTCGAAAGAAAGATCCACTTCTTCATCAGGTAACAGGCTACCGCTGATTTTGATTTCATCTTTGAGCAGCTGTGGCTTTATGATCTTTGCGTTTACATTTAATGCTTTTTTGCCATTGCGGTTACTGCTCATAACTTTGTCGGCAGCTGCCAATTCTTTATTCTCTTTAGGAAGCTGGGAATAAATACCCCAACCTATCAGTCCGGCACCTATGAAAATGATAATGCCCCATTTAACTTTTTTATTCATGTATCAGTATTAGTATTATATCAGATATTAAGTTAGATTATGTAGCACTAATTGGACATATTAGGAACAGAAAGGTTTAATGCGAGAAGCGTTAAAAAAGGTGATAAAGTGATATGAAAAAGGGTGATAAGGTGATAAAGTGATAAAATGCTAAAGTGATAAGCAAATGCTTTATCACCTTATCACCCTACCACTCTTTTTTTAATACGCCGCTCTGTATTTACCTTCCTCTTTGTCTTCCAACATGTTAAGGTATGAGGCATAACGTGATTCGCTGATGTAGTGCTCCTCCACGGCTTTTCGTACAGCACACCCCGGTTCGTGGCGATGCGTACAGTTACCGTAACGGCAATCGGCAGAGAGCTTAAATATCTCCGGAAAATAGTGTCCTATTTCCTCCTCTTCCATATCGAATGTTCCGAAACCTTTGATGCCCGGTGTGTCAATGATATATCCGTCTCCCGGAACGGGAAACATCTCAGAGAACGTAGTGGTGTGCATTCCTTTGTTGTGGTAGGTGGAAATCTCACCCGTTTTTACGTCCTGTTCAGGCAATATTGCGTTGATGAGCGTTGATTTTCC